>CAIVZM010000029.1 GCA_903910385.1 uncultured Armatimonadota bacterium
CAATGGTGACGGGAACTCCCGCCGCGCCCTTATCGCTGTCCAGCGAGTTTTTGACGATACCGCGAACAGTGTTCGAGACGGAACCGCCTCCGCCTCCTCCTCCTCCCCCGCATCCCGCAAGAAGCCCAAGGGCGAGGAACGCCACAACCAGAAATAGATGTTTGACCAGTCTCATAGAATTTTATCTGTGGCGCAATAAACTGCCGCCGCAAAACGATTTGATGGTGCGTCCGTCGCGAACATCCGATACAGGGAAGTCCGCGACAGATCGACGAAAGTGATTTATTGAATGACCGTGATGACCCGGCGCATCTGGGCGTTTGCGCCCGTATCATCCCGAGCGGTAAGTGTTACCGAGTAAGGGCCGGGCGGTAATGCGGAAGCGTTCTCCGCTCGTCCGTCCCAGTGAACTCGCTGTTGTCCCGCCGCCGTCGCTCTTCCTCCTGCAAGGCGGCGCATGACTTTGCCGCTCAGTGTTGCGACTTCAATCGTGACATCGGCGGCGCGGGTGACCATGTAATTGAATGTAATACTGGAAGCGCCTGCCGCACGGGTGGTTACCGCGCTCAAGTTGGAAATCATCAACGGAAGCGAGGCGGCGGAATCCGCCGCAATGGTAAACCGGCGGCTTTCGCCCGCCGTCGCATTGAAGCGATACGAGGAGCGTGAATGCAGGGACACTCGCTGACCTGTTTTCACATCCGTGAGAGTCAGATTAGTACGGTGTGGGACACTACCCATACCCCCCCATGTCAGCGATACCGGTCCATCTGTCGGCGCAGTAATTGCCACCGTCCAGGTTTCGGAGGCGGAACCCGTCAGCGGGCGATAGTCGGCGACATATCGCCCGCCCGCCGTTTTGTCCCAATCATCATGGACGAATTCCGCCACGATACCGGGAAGGATCGAGGGAGGGGATTCCCGGTCGAACCGGTTGTCAAAAGCGCGGGTTGCATCCGATGCGGCGCCGAACTCTGCTGTCGCAACCGTGACCGGGCTGCTGACAGCGCTAAGCGCTTCCGATTTCGCCCGCAGTTTCACCGTCCAGTCTGGTCGGGTGGCGGTGACTTTTGTCGCTCGTGTGGGAACCAGCGCGCTTCCCGTAGTGCGGGAGCGATTAGGCGCTTCCGGTCCGGGTAGGTAGAGCGTCACGCCACCCGGAACCAGAACGCGCAACCAGTAACCCTGCCATAATCCGCCGGAGAAAGCGTTCACCGTGGCATACTGTCCGGTAGTACGGTCAAATGCGAACGGTTGCGCCGCGATATAGTTTCGGTCAACCGCCGTTTGCCAGTCTACCAGACCATTTTGTAGATACTTGACCTGTATTTTCGTCAGGTCGATAGAGCCTTCAAAGGGTGATCCTACCAGATTCCATCCGAATGCGCAGGGAATGGCAAAATCTGTGTCCGTCACCGGAGGAGTCCCGGTAATTTTCACCGTGCGCGTTCCACTGCCATCGGGCGGAGCGATCTTGAGCCAGTACCCGCGTCCCGGTTGCAGGGGGGCGACGGAAGGTTGCCCGGCGACAAATGTTTCATATGTCGAGCGCGTCGTATCCCAGTAAGAAAGCAGAAAGTCTGTCGGCGGGAGGCTTAGGGCTTCCGAGATACTACTGGAGAGGGGGCGCACCGGCGGCGAAATCAGGTACGGGATCGTACTGGCGTCAAAATTCTGGGTCACCGTGATAACGCCAGCGCCTTTTGCGCCGTCGCGTAAAATGGCGTAGTACTGCCCCTGTCCGGTATTGAACCGCCAGCGTCTCGTATTCGCGCCGTCCGAGACCTCCACAACGCTTTTGCCTAAATCAGAATCGACCGCCGCGCTATACCCGCCATCGGATGAGCGGAAAACGCCGAACGCCGCGCCTTCGACCTTGCCGGTTTTGGAAACCACGTTTACTGGTTCCAGTGTCGTATGGACGACCGACATATTCTTCGCGCCCAGTTTGAGCAGAAGGGCGCCCTGAAAATCGCCGTCAAACCCAACAGGGAGGTAAGTCCTCGCCGATTGGTCGCCTGCGGTGAATTCCATTGTCAGACGGGTGGCGTCAGAACCGGCGGCATTTGTGGTGCTGATCGAGAACCCGCCCTCGCCTTCCACGATATTTGTTTGTTCCGAACCGGAACCCAGACTGAGCGCTGAGTTATTATCGTCGAAGTAGGAAGCATAGGCGCGGTCATTGAGTAAGGTCTCATCGCCGCTTTTTTCGGTGCGATAATAGACCAGTGTCACGGAGGTTGTCTGTCGCCCGCTCACATCCCTTTGAGCGGGAATGACGAACGGAAATAATTTCGTGCCGGGCGAAACACTGGTATCCAGAACGTATTGCCTCTGGAACCAGTCGTTCCATGAAATATCCTCGACGCCATCAGGCAACAACGGCGCCGCCAGGGAACGAAGAACCGGAACGTTTCCGGCGATACTCGGTGTGGCATTGGGTTCGAATCGGGCGTAGTAGGCGGCGTTGAAGTCGCGGAAGAAGGACGGGTTTTCAATGTAAACCTTGAGCCAGGCGGCGCCGCTCATGCCGATACGCGCCCAGAGCATCTTGACGACAGTAAACTTGCCGTTTAACCCGCTCAGGTTCGCCTGAGAAGGCGGGAAAAACGTACTATTGCCCAGTGCAGGCTGATTCAGGAGATCATAAAACCGCAACAGGGAAAAAAGCGAGTTGGCGCTCGGGTCGTCAATCGCGTACTTCTGGGCAAGTTCCGGGTCACGGACAAAGTCTCGCAAAATAACGCAGGAGACGGCGCGGGCAAACCCTTCTTCCCAGGCGTCGTACTGAAAGACGGCGGGACCATGGAAGGCGTGAACGACATTCAACAACAATGCTTGAAGGCTGGCGGTTTCCCGGACGAACAACGGCAACAGAATACGGTTGTTGGAAACATCGTATACCCCGTATGCGAAGCGCTTCACTTCCGGAATTGTGGAATTTTCCAGATTTCCCGCGTTGACAATTTCGACTTCGCCGCTGACCGCCGGAGAACCATAAACCGCTTCGAGACGGGGATAAGCGTCATTCAGGAAGGTTTGCAAATACAGGGTGTCGTTGGCGGTAAACCCCGTAAAGCGGAAGGTCAGCTTCCCGCCGCCGACAGCGCGTCCCGATTTCCAGCCTGATTTGACCAGTCGCCCTGATTTCCGCGTCATTACCAGAGACGATAGCGGTACAACCGCGCCGCGCTTGATTAATCCCGCTCTTTCCGCCGCCTGCAATTGCGCCGAAAATCCCTGCGCCTTTACGATGAATGCATTGTTGACCGCTTTGGTCACGGCATCCCTTGTCTCGGCGTCCGTGGCGCGGGAAGGGACATCCACAATCAATGCCGACTGCGGCCCGGAACTGATGGTTGCAAAGCGATCATTGACCAGATTCTGATACCGCGATTGCGCCTCAGCGACGGATGCGAAGGAGAAAAGAAACGTTGCCAGCGTCAGCGCGACGACCGCGCGACGAATAGTTATCATAAGCCGGAAATGCGCCCCTCAGAGTTCGGCGAAGCGCCCGATGGCGCTCGCCCTGCTAATAAGACTACCATATCGTCTCAGGGCTTCATCTTTCTCAGGGGGTTGCCTCAGAATCGGGCGAACCGTCATCAACAGATATCATCAACCGGTGCGGTCGCGTCAATGGGCATGGTCGTGGTGGGAATGGAGATGGGGTTCCAGTTCGCAGTGAAGCCCTGCCTGATCGCCGCGATGGCACAGACCGATGACTTCCGTCTGAATGGTCGCGTGACCGATGTTGAATTCATCGTGCAGTTTATCGCCGATGGTCTGGACAATGGACGTGCATTCGGGCAGAGTCGCATCGGCGGGCAGAGCGACATGGCAGGAAAGAAAATGCAGTCCATCGCCCACCGTCCAGATATGCAGGTCATGGACGTTCTGCACCATGGGGACGCTATGAATACTCGCAACCAGAGCGTCGACATCGATATCGCGGGGCGTATTTTCCAGAAGAATATCGGTCGCATCCCGCACGATGCCCCAGGCGGTATAGGCGATAAACGCCGCAATCAGGACGGAAACCAGAGGGTCGGCGTAACGCCATCCGGTAAAATGCACAATGACGCCCGCCACCGCCACCGCCAGACTGGAAAGGGCGTCGCCCGCCATATGCACATAAGCGGCGCGACTGTTCAGGCTATGCTTCGCATCTCCGGACAACGCCACGGCAATGACGGTATTCATCAGGACGGCGATCAAGGCGACCCAGATCATCATGTCGCTGGCGACCGGTTCCGGTTTGAGAAAACGCTGCCACGCCTCGATAGCGATAAACGCCGCTAAAACGACCAGCGTCACGGCATTGAACAGAGCGGTCAGAATGGCGACACGGTGGTAGCCGAACGTGCGTCGCGCCGTCGCCGGTCGCTGGGAAATCCAGATCGCAAAGGCGGCAAGACCCAGCGCCACTGCATCGGAGAGGTTGTGTCCGGCATCCGAAATCAGGGCAAGCGAATGCGACCGCCATCCGGCGATTGCCTCGAACGCGACAAAAACCAGCGTTACCGCCAGCGAAATCCAGAGTTTCTGACCGCTGGTCGGTCCATGCGTATGCCCTGCGTGTCCTGCCATTCCATCCGTTCCTCGTTACTATGAGTATATCCCTATCCCGTTTCCTTTACTTCACCACACTATCCGTATGGCGCTATTGGACAGAGCTTCCTGCTGGAAATCGGAAAGGGAAAACGTGTGACTGAATGGCGAACACCGAGGGGATGGAGAGTGAAACGGGGACGTTTCCGGGCGAAGATCGTCTGATATCCGCCCGGAAGGAAAGAGTGACGGCTTATTTGACTTCCGTCGTCAGATGCGGCAGGTGACCGAGGAGCATATCGCGGACGCCCGAGACATAGGGCTTTATCAATTCCAGGTCTTTCTGGTAATAGAGAGGAACCCACGGCGCGTCATCCACCACGATGCGTTCCGCCTTGCGGTAGAGTTCAGTGCGTTTGGCGAGATCGCTTTCGGCGTCCGCCTGAGCGCAAAGGGCGTCGAATGCCGGGTTGCTATAACTGGTGTAGTTTTCCGTGCCTTTGGTAGTCAGCAGAAGCGAGAGGAAGTTCTGCGGATCGAGGTAGTCGGCTGCCCAGCGCATATGGAACAGGTCCATTTTCTTCTGTTCGTTGAGCCGGAGGTACGCTCCCCATTCCATTTCGTTCAACTGGATATTGATTCCCACCGCACCTAACTGTTCCTTGATAACCTCGGCGGTCTTACGCAGGTCGGGTTGCTGTTCACGGAAGTAGAGGGTGAGCGGGGGAAGCCCTTTGCCTTCCGGAAATCCCGCTTCCGCCAGAAGCTTCTTCGATGCCTCCGGATCGTAGGGCAGTCCCTTGAATGTCGTGTCATAGGAGAAAATCCCCTTGGGAACGACGCCTTCCGCCTGTTGATTGACATCCATCAGGACATTCTTCACAATCGCCGTTTTATCGATTGCATGGGCGAACGCCTGACGAACGCGACGATCCTTGAAGGGGGCGTAGTTGGTCTGATTCATGCCGAGGTAGAACGTGGACGCCCGATCCCAGAGTTTGATCTGGTCTTTCAAAGCCGGGTTAGCGCTCTCGATCTCGTAATCGCCCTTCTCCAGAGTGATGTAATCGAGGTCGCCCGAATCGTAAAGGTTACGCGCCGTCTTGCTATCCAGAATGACAGGTCTCTCAATGGACTTTAGCTTTGGCGATCCCGCCCAGTAGTCCGGGTTGGCATCCAGTACGACCTTGTCCTGACCGCGATACTCCCGCATTTTGAACGGTCCGCTTCCCACGGCGCTTTTGGCGGTGACGATATAAACTCCCGCCGCGTTTTTCTCGCCTTTTTCCACTTCCTCTTTGGGCAGCACATAGCCGGTGCCATAGGTCAATTTTCCGAGGAAGTAAGCGCGGGGCGCAACCAGCGTAATGGAGACCGTTTTCGGATCGATGACCTTGACGCCCGCCAGTTCGGTTGTCTTGCCGTCGTTGAGTTCCTTCGCTCCGACGATATCGTCAAGGTAGTTGATAGCGACCGGCGAAGCGAGGCGCTTGTCGAGGGCGCGGGTCAGGGAATATTTCACATCTTCGGCGGTAATGGCTCGTCCGTTGTGGAACTTTACGCCGTCGCGAATGGTGAAGTTATATGTCTTTTTATCGGCGCTGAGTTTTGGTAGCTCCGCCGCAATAAGCGGCGTGACTTCATTCTTTTCGCTCCATCCGACCAGACCTTCATAGACGCTCTGTAACAAATCGATGGTCACGCCATCACGGACCATCGCAGGATCAAAGGTTGTAGGTTCGGCGGTCAACGGATACTTGAGAACGCCCGGCGTTTTACTGCCTGCAGCGACGGCGGAACCGGTTGCGGCAGGCGATGCAGCAGTACCGCTCCCCGTATTGTTGCAACCGGCGGTAAAGGTCAGGGAAACAGCGGCGAACGTCAGAATGGAAAGTGCGACGCGACGGGAAACAAGAAAACTGCCCAAGTGCGGAAGGCTCCCCTCAGTAAAGTTTAATCAGGCCTTGGAAGATGACGGATTATAGCGCTTCACGGGAGGGTAGAGCAATAACGATTTGTTACGCACGCAATCTATCGAAGAAGAACCACAGTCATTCTTATAAATAAGAAGTGCGCTCGTGCAGTGTTAACCGGGAAAAGTTAGCGGTGCATACCAGCGACAGCGTTCAACTGCTTCAGAATCTCCGTCGCTAAAATGGCGGCGGCAGGGTCGCTGGCGAAAAGGTCGGGGTGTAAGACACGGGCAAGCGTGCGACGCGCATTCAAAAGAGATTCACGAGGCATTTTTGCGGCGATACCCATCATATCGCTGGACGCCGTTCCGCGTCCCGATACGGGGCGATTCTGGGCGGCTTTCTGACCTGCGGCGAATCCCTCTTCGAAGGCTTCCCGTTCCGCCCGATCCTGCATCGCATCCGAAAGCGCGGCGTTGAGGCGGCGTTCAAAATCACGGGCGCGGGTTTCGGAGATATCCGCTTTTTCTTCCGCTTCGCGCACCGTCCGGCGTAATTCCCGCCGGACACGTTCGAGTTCGGTGATTCGCGCTTTGAGTTTTTCGACATCGCGGAAGTTGACTGGTCGAGTCTCTGGGCCGTCGCCGCGATTGCCGATCAGAGCGCGTAAGGCGGCGTCACGATAAAGCGTCGCACGGGAAATCCCCGCACGATCCGCGACATCCGCCATGGAAAAAGGAACGCGCGACTCTTCCAATTCGGAAATCGCCTGTACGACGGTAGCGCGTCGCTGTTCTGCGTCAGCAGGGCGGCGGCCCCGTCGTCGCTCTGGGGAAGATTTGTTCATCCGGGTTCATTTGCGGAAGGCTATGCGCCGGCTAAACAATAACGGAGATTATCGTCGTCCGGCGGCGAAAGAATCGCGGCGTCCCGCCACCTCGTTGAGATAGACCTTGACACGTCGCTCGTTTCCAGTTCCGGTAACAAGGAGGCGCACAATACCGTCATAGGGCGCAACCATCACGCGACGAAGGTCGCCATCGAGCCCGAGGACTTCTCCTTCGCGAACGGTCATGCCATCGGTGAGAATCGAAGCGTACAGCGGATGTAGCTCGAACGTCAATGTTTTGTCAGACTTAGCAGAAATCATAGCGTCCCTCGACCATCCTCTTCTGCACTGTGGCAGATTTGGTTGTCGCACACGTACTCCTTCATTCTAAAGCACAAACACATGGGAAAAGCGTCCATCTTAAATCACGATGCATCAGCGAACCTTTTTCTACGCTGACTCGCCCACGTCTTTGGGCGTCCAAAAACTCTCTGGTTGCCTCATCGCAACGACATCCGCTTTATAAAACTAATGTTGCGGACAAAAAGTTCCGATGGATCATACCACGTTTTTCGCTGTATGCACGTTTTATCGGGGGAATAGTCGGGAGGAAAATGTAACAGATTGCGATACTTCTTCTCAAACCGGGCGCACATAGATGGGGTTCGTAAAAAACCAGGGACGCGCTCCCAGACAGAGCGCTCCCAACCGGAAGGGAATCTTATATCCTTCGATACGATACGCCCCCGGTTCCCGTGCCTCGAAGCGTAACGAACCCGTCCTGGATTCCGCGACAATATGCCCCTGATGAAACAAACGGAGCAAAGTCCCCGGCGCGGCGGAGGCGCTCAGGGTGACGGCGGAACCGATACGGACGATGCTTTCTCCCATAATCGCGACCTCCGACCCGCTTTTCGCGGTAAAGCGTACCGGGCGAGGGTCGCCAAAGCAATCGTAAGAAAAGTAGCATCGACCCCTGCGAAAGGCGTCATGGATTGCTGTCCGGAGATCGTTCCGGTTCTCCAATCCGGAAGGAAGAAGAACGTGCGTCGTAACTGCATAGAATGTGTCGGCATAGGAAGGAATCGCATATTTCTTCTTGCCGATCTTCATCAGGGCATGAGCATCCAGAGCGCCGATACCGACGCTTGTCTTGCCGTCCGCCGTAAGGCTGTCCCAGCGGGCGAGGGCGGCATCCGGGCGCGTGACCAACGCTTTGAGGGCGGCGCGTTGTCCGGCGAAAAATCCCAGGGGCAGTATCCACAGCGCCGAGAGAAGATTGATATGGCGACGGGCAATCGTACTGAGATTCAGGACTTCCAGGCCCTCGCAACCCTGCGCCTCCCATTCACGCCAGGGGTGTTTGACATCGAAGGGCAGGGAAATCAGGGGCAGGCCGCCGTGCGCGATCACTTCATCGATGACTTCCTGCGGCGGACGCCCCTTTTCCGGCTCCCATTGCGGCGGCATCTCCAGCGCCAGCAGGAAGGCTCCCGCTTCTACGGTCACTTCAGTCCCGATGAGCAACAGCGGGCGCGTCGGATATTTCTCTTCCCAGTTGTCGCGCAGGGGACGTTGCGTATTGTGATCGGTCAGTAAGACAAAATCGACGCCCGATTCGCACGCCGCCGCCATGACTGTGGGAATATCGCCGCCGCCGTCCGAATAGGTCGAATGGACATGGATCGCGCCCGCCCAATCGCGCCATTCGCGCCGATCCGGCTGCGACTGGTCGGTTTCTGCACCGTCATCGCCGCCGGTCGCCTGCCGTGCGGCGGGCGACCACAAAAAGCGTCCTGCGATTGCATCGAAAAACCCGGAGGCGAAAAGAACCGACCCCGCAATGCGGAGTTTTGTAGACAGGGAAGAAGCCATACGGGGGATATTCTACCGCGAACAGGTCAGCGCTGGATATTCTAAAGGCGTCTCAGTAACTTTCGCGGAGCATGATTCGCTCCAGAAAACCCGCAATAATATACCCGAGTGTCAGGGTGACGAACGCCCAGATAAGCCATCCGCTCAACAGACCGCTTCCCTGCCCGATATTGCGACCGCCATTCGCCTGATCGATACCGCTGATAACCGGGTAGGTCTTTTCGTAGCGGATCGGAACCGGCATTCCCACCGTGAAACTATTGAGTGAGTCATTGGATACCTGTACCGTTCCCGCATATTTCACGGTATCACCGGCGCCGGAGGGCTTGTTCGCCAGAAGGAGCGGAACATACGGCCCCTGAAATTCATAATCGACAAGGCTGTTGCGCTCGCCGGTCTTGAAAATGTTGCGCGTCATCTCGGTGTAGGTCTTTGTCACCACACCCTGCGCTTTTCCGGTTGCGCTGCCATAGATAAACATGGGAGGAAATAGCTGTGCGCGAGGAATGCCTGTGGGCGGCGCCGCCAGAGACAAAAGCAAAATGGCGATGCCAATGCCAATAATAAACCGGACGAAACTTTTAACCGTCATCTGTCAACGCCCCCTTGAACGCAACCTGCTATCGTGGCGCGAAGGATCGCCTGCTGAATTTCTCGACTATACACGCTTTTACGGTGTTCCGTAAAGCGTCCAAAAAAATTAGTGTGAAGCGGAAAGCCTGTTTTGACGGTGATGCTCCGTTTTGCGTATCATAAAGATCAATGAGCGAGGAATTTACCGTTTATTGCCTGGCTTCGGGCTCCTCTGGGAATGCCATACTGGTAACTGCCGCAGATGCTTCTCTGCTTGTGGATGCCGGATTGGGCGTTCGGACGCTCAAACGTCTTCTGGAAGCGCGGGGAGTCGCCCCGTCTTCTCTCAGCGGAATTTTGCTGACCCATGAGCATATCGATCATGTTAAGGGAGCGATTCCCTTCGCCCGGAAATATAACGTCCCGCTCGTGGGAACGTCTGGGACGCTGCAAACGCTTTTCGCTCAGGAAAACAGGGACGCCCCGCACCGGATTCTGGAAGCGGGGGACGAGGGAGGCATCGGCGCGTTCGGCGTCCGTTCCGTTCCGATCAGGCATGATGCCGCTGACCCGACCGGCTTCCGCGTTTCTTTTGGCAGTTGTTCGCTGGCGTATGCGACGGATACGGGGATTGTCACGCCGGAATTCCGTGAGGCGTGCCGGGGGACATCGTTAATCGTCATCGAATCGAACCATGATGTTCATAAAGTGCAGTTCGGACCGTATCCGGAATCGTTGAAGGCGCGTATTCTCGCGCAGAACGGGCATTTATCCAACAGCGATGCCTGTGACCTGATTCTCTCGCATACCGAGGAGCATGGTCCTGTCTGTGTCTGGCTATCTCATCTTTCGGAAGTCAATAATACGCCGCGTATGGCGCTGAATTACTGGAAGAAACGTTTTCGCGCCGAAGGGCACAAGACTTCCCCTGCCGCCGTCGAAGTCGCTCTGCGCGATGTCCCTTCGCTGGTGTACCGCACACATTCTCAGTCTGTCCAACTGGCGTTATTTTAACGGGAGCAAACCTTTCCGTACTTTTACGAATTCAAGTTTATGACTTCAAGTTCGGGTATACTTTGCATGCCGCGAGGGAGCGGGATGGCTTAACCTAAATAAGCCGAAAGGAAGTTAACCGCGTTATGCCGCGAATTTTACATACCTATACTGTCACGCCTTCCCTGCCGGAAAACCTGTCACCGCTGCACGAACTGGCTTATAACCTGCGCTGGTCGTGGGATCATGCGACCCGTCATCTATTCATCGAATTGGACCCAGAACTCTGGGTCGAATCCAACCATAACCCGGCGAAACTGCTTAGTCTCCTGCCGCAATCGCGTCTGAACGAATTATCGCAGGATTCTGCGTTTCTTTCCCGGCTTGCATCGGTTTACGGTGAGTTTCGTCGCTACATGGATGATCCCCTGTGGTGGCAACGCACCTATGGCGCGGAGTTTCCGGCGGATTTTCGTATCGCCTATTTCTCCGCTGAGTTTGGCATTGCCGAAAGCCTTCCGATTTATTCGGGTGGGTTGGGCGTTCTGGCGGGAGATCACCTGAAGGCGGCCTCTGACCTGGGGTTACCGCTGGTGGGCGTCGGGTTTCTCTACCAGAAGGGCTATTTCCGGCAAGCTCTCAATGCAGACGGCTGGCAAATGGAAAATTACCCGACGACGGATTTTTACTCTTTGCCAATTGAATCGGTTCCGGGTGAGGATGGCGCTCCGTTCCTGATTGCGGTTACCTTCCCCGGTCGGCAGGTCTGGGCGCGAATCTGGAAGGCGCAGGTTGGACGGATAGCCCTGTATCTCCTGGACACGAATCAGGCGGAAAATTCTGAGGCGGATCGGTATATCGCAGGAAACCTCTACGGCGGCGATAATGAGACCCGGATTCAGCAGGAAATCGTCCTTGGCATCGGCGGCATTCACGCTCTGGCAGCGATGAATATCCATCCGGCCGTTTGCCATATGAATGAAGGACACTCCGCATTCCTCGCCCTCGAACGGATTCGCCGTTTGATTGTGGAAAAGGGTTTGTCCTTCTCGGATGCCAGTGAGGCGGCGGCGGCGGGCAACCTGTTCACGACGCATACGCCGGTTCCGGCAGGCTTCGACCTGTTCCCCTACGATCTAATGACGAAATACTTTACGCAATACGCCAGCGAGGCTCTGGGCATCCGTTTCGAGGAACTGATGGATCGCGGAAGGCGCAATCAGGGAGACGCTGACGAGAAGTTCAATATGGCGGTTCTGGCGTTCCGTCATGCGCGTTATGTCAATGGCGTCTCCAAACTGCATGGGGTCGTCTCACGACAGATGGCGCAAGCCTCATTCCCCGATCTGCCACTGGACGAAGTCCCGGTCGGTAGTGTCACCAATGGCATCCATACCGCTTCTTTCACCTCCAGTGAAATGGCGGATTTGCTGACACGCCATCTGGGCGAACTCTCTGCGGAAAATATCGCTGACCCCGATTACTGGGCGAAAGCGGATGCTATTCCTGACGCCGCTTTATGGGATACGCATTGTCTGCGCCGCCACAAAATGGTGGAGTGGGCGCGAGAGTATCAGGTTTCCCGTGTTGTCAAGCGCGGCGGTTCCGAGCAGGAAATCGACGACGCCCGCAATATCCTGAATCCCGATATCCTGACCGTCGGTTTTGCACGGCGTTTCGCGACCTACAAACGCGGCGATCTGCTGTTGCGCGATGGCGAACGTTTGTTACGTATGCTCAATCATGCGGAGCGACCGGTGCAATTTGTCTTCGCCGGAAAGGCGCACCCCAAAGATGATGCGGGAAAACAACTGATTCAGCACATCGTGCATTTTGCGCGACAGGACTCCGCCCGTCGCCGTCTGGTATTCCTCGAAGATTATGACATTGATATGGCGCGGTATCTCACGCAGGGCGTAGATGTCTGGCTCAATAATCCGCGTCGCCCGATGGAAGCGTCGGGAACCTCCGGCATGAAAGTGATCCCGAATGGCGGTCTGAACTTCTCCGTTCTCGATGGCTGGTGGGCGGAAGGCTATGATCCTTCCGTCGGCTGGGAAATCGGGCGCGGCGAGGAATATGACGATCTCGGATATCAAGACTATGTGGAAGCGCAGGATATCTATGAGACTCTGGAACGAAGCATCGCGCCCCTCTTTTATGATCGGGACGCCGATGGATTGCCTAAGGGTTGGATCGCTAAAATGAAGGCGTCCATGAAGAAACTCGCTCCTGTCTATACGACCGAACGTATGGTACGCGAGTACGCGGAGACGTACTATGTTCCCGCCGCCCGCCGTGCAAAGCGGGTGGACGAAAACGATTACGCGCTTGCCCGTGCACTGGTCGAATGGAAGCGTAAACTGCGCTCCCGCTGGCACAACGTCAAAATCCTCTCGGTGAACGTCGCAAACGATAAACTTCGCGCCGGAGATTCCGCTCCCGTGGAGGCATTGGTACAATTAGGCTCCCTGACACCTTCGGATGTCTCGGTGCAGTTGTATGTGGGGCCGGTGGATGCGGATCGTAATCTGATACAAGCTCAACCGATTCCGATGAATCAGGATAGTTCTCATGGCAATGAAGGCGGCGTCTACCGTTTCGTCAGCAACCTGCCATCGGAACGGAGCGGGCGACTGGGCTTCTCGGTGCGCGTGATGCCTCACAATGAGGATGCCATCCTTCCGCATGAACTGCCTCTCGTCCTCTGGGAATAGGCATCACTAACTAACGGTAATGTATGGATAGCGCATCGAATCCATTCTTAAAGATGGACTCAGACTTCCCGTTTGTGTCTATCTTTCTTGCTGATCTGGCGCGAGTCGGATCATATACAGTGACGAGCTTGTTTTGCCCTTCCCTGTCTGGCTATGAGGATGACAGGATAAAGGTGACGGGATTGATTGTCGCGATGGATACCATGTAACCCCGGCTAACAGAGTGTGATACGGTGTGGAAATAATGATGACATCAGGAGAAAAGAAAGTCGTCGCTGTCATGGGCGCTGGCTCGTGGGGGACGGCGCTGGGATTGTTGCTGGCGGCGGGAGGCCATGAGACGCGTCTCTGGGATCGGACGCCGCCCTTCGCCGCCGTTCTTGCGTCCGACCGCGAGAACCGGCGCTATCTTCCGGGGTTCCCCTTTCCGAAAAATATACTGCCGACAGCGGTCGCAGCGGTCGCTGTCGGCGGTGCGGATTGCGTTGTAATCGCCGTTCCTTCTCACGGGGTGCGAAGCGTCCTCGCCGAAGTCGCCAAACGCCTCAAGCCCGGCGCTGATATCGTCCTTGCGGCGAAAGGCATGGACTCTTCGGGGTTGTTTCCTTCGGAAATCGCAACGGAAATACTGGGCGATTCGTTTCCGATTACTGCTCTTTCCGGCCCTAACCTTGCGGTGGAGGTAGCCCGAGGGGTTCCGACCGCCGCGGTCGCCGCCTCGCCGGATGCGGATGCTACGGAGCGTATCGTCGATCTTTTTAGTCGTCCCGCATTCCGCGTGTATACGGGCAGTGACCGCATGGGCGTGGAAATCGGCGGCGCGGTGAAGAACGTGCTGGCTATTGCGGCGGGTGTCTCCGATGGACTGGGTTACGGCGATAATACAAAGGCGGCGCTACTGACAAGAGGGTTAGCGGAAATGGCGCGACTGGGAGTCGCCAGCGGCGCGAATGTGGAAACCTTTTACGGATTGGCGGGAGTGGGGGATTTGATGGCGACCGCCGCATCTCGTCTTTCCCGTAACTGGCGTGTCGGCGAGGGTATTGCCAAAGGGGAGCCACTGCAGACTATTCTGGCGCGTCTTGGGCAGGTAGCGGAAGGCGTTCCGACAGCAAAAGCCCTGGTGGCGGTAGCGGAAGCGCGAGGAGTGGAAATGCCGGTTTGTAGCGTCGTCGCCTCGCTACTCTTTACCGGAGAATCACCAATCGCGGCGGTGGCGGCTCTGCTGAACCGCTCCCGCAAGGGAGAATAAGCGGAAAAGCCCTCCTGTCCTCTTCGATCACGATCGAAGAGGACAGGAGGGCTTTTCTGAAGTTTTGGAAGGATCTGCTGTAATCTTCAGACCGATTTTTATGGTCGGTGAGTTGTCGCCAATGTGTGCGATAATACGCAGTACATAGCGGGAGATTGTCCCTGCGCCGCCTGTTTTCGCTCGACTGTATCGATAGCGAACGCTCCCCATACTCCCACAATTGCGCCCATACTCGCCGTAACGACCAGAATCTTCAGGTTCCTCCACAAACTTATTTTTCGTTTCATGTGTGCGTCTCTTGTTCTCTATCCGTCGTGCATACCTTACCGCCGCCTCTGCACAAAGGTTTCGCCCCAGAAACGCAAAAAAGACAACCTCTCCCCTGAGGAGATGTTGTCCCTATTAAATCTTCCTATATTCGATTAACAGATACATTATATCACTTTTGGAGGCTGATTCGCAAACGAATTTGCTAAATCTTAATTATTGAAAAATCTGGAAAATTCATCTGTGAAAGAATATAAAGTGGAATAAGATGATTAATTTGGAGTGTACAGGCAGTGTTTGAGAGGTTTAAAAGTTGCAAATAAGTCTCGTAAATATTTGAGATAGGGAAGAAAGCCTGAGGGAAGAAGTTGACATAGTTGACAAGGCGGTAGAATAAGCCTATGAGCCAATCATCCATATATTCCGTCGTGCATAATGTCATTCATTTACAGGCTAAGCCTGGTAACGATGCCGAACGCGTCTCGCAGGCGCGTATGGGACAGAAGTTGACGGAAATCCGTATCGAAAATGGCTGGATATGGGCGGAAGGTGAGGATGCTTATCGCGGATGGGCGGACTTACGCTGGCTAAGACCAGTCCGGGAAGCGTCTACGCTGACCTGTATCTCAACGCCATTCGCTGACGTGCGCCAGAAGCCCGATAATGATTCACGTCTATTGGCGCGTCTCTCGGTTCTTTCCGGGGTAATGATGGAGAACGAAACGGACGGCGAATGGACGCGCATTACTCTCGCCGACGAAACGGAACAGGGATGGGTGAAAACGCAATCCCTCGCGCCTCTAACGCTGCCGGAATCGGAGAACCTCGGAGCGACCGCCGCAAGATGGGGGACGGAGTTTTCTGGAACGCCGTATCTCTGGGGAGGATCATCGAGCTTTGGGTTGGATTGTTCGGGGTTTGTGCAACTCTGCTACCTGATTTGCGGTATCACTTTACGGCGCGATGCGGATATTCAGCGCAACGACCCCCGGTTTTTTCCGGTAGAGCGGAACCAGTTACAACCCGGCGACCTGGTTTTCTTTGGAAAGCCCGACAGGATCACCCATGTCGGAATGCATCTTGAAGGAAACGCTTTTATCCATGCGGCGGGAGGGGCGGGGGTTATTATCACTGAATGGGGAGATGATCGCTATTCGCCGGGATATGTGGACGCCCGCCGTCTGGATATCGACCGTATCGCTGAACCCGTTACCCGGTTTGAAGCCGAGGATAGATAAATTACGAAATGAGTGAAACGCTTATGGCTCCTGCCGTTTTCGCCGTCGAACGCTCCACACGTGGACGCCTTCGTCTGACCGGACATGAACGCCAGTCTTTTTTGCAGGGCATGATCACCAACGATGTGGCGAACCTGACGCCGGGAACCGGTTGTTACGCCTTCCTGCTGGATGCCACCGGACATATCCTGAACGATATGCGGGTTCTGGCGACGGAAGAATACCTGCTTCTGGATCTGGAACCGGAACAGGCGTCGTTCGTTGCGGAGACGCTCGATAAATATCTCATTATGGAGAAGTGTAAAATCGAGGATGTCACAGCGGCTACGGCGCAGGTCTTTGTCGGGGGAAATCGCGCCTCCGAAATGCTCATCCGCGCCGGAGTGACAGTGGAAGATAGCTGGTTGGAAGGGCGCAACCGGATGCATGGCGATCTGCTCTTCGCCGCGACGCACCTTCTTTCCGTTCCCGGATTCGATATTTATGGATCGCCGCAGGCGGTCACCGCTTTTATCGATGAGTTACGCTCCTCGGCGGAAACTGCATCGGTGACGGTAGCGTCCGCCGATCCGGAGTTATTGACGGCGTTGCGCGTTGAGGCGGGCGTTCCTTTGTTCGGCGTCGATTTCGATAGCCGTGTCCTCGCGCCCGAGACCGGGCAGACATCGCGGGCGATCTCTTATAAAAAGGGTTGCTATGTCGGGCAGGAGATTGTCGCACGAATCGACGCTCGCGGTCATACTAACCGTACTTTCGCCGGGTTTATTCTGCGCGATGGTGGCGCCGCTCCTGCGCCGGAAGCTGTTGTGACGCTGGAAGATGGCAAAGAAATCGGAAGAATTACCTCCGGCGCATGGTCACCGAAGATGAACATGGCAATCGCACTGGGTTATGTTCGCATGGAACAGGCCGCTTCCGGAACCGCCGTTCTGGTGGGAGGTCGGGCGGCGGAAGTGTCCGAACTGCCCTTCGTCCGTCCTGAAGAGGGCGAATAAACTCCATGAAAATAACATTCTTGCCACGAATCGCTCTGATCCTGGCGCTGGCGCTGGTGGGCGGCGGCGCTTATCTGATAGCGATTCGCTGGCAGGATGTTTCTTTCGGCGGATATGAAGTGCGGCGTAACCGCCTCACGGGCATCGCGCAGGTCAAAATTGGTGAGGTCTGGACGGATTATCAGGACGACCCCTACTCCGAGGCGATCCCACAGGAACGTTTGCAGGATATCCGCCTGACAAATGTCGCCTGGGGCGCGGATGGTCTGCTATGCGTTCGCGCTGAGAATCGGTCGGAGACGCCGGTCCGAGGACGCGTCGCTTTCCACATCATTCGCCGTAAGTCCACCGATATGCGTATGCTTCCAGACCGTACCTTGCGAGTGACTATCGATATCGCGCCCAAAGCGACGATCCCTCTATTGATTCGCACTAACCTGCCGACGCCAGACCCGAAGCGCCTGCGCACCACCGTGGAACTGCAACCGGTCTCCTACAGCGGTATGGATTGAATCGCCTAACGCCATCGCAGGCGCAGTCGGGCTTTTAGCGCTTCCGCTGTCATGTCCGTCCGTAAGTTCGTCACCGTGATAGTTCGTGTTTGTCCGGGCGCCAGATGGAAGAAGTTGTCTGTGAAGCGCGGTTGCCCTTCCACATCCTCACACTGTAACCAGACATAACGGGCGAAGCGGGCGGCGGAGATGGTTATTTCCGCCGTTCCTGTTTTCAGCGGTCTGGTACTGTTGACAGAGAACGAAAATGCCGGGTCTGGCAGACGAATATCCTTCGGTTCCGCCAGCAGTTGGAAATTTTCCGCCATCAACGCGCCACTGACGTGAAAAGCGGCATAGATAAAGGCGTCGCGGGAGTCCGATGCATCCATTGTCAGGATTGCGCCGGAGGCGGCATTAGCGGGAGCGGTCGCTTCCATTTCCATTCGTGACAGTTCCTCGCCGTCGAATGTCAGGAGTCGCAGGGTAAGGATGCCCGGAACCGATTCCAGAGTATCGTTCACCAGATGTGCGGAAACCGTTTCTCCCTCGCGGAACAGTGACAGCAATAACGGCGCATAGAAGCGCTTTGTCGCATAATAGGCCGCCTTCGGTTCGCCGAGGGAATCCACGACCGCCCAGGAATGAGTGGGCCAGCAGTCATTCAATTGCCAGAAAAGGGTTCCCCAGCACCGCCCCTTGAGCCGTCGCCAGTGTTCGACGCCGAATTGCAGGGCATCCGCCTGATTGCACTGACCATAGTAGATCAAATCTTCAAAGGTCTGCGGATCGGGGTAGTGCATCCTGATGTACGCGAGGTACTTGTCCGCGCCTTTGCGCGTTTTATCATGCCAGTGGAAGACCGGAGAATCGGCGCGTTTATCTTCCGGCGCCATGCAGGAATCCCAGGTGGCGGGACTGGCGGGGGCCGCGAATCCGAACTCAGAGGAGAACCGCGTTTTCGACAGGGCGTAGTTCGTCCAGTCGCCGGTGCTTTCGGGCGTTTTGGCGTGCCAGACATTCCAGTAGTGCGAATCGCCGTAGTTTTCGTTCTGTGAGTTTCCCTCACCCGCATCACCGTAGGGCGAGTTGGGCAAGTAGGGCGTCGTCGCGTCTTCCTTGGCAAGGACTTCGGGTAATACTTCGTGGATCAAACGGTCGCCAAAGAATTCGGTCGCCTGCAATGCGCCGTTCCATCGTCCCTGAAATAGTTCGAGATTTTCATTGCCGCCGCACCAGAGCGCCAGACAGGGCTGATGGCGAAGTCGTCGGACAGCGATTATCGCTTCCTGACGAATCTGTTCGCAGAATTCCGGAAGATCATCGGGATAGGAGGAGCAGGCGAAAGGAAAGTCCTGCCAGACCAGAATGCCGAAGCGGTTACAGAGGGAATAGAATTCCTCCGTCTCGTAGTAGCCGCCGCCCCAGACCCGAAGCATGTTGAAGCCAGCATCCCGCGCCTGCTCCAACCGGCGACGCAAGGTTTTAGGCGAAATGGTGGCAGGGAAGCAATGATCGGGAATCCAGTTCGCGCCTTTCATGAAGGTGTCCTTCCCGTTGATACGGAAAAGCATTCCTTCGCCCTTCCCGTCGCTGTCCGGTTCTCGAATCAGTTCGATTTTCCGAAACCCGACCACATGATGCGTCTTATACAGATACGGCTTTATCTTTATGTTGTCTGCGTTCGCATTCGGGGATTGCTCCAAAGAGAGAGTGAGACGGTAAAGCGGCTGCTCGCTGGGGCTGGCATCGTCTTGAACATCCGGAACGCCCACATTCCATTCCCGCACGGCGGAAGCGGGCAAGGTGAATCGTAGCGTGATCCGCTGGTTGGGTTTATCCTCTACTGGGATTTGCCCTTCCACGGTTCGTTTGATATTATCCGCCCAGACGTACCAGTTCCATGGGAAAAGGTCTGCACGGAAAATTAGCCCTGTTGTCGGGGCGTACTGCTGAATTTCCGCCGAGACGGTAATTTCGATTTCGTCATCGTCCGTTGGACGGTGCTCCCAGCGCCAGTCAGTTATTTCCGCGACGGGAATGGTTTCCAGTTCGACGCGTTGCCAGATACCGCAGGAAATGAGTTCCGGCCCCCAGTCCCACCCGAACATATATTGAGGCTTGCGAACAAAGGCGCGAGGACCGAAATTGAAGTAGGCCATCTTGCCCCGCGTACTGGTTCCATCCCCCAGATACGCCTCCGCCCGCTTCAGGCCGATGCGCAAAGCGGAATCGAACTCCACACGCAATTCATTGTCGCCTTCGCGTATAGCCTCTGTCACATCAAAGCGATGCGGAATGAAGAAGTTCTCCGTCGCCCCGATGCGGATACCGTTCAGAAAAACCCGGCAGATCGTATCCAACCCGTGAAAGTGCAGGAAATGCTTGCCCTGTTCTCCTCGCGCCGCAAAACGTTTTGCATCCACGACAAAAGTCGTGCGGTAGGTCCAGTCGGTTTCATCCACCCATGCGCATCCCCGTTCATTCATGCGGTAGAAGGGGTCGCCAATGACGCCGTTCCGCATCAGGTCTTCGTGGACATGACCGGGGACCTGCGCGGGCAACCAGAGCTTTTCGCCGCCCTGGGGCAGGTTGAAATCACGCTCTGCGGGGAGTCGTTCGGCAAATTGCCAGGGCGAATCGATAGTGGATATAATCGTGTGCATACTCCGTTACATTCAGGGAAAGCGGCACATTTTCCTCTACGCCCGCTTGCTATCGATACGACGCTCTCCATTTGAAAGGAATAAACTATGCTGGGCGCAATTGCAGGAGACATCATCGGATCACCCTACGAGCATTTCCCTATCAAACACGAGGATTTCCCGCTGTTCAGTAGCGCCTCCCGGTTCACGGACGATACCGTGATGACTATAGCGACCGCCCAGGCTTTGATGGGAGATGGCGATTATGCCGGGAACTACCGTCGGTTTTTTCATCTCTATCCCAACGCCGGTTACGGCAAGTCGTTCATCCAGTGGGCGAAATCACAGAGCCGGGAACCGTACAACAGTTATGGCAATGGTTCGGCGATGCGCGTCGGCCCCATCGGTTTTGCCTTCGATACACTGGAAGAAACGCTTGCCGAAGCCCGCCGCTCCGCTGAGGTGACACACAATCATGAGGAGGGAATCAAGGGGGCGCAGTGCATCGCAGCCGCCCAGTTTCTGGCGCGTACCGGCGTAGACCAGAGCGCGATACGCAAGTACGTCACCGCCGCCTTCAAATACGATTTGAGTATGCCCTACGCTCAACTACAGGCGGGTTATTCTTTTGATGTGACGTGTCAGGGGACGGTTCCCGCCGCCCTGTGCGCTTTTCTGGAAAGTTCCGACTGGGAAGACGCCATTCGTAAGGCGGTCGCCCTCGGCGGTGACAGCGACACACTGGCATCGATTGTCGGCGCCATTGCCGACGCCTTCTATGGCGGCGTCCCGGCAACTCTCGCGGAGGAGACGCACAGGCGTCTGGACGCCCAACTCTGTGAGGTTGTCGCCGAATTCGATAGTTACCGGGTGAACCGCGCTTTAAAGACGTAGACGGGCGAAATTCCGTCTGCCGACCTGAAATTGCGCTCCTTCAGTGATAGTAACTTCCGATTTCGGATCCTTCACCTGTTCGCCGTTCAAGCGGACTCCACCTTGTTCGATCAGGCGTTTCGCTTCACCGTTGGAAGGCGCGAAATTGCACAGGCGGACCAGTGCAATGATGCCGATAGGGTTCTCCGTCACGGTGATTTCGGGAGCGTCCGCCGGAAACTCTCCCGCACTATGGACTCGCTTCCATTCAGCGGAAGTCGCTGCCGCCGCTTCCGCGCCGTGGTAAATGGTGACAATCTCCGTCGCAAGTCGGTGTTTCGCTTCCATGGGGTTGGCGACAGTCGTCAGCAAGTTCTTGAACTCCGGTTCAGGAACATCGGTGCAAAGGAGGAAGTACTCGTGCATCTGTTCATCGCCGATGCTCATCGCTTTACTGTACTGCGAGAGGGGCGCCTCATTGATGCCAATATAGTTGCCCAGTGATTTGGACATCTTCTTCTGCCCGTCAAGACCGACGAGCAGAGGCATGAACATCCCGATTTGCGGTTCCTGTCCGAGGTTTTCCTGCAAATCGCGCCCGGCGAGAATATTGAAGGTCTGGTCTTGCCCGCCCATTTCGATATCCGCTTCGATGGCGACGGAGTCATACGCCTGTGCCAGAGGGTACAGAAGTTCATGCAGGGAGATTGGCTGGCTGGCATCCCAGCGCTTGCGGAAATCTTCGCGGGTCAGGACTTGCGCGACGGTCATCTTGCTAGTCAGGCGCACCAGATCCGCGAAGGAAAGTTTCCCGAGCCATTCGCCATTGAATCGCACCACGGTCTTTGTACGATCCAGAATCTGCGCCAATTGATCCACATAAGTGGAAGCGTTCGCCTTGATTTCCTCTTCGGAGAGCATCGGGCGTGTGGCGGAACGACCGGACGGGTCACCGATGAGGGTAGTATAGTCACCGATGATAATCACGACCGTATGCCCCAGATCCTGAAACTGACGAATCTTGCGTAGTACAACAGCGAACCCCAGATGGATATCGGGCGCTGTCGGGTCGAGGCCCAGCTTGACAATCAGCGGCTTCCCAGTCTTCGCAGACTTTTGTAACTTGCTTTTCAGGCCGCCTTCGGGCGCCACGCTATGCGCCCCTCGCATCAGGAGCGCTACCTGCTCATCGATTGACAAATTCAGAGAAATAGGAGTTGACATACCAGAAGTGAAGTATATCATTCAAGCCCCTCGCCTGATTACTGAAGGCTCGCCGACGGATGCAAAATTTAATATGGATTTAACCTGCTCCAGTCGGGGTTCTGCTATAATCTTTGGCGGAGCGGTCGCTTCAAAGCCTCTCCTCTATAAAGTGTAACATCTCGTTTTTCCTATGCCGTTTCGCCTTCGGGCGTTGAAAAGAAAACTCTATGAATCCTTTAATCCCTCAGCGGACGTTCGCTTCTCAAAAATGCTCCGCCTTTACGCTCATTGAGCTTCTCGTTGTTATCGCTATTATCGCCATTCTTGCCGCAATCCTGTTTCCTGTTTTTGCACAGGCTCGGGAATCTGCACGACAAACCTCTTGCCTTTCCAATGGTAAGCAGATTGGTCTTGCCGCACTCATGTATGCGCAGGACTACGATGAAAAGTGGGTCATTGTTGGAGGTGAAAACTCCAATACGCTTCTCGATGGCAAGAAGTCGAACGGGGAACCGTTCAATGGTTGGTCGCTTCTGTTACAGCCTTACACGAAGAACCGTCAGATGTTTCGTTGCCCATCCATGCCGACCGTATTCAGCGGCAGTGGCGGTTGTGCAAGTTTCAATGGTCAGCAGATGACCAACTCCTATTCCTATAACTGGTTCCTGGGTTCGGATGCGTCCTACGGCTCCCCCGGAGATGGCGATTATGGAACATCGCCCGATGGCTCGGTCAACTGGACGACGCCCCGCTCGCTGGCGGAAATCAACAAGCCATCCAACGTTATCGCGTTCCTGCATTCCAATAGCGTACCGCCATACGGCTCCACCTGGGGATGCACTTATGTGACAATCGAAACCCCGGACTTTATCAACAAAATCCGAATGCGCGTCGTGCATAAGGATGGCGACAACTTTACATTCGCGGATGGTCATAGCAAGTGGTTCCAGATCAAGGATGGAGATAGCGCTACGACCCTGCGACAGACCTACACCCGCTCCAGCCGCGGCATCTGGATGATCCCGCAGTTCGAACCAGGCAACACCGCTTCCGGTCTGGGCTATATCCAGTGGAACGACCCGCCAGGCGAAAACTAAACCGCCGCTCCCGCGACGTGTTTACGGACGGCACAAAAGCGCGTCCCGCTGAAAATGCGGGGCGCGTCTATTTAAAATGCCCGTTTCGATACTTGCCTCTACCTGACGCACATTAGCGGGCGCTCATGTCTTTCAAAGGCGAAGTGAAGGAAATCTGCATCGAAGTGTCTGACTAATGCTCCGATCCAGTCGAAAACTCGATTGAAACTGTTCCGTTCCCGAATACGGCATATACACCGGAAATCGGGATATGCAACAGATTCGCAACCGCTGAATGATAAGGATGAACCCGATGTCTCAGACAACCCCTTCCACTATCGTGGATGAAATTATTGCACACTTCGAAGAGCGTGGGGACGGCGCCTATTTCGGCGAAGCGGTGACGCAGACGCAACATGCCCTGCAGGCGGCGCAACTGGCGACTGAAGAAAACGCTCCCGAAACCCTTGTAGCCGCCGCTCTTCTGCACGATATAGGCCATCTTCTGCCCGGACAGGATGAAGAGATGGCGGATGTCGGAAAGGATGGACGCCATGAGGATGAAGGCGATGTCTACCTTTCCCGGTGGTTTGGCGATGCCGTCACCGAACCGGTGCGTCTGCATGTCGCTGCAAAGCGGTATTTGTGCGCGGTGGAGTCCGTCTACTACGATGCTCTCTCCGATGCATCCAAAAAAAGCCTTGCGTTACAGGGCGGCCCGATGACGGCTCAGGAAGTTCAGGAGTTTGAGAAGAATCCGCACTTTGCGAACGCCGTTCGTCTGCGCCGATGGGATGATGCCGCCAAGCGTGCAAACTGGGAAGTTCCCGGCGTCCAGACTTACCGTCCGCTTATTGCCCGCTTGCTCGCCGCTTAAAAGCTGAAATAGGTCATTCTGCCATGAAAAAGTCCCTTCTCCGGTTTGCCTTACTCGGAACATCCGCGTCTTTAGTGACTGTGTTTGCTGTCACGGGGCTTGCGCTCAATATCGGATGGCGTCAGGCGCGGAGCAAGGACACCGTCGGGATGACGGGCGATAATGCGGCGATAGTGGCGACAGGACAACGCGTCCAACCTGCCGGAGATATTCTGACCTATGGCGGTCGTCCCGTGGATATGGCATTGTCGCCACAGGGAGAAAGCGTCTATATCAAAGATGATAAAGGCGTCACGGTAGCGCAGACGATGTCCTGGAAGGTGCGGCAGCGTCTTTCCTTCCCCGAAGACGGCGGCGGATCGCTGCATGGCATTCGTGTCAGCAAGGACGGCAAGCGCGTCTGGGCGAGCGGCGCCGGTAAGACGGTCTGGGAAATGAATGTCGGCGAAGACGGCGCATTGACCATCGCTCGTGGTATCGCTCTGCCGGGACCGGGCGGGAAAGGCGCGAGCTACCCCTGCGGAATCGCAGCAAATGCGGACGAATCCCGTCTGTATGTCTGTCTCAGTCGTAACAATACGCTGGCGGAAATCGAAATCGCTTCCGGCAAAATCATCCGCGAAATTCCTGTCGGGGTTGCGCCCTATGCGGTCACGCTTTCGCCAAAAGGCGATATCGCTTATGTTTCGGTCTGGGGTGGGCGTCCTCCGGTAAAAGGCGAAAGGGAAGCGGATTCTTCGGGGACGCCTACACGGGTGGACGAGCGGGGCGTCGCGCTTCGTGGTGGCGTTTCTTTTATCGATCTGACAGTGGGGAAGTCCATCGCTCTCACGGAAACCGGACGACATGCAGGAGCGCTTGCGCTATCGCTGGATGGAAAAAGTCTGTATGTCGCTAATGCCAATGACGATACGGTCAGCATCGTAAACGCCGCGAGCCATCGTATCCTGAAGACCTTTACGGTGCGGCAGGATACCGTTCTGCCGTATGGTAGCCAACCCAATGCGCTGGCTCTATCGACGGATGGAGCAATGCTTTATATCGCCTGTGGCGGAAACAATGCGGTCGCTTCGCTCAATCTGGTGGCGGGAAAAATTCAGGGATGGATACCTGCCGGGTGGTATCCCGGAGCGCTTCTGATAAAAGAGGGAACGCTCTATATCGCCAGTACCAAAGGATTCGGTTCTCGCGGAGAGCCTGCCAATAAAGATACGAAAGGGATGAACGTCTACCAGTATCTGGGCGTCCTGCAACGGATGAATACGCCTTCTGATAGGGAATACGCCGCGTTAACGGCGCAGGCTCTGGCGGACTCCCGTATGGTCGACGCGCAACGCGATAGAGAAAAGCGGCGATTGGATGCGGTTCATGTTCCTGTGCCGGAACGCGTCGGGGAACCTTCGTCCATCAAGCGAATCGTGTATATCATCAAGGAAAACCGTACCTACGACCAGGTTTTCGGCGATTTGAAGCAGGGGGATGGCGATCCGTCGCTGTGCCTGTACGGGCGTAAAATCACGCCCAATCATCACGCTCTCGCCGAACAGTTCGTTCTTCTGGACAACTTTTACTGTAATGGCGTCCTTTCCGCCGACGGTCATTCCTGGGCGACGGAAGGCAACAACACCGACCATCTGGAAAAAGCGTTTGGCGGATTCACGCGTTCGTACACGTTCGGCGATGATGCCCTGACGTACTCCTCGACCGGTTTTCTCTGGGACAAAATCCTCGATAAGGGACTGTCCTTCCGTAATTATGGCGAAATGGATTACACCGATGAAAAACCCGATGTCAGTTACGCCGCCATTCTCAAGGATTGGCAGGATAAGACCGGGAAAATCACCTTCACCCATAAAATCGGTATCGAACGCCTGAAAAAGCATTCCTCGCCCGATGCGCCCGGCTGGAATATGGATATCCCGGATGTCGTTCGTGCGGATGTTTTTCTACGAGACCTCAAGAAATGGGAAAAATCGGGCGAATTACCCAACCTGACCATACTCTATCTGCCGAACGACCATACGACGGGGACGACGCCGGGCGATCCGACACCGCAAGCCTATCTTGCCGATAACGATCTTGCGCTCGGTCGCGTTGTCGAAGGAGTGACCCGAAGTAGATTCTGGAAAGATACCTGTATCTTCGTGGTGGAGGATGACCCGCAGGCGGGATTCGATCATGTGGACGGACACCGCTCCCTCTGTCTGGTCATCAGCCCTTACACCCGGCGCGGAGTCGTCATCAGCGATTTTTACAATCAGACTTCGGTTTTGCATACCATCGGGCGCATTCTGGGCGTTTCTGCGATGAATCAGCAGGATGCCGCAGCGCCTCTGATGACTTCCTGTTTTCAAAAGACGCCGGATTTGACCCCGTTTGTCGCCTTACCAAACACCGTTCCGCTCGGTCAACCCAACCCGAAGCAAAACGCTCTTGCCCCACTCGCTCGCTCATTTGCTTTTCGTAGCGCCGCCATGGACTTTAGCGGTCCGGATCGCGCCGATGAAGATCATCTGAACCGCATACTCTGGGCTGACGCAAAAGGAGGCTCCGCGTATCCGAAAAATCTGGCAGGCGCGCATGGTTCCGGTCTCGCCCGGCGTGGTCTTAGAATCGACAGTAATGGCGACGATTGATTCGACTGTGAAAGCGGCCTGAATCGACGGCGCCAGGGTCAGCGGTAAAAACTGATCGCCGAAAGGAAATACGCATCGTTCTACGGTAATTTGTCCTGACACAGTCAATCGGGCAGGAATGCGCCTCCGCCGTAACGAATGTCCCTGCAATTGTCTCTGTTACAGGGTTATAAACCGCTAATGCACTTTTCACGTTCACAGACCGTCGCCCGCTTGGTCACTACCTGCGCGTTCTTTATTTTTCTGACTTACTGCCTTGTTCTTACGTCTACGGCGAACGCCCGCCCGCCGAAGCGGATTCTGGTCGTCACCGTGACGAAGGGTTTCCGGCACGATTCCATTCCTATGGCGGAAGCCGTGATCGGCGCTCTGGGATTGGGCGGAGGCTGGGAAACGGACTTCGCACGAACGGACGAAGATATCGCCCAGAAAATGACCGCCGATGCGCTGAAAAAATACGATGGGGTGGTCTTTGCCAATACGACCGGCGATCTGCCCTTGCCCGACCGTGCGGCGTTTCTGGCATGGTTACGCTCGGGTAAGGCGTTTATCGGTGTGCATTCGGCGACCGATACCTTTCACGGGTGGCAGGAGTACTTGAGTTTTCTGGGCGGAGAATTTCTGACCCATGGTCCGCAGGTGGAAGTGTCCTGTATCAACGACGACCCGACGCACCCGGCGACACGGGAAAAAGAGTGGGGCCTCACCCGGAACGTCTACGATGAAATCTACCAGCTGAAGGGATTCGATCCGGCTCGCGTCCACAGTCTTTTGCGTCTGGATAAACACCCGAATAATAAAACGCCCGGCAATTATCCCATCTCCTGGACGCGTGTTGAAGGCAAAGGTCGCGTATTCTATACTTCCCTTGGGCATCGGCAAGAAGTATGGACATCTTCCTGGTATCAGGTTCATGTGCGCGGCGGCATTCGCTGGGCGCTCGGTCTGGAAAAAGGGAACGATACTCCCGGTCTTTCGCCTTCTCTAACGCGTTAATTTTGCTGAAACGCTTGCGCGGCAACGTTTAAGGCGACATACTGCGTAAAAGCAGTGACGCCACTGCGTCTTTTTCATTTTCAAACCTTAGTAACAACGCATCCGGCACATAGTCCGGATTAGGATTCGAACGATATCCATGGCTATCCACGACGAAAATTCTCTGTCCCGACGTGAACTTCTGGGGCGTGGTTCCGCGCTCGCTCTGGGATTGATGCTCGGAAGCGCTTCCGGTCTCCATGCCGAAGAACTGCATCCGGCGACCAACGAAGCGGATGATGCGATCCCGGCGACTCCCGTCGGTTGCGCTGTCATCGGTTTAGGCGAACAAGGGCGCAATATACTGACCTATCTGGCGTATGTCAAGGGCGCAAATGTCCTTTATGTCTGCGATAACTACCCGGCATCGCACAAAAAGGCGCTGGAACTCGCTCCGAAAGCGACAGCGGTCACAGAATACAAAAAGGTTCTTGAGGACAAAAATGTGCAGGCTGTCTGGGTCACGACCCCCACTCACCTGCATAAACAGATTGTTCTCGATGCGATTGCGGCAGGTAAGCATGTCCATTGCGAGGCGCCGTTGGCGTCCACTATCGAGGATGCCCGCGCCATCGCCCGTGCGGGCATTGCTGCGATGCCGAAACAGATTTTCCACGCTGGACTGCCTTCGCGCACCAATCCGCAACATGACCATGTCCTGAAATTTGTGCGCACCGGAGCCCTGGGAAGCGTCGCCTCCGCCAAAGCGGGCTGGAATAAGAAAACGTCCTGGCGTCGCACCGCTCCCAATGACGCCCGTCAGAGCGCTCTCAACTGGCGTCTCGCAAAAGCGACCAGTACGGGTATCGTCGGGGAGATTGGCATCCACTCCTTCGATGTCGCGAACTGGTTCCTCAAGGCGCAACCGGTGGCGGTGACCGGATTCGGTAATATCCTCGCCTGGAAGGACGGGCGCGAAGTCGCCGACACCGTCCAGTGCGTTGTCGAGTATCCCGGCGGGATTCCATTCAATTACGATGCGACCCTCGCCAATTCTTTCAACGGTCAGTTTGAGATTTTTCAGGGTGGGGACGCCGCTGTATTGATGCGCGAACTCCGCGCCTGGATGTTCAAGGAAGCGGACGCCCCGGCGCTCGGTTGGGAAGTGTACGCCTATAAGGAAAAAGTCGGCGATGAGACCGGGATCGCTCTGGTCGCGGATGCCTCCAAACTGCTCAAAGACGGTAAAGAGCCTTCCAAAAACCGCGAAGTCGCTCCGACACAGACGCCGACTTACTGGATGTGCCAGAAGTTTGTGGATGCCATACGAACAGGTAAACCTACCGACTCCGGGCCAAAAGAAGGTTATGATGCGACTGTGACCGCTATTACAGCCAATCAGGCAATTGTGAGTAATGGTCGGGTAGCGTTCACGAAAGAAATGTTTACGATTTAGCCTTTATTCCGTGAGTTTGATCACGGAACGAAAAACGAAAGGGATTTAGCGATGGCGCAGGAAAAAGACGGTATGCTCAACACGACCGTAAAGACCAATGTGGAAGCGACGGAAACGACCGCTCAGGAAAATGGGGGTGTTTCTCGCAGGGATTTGTTTAAGGCGGCGGCGACAGTCGCTGTCGGCGCGGCGGTGATTACCGCCGCCACGGAGCAAAAAGCGGAAGCCGCCGGATATAAGACCGTAAGCGGTATCGAAGTGCCGGTAGCCGATGTCAAGAAGATGGCAATGGGGCCGTATCCGAAACCCCCGGTCATTGCGACAGGACGCGCTATCGGGGCGAATGACCGCATCAATATTGCATTCGTGGGCGTCGGTGGTATGGGCGGAGCGCATGTGCACCACTTCGCCGATGATGCCGCCAACCGCAACACGCGCATTGTCGGTATCTGCGATGTCAACCAGAAACGCCGTGAAGCCAACAAAGCGTATGCCATCTCCAAAGGCGCGGCGGATGCTACGTGCAAGGTCACCAAGGACTACCGCGAACTTCTTGCCGACAAGAGCGTAGACTGTATTCTGATCGCCACCCCGGAACACTGGCACGGTCAAATTGCCGCCCATGCGATGGAGGCCGGAAAGCACGTCTACATTCAAAAGCCGATGACGCGCTATCTGGACGAAGCGTTTCAGGTCCATGATATCGCGGTGCGTACCAAGCGTGTGGTGCAGATTGGCTCACAGGGTTGCTCGGACTACCGCTTCCATGCGGCGGGCAAGGCAATTCGGGAGGGTCGGATCGGATCTCGTGTTATGGGGCAGGGGTCTTATACCCGTAATTCCGCCAACGGCGAATGGAACTACGGTATCGATGGCGGTTTGAGCCCGGAAAACTTCGACTGGGATTTGTGGCTCGGTTCGTCTCCGTATCGACCGTTCGATCCCAAGACCCCTGCGGCAGGCGATGGCGAACAACGCAAGCGTGATGACGCCAAGGCGCGTTATGCTCGCTACCGTAAGTACACCGATTACTCGGCAGGTATTCTGAGCGACCTGATGCCGCACAAACTGCATCCGTTCCTGCTGGCATCCGGCAATCCGGAGTATCCGACCCGTGTCTCCGCTATTGGAACGCAACTTAGCGATGACCGGGAAGTGCCGGATACGGTTCAGGTAATCGCCGAATTCCCCTCGAAATGGTCCATGTTGTTCGTCGGATCGACGGTCAATGAGCAGGGCTTGCAGGATATGTTCCGTGGCTACAAGGCGTCCATCTACTTCGGCAACACCGTCGAACTGCGCCCCGAGCGCTGGGCTTCCGAGGAAGTGGAAGGGGCGGATATCCCGTTGGACGGTCCGACCGGCGAACCGCATGAGCGTCACGAGATCAACTGGCTGGATGCCATTCGCGGTAAAGTGGCGCAACCCAACGCCAATATCGACCTCGCCACCAAGGTTCAGACCATCATCAGCCTCGCCGAGATGTCCATCCGCACCAACCGCGCCATGCTCTTCGACGAAAAGACCCGCAAAGTCACAGCGGGGTAGGCGTTGGGCCTCTTGCGCTCCGCGCAAGGTGGGTGTTCGGTGTTAGAGTTTTGTCTCCCCTTCCCCCCATTAATAGGGGGAAGGGGGACAAAACACGTTTACCATTAGCACTACATAACGGCGGTATAATTCGTTAATGAAACGAACCGCGACAAAGCAAATCTCGCTGAGGAAATTTGTTAGATTTATGTGGTCAACGCTTCTTATCGGCTTGATTGGCGGCGTTCTCATTCTGGTTTTCTATGGCGGGGCCATATTTTCCGCCTATGACTCCAAAACCAAATGGCAAGAGTTTAATAGTTTAAGGTCATTTAGTAACCTGCGGGATTTGACAACGGCTTTGCAAATGTACTCAAACGAATATGATGGTAAATTGCCGCCTGTGCAGAATTCTTTGCAATTGAGGAATATTTTAAACGTCGGCTGGCTGCGCGACAGAGAAGCATGGACATTACCGGGAACGGCGGAAATGTATATCCCGAATGCTTCATTATCCTTTAGGACGTTTGAAAGCCTTCCCGAAAAAACTATTTTCTTTGTCGAACCGCGCCCTTTCTATAATTCGCAACGAAAAGCAAGTCTAAAGTCGGGAAGAGTTAAATCTATCTCCGATGATGAACTGCGAAAAATAATGCCCTCCGCGTTCAGCAACAACTGAAGACGTGGAATTCAATCAATATTATACAACTGAATGCTTCGTGAAGTTTTCTGGCGGTTCCTTTTAGTTTTCTTGCTCTTCTAAACTTTTCTCGGCTACTACGCCAAATTTCCCGGCAGGTCAAAATATTTTCCCGGCAAGCAGAGATTCTTGCCAGGCGAACCGGGTCATGCTCTTCGACGAAAAAACCCAAAACCCCGATTATTGGAGAGCGGAATAAACGGAAATGTCCACAGTGAACGCCAACCCGGTCGTGAAATTGCAATTAAGCCTCCTGGATTTCGACATAGAGAAATGGCGACATCACATCACTGATTGCGAACGGTTGGGCATACGCTTTCATTCGCTGGCGGAATTAGGCGATAACGAAGCGAACCGGAAACGTATGTATGAACTCAACAAGGAATGCTCCGCTGACATACCCGGACGCGGGTCTTTCTATTCCTACGAAGAATATTGCGTACAGCGGTTTGACGTAAATTCCTTCCTGGCTTCCGGGGTCATTCTTGCGGTGCAGGGTGATGTTTGGGTGGGGATGGCATCGGTTTCACACCGTCCGGGGGCGGATTATGCGTTCAACGAGATGACGGGCGTTGTTCGTTCGCATCGTCGACTCGGCATTGCGACCAGCGCCAAGGCGATTTCTCTCCAGTTTGCCAAATCACTGGGCGTGTCTTCTATCCGCACCGTCCATGCCGCCGCGAATCTTGTGGCTATCGCGATGAACCGACGTTTGGGTTATACTGACCTTCCGAAGGAAAACGCGTGGTGACGTTTTCTGGCGATTCCCTCAGTAAGAACCGGGTATTCTCTTCAACGAAAAGACTCGCAAAGTCACGACGGAGTAATTCGAGAGGCTAAAGCGGGAAACGGCGCAATAATTAGAGTGATTATCGGGCTGTTTCCGGTTTGTCGCTTTCAGAATCGAAAATGTCCGTCGCCGGGTAGTGCGATGACCAGGCGAACCAGTAAGTGAAGCGATAAGGATACGGTTTCAGATCGGCGACTCCCGGTACGAGCGCAACGCCGTCCGAGGCTCGCCAGCATTGTCCTTGTACGCCCTGAATCGTTGCGCCGAATAAACGCTCCCCGGAAACCGGCGCATTGCCCTCAGGAGATACCCACACGGCGACGGCGCCGCTTCGGGGATTGCGATAGAGAAGAAGACGCCTGTCGTTTACTGTGGCGCTGAGCAGGGGCGTCCGTAGAAGCGTGGAAAGACGGAACGCCCGAGCCCGGGAACCAAATGTAATTCCCACCACTTTTTCTTTGGGCGGTAAGCGTAAGTCCTGATAGGGCGGCGGATAATAACCGAATTGTCGGGGATCATGGCGGTAGTCCGCAAAACGATCAAATGGTACATCCTCAACGCCATTGACGGATAGAACAATCGTCTCCGGATGTTCACGCTTCCATACATCCCACCGAACCCGCACGATAGACCCGGTAAAGGGTTTGAGATGCGTCCCTTTGCACTGACCTGACAACGCCTCGCCGGTCAGGTGCGACCAGAGACTGCCCGTCTCCTGATCCCGTAGCGTTTGCGCGTTCCGCCAGAGCCAACCGGATACCGCGAAAGTGAATGTGCCGTCCGCAGTTCGCCTGTCATACGCTACCGCCGAATCGCACAGGCTACAGTAAGCGATGACGACCGGCATTCCCGCCAGCGTGTCGTTCACCGCTTCATGCGCTTCCAGAAGACCGAGCGCATAGGCATGAGCGGTTCTTGCTTTGGCGCATCCGATCACCAGCGAATCCGGCGCGATGCGGGCGTGTTCCGCAGAGACAAAGTGAGGCGTCAGAACTGCGGGAAATGACCCTTCCGGTTGTCCTTCGCGTAACTCCAATGCCGGGATTTTTACTTCCTGAATGAGTTTTTGCGGCGTGGCGAAAACGAGTGCGGTCATCAAAAGCGCAAGCGAGAGGATAAATTTTAGCATCCCTGACTCAATCCGTCCCCGACGCTACGATCTCCTGCATCTGGAGCGCCAGCTCGGGAGCTTTATTTGTCGCAACATCCCAGACGATTTCATCATCTACGCCGAAATATCCGTGAATAAGACGGTCGCGCATTCCGGCGATAAGCCGCCACTGCACATCCGGGTGTTTCGCTCGCAATGATTCGGGAATTTGCTTCACTGCCTCGCCGATAATCTCCCTACTGCGGGCGAAGGCGCGTTTGAGCGTCTCATCGGCAAGAAAGGCATCCCGATTCGTCGTCTGCGCCGTTTGGGAAAGATACTCGGCTTCAAAATGATGTGACTCAAATACTCACGCGGCGAGAGAGGCATATTCCACTTCACGTAAGATATGCGAGCCGATAAACGAGCTAAGGGATTCCGGGGTCAGTAGGTCAACGCGGCGACCTAAAATCTCCTCCAAAAAGAACGCCAGCCCCATATAGTTATCGAAAGTCTTGCCGCCGGGAGAAAATTCCACCAATAAGTCAACATCGCTTTGTGGTGTCGGCGCATCACGGAGCAAGGAACCGAAGAGGCCAATACGGGCGACGCCGAACCCTTGCAACGCGGCGGCGTGTCGCTGTAATTGGCGCATTGTTTCTTCTCGCGTCTGAACTATCATCCTCGTCGCCATTATACCTGATTGACCCTATCCGCTTCGCTTTGATACAATCAGGTGAAACGATGTTTTCTCATCAAGGGAGAAACGAGGAGGGTTTCCTGTAGTGACACAACCGATGACACGACGAACGTTGCTTGCCGCATTCGCTGCCCTGTCTTTAACGACCGGGCTTATGACGGCTGGCTGTAATAATGCACCGACGGAAGTGACGGCGACGCCGCCGCCGCCGGGGGCTAATGCATCCCCGGATGCCAGTAAGCCTGTTGCATCGGGCGATAAACTGGTGATCGCCTGGGCGGAATGGGAGCCCGCGAAACAACTGGAAAAACTGGCGGCGGACTTCACCAAAGAAACGAACATACCGGTCGAGGTTCAGCAGATTCCGTGGGGCGACTTCGAAAACAAGATCAAGCTTTCCTGGAGCGGTCAGGATCCATCCTATGACCTGATCGTCGGCGATTCGCAGTGGCTTGGTAAGGGCGCGACGGAAAGTCACTACGTGGAACTGACCGACTGGGCGAAAACCAATGTGCCGATGGACGATCTGGCAAAGACCGCTGTCGCCAGCTATGGTGAGTATCCCGCCGGTTCCGGCAAACTCTGGGCGCTTCCCTGCATGAGCGATGCGACCGTCTTCGCTTACCGCAAAGACCTGTTCGACGATGCGAAGAACAAGGCGGACTTTAAGGCGAAGTATAATCGCGAACTCGCCGCGCCCAAAACATGGGCGGAATTTCGAGACCTCGCCGAGTTCTTTACCCAACCGGATAAAAAGCTCTATGGCGCGGCGCTTTTCTACTCCAAGGAGTACGATGGCGCGACCATGGGATTCGATCAGGTGCTCTGGTCGTATGGCGGCAAGCTTTCCGACGGCAAAAAGGTGGAAGGCGTTATCAATTCGCCGGAAGCGGTGAAAGCCCTTCAGTTCTACGTGGACTTGAAGAAGTTCACGCCGCCCGGTTCCGAAAACTACTACTTCTCGGAATGTCTTCGTGACTTTCAGGAGGGTAAAGTGGCGATGGCGCAGAACTGGTTCGCCTTCCTGCCTGATCTGACCAACAAATCGAAAAACAAGTTCGCCGATCAGACCGGTTACTTCCCGGTTCCGGCAGGGCCGTCAGGTCAGTTCGTTTCTCTGGGCGGGCAGGGCATTTCGATTTCGGCGTATTCCAAGCAGCAGGAGAACGCCAAGAAATTCTTGGCATGGTTCAGCAAAGAGGACACGCAGAAGAAGTGGGTCGAACTGGGCGGTCTGACCGCGAACAACAAGGTCGCCGCCACCGACGCCTTCAAGAAAGCGACGCCGTATAACGAAACGTTCACGGCGTCCGTTCCTTACCTGAAGGACTTCTACAACAGCCCGAACTACTCCGAACTGTTGACTGTGACGCAGAAGGAACTCAACGAGGCCATCGCCGGAAGCAAAACGCCGAAAGCCGCCCTCGATGAAATCGCCAAACAACATCAGAGCATCATGGACGCTGCCAAGTAGCGTCTGCCTTATACCTGAACGCCCCGGCGATTTTTTATCTCCGGGGCGTTTGTTTTTGGCGGTAGAGCATTATAATTCGGTCAGAGGAAACAAAAATGACAGGCGATAAAGTGTGGAATGAATTTCGGGCGCTTCCCCTGGAATCACAGAAGCAGGTAGCGGACTTCATTGCGTTTCTGCAACAGCGTCGCCTGCGTGTAAAGACCAGACCTGGTAAAGCGAGGACACAACTGCACGAAGAGGCATTTGTAGGAATGTAGGCTGGTCGAGAGGATATGGCGGATAGCGTCGCCTATGTGAAAAATCTTCGAGCGATGGAGTGGGCGCGTCATCGTGGATGATACGATTCTTATTGATTCCGACGTACTCATTGAGCCGTACTCATTGAGCCGTACTCATTGAGCCGTACTCATTGAGCCGTACTCATTGAGCCGTACTCATTGAGCCGTACTCATTGACATGGGGCATGGAATCGCTGAGGCGATAACCTGTCTGAAAATCCACGAAGCGGAAACGGAAATACCGCCAATCGAATCCGCTCTGATAAGCGCGGCGGGCATACCGCCGGACCGAACTGGCCCACTTTCCTGACTTTCGCCGAACGATACTTCACTCCGCGAACAGGCTCCGCCGTAGCGGGGAAATAACCACGTCAATAAAAATCGGGCGCTCCTCCCTGAAAACAATTCCGGAGAAACGCCCGATTCTGTAGATGAATCCTTGATCTGAAACGCGAGGCTTTCGACCAGGAAAGAAATGAGTCGGCTGGGACTCGAACCCAGGACCCACGCCTTAAAAGGGCGTTGCTCTACCAACTGAGCTACCAACTCAGGAGGGAAGGAAAGTCCGCTCCGGAAAAATTATATCATGGTTCGCCCCATCGTCAACGGCGATTAACGGACGGGGCGAACAGACTTTTCAGGAGGTCGGAATCCAGATGCGCATCGAGCCTGCCTCGCGGTTCGCCCAGGCGTAATAGGGAATCGCTGTCAGTGCGGCGGATGTCGCCGGGGCGTCATACGAACCCGGAGCGGCGTACAGATCGTCGGTCAGCTGCGCCACCGAGATGGCTTGCCCCGTTAGGATAGTGACCCCTCCTAACAGGTCTGCGTGATATTCCGCGGTCAGGGGAGTATCGGTGGCAAGGCGGAGGTTACGGATATCCGAATCCGAATGATCGACCTGTTCGAGGCAGTAGACAATGGGGCCTCTGGCAAGGGCGGTAAGACCGTAATCCACGGTCGCATAAGGATGCGAGACGAAGCGGCGAACGGGCATCGGAAGAACAAGATGGATCTCCGCCGCTCCGCCTGTCAGGGGGACGGGTGTGTAAGACCCCGGAGTGACCGGACTACCGTTCAGGGTTGCGCCTTCCGCCCAGGCGGGAATGCGCAGATGAAGCGTCTTCGTCTCTGCGGATGCGCCGGATACTGTGATTCTGATCGTGTCCTGCCAGGGGTATTCCGTTTGCTGGGTAATAATCGCGCCGTCGATATGCGCTTCGCCGTTCGCGTAAAGATGAACGAAAATGCCTTCCTCACTGAGCGTGTAAAAGTACCCGGTCAACTGCGCCAGCGTCCGGGCGACATTGGGCGGGCAGCAAGCGCAACCGAACCACTCCTTGCGTCGATGGGAGCCATCGTTTTCCAGTGGGTTCTGGTAGAAATACTCCTTCTGATCCAGAGAGATGCCAGGAAGGACAGCATTGATGAGCGTCCACTCCATCAGATCGGCGTATTTCGCTTCGCCGGTCAGTAGGAGCAGGCGATAGTTCCACATAACGGAGGCGATAGCGGCGCAGGTTTCGGTATAGGCGCGGTCGTTGGTGAGTTCGTAGTCACGCCCAAATGCTTCGCCTTCATAGCGACTGCCTGCGCCGCCCGTAATATACATCCGACGTTTGGTGAAACTGGCATACTGTTTATCCAGCGCTTCGCGTAAGGCGGGTTCGCCTCGTTCCAGAACGGCATCGGTCGCGCCGGTGGAAAGATACAGCATACGGACGGCGTGACCGGTCACTTCATCCAGTTCACGGAAGGGGACATGGTCTTGCAGATAACGGCGATCATCCCAGGTTCCGCCGGTGATATTTTTGGGATTGCCGCCGCGCGCATCGATCATGCGTTGCGCCAGAGTCAGGTAATTCGTCTCGCCGGTGGCGCGGTATAGTTCGACCAGCGCCATTTCCGCTTCCGGGTGCCCGCAGGCGGACAGGCGACCTTCCGGACCGAACACACGATAAATCTCATCGGCGAAACGGCGGGCAATATTCAGAAGCGATTCCTCGCCTGTGGCGCGATAGTGCGCGACCGCCGCTTGAAACAGATGTCCGGCGCAATACAGTTCATGCATGTCGCGAACATTCGTCCAGCGCTCGGCGGCCTTTTCGAACATGAAATAGGTGTTCAGATAGCCATCGGGCTGTTGCGCGTCCCCGATTTCCTTGATGATGTCGTTCACCATCGTACGAAGCTCTTCATCGTCCGGGTTCGTCCCCAGCGCCCAGGATGCCGCTTCAAGCCATTTGTAAATATCGGAATCGTTGAAAAAGATACCTTCGAAAGGGGCGTCCACTTTTCCCGCCGCCCGCTGGAAGTTGCGTATGCGATTGGTGGTGATGCAATGCTGATATTGCGAAGGAATCGTGTCGGTTCGGTTACGTTCTATGCGCGGTCGCCAGAAGGAATCACTCAGGCGTACGGCGTCGACCGGAACCGGTCGCTGTCGGGCGTGTGGGCTATTGGTCGTATCGGCAATGACCAGGGAATTCGGCATGGAAAAGCGCCTTATCATGAATGGAGTTGTCTATACTGTGTCATATTCCGTCGCCGTCGTCAATAGCTTGCTTTCTGTGGCGGGTGCGGAGCCATTTGTGGGTTCGCTGTCAGTCGGTGTGTTGGAAACAACGGGGAATTATGAGGATAAGACAGCGTCTCGCGACCCTGCGAGGACGCCTGTCTTTAGATTCGGCTGCGTTGGTACACTTGCTGCCTATGACCTACCCGGTCAGGCGGTGACCGCTTCGGGTTCCATCAGCTTCTTGAGGCTGCCATCGATCATTTTTAACCCGGCATCGCCTGCGGCGCGGCTTCGCATCTTGCCTTCGCTGTCAAACAGGAAGTAGGCAGGCCAGAGGCCGCCGGTCTGATAGCGTTCGCCCAGAGTGTGGTCATTATCTACAGCGCACGGTTCGGTCATGTTAAATTGCGCCATCGTTTCCCGGACGCGGGCTACATCCAACTCATCTTCAGCACGGGGCATATGAATGGCGATGACTTTCAAACCTTTCGGGCTGTATTCCGATTTCCACTGCTCCAGAGTCGGCATATTGTTCTTGCAAATGTAGCAGGAAACAGACCAGAAATGAATTAGCGTCGGCGAGCCGATCAGTTCTTCCCGCGATGTTTCCCCGTTCAGCCATTCGGTGGCGCCGTCGAGTTCCGGCAGTTCCGTTCCAATTCGTAAAGGCATTATTTCTCCCTCAAAAATGGTGACAGGCGGCGGGTAATCCGGATGCGAAGGAATGAGTTTCCCTCTGCCACCTTTCGAAAAACCTGCCGCCTGATAGATTTCGCTTTTTCTAAATGCGCTTATTCGCCGGGCTTGAGAGTCTTCTGACCGGGCTTCCAGTCGGAGGGGCAGAGGCCGCCGGACTGCAACGCCTGAAGGATGCGCAGAGTCTCATCCACGGAACGACCCACATTCAGGCTGTTGATGGTGGAATACTGGAGAACGCCGTCCGGGTCGATAATGAACAGGCCGCGAAGAGCGATACCTTCGCCGTCGATGAGGACGCCGTAATCGGCGGCGATCTGGTGGGTCATGTCGGAAATAATTCCGAACTTGACGCCTTCGATGCCGTTATCCTTGCGCGAGGTTCGCAACCAGGCGCGATGCGAATAGACAGAGTCCGTGGAAGCTCCGATAATCTCGGCTCCCAGTTCCTGAAACTCTTCGTAGCGGTCGGAAAGCGCGGTGATTTCGGTGGGGCAGACGAAAGTGAAGTCCAGCGGATACCAGAAGAAAATGACCCATTTGCCCTGGTGATCGCTCAGTGCGGTGCGGGAAACAGGACCGGCGGGAGCATCAGAAGCATAGGCGATAGGGGCGGAAAAGGAAGGGGCGGGTTGCCCTACTTTGGCGAGACTCATAGGTTCGGTATTCCTGACATATTCTGACGTTTTAGGCGAAGCGGGTTGGTATTGCGTTCTCTTATTGAGAATCATTCCCGCTTTTGCCGTGAGAGTGTATCCTGACAGGTAAACGCTGTCAAGAGTCGATATGATGCAACTATTTTACTGTCCGGGGTTCAAAAATGGTGTCATTTACCAATTCTATCGTGATTCCCACATAAAATAGAAAAGCGGCAAAAACAATACAGGTCGGCGCTAAACGCTTCATAGGGTATAATCTTCTACGGCGCCGGTTATATATCAGCGGCGCTACAGGGGTTTATCTCCTTAGAAGAATCTGAGGGAACTATGCCGTCTCTTTTTCGTCGCTCCGTCGCGCTCGCCGCTGTTTGCGCCGCCGCGTCTACCGCTTTCGCTCAGGTTAATGTCCTGACCCATCATAATGATAACGCTCGTTCCGGGACAAACCAGAAAGAAACCCTTCTTTCCCCTGCCAGCGTCAATCCGAATGATTTCGGACTTCTTTTTACCCGCGCCATCGACGGTGAAGTCTACGCACAACCGCTGTATGTTTCCGGTCTGGATTTTCCTGTGGTTGGTAAGGTTAACGTGGTTTTCGTAGCGACCATGCGAAACTCCGTTTATGCGTTTGAGTCTGATGATCCCGATATGACCGCCCCACTCTGGCAGGTGAATCTCGGGCCTTCTATTCCGGTCGGGGAAGTGCAATGGATTTCCGATATTTCTCGTGAGGTGGGAATCCTTTCCACGCCAGTCATCGATCTCAAGACGCAGACGATGTATGTCGTTTCTCGGACAAAGAAGAATCAGGGGCAGGACGATTTCGGCAGTTATGAGCAAAAGCTGCACGCTATCGATATCCTGACCGGGAAAGAACGTCCGAATAGCCCGGTTGTCATTACGGCGCAGGTTCCGGGTTCGGGCGATGGTTCTGTCGGAGGCGTCCTCGACTTCAACCCGAAAAAACATAATCAACGTTCCGCTCTGGCGCTGGTGAATGGTTATGTTGTCATCTGCTGGGCGTCGCATAACGATATCGGACCGTACCACGGATGGATGATGAGCTACGATGCGAAGACTCTGAAACAAAAAAGCGTCTTCTGCACCACTCCCAACGGTGGATTGGGCGGCATTTGGATGTCGGGTTCCGCACCTGCCGTGGATGAGGAAAATAACCTCTATGTCATGACCGGAAACGGCACGTTCGACGCCAATACGGGCGGAAACAACTATGGCGAATCGATCCTGAAAATCAAACTGGGGGATGATGGCTCGCTGACACTGAAAGATTGGTTCACGCCGCATAACGCGGATCAGTTGAATGCCTGGGATGCAGACCTCGGCTCAGCGGGCGTCTTTGTGGTGCCGAAAACCAAAAGCGTCGCTGCGGGCGGCAAAGAAAGCGTTCTGTACCTCCTGGATCGCAACAAGATGGGTAACTTCAATGCGGCGGGGGATACGCAAATCTCTCAGCGTTTTCAGGCGGGCAACGGTCATATTCATGGGACGCCAATTTACTGGGAAGGTCCGAACGGACCGACTATGTACATTTGGAGCGAGTATGATTACCTGAAGGCGTATCGCTTCAATGGGACAACGTTCGATGGCGCAGATCCGATTTCCAAAAGCGTCGCCCGAGTGCCGGATGGCATGCCGGGAGCGTTCCTGTCTCTTTCGTCCAATGGCGCTAAAGCCAGGACAGGAATTATCTGGGCGAACCACCCCCGCATCGGCAATGCCAACAATGCGGTGGTTCCCGGCATATTACGCGCTTACGATGCGACCGATTTGAACAAGGAACTCTGGAACAGTGAAATGCAACCGGCGCGTGATCGCATTAATACCCACGCGAAATTCACCCCACCGACCGTCGCGAACGGAAAAGTATACCTGCCTACGTTCTCCAATTCTCTGCTGGTCTATGGTCTCTTCAAGGCCCTGCCGCCTACCGGTCTAAACGCTGGAGGCGATAAGGTAGCGCGATTCAAAAGCGATGCCGGCTTCACCGGGGGACTGACACAAAAAACGACATCTGCTATCGATGTTTCCGGAGTGCCGAATCCTGCTCCGCAGGATGTCTACCAGACTTGTCGCATGGGCGACTGTCGGTATATCGTTACCGGTCTGACGCCCGGAGGGGACTATACCCTTCGTCTCCATTTCGCTCATATCAGTCTGGAGCAACCGGCATCGAATGTCGAAATGCGGATCACTGTCAACGGGGTGGTCGCTATCGATAAGTTCAGTCCGCTCAAGGAAGCGGGAGCGCGAAACAAAGCCGTCATTAAGACGGTTGGCGCTACGGCAGATGCATCAGGCAATATCACCGTGTTATTCCGCCGATTACCGGGACTCGGAAGCGCCGCTGGTTCGGTAAACGCCGCCGCTGTCAACGCGAACGCCGCCGCTATCCGCGCCGCTGCCACTCTTCCCATCGGAAGTAATCGCGGAGCGTATGTCAACGGTATCGAAGTCGTTCGTGGAAAACCATGAAAGGGTTTGTCGGGTGGTGGAGCATGAGGGCGCAGGCAGGAGGGGTTTTCGCCTTTGCGGCGTCTACGCTGATCGCCTTTGCGCCCGCTCTGCAAACGCTCGATAAGCCTGTGACCTATGCTGTCTCCGACCTCGGTCCGTTGCCGTCTCGTGTAGACGTGAATTTCCAACTGGCCGAGGATGGGACAGTGGTCGGGTGTTACCGGACTGACGAGGGACGAACGCGAGCCGCCGTCTGGCGCCAGAAGCAGCGAGTCGATCTGGAATCGCCTCCGGGTTTTCATGAGGGAATCGCTACCGGGATGACAGAGTCCGGGGAAATCGTCGGTTTCGTTTTCGATGCATCTGATGACCGGAAGCGCCATGCGGTTCTCTGGCGGAGCGGAAAGCCCGAATTCCTCGATGCTGAGAAATCCTTAAACGTTGATAACGGCGAGAATACGGTCGCGCTCGGCGCCTCCCGAAAGATCGTCGTCGGTCAAAGTCAAACATCGGATGGTAAAGCGGAAGCCGTTTTCTGGCGTAATGGGGTACGCGCCGCCCTCGGCGTTTTAGAAAAAGGGGACTCCAGCGCCGCAACGGATGTGAATGAACGAGGCAATATCGTGGGATATTCTAACCTCGTCCCGCATGGCAAAAACCGCGCCTTCCTACGGGAGAATGGCAAGATGACTGAACTTCAACCGATATCCGGCGGCGACACCGCTCAGGCGTGGGCATTGAATAACATAGGGCAGGCGGTAGGGTGGTCAGATGCCTCCGGGGAAGGGTTGCATGCCACGTTGTGGCGCAATGGCAAGCCGGTTGATCTGGGAACTCTGGGAGATGAACCCTCCGCCGCGTATGATATTGCCGATAACGGCGATATTGTCGGCGGGTCTTCGGTCAACGAACGCACCTATCATGCCTTTCTCTACCGGAATGGCAAGATGATTGATCTCAATTCCCTGTTGCCTAAAGATTCCGGCTGGACTCTGCGTCAGGCTCAGAGTATCAATAATCGGAGAGAAATTGTCGGAATAGGCTCCCATAATCGGGAGCGTCGCGCCTTCCTGCTGACTCCGCAGTAAATATGGCTTTGATAAGAGCGTTGAGAAGCGAAGGGAATGCCCGAACCGGACGGCGCACAAAAAATACAACGTATAGGTTCCGACATCCCTCTAATGATTGACCGGTCTATAGACGATATTTCCTCCCGTGGCTCAGGGGAAAGCGAATCGATAGGTTCGTCCCAGAAATTGAGATAGAGTTCACCACATCAATAAATTAATTTTCCTTGACGAGTTGAAGGCATCACGGTACAATAGTCCCGTTTTGTTGGGGGATGGACTCAGGTCAATCTTTGCCTGACAGGACACTATTAAGGATTGAAAAACGTGCCGGAACTGCCGGAGGTCGAAACGTTACGTCGGGGTCTGGAAAAAAAAATCCAGGGACGATGTATCGTTAATACACAAATCACGAACGCAAAAATTCTAAAGGGGCAGAACGAAGAAGCGTTTTGTGAGCGGATATATAATCGACGTATCGGAAACATTGACCGACGCGGCAAATACCTTCTGGCGACGCTGGAAAACGGCGTAGGAAATTTAACAACCACTAACCCAGACATGGCCGATGAGCCTGATTCCGCCCAGAACGCCAACGAACTGGATCATGCCCCCGTTTTCCTCTGTATTCATCTGAAAATGCGTGGTAATTTACGGGTGCAAGAGGCGAATGAACCGATCAGCCCGTATCATTGCCTCTCTCTCCGCTTCGATGATGGGAAAGAATTGCGTTACCATGATATGTGGACCTGGGGGGAAGTACGCGCCCTGACAGGCAAAGAGGTGGAAGCGATTCCGGGTCTGGCGAGTATGGGGCCGGAGCCGCTGGAAGTGGGATGGGATGGAACTGTGCTTTCCAGTAGTATCGGAAAGCGGCAAGGGCCTATCAAGCCTGTTTTGCTGGATCAGAAAGTAGTGGCGGGCGTCGGGAACATTTATGCTGATGAAGCGTTGTTCCGGGCAGGTATCCACCCGGAGCGGTCGGCGGGAACGCTGACTGCCGGAGAACTGGATCGACTGGCGACACAAATTCGCGCTGTATTGAATGCGGCGGTCGCGGACGGCGGTTCTATGGGCGACTATGTGGATGAGGCGGGAAGCGCGGGACGCTTCGAACCAAAAGTTTATGACCGGGGCGGGAACCCCTGCTCGATATGCGGTGCGACGCTGGTAAAAATCCGGCTTGGCGGGCGCGGGACGGCGTTCTGTCCGACGTGCCAGCCCAAAAACGGCAGTGCCGTGGTAGTAGAAAAAATCTGAAAGAAATATACACGATGAACAAGAGCGGGTTGGGGAAAGCGGCCCGCGCTTTGAGGAGCATTCATTAGCTTATGTCCGACGAAACGACTGGCGCGACGACAACCGCAGAAGCGGAACCGGTATCGGTTCCCCCTGTAGAGACGTCCGCCCCTGTAGAGGTTGCCCAGACTAATGGCCTCGCGTCCGCTCCGGCGGCGGAGAGCGCCGCCCCGGTGACGGAATTGACCGCCCCGGTTGCGGAGGCTTCCGTGCCTGAACCGGAACTGACCATGGAAGATTATCTGGAGCAGATGCCCCCGCTTGATGAGATCGAGGTCCCCGGCGCGGATTCGGAACCCCGACGTGGCGGCGGGCGTGGACGTGGGCGTCGCAATAACGACGACGACGCGGACAGTCTGCGGGCGGGGCAACTTGTCACCGGAACTGTCGTTCACATCGACTCCGAAGGCGTGCTGGTAGATGTCGGGATGAAGTCGGAGGGGTTGATTCGCCCCAACGAACTCTCCCGCGAACCTGTCCAGAACATGGAAGATGTGGTCAAGGTCGGCGATAAGGTCGATGTGATCGTTCTTGATCCGGAAGGAAAAGACGGTAACGTTCTCCTTTCCAAAAAGCGTGCCGACTTCGAACGCGCCTGGGACAAGGTTCAGGAAGCTTTGGTGGATGGTCGCATCCTGAGCGCTATGGTTGATGACCGCGTTCGTGGCGGTCTGGTGGTCAACCTTGGTATTCGCGGTTTTGTCCCGGCTTCTCATGTCGGTAATGGCAAAATCAAAAATATCGAGAAATATGTCGGTCAGAGCATCCCGCTGAAGGTTCTGGAAGTGGATCGGGCGAACCGCAAAGTCGTCCTCTCCCACAAGCTCGCCACCGAAGAAGAGCGAGAACGCGAAAAGAAAGAAACGCTTGGCGCTCTTGGGGAAGGGCAGGTACGTACGGGAACTGTTCGGCGTGTCGCCGATTACGGCGCCTTCGTTGACCTCGGCGGCATCGACGGTTTGCTGCACGTTTCCGAAATGTCCTGGACTCGTGTCAAGCATCCTTCCGATGTTCTCAAAGTCGGCGATCAGATTCAGGTCATGATCTTGCGCCTGAGTCTTGATCAGGGACGTATCAGCCTTGGTATGCGCCAGATTCTGCCCGACCCGTGGCAGGAAGCGGCGGCGAAATATCAGGTCGGCGATACGGTGGAAGGTGAAGTCACTCGTCTGGTTCCGTTTGGAGCCTTTGTCCTGCTGGAAGGTGGGATTGAGGGGATTATCCCGAACAGTGAACTGGCGCACCGACGTATCGCCAAGCCCGCCGATGTTGTGGATCAGGGTCAGCAGGTACAGGTGAAGGTCATCGATGTTCGTCCTGATGAACGTCGTATGACTTTGTCCCTTCGCGCACTTCAACCGCGTGAAGCGGATACAGGTTACCGTGACCGACCGGAACGCACCGGGCCTCCTGCGCCGGGTGGCGCGACTCCTCCTCCTCCAGCGGCGGATGATGCCAGCGGTGGACGACGTGAGAAGCGCGGCGATCGCCGTGGTGGCGGCGGTCGGCGTGAAGACGATGACTTCCGACAGTACATGGGGCGTGGCGATAGCGGTGGTGGCGGCGGCATGACCATCGGGGATATGTTCCCTGAACTGATGAGCGCCAGCCGAGGTACGGGTAAGAAAGAAAAGCGTCGTCGTCCGGTGGAAGAAGATGATGACGATCTTTCCAACCTGGATTTCGATGTTGAGGAAACCACGGAAGAACCTGCTACCACGGAGACAGCAGAGCAGGAATAACGCCTTTTTCTGATGGTTTTCACAGGTTGAGAAAGCGTAAACGTATAGTGGCGTTTGCCATAACGATAACGCAAAGGGGCGAAGGGGTGACAGTAATATGTCGCTCCTTCGCCCCTTTTTATTGCAGACGAACTGTCTCGGGAGATATAACACGGGCATGAGTATGGCGGAAAACCCGTCGCAACGACCTCTGGTCGTTCTTCGGCCACAACGCGGCAAAGCGTCCCTGAACTTGCTGGAAATCTGGCAGTTCCGTGACCTTTTAACAACGCTGGCGCAACGAGATATCAAACTCCGTTATCGTCAGACGGCGCTGGGCGCGATATGGGTGGTTTTCCAACCCTTGTTGGCGGCTGGTATCTTCTCCCTCGTTTTTGGGGCGATTGGCAAATTTCCCAGTGATGGGCTTCCGTACTTCCTCTTCGCCTTCGCCGGTCAACTCGGATGGGGAGCATTCGCCAATACCCTGACTAAGAGTGGCAACTGTCTGGTGCAGAACTCCGCTCTTGTCTCCAAAGTCTTTTTTCCTCGGCTTATACTGCCGTTCTCCACCATTTTTTCGACATTACTGGATTTTGGCGTCGGTCTGGTCGTCATGATTTTCCTGCTGGCGATCAATGGAATCAATCCCGGTCTCGCTATTCTGGCCACTCCGTTGTGGCTTCTGGCGTTAATGGCGCTGGGATTGGGTCTTGGGCTGTTCGCTGCCGCATTGACGGTCTCTTATCGTGATGTACAGTACATTCTTCCGGTATTGATTCCGCTGATGATGTATGCGACCCCGGTCGCCTACTCCCTCTCCGCCGCTCCGCCGAAATTAGCCGTCATTCTCGCCGCCAATCCGATTGCACCCCTGATCGAAGGGTTGCGTTGGTCATTGACCGGGCGTGGGACGCTCAACTGGCTTTATGTGGCGTATGCTGTAGCGTTCACTTTAGTCATCCTGTTTCTGGGGATGGTGTATTTCCGGAATATGGAACGGAGATTCGCCGATGTCATCTAAAGCGAATCTGGCGCTCAGTATCGACCATTTATCCAAATCGTACGCAATCGCTCGGAACTCCGAGAGCCACACGACTCTGGCGGAGGCGCTGGCGGCGCGTTTGCGAAATCCTCTGCCCCGTCAGGAGAAGGAAATCTTCTGGGCATTAGAGGATATCTCCTTCGATGTCGGCTACGGTGAAGTGGTTGGATTGATTGGGCGCAATGGGGCGGGCAAAAGCACCCTTTTGAAAGTCATCAGCCGGATTACTGAACCCACGGACGGTGAAGTGCGTCTGTACGGACGCGTTGGTAGCCTGCTGGAGGTGGGGACGGGCTTTCACCCGGAATTGACCGGGAGAGAGAATATCTTCCTGAATGGCGCTATTCTCGGAATGCGGCGGCGAGAAATCGAACGCCATTTCGATGCGATCGTCGATTTCGCCGGTGTCGAAAAGTTTCTGGAAACGCCGGTCAAACGGTATTCTTCCGGGATGTATGTCCGATTGGCGTTCGCTGTTGCAGCGCATCTGGAACCTGAAATTTTGATCGTAGATGAAGTTCTGGCGGTCGGCGACGCTGATTTTCAACGGAAATGCCTGGACAAAATGCAGGATGTCGCGACACAGGGACGTACCGTGCTTTTCGTCAGTCATAATCTGGGAATCTTGCAACGTCTCTGTCAGCGGGGCATTCTCCTGCAAAATCATCGGGTGGGATTGGATGCGCCGATTCAGGAAGCGGTGGGCGAATACCTTCGCACGATGGAGCAGTCCGCATCCGTTGACCTCTCCAACCGGCAGGATCGGCGCGGCGCGGGTCTTGTGCGCCTGAAATCGGTCGAGGTTTCTACCGGAGGCGAAATGCCCTCGCTGACCTTGACTACCGGCGGCCCGGCGCGATTCGTCTTTGGTCTGTCGGGAATGGCGCCGGGAATCTCGTTACTGTTCAGTCTCTATGATAATCACGGGCAGGCGATTGCCGGATTCAGTAGCGCAATTCCGGGACCGCAGGACGGCCGCGATGTGACCTTGAATGATACGTTTGTCTGCGAGATAGATTCCTTTCTGCTGATTCCCGGTCGTTATCGGCTGAATGTGGCGGTGATGTCTGGAAGCGCGATGCAGGATCATGTGGAGGCCGCCGCCATTTTCGATGTTGAACCCGGTCAGATCGAAGGTCGTCTGGTCGATGTCAATCGGGTCTATGGGGTAGTCTCTTTGCCCCACCGATGGATTGCGCCGGGGAATAAATAGCATGAGTTTTATCGGTCATCAGGTGCATCAGTTCCGATGGAATCTGCCTCTGATTCAGGAACGTACGGCGTTGCCCCGTTCCCGTCCCCGCGCCGCCTATATCGGGTGGCATGGCAACGGCAATCTCGGAGACGATGCCATGTTTCGGGCGGCAAGTCAATTATTGCCGGGGCATTCACTGGCTACCTTTCAGTTGCCGCAGCGGGAACGGTATTTGCGAAATTTCGGACTCTCCGGCGGCAGGTTTTTCGATGCCGTTATTCTGGGCGGCGGCACTTTGATCAATCCGCTCTGGATGGATTTCATTCGGGAGGCGATAGACGGTGGAGCGCCGCTGTATACGCTGGGGACCGGCGTCGGAAGTTGCGGCTTCGAGCAACCGGACGGCATAGAAATTAAGGGATGGAAAGAGATGCTGTCCCGATTCAAGCGGGTTGGCGTCCGGGGACCGCGTTCCCGACAATCGTTGCAGGAGATTGGCGTCCAATCGGAGATCATTGGTGATCTTGCCTTAACATTGACGCAAGAGACGGTTCCGGAACGATCTGATCCCCCGCGTCTCGCTCTGAATATCGCTCTGGCGGAAGGAACGGATTACGATGCGCCTGAAAACGCTTTCTTGCAGGAAGCGGAGGCGGTAACGCGTGATTTTATATCCCGAGGTTGGGAGGTCGTTCCGTTTGCGATGACCCCTGCCGATGTGGCGCCGGTGACCCGGTTCCTTAAAGAAATCGGGCGACCCGATCAAACGACGCCGGTTCTGAGTTCAGCGGAGCAGTTCTTCGCTCTTGTCGGTCCCTGCGTTTTCACGATGGCGGTGCGTCTGCACGGCGCGATTCTGTCGACCTGTGTCGGCGTCCCGCCGCTGATGCTGGGGTATCGTGACAAGTGTCTGGATTTTATGGAATCTATCGGTATGCCGGAATGGCATGTAGGTTTGAGCGAGGCTCAACCGGGAGAGATAACCGACCGCGCACAGGCGCTGGCGCAAATCGCTCCCCGCTTGCGTCATGAGACTCTGGGACGGGCGAAGACGTTACAGAAGCGGATCAAGGCGTACGCCGCTGAGAGTTTCGCTCCATCTTCCTGAAGACGCTGGCAAATATTGGATGTATTTCGCGCCCCTTACGATATGCTCTATCGATTAGGTAACTTGTTTTGAAGTGCTCTATATTAATCAGTACATATAACCGGGCGACGCATCTTCGCGAAACTCTGGCGTCTCTTGGTCGCGTTCAGGTTCCGCAGGGAATACAGGCGGAAGCGGTCATCATCGATAATCGCTCAACCGATGAAACGCCGGAGGTGATCCATAACGCACACTCCCCGGTGATGCCTATACGATACCTGTATGAGCCTCGCCCCGGCAAGTCCCACGCTCTGAACCGAGCGCTGGCGGCGACACAGAGCGATATCCTGCTTTTTACCGATGATGATCTACGTTTTCCAACGGACTGGATCGAGCGAATGTGCCTTCCGATACGACAGGGCGGGTTTCATGGGGTCGTCGGCGGAGTCAAAACAGCTCCTCATTTGATTCGTCCGGAGATAGACGCCTTCTGTTACGAACTGCTCGCTGATACCGGGAATTTCGATCCTAAAAACCCCACGCAAATGGTCGGGGCGAATATGGCGATTGCACGGGAAGTGTTTTCCCGGATACCGGCATTCGACCCGGAACTCGGTCCGGCGGGACATGGTTCGGGTGAGGAAGGGATTTTGACGTTACAGTTTCTGTGTGCAGGTTTTCGTCTCGCTACAGCGCTGAATGTCACGGTAGAGCATCATTTTGAGAAATTTCGATTACAGCGCAAGAGTTTTGTTGCGCTTGCGGATAAAGTAGGGCGCTCCACTGCGTATGTGTTGTATCACTGGGATCATTATGGCATGACAAAAGCGCCCGCCCGGCTGATGCGTGAACGTCTTTGCTATCTGCAGTGGCGATTGCATAATGCGGGCGAAAGTCGTCGGGAATTTGGCATCCATCCGACCGAAATGAACTTTCTGGTAGAGATTGCCAAGTACCGGCAGTGGAAAATCGAATCCTCCCGGCCGCGTAACTATGAGAAGCATGGACTGGTCAAGATCAACGGAATCAAATCCTGAAGAAAGCGTGGGGCGTGAAAGTTATTGGCGTCACCGGAGGAATCGCCTCCGGTAAAAGTACGGTGATGCGAATGTTTGCTGCTCGGGGCGCATCCCTATTTTCCGCAGATGAAGACGCCCGCGCCGTTTTAAGCGCCGATTCGCCGATTCTTGAGCAAGTTTTCTCTCTCTTTCCCTCGGTCAGGCGGGAAGATGGAACGCTGGATCGCGCCGGTCTCGCCACGATTATCTTCGCCAATCCCGCGGACCGTGAGCGACTGGAAGCGCTGACCCATCCGGCGATCTTTGAGCGAATGCAATTGGTCATCACCCGAAAGCGTAAAGAAATGTCGGATGATCCTCACGATTGCCCTGTCGTATTCTATGAAGTGCCGCTCCTCTTCGAAAAGAAACGGGAAGGGCTTTTCGACGCCATCATCGCCGTTTATGCTCCCCCGGAAATCCTCGCGCAGCGATTGCAGGCGCGGGAAAAAGTGGCAGGGCGACCCCCGCTGACTGAACAGGAGATCGCTCAGAGGCTCGCAGCCCAGTTGCCCGTCGAGGAAAAAGCCCGACGCGCCGATTTTGTCATCCGAACCGATGTTCCCTTAAGCGACACCGAAGCCGCCGTTGATCGAATATTTAAACAACTCACTCAAACGGAAGCTCTGGAATGATTTCAAAACCACTCGCTGTTTTTATTTGTGGCGTCCTAAACCCTATCTTTTCCGTCTTGATTCTGGAAGAGGTATTGCTGGCGCCATCATTGAACCGCTGGCTTCACACGATCATTTTCTGGGGAAAGACGTTGCTGGCGCTCGGTAGCGCAGTTGGTCTGGCAGAACTGAGTAAGGCGAAAGAATTCTGGCCAGGACATCCGTTTTTCCCAAGCGGTCACACTACCTTTGCAGTCTCTGCTGCAACCTGTTTGATTCTACAGCGGGGAAAGAGATGGGCATGGCTCACCGTTCCGATGGCCTTTATGATGATGTTTTATCTGGTGGTCGGTAAATTCCATACATGGGATGAGGTTGCCGGAGGAACCATTCTGGGTATCAGTTTTCCGATTATGGTGTGGAAATTGTTTCCTTCTCAACCCATATCCCCCACAACGGGCGATTTAATCGACTCTGTTGAGTAACTCGGAATCGTACCTTGTAAAAAGCCCGACCACATTATCGATTTGGTACAGCGCCGCTTGCCAGCTCCCCATATCGCGGACGCCCTGGAGAGTGAATCCGTGCGATTGGTAGAAGGAATGTAGGCTCGGTCGAGTATTGTCGCAGTCCAGACGTAGAAAGCGCCGGTTTCTGCGTCTGGTTTCCGCTACCGCCCATGAGATTAAGGCGCTTGCAACGCCCCGACCGGCTACCGAGCGGCGGATTGCCAGTTTATGCAAAAACAGCGACTCTCCCTCCACAGCATCCGGCCAGAAGAGGAAGTCTTCTTCCTGTAACAGCATGACGCCTGTCGCTCTATCGCCTTGCCATGCCAGATATAGCTCGCCACGTTCCGCCGGAGCGCGAAATCGCTCCGCCGTAATCTCTGATACCTGCCAGAGAGGAATGCCGCGTTCGGACAGCCAGCGTGCCGCTTCCTGTAGAACATCTGCTGCTATCGCCGATTGCTCCAGTCTGGCTTGAGCGATCATCAACGGGGCGCTATTCAGGAAAGCGTCGCCCACTCATCTGTACCGTCCATGCCGACAAAGTTCGTCTCTATGCCCTCGGAACGCGCCCATTCGAGTCCCTGAGCGATTTTATCCTCGGGGCCGGTCAACTCCAGCACGGTAAATCCGCCGGTGCGAATGTCTATGCTCGCACGGCGGATCGAAAATTTCAGCCCAAAATCATGCGCCAGACGCCAGACAATCGGCTTCGTCACTTCTTGCAGAGGGAAATTCAATTGCACCCGGATTGTTTCGTCCATGCACCTATTGTATCAGAAGGCAAGGTATCAGAAAGCGCCAGAGGGAAATAACAGGGTTCGGATTCTGGTATAACAGTGACATGATTTTCAATATCCGTCGATGGGTCGGCCTCGGTTCATTTATCGCTCTTATGTCTTTCCTATCTCCTGTTCTGGCGCAATCTTCTTCCGAATGGAAGGTGATAGACACTCGCGCCGGAAAGGAAATCCGGTGGCGGGATTTGCCGGGGCGTCTGAAAAACGCGAATGCGATCTTTGTGGGAGAACAGCACGATGACCCTGAGACGCACAAAGCGGAAGCGATCCTATTGGCGGATATGCATCAAAAAGTCGGCGACAAATTGACGCTGGCTATGGAGATGTTTGAGCGTGACGGACAGTCCGGCCTGAACGATTATCTGTCGGGCAAGATCGACGAATCGGCTTTTGTCAAATCGGTACGGGTCTGGCCCAATTACACCACCGATTATCGCCCGATGATCGAGTTTGCAAAAGCGAACAAAATCCCGGTACTCGCTTCCAATGCCCCGCAGAAGATCGTTCGCAAAGTAGGGCAAGGGGGATTGATGGCTTCCCTTGCCAGTTTATCGTCGGAGGAGAAAACGCAGGTCGCTTCTTTCATCCTCGCGCCCGAATCTGATGAGTATTCGAAGCGGTTCGGCGGAATCATTAGCGCCGGTCATGGCGATGGCGAACAAATGGAACCCACCATGATCCGCCGCTTCTATGAAGCGCAACGCCTCCGGGATGACACCATGGGAGAGACCGTCGCCCGAGCATTGCGTGACGGGCGAACGGTCTTTCATGTCAACGGCAGTTTTCATAGCGATGCCGCACTGGGAACAGCGTCTTCCGTTCTCTGGCGCGAACCGCTTCTCACTCGCCTCGCCATCGTCAAAATCGTCCCCTATAAAGACAAGATTGACTGGGCGTCTCTGCGTCAGGAGGCCGATTACCTCATTTTCGTACCAGACCGACGCCCGGAAAAGGCGAAATGAGTTCCCGTACCGAACCCTGTGGGAGCCTTCATTTAGCGCCGCTCGGATAGAGGAGGGCGTGGGGGAGCGTTTTTCCCATGGCGCCCGGTGACGCTACTGCCCCGTTCCGGGGTTGGCGGTGCCGGTTCCTTCATCGCTTTATCCAGAATCTCCAGCATTTCTTCGATGGTCTGTAACAACCGGGCAGGGTTAGTCAGATTCAGTGTGACCCGCTCCGGCGTGAAGTTGTGCCGCTGTTGCTTGAAGGCGAAAGTTAGCGGTTTGATCGCGTGCGCCGGAAGTTTGACGCTGCGCTTGAACTGTATATTGACTCTAGGAAGCTCGGCGCCAATGCTTTCGATGCCGATTTCCTGACAGCGCAGGCGGAGACGGATCAGAGAAAGCGCATTCCACAGAGGAGTGGGAGGATCGCCGAAGCGGTCTTCGAACTCTTCCTGAAGCAGGGAGACGCCTTCGCGGTCACGCACCGCCGCCAGCTTCTTGTACATCAGGATACGTTGCGGCTCCGAAGGAATGTACTCTTCCGGAATGGTCGCGGTGATCGGCAGGTCAACCGTCGGGAGCGGAATATCTTCCTTCTCCGGTTCTTCGCCCTTCATCTCACGAATAGTCGATTCGAGCAATTGCATGTACAGGTCAAGACCGACCGCCATGACCATACCGGATTGCTCCGCGCCCAGTATGTTTCCCGATCCGCGCAGTTCCAGATCGCGCAGGGCGATTTTATACCCGCTGCCCAGATCGGAGAATTCGCGGACAGCTCCCAATCTCTGCTCCGCAATCGTGGAAAGGGACTTGTTTTTCTTGTAGAGCAGGATAGCGTACGCCTGCGTTTTGGCGCGTCCGACACGACCCCGCAACTGGTATAACTGACCCAGACCGAATTTATCTGCATTGTCGATGATGATCGTATTGGCGTTCGGGATATCCAGCCCGGATTCGACAATGGTCGTGCTGACCAGCACGTCGAACTTCTTCAGATAGAAGTCCACCATCGTCTCTTCCAGTTCATCTTCGTGCATCTGCCCATGCCCGATCCTGAATGTCGCAGTAGGGACGATGCGGCGCAGATGGTCGGCGACATGATAAATGCTATCGACACGGTTATGGACGAAGAATATCTGACCTCCCCGGTCGATTTCCCGTAAAATCGCCTCACGTATCAACTGGTCGTCGTACTCTTTGATCAGCGTTTTGACTGGCGTTCTGCCTTCAGGCGGGTCATTGATCAGCGAAAGGTCACGTATGCCCGACAGACTCATCTGCAAAGTGCGTGGGATAGGGGTCGCCGACATGGAAAGTACATCGACGGTCTTACGTAACTGCTTGAGCCGTTCCTTGTGAGTGACGCCGAACCGTTGCTCCTCGTCCACAATGACCAGACCGAGGTCTTTGAATTGCACATCTTTGGAAAGCAGACGGTGGGTGGCAATGACGATATCAACAGCGCCATCGCGCAGATCGGAAAGCGTCTTGTTCTGCTCCCGGGTCGAGCGGAAGCGCGAAAGCTGATCGACTTTCAGAGGAAATGCCGCCATACGCTCCGTGAAAGTCTGATAGTGCTGAGCGCAAAGAACGGTCGTCGGACATAGAACCGCCACCTGACGACCCTCCGAGGCGACCTTGAACGCCGCCCGCATCGCCACTTCCGTCTTTCCGAAACCGACATCGCCGCAGATAAGCCTGTCCATCGGGCGCGGCGCTTCCAGATCACGCTTGACATCGCGGATTGCGGCGTCCTGATCCGGCGTTTCGATATAAGGGAAGGCATCCTCCATTTCACGTTGCCACGGAGTATCCTCGCTATAAGCGTGGCCCGGGGTGGACTGGCGGGCGGCGTAAAGTTCGATAAGGTCCTTTGCTATTTCCTTGACCTGCCGTTGCGCCTTGGCTGTCGTCCGGGCCCATTCGTTTCCCCCGAGCTTGTTGACCTGCGGCCTTCCTGCCTCGGAACCGATGTACTTCTGTACCCGATCCACCTGGTCAACCGGGACATACAGTTTATCGTTGCCCTCGTACTCGACCTGCAGGTACTCTTTCTGGATGCCCTGAACCGTCATCTTTGTCAGTCCGCGATACACGCCAATGCCATGGTTGATATGGACGACATAATCGCCTTCTTTCACATCCAGCAGGGAAGTAATGCGCATGCCTTCGCGGAATTCCCGCCGCTTCATCTTTTTCCACTTGTCCGCCGCAGAACCGATAATCTCGTTATCGGTAAGGACGAGCAAGCGGGCGTCCGGAATTTTGAATCCGGACTTGAGTGAGCCATTCACCAGAGCGACTCCGCTTCCGCCCTTGAGAAGCGTTTCCAGAGGAACTTCGGGAATCTGTCGATCCTGCAAGACGCCGCGAACGCGCGGGGCTTGCAGAGAAACCACGACGATACGGACTTTATTGCGCGAATAGGTGATCAACGCTTCCGCCATCGGGCCGGGTTGTCCGGCGAAAGTTTCGGCGGGCGTCGCGCCGGTCATCAGTTGTTCATCGGCGCGTGTCCACGGAAGGGTACGCGCAAGAAGCTCCAGAAGCAAGGTGGGGCGATTCGCTCGCGCCTGCTTCATACCCGCTTCAAAGGGTATCCACAAATCATCTGTTACGGGCAGTATTTCGCCACGTTCCGCCCGTCCGCGCAAATTCGTGACGATCTGTTCCATGTCCCGGTCTGCGTGAGAATGCATCTGGGCGGGCTCGTCAAAAACTATCAGGCAATCATCGGGCAGATAATCCAGAGCGGTGACGGCGTCCGGGTGCAACAGGGGTAAATATCGCTCGACGCCCGGAAAGTAGGCAGCCTGTCCGAGGCGCACGATATCCGCCTCACCGGAATCGCGTAAGCGCTCGATACGCTCCGGCGTCTCTTTCGCCAGTTGCATTTCCGCCTGACGCGCCACCGCCCGTTGCTTCAGTTCATTAGCGGCGCGCGCCATGCTTTCTCTGGTGAAGAACGGCTCATGGGCGGCGGCGATGTGAACGATATCGATTTTTTCTTCGGAACGCTGGGAGTCTGGATCGAAGTAGCGGACACTTTCTACATCGTCTCCGAACAGATCGACACGGACGGGACGGTCGCTGTCCGCCGGGAAAACATCCAGAATATCGCCGCGCCGTGCGAAGGAACCGGGAATCATCACCTGATCCGTTCGACGGTAACCGAAGGCGTTCAATCGGGCGGCGGCGGCATCCGGGTTCAGCGTCTCGCCCGCTTTGATCGTCAGGCGACGGTTCTTCAGCGTTTCCAGGCGCGGCGTCTTCTGTAGCAGAGCGGGCGCGACCGCCACAAGAGCGCCCAGAGGTTCGCCTTGCGCTAACGAGATCAGGGTCGCAATGCGACGTCCTGCCCGACTGACATCTCGTTCGGATTCCTCATCATCTAGCAATAAAGGGAGCGACGACGGGAGAAGGCGAACGGGACGATCTTCTGGAAGATAGAGCGCTAGGTCTGAGGCGATACGATCCATCTGCTCTTCGTTGTAGGTCAATACGATCAGAGGGCGATCCAGATCGCGGGCAAGTTTCGCCAGTAACCAGCCCTTCGCAGCGATCGGAGTCCCTTCCAGCAGGACGGCGCGTGATCCCCGGCTCAGACTTTCTTTAGCCTGTTCCAGGGTCTTCCAACCGTCCGCCAGCGATGCCAGCGGCCCCAATGTCGTCGAACTCATATCGTGCGATACCCTCCCGCTCACAAAAAGGTTGCGCTGAACCTTCCCATTATATCAGCGGCTTAATTCATTTTCCGTTGTCCCATGAATTTGAAGAAATGGATATTATCTGTTGCAGGTATCGCCCTGTTAATGCCGTTATTGACCGAGTGTCCGGAGCGAAGGGGATAGCTTTTTAAAGCGGAAACTTACAGCAGTAACAGCATCACGATGAAGTGACAGGCGGATGCCGCCAGAACAAAGACGTGCCACAGATCGTGTGCGTCGAAGACGCCGGGCTTGAGGTGAGGGCGGTTCGTGACGCAAAAGAACGCCCCGATAGTGTACAGGATCGAACCTGCCGCCAGCCAGAATAACGCCCCGAACGATAGGGATTTCACCAGAGGCTCAATCGCGATCAGGGCGACCCAGCCAACGGCGAAGTAGAACAGCATCTGCAACCAGTCCGGCGTGCGATGCTTCAAAAGAATGTCCCCGATGATACCCACAATCGCCATGCCCCAGACAATCCCGAAAAGCGTCCAACCCCAGCCCGATGGCAGAGCGAGCCAGCACAATGGGGTATAAGTGCCGGCGATCAGGCAGTAAATCGCCGCACGGTCAAAGGCATAGAGTGCGGTTTCCGTACGGGGGCTGACACGAAGTGAGTGGTACAGGGAACTGGCAATGAAAAGCAGAATCAGCGTCACGCCATAAATAGCGAACGATGTAACATGCCAGGGACGACCCTGAGCCAGAATCAGCAACGTTATCAGGCCAACGAGCGCCAATACTGCCCCGATGGCATGTGAGATCCCGCTGAACGGGTCTTTAAACCGAAAGGTCTTAATTTTCAACCACTATCCGTTCTTTTCTTGCGTCGTTCCGTGTGTCCTGTTGAGAATTTCGCCTCTGCAAATATTCTTTTGACGCTATTATTGTGACATTCTTCTATGTTACAATCGTTCCATACTTTTTGCCCTCATCCGTCGAGACGGTGACAGTAACACTTACGGTGAGACAACGACAGTACACTTAAAAGGAGTGTGTAATGCCATTCTGTGATTTTCATTATTTCAGCAAGAAGCTGGGAATTCAGAGCGCCGCTTATGTTCTACTGCCAGAGGTTGGGGAACCACCCTTTCCCACCCTGTACCTGCTTCATGGTTACTCGGACGATCATACAGTATGGCACCGACGCACGCGTATTGAGGCGTATGTGGCGAACCTGCCTCTGATCGTTGTCATGCCGCATGGCGGTCATAGTTTTTACTGCGATGCAGTGGAAGGATACCCCTATGCAAGCGCAATAGGCGAGGAACTGCCAGAAATTATCGAGCGTAACTTTCCCGCGCAGAAAGATCGGGGAGGTCGTTGCCTTGCGGGACTTTCCATGGGCGGCTACGGCGCTTTCAAACTGGCGCTGACATACCCGGATCGTTTCGCCGCCGCCGTCAGCCATTCCGGGGCTCTGGCATTCGGACATTATCCCTACACCTGGGACGGGAATGCCTACCGCCCGGAGCAACAACGAATCCTCGGTCAGGGCTATATCGGCGGACCGAATGATTTGTTCGCTCAGGCGGAAAAAGTGGACCCAGACCTGCTTCCCGCGCTACGATTCGATTGCGGAACCGAGGACTTCCTTTACAAGGATAACGTCGCTTACCGGGATCATCTGGAGAGCGCAAAAATTCCGCATGAATACGCAGAATTTCCCGGTCAACACAACTGGGACTACTGGGATGAGCACATTCAGGAATCGCTGGAGTTCTTTCAGCGAAAAATGAATTTCTAAAGATACTACGACTGCGGAAGGGGCGACGGATGCATGTGTCGCCCTGGACTCTATTTATCCCTATCGTATTCCCCGGCACGCTTGCACGGATATCTTAGAGGAATTTCATGCCTTTTCGCGTAACGTGACTTTCGCCAACGAACGGCGGTAACGCCGATTTTATGGGGAGAGATTCGCTATGTCGTATGAAGGTAAGGCCGCTATTCTGAGCGAGGCGGGCAAAGATGCCGAGATCGTCGATATTACCATTGATAATCCGGGACCGAACGAAGTTCTGGTGAAGCTGGTGGCTTCCGGGGTATGCCACACGGATTTGACCGTCAAAGTCCTGAACGGGAACGGGATGAAATTCCCGATTGTGCTCGGACATGAAGGCGCAGGCATCGTCGAAGCAGTAGGGGAGGGCGTAACGCACCTGAAGCCGGGCGACCCGGTAGTTATCGCCTATCGCGCCCCCTGCGAAGTCTGCCCCGCCTGTCGGCGTGGCGACCCCCGACACTGCTACGCCGCATTGCGTCCCGGTCTGCGTATTCGCCGTAAGTCCGATGGCGCTTACTGCTCGCAGGTCTTGCGATGCGGAACCTTCGCAACGCGCACAGTCGTTCATGCCAAAGCAGCGATCAAGATGCCGGAAGAAATGCCGCTGGAAAAGGCGTGCCTGATCGCCTGCGGCGTGGTGACCGGTGTCGGCGCGACGATGAACACGACGAAGGTATGGCCGGGCGCTTCGGTCGCGGTCGTCGGCTGTGGCGGCGTCGGTCTGTCGGTGATTCAGGGCGCGAAAATTGCGCATGCGAAGCAAATCATTGCCGTCGACATCAACGACACCAAGTTACAATGGGCGCGGGATTTCGGCGCGACACACACGGTCAACGCTCGCGAAGTAGGCGGCGACCCGGTAGCCACGGTTCGAAATCTGGTCACCGATCAGTGGCCGGGCTATGAGGGCGGCGTCGACTTCGCTTTTGAGGCGACGGGGCGCATGGCATGTATCGAACAGGCGGTCCGTATGGTCAACTATAACGGAACGGCAGTTACTATCGGCTTTCCGGCTTCCACGGATGAAGTGACGTTGAGTGTCGGCAATATCGACACCGGCGTTTACTGGAACAAGGTCAATCTGACCGTCTCCCACTGCGGCGATGCGCTTCCCTCAACGGACTTCCCCTTGCTGGCGCAACTCTACCTGCAGGGACAGTTAGACCTGGATCGCATGGTGACGCAGGAAATCGAACTGGGCGATGTCGAAGCCGCTTTCCACATGATGGAAGCGGGCAATGTCATCCGCTCCGTCATCCGTTATTAACTCCTCTATTCCGGTGAAAAACGGACGAAAAGTATCTCTTTCCGTCCGTTTTAGAAAATATTAAGATGGTTGAGGGGATTCCGTCCTTGGAATTAGGCGAAGTCGCCTTCGAACGGAACTATTGACAGGCTGGCAGGGATCAGGGTAAACTAAAGTTGGCTTTGCAGGAAGCCGCCTGTCCGTGGAAAGGACTTGAGTCCCCCTGTATGGTTTGCAACGCTTCAGGTTCATTTTTGAACCTCCTTTGCGCCCGATTCTGACGGACACCGGGCATGTCATCGAAGGAGGTTTTTCATGACTACTCGTCACCTTCCCGTTCGTCCTAACTTCGACCAGCTCAAGCGGCAGGCGAAGGAACTACTGGATGCTATCCGCCGGGGCGATCCTGAGGCGCAAACGGAATTTTCCGCCCACTATCCCCGACCCCTTGACCCTGCTGAAGCGCGTCTGGTTCATGCGCAACTGGCTCTGGCGCGGAGTTATGGCGTTCGCTCCTGGCTACGGCTCAAACTCGCCTGCCAGATGACCGAAGCGATATGGAGCGATGATGCCGCCACCGTTCTCAAACTGGTACAGGATCATCCAAATCTCTTGCAGGAAGATGCCCGGGGCGTCGCCGGGAACTGGGGGCCGCCGATGTCCTATGCGGCCAATGTCGGGCGGAACAATATTGTCCAGATGTTGCGAGATCGTGGCGCAGAGGATGTACAGTACGCTTTTGAACGCGCCTGCCTGCAGGGAAAACTGGATACGGCGCGGTTATTGCACCGCATGGGGGGAGCCCCGATGCGTGGTTCTATCATGGGGCCATGCGAAACGCTGAGCGGGGAAGGGCTTGCCCTGTTACTGGAACTCGGCGCGGAACTCGGCGCGGAACTCTGCGATGCCGAAGGCGACCGAAGCGCTCCTATCGGCCTCATATTACAGACATACTGCCGTAAACCGCAAGGGAAACATCGCTGTCTGCAAATCCTGGTCGAGCATGGCGTTTCCCTGCCCGACACTGCTCCGATGGCTCTGCATCAGGGGCGAATCGATCTCCTTGAGCGTCTCCTCACCCATAACCCTGACCTTCTGAACCAGACTTTTTCTCATGAAGAAATTTACCCACTGGAACTGGGATGTAGTGCCGATCATTCTCTTGCGCTCCATGGAACTCCTGTGGCGGGAGGGACACTGCTCCACCTTGCGGTAGAATTCGACGAAATCGAAATTGCCAACTGGTTGCTGGAGCAGGGAGCGGATGTCGATGCAAGGGCGGCGTTGGATGCCGATGGTTTCGGTGGACACACCGCCCTCTTTGGTTGTGTCGTTTCTCAGGCATACGTGGCGAACAGTCGGCGGGATGATAGTTTTGCACGTCTGCTTCTGGATTGGGGCGCCGATACCCAGGTAGTCGCCTCTCTACGGAAACGCCTGCGGTTTGTCCCTGATGAGACGGAACGAATCTACCGTGATGTCACCCCGCTGATCTGGGGACGCCGATTCCAGAATCAGGATTGGATCAATCCTTCGGTGATGGCGTTGCTGGAGGAGAGAACTGGTAACGCCTGAACCCGGTTAAAGAAGGCTCATAGGATCAATATCGACAGTCAACCCGATGCGGTCTGTCTGGGAAAGTTGCGCCATGGCGGCGCGGAGCCGTGCGCGGAGCAAATCTGTGTCCGGAGCCTTGATGAGTAGATGCCATCGATACTTGCCGCGCAGGCGCGACAGGGGACAGGCAGCAGGGCCGAGGACAGTCAGGCCATCATCGCCCATTTTGGGGCCATCCAGAATCGAGTAACTCCCGCCCAGTACGGAGGCGAGGGCGCGGACGCGCCCTTCCGCATCACGAGGGTTTTCATCCTGTGAGACGACATTTGCCAGACGGGTGAAGGGGGGATAGGAAAGTTCACGGCGGTTGAGGATTTCACGTCGGTAAAACGTTTCGTAATCGTGATTGGCGGCGGCGGCGACGCTCTCATGCTCCGGGTTGAACGTCTGAACAATGACATGACCGGGTTTGCGCCCACGTCCCGCTCGCCCGGAAACCTGCGTCAGCAGTTGAAAGGCGCGTTCACTGGCGCGGAAATCGGGCATATTCAGCGCCGTATCCGCGGAGATAACCCCGACCAGAGTGACGCCTGCGAAGTCCAGCCCTTTAGCGACCATTTGCGTACCGATCAGAATATCCGCCTCACCGGAACGAAAAGTACGGAGCATTTTCAGGTGGGCGTCTTTTTGTTGCGTCGTATCCCGATCCATACGGATCACGCGGGCTTCCGGGAAAAGAGCGCGAACTTCTATTTCCACCTTTTCGGTACCGATTCCGAATGGTCGGATGCGGTCTCCGGCGCATTGCGGGCAGACGCTCGGGGCTTTACGCTCATAGGCGCAATGGTGGCAGACAAGTCGGGCGCTTGCCTGATGAAAAGTCAGGGAGACATCGCAGTGCGGGCAACGCGTCGTATAGCCGCAGTCCCGGCAGAGGAGGAACATCGCAAAGCCGCGCCGGTTGAGGAAAAGAATGGTCTGCTCGCCTTTTGCCAGACGGTCGGCAATCGCTTCGCGCAGAGATTCCGCGAAAAGCTGGGGCGAAGCTCCCTTTTTCCGGTAACCCTCTCGTAAATCCACAATTTCCACCGAGGGAAGGGGACGGTTGAGCGCCCGTTGACGCAGCGGTAAAAAGCCCCATTCGCCGGATTCCGCTTTATAAAACGATTCCATCGCCGGAGTAGCGGAACCCAGAAGAACGGTAGCCCCGGTCGCTCGCGCCCGGGCAATGGCGACATCGCGGGCATGGTAACGCGGTGAGGGTTGATCCTGTTTGTAGGAACTTTCATGTTCCTCGTCCACGACGATCAGTCCCACATTATCCAGAGGCGCGAAGACGGCGGATCGGGCGCCGACCACGACATCCGCTTCGCCGCGTCCGATCCGTTGCCACTCGTCGCGCCGTTCCCCTTCGGACAGAGCGGAATGGAGCACCGCCACCCGATCACCGATCCGGGCGCGGAAGTTATCGACCACCTGCGCGGTCAGAGCGATTTCCGGGACAAGAACCAGCGCCGACCGTTTGCGCCGCCGTGTCTCCGCAATCGCCCGAAGGTAGACTTCCGTTTTGCCCGATCCGGTGACGCCATACAGCAAAGCGGTGTTCGCCTGTTGCGTATCCAGTCGCTTCTTAATTTCTGCAACGGCGTTTTCCTGTTCTCCGGTGGGCATCGGAGGGACAGCGGCTCCGGCGACAAAGCGGAATGGTCTGCGGCGTGTCTCAATAATCGTCACCTCGATAACGCCGTCCGCTTCTAACTTCTTGAGCGCCGCCGGGGATGCTTCCGAAAGCGCCAGAATCTCCGCCACCGGAAGCGGGCCGCCACCCGATTCGATCAAGGTCTTGATCATCCGCGCCTGTGCCGGTGCTTTTTCCTGCCGCTTCGTCACTTCCGCTTCCGCATCGTCCCAGTTCGGAATTAGCCGCGCCGCCCGAACCCGGCGTGCGCCGATCTTCGGTGGTTCTACCCGCCATTCGTCCCGTAATAATCCGCGCTTCCGTAACAGCGAAACCGGGGAGTCGATCTTCGCTACGCCGATTATCTTCTTGATTTCTTCCTCGGTGGCGGATCGTTCCGGCGTCCCCGCCAGCGCTTCAAGGACGGCGCGATGCGAAGCGACCAGCGACGGTAAGACTGCCTGCCAGTCCCCGGTAAGCGCATAGCGTCGGATAATATGCGCCGCCTGAACTTCGGGAATTACCGTGCGGACGCACTGCGCCAGATCAGCGAGGTATTGTTGCGCCATCCAGCGAGCGGTCTTCAAAACGGCATCGGGCAGATTCGCTCCATCGCCGCCCACCCGCGCCGTAATATCTTTGATAGTCTCCGCTTCCAGTTTATCGGGGGGGCGTTCGGTCAGAGTGAGGATATAACCGATGACTTCCTGCTTCCCGAAGGGCACAGCGACGCACGATCCTGCGGTCAACTCCCCTTGCAACCACTCTGGTACGCGGTAGGTAAACGGCTGACGCAATCCCGGCGCCTCCACATTGACCACCACCGAAGCGAAGAGCAAAGTATCAGACACGGTACTTCGTTATACCGCGCTTTGTCTGTATCGTGTGACCGTTGGTGTTACCCGGATCGCCTGCCCTATTTCTGATACGGCGCTTTTTCCGGCGAAATCTGACCCTCGTGATCAACGCCAGGATGCACCTCATACACCCACAGAGACTGCAACGCGGAATGCACATCGGAATGGCGGCAGACACGGGCTAACGGCGCCGTATGCCGCTCCCAATTCCGCACCCATTCCTGATGCTGGGGTGTGAGCAGGGCGATTGCCGCTTCGGGATCGGGATACCAGAACCGCTCCATAGCGGAGAACTTGCGAAATGTCATCAGTGATTGGTTCCATTGATCGGGAACCAGCAACCCGACTACCGGATGCTGAATGGCAGTAAGCATCCATAAAATCTCCTGAATGCGCTTTATTCCAAGTAATCTCAACGGCGACTATGAGGAGGTAGTTTTAACGTCTATCCGAGGGGTCTTGGACGGAATCGGCGGTCTGTTTCTGCCGGATTACTCTGTCGGCGTCAGTCCGATGAGGATGTATCGAGTCAAATCTTTGCCGGAGCGGGAAGCGCGGCGGACAGTTTTCAATTCGGCGCGATAACGTCGGGGCGCTTGCAAAGGATACTCCTGCTGCACATTCACTAATCAATGAGGCGTTATAAAGTCACTTTCTCAAAGAGGACTTCCGCTCCCTGCGCCGACAGGCGGTGCGTTCCCGCACGAAACCGATATGACGATTGAAATACTCCGCGCCCGGTCGAGCGGCGACAATAACGGAACCGTTTCCGCCTGTGGACGCTCGCTCCTATTTAGAGGCGACGATTACTCCGGTTGCGGGGGATCGTTGTTGCTGGCGTTGCTGCAAAATCTCTAACAGGTCAGTGGGGGAGAGACCGCGCTTTTCCATCTCGTACTCAATGGCGGAAATCGGGTCGGGCGGGGCGATAGGATAGACGCGCCGCTCGTAGGTCTCAATCAGCGAGGTCAATACGTCAAGGCGGTCTAACTCCGGCGTTCCCGCTTTCGCCTCCATCAGCATCTCAACTTCCTCAAGCGCGGCGTTATATTCTTGTTCCGTGCGAATTGGCTTAATTTCCATGAGCGCTCCTCAATTGTATCGTCGCCACGTCCACGCGGTCATACTCGGCATGACTTCCGATAAATTTGACATAAACGGTCTGAGCGAGATAGTTGACATAAACGACGAGGCGGTAATCGTTCCCCTTGATATTGAAAACGATACGGCTTTCCCCAACGACGCTGGCGTTCGCGTAAGCCTGTTTGACCTCATTGGGCGACTTCCAAACCGCCTGTTCCGTTTCCTCGAACCACGCTCGCAACGGTCGCTCCGCATCAGGATGACTTTCCCAGAATTCGCGTAACGTTCGGCGGGCGATAACTCTCACGCTTGCATTTTATCCCATTTCAATCGGGGAGAAAGTCCCCGAAGGGATTTTCCGCAAGGGGTATGGCTTTCCTCGTTAGTAGGGCAAATCGCCTACGCAGTGGGTGATACCCCCTACAATCCTGATTTGCTCCCCCCTCTTCCGTCTGCGGGGTAGGGGGTGGGGGCTTCAAACGCCCAATTAATGATTCCCGTGACGGGCGGACGGATTTCCCAAGTTCCCAAAAGGACGTTCGCCACGCCAAAAATTATTTTCTTCGCGCCAAAAAGGATTCCCTTCTTCCCTAAAAGGGTTTCCGAATCGGCAAAAAGGACGCCCGCCTCCGTAATTTTAATATCTATACTATCTGTTTTAAGAGGATCTCACTGCCCTTGTACAGTACCTAAAACGCTAAAATATAGCCCACTGTATTTTTGAGATTTTGACTGTTTGAGGTATTGTATGTTAGCATAAAAACGTTCGGTAGCAATGACGACTTAAACTTGCCGATAAGGGAATGACCGATGACTAAGCGTACTTTACAGAGGTGGATTATCGGGGTAATCTCGTTCTATATAATCTTGGTGGTCGCTTATTTTCTCCTGCGTCTTTACGCTCCGCCTACCACTATTCCCAATGTTCCGCCTTCTACCCTTACTCGTGTTGCTGATATTCTAAAAGATATATCTACTCTACTTGTCGCTATTCCTGCCGCGTGGTTAGGATATTGTTTTCAGCGACGTTCGGCTTATCTCCAGCAACTCCGTACTCTCTATACAAAACTTGTCATTGCGATTCAAGACTGTATTACATATACTCACCATGCGAATCCGACAGAGGCCGAATACGCTAAAACATTGAACACGTTAAGCGTTGCTATTGAAGAGATACGTGGCGTGTTCATGAATTTTCCAAAAGAAAACTCTACTGGCGGCATCTTCCCATTTGAGGCCGTAAAGTCTATGATTGATGAAGTCACTTCGTTAAAAAGTGGCGACGATTTTAAGAAAGACGATGCGGCAAAACGACGGAGGAATATCGTCGAAATGTGGAAAGCTATCCGTGAACCTTTTCTTCTGGAATTTGACCGGGATTTCCCCTCTTATCCTGTAAGTCCTTACCTCTTTAAACATCGCGTTCAAGAGATCTCAGTGGTCGAGGCTGAGTCAGAACAGGTGGCGGCATCCGCAACTGAAAATAATTTAGTACACGCCACTGTATCCACAACTGAGGCGGAAAGCAACATCAGTAGAGCCGGATTAAGATAAGGCGACACATCCTGACAACTTGGATTTAGAAGCAGTAAAGAACCCGGCGCGAATCGCGCCGGGTTCTTTACGTATCATCGGGGGACAAATCCCCGACCTACTGTCTGCGACCTAATAGTCGTCGTGGTCGTGGCCGCCGGCGGGGGCGGATTTCTTTTCGGGCTTCTCGGTGACAAGAGCCTCGGTGGTGAGGATCATGGACGCGATGGAGGCGGCGTTCTGCAGGGCGGAACGGGAAACCTTCACCGGGTCAATGACGCCGAACGCCATCATGTCGCCGTACTCTTCGGTCAGGGCGTTGAAGCCATGACCCTTGGGAAGCGTGCGGATCTTGTTGACGACGACGGAACCTTCGAGACCCGCGTTTTCCGCGATGGTGCGGAGCGGAGATTCGAGAGCGCGGCGCACAATCTGGACGCCGACCTTTTCATCGTTGTCATCGGTCACTACGGAATCGAGCGCATCGATAATATTGATGAGCGCAACGCCGCCGCCGGGAACGATACCTTCCTCAACCGCAGCGCGGGTGGCGGAAAGGGCGTCCTCGAAACGGTGCTTCTTTTCCTTGAGTTCGGTCTCGGTCGCAGCGCCAACCTGGATAACGGCGACGCCGCCCGCCAGTTTCGCCAGACGCTCCTGCAACTTCTCCTTGTCATAGGAGGAGTCGGTCGTCTCCATCTGAGCCTTGATCTGCTTGATGCGTCCCTGAACGCCCGCCGCAGAACCTGCGCCCTCAACGATGGTCGTGTCATCCTTGGTGACGACGATTTTCTTCGCCGCGCCAAGTGATTCGAGGTCGACGCCATCGAGTTTCAGACCGAGGTCTTCCGTGATGAATCGTCCGCCGGTCAGGACAGCGAGGTCTTCCATCATCGCCTTGCGTCGGTCGCCGAAGCCGGGAGCCTTGACCGCCGTGACATTCAGGATGCCGCGAATCTTGTTGACGACCAGAGTCGCCAGCGCGTCGCCGTCCACGTCCTCGCAGATGATCAGTAGCGGGCGGCGGGACTGCGCCAACTTCTCCAGAAGGGGAAGAAGGTCAGCGGCGGCGGAGATTTTCTTTTCGAACAGGAGGATGTACGGGTTCTCAAGAACCGCTTCCATGCGCTCGGGGTCGGTGACGAAGTAGGGGGAGATGTAACCCTTGTCGAACTGCATTCCTTCGACCACTTCGAGGGTGGTATCGCGGCCTTTGGATTCCTCGACCGTGATGACGCCGTCCTTGCCGACTTTGTCCATCGCTTCGGCGACGATCTGACCGATTTCCTTGTCGTTGTTGCCGGAAATGGCGGCGACCTGAGCGACTCGCTCGCTGTCCGCGACTTCGACTGCATTTGCCTTCAGCGCCGCAACCGCAACTTCGACCGCCTTGTCGATACCACGCTTGACGGAGAGCGGAGCGCCGCCCGCCGCAACATAGCGCAGACCTTCATTAACGATGCTCTGTGCGAGGACGGTGGCAGTGGTGGTGCCGTCGCCCGCGATATCATTCGTCTTGGACGCGACTTCGCGGACTAGCTGGGCACCCATGTTCTCGAACTTGTCTTCGAGTTCCACTTCCTTGGCGACCGTGACGCCGTCCTTGGTGATGGTCGGGGAACCCCACTTCTTTTCAATGACGACATTGCGACCACGAGGTCCAAGCGTCACTTTTACCGCATTCGCTACCGCGTTCGCCCCACGCTCCAGAGCGCGGCGTGCGGCTTCATCGAACAGTAATTCCTTAGCAGCCATAGTTTTCTCCTTTTCGCGACGGTTTCGCCGCGAAAATAAAAAAGGGTGTTGTTTGATGCGATTTCCCGCATCAAAAACTACGATTTAATTGCGTAAATTTGATCTTCGTCAAGAATGACAACGGTATCGCCGCCGAGTTTGAATTCGGTGCCGCCGTACTTGCTATAAACGACGACATCGCCGGTCTTGACGGTCAGGGTGCGGCGCTCGCCGTTATCGAGGACGCGGCCATTGCCTACAGCGATGACAGTTCCTTCCTGCGGCTTCTGTTTGGCGGCGTCGGGAAGAAAGATGCCGCCCGCCGATTTTTCTTCGGCTTCTGACGGTTTGACAACAACCTTGTCTCCGAGCGGTCGGATTGTCATGGTCTCAGGCTCCTGTTTTGTTAGGATAGGTTTAGATTCGTTTTTGGGTTTGGCGACCGGATTTTTAGCAGTCTCCTCGCCCGATTGCCAACGCGGATTGTACCGTTTTAGCAGACTGCTGTCAATAGCGCTAATTTGTCAGGACTCCGGGATATAGGGAAAAGCCGTCGGCGCGGTGAATCTTAGCGAAGAAACGTCCAACGGCGTTACTGCCGTATTCGAGGCAAAGCATTCGTTTGAATAAGGGGGGGCATCTGGTCGCATGAATACGCTTCCGCGAGACTATGAACAGCGGGTCTATGCCGGGGTTCTCGGCAAAATTATCGGAGTCTATCTGGGGAGACCATTCGAAGGGTGGTCGAATAAACGTATCGAAGAAGAACTGGGTGAGGTGAATTACTATGTTCATGAACGTCTCAACCACCCGCTGATAGTTTCCGATGATGATATCTCCGGCACCTTTACCTTTCTGCGCGCCCTGCCTGACCATGGTCTCAACCCGAACCTGAAGGCGAAGGATATCGGGGAAACGTGGCTCAATTACCTGATTGACCGGCGCACTATTCTCTGGTGGGGCGGTATGGGCGTCAGCACCGAACATACCGCTTATCTGCGTCTGAAGAGCGGTATCCCGGCGCCGAAGTCCGGTAGTATCGCTCTGAACGGTGCGGTCGTCGCCGAGCAGATCGGGGCGCAAATCTTCATTGACGGATGGGGAATGGTCTGCCCCGGCGATCCGGAGCGGGCATCCGCCCTCGCCTGCGAGGCGGGAAGCGTCTCCCATGACGGCGAAGCGCTGTATGGAGCGCAGGTCGTCGCCGCAATGGAAGCGCAGGCGTTTGTCGAGGATGACATCAACAAGCTTCTGGATATCGCTCTCACATTCATCCCCCGCGCTTCGGTCATCTATCAGGTGATTCAAGATATCCGGGAGTGGCACGCCAGAGACCCTCTGGACTGGCGGGCGACATTACGCAAGATCGAAGATAAATACGGCTACGATAAGTACGGCGGCGGCTGTCATATGGTCCCCAACCATGCCCTGATCATTCTCGGACTGCTTTATGGCGATGACGATTTCCAGAAATCCCTGATGGTCACCAACACCGCAGGTTGGGATACCGATTGCAACAGCGCCAATGTGGGCTGTCTGATGGGTATCAAGAATGGGTTGGCTGGTATTGAGAAAACAGCGGATTTCCGTACTCCTGTCGCCGATAGACTGTACCTGCCGACCGCTGATGGTGGACGTTGCGTAACTGATGCTGTCCGCGAGAGCTACGAGATTATCAATATTGCGCGAGGGATGTGCGGATTGCCCGCCCTTTCTCCCAAGCAGGGAATGCGTTTCCATTTCAGCTTCCCGGATTCGGTACAGGGTTTTATGCCTGAAGATTCTCCAGAATCGCGCGGAACTGTAACCATCCGGAATATTTCGCAACACGAAGCCGGTGTGGAAGACCCGCCGGACGAGCGGGTGCTGGAACTTCGTTATCATGGGATCGCGCCGGGGCGCATCGCTCGTGTCGCTACCGCAACCTTTCTGACGCCGGAAGCGCTCAAAGGGGGAGGGTATTTCATGATGGCCTGCCCTACGCTGTATCCCGGTCAGGTGGTACGGGCGCGTCTGGTGGCGGACAGCAAAAATATACGCCGAACCGAAGCGGGTCTGTTTATTCGGGTTTACGGCAAGGACGACGCTCTGGAAATCATTCGGACGGAGCGACAGTCCTTCGATATTGGCGAAGCGCACTCGCTGGAATGGGTGATACCGGATACGGCAGGGCGACCGATTGCGGAAATCGGCATTGAAATCAGCGGCGCATCGGGTGATGGCAAGATTTATCTGGGCTGGGTCGGTTGGGGCGGCGCTCCGAAGACGACCTTGCGAAAGCCGGAAAGCGGCAAGGCATGGCGTCGCGCCTGGGTGAATGCGGTGGATGAGTTCCGCGAGTGGGGCGTTTCACGAACGTTCGGCCTGGTGCAGAACGAAGGGACGGGGCTTTTGTACCAGGGCGAGTGTTCCTGGAGCGATTACGCGTTGGTGACCAGCGGTCATGCACATCTGGCGGAAGCGTGGGGCATCGTTGCGGCGGTACGCGGAATGCGTCGCTACTTCGCCGTTATCCTCGATAACGCCGGTGTGGACGGAAGGGCGCGGCTTATCGAACGGTATGACGATACAGAGACCGTTCTGGCGGAGGAGGCTTTCCCCTGGGCGCTCTACGAGAATGTCCCTTTCACAATCACAATCGGTAAGAACGGACAGATTATGGCGAGCGTCGGCGCCGATATACGGCAAATCCGGCTTGTCGCTCAGTCTGACCCGGAGAGGACGCACGGCGCGGCGGGAATGTATCTTCATGTAGGGCATTGCCAGTTTAGCGATGTGCGGATCGAAAGCATGGGCGCATGATCGTCTGTGCGGCGACGGCAGGGGAATTGGCGGCGTTCCCGTCGGAGACCGGAGGGATAACACGCGTGGTTTCCGGCGTGGGCGTCCCGGCGACTCTTGCGACGCTGATTCCCCTGTGTGAAAAATCGCCGCCTGATTCTATTCTCAATATCGGCATCGCGGGAGCGTACCCGGATTCCGGTATCCGCATCGGCGATATCGTCTACGGTACGGAGGATATCTACGGTGATATCGGTTTCGAACTGCCCCATGAACCGGGCTTTCGCTCCATTACTGATTCAGACTTCGGCGCGTTTTATACCATCTATCCTCTGCCGCTGTCATCTTTACCATTATCGGAGACAAGTGCGGAATCGCTTACGGATTTGCGCGTCCATTTTGGTCGCGGATGCACGGTTAATTCCTGCACGGGAACGATGGCGACAGGACTTCGCCGCGCTCAACAGTTTCATGCTGTTTTCGAGACGATGGAAGGCGCTGCGGTCGCGCAGGTCGGGCAGTCTTACCTGATTCCTACTGGTCAAATCCGCGCGATCAGCAATATAGCTGGTGATCGGGATATGCAACCAGAAAACATCCGGCTGGCAATAGGGAATCTAAAGCGGTTTTTATCGGTATTGTTTACATAATGGCAGCGATATCCGCCCCTCAAAATCTACTTGTCGGAATTTCCCCTTGTCCCAATGATGTCTATATTTTCGCCGGACTGATTCGGGGAACCGTAACAGCGGATTGCCCTCCGTTGACTTTCGATTATCAGGATGTCGAAACGCTCAACGCGGCGGCGCAACGCGGAAAATATGATCTGGTCAAAATCAGTTACGCCGCTTATCCCGCTGTCGAAAGCGAATATGAGTTGCTGGAGTGCGGTGGGGCGCTGGGGCGTGGGGTTGGTCCCCTGCTGCTCGCAAATGAAAGCGAATCCGAAGAACTCGATACAGCGCAGGAAGTCTTGATACCGGGGGAACATACGACCGCCCATTTCCTCTTTAATTTCTATGCGCAATACCGTGAACCGGGAAGCGGATCGTCGGATGTTGCGCCGTCGGCTCGGTTGCGTAAACGATTTCTGCCATTTGATGCGCTGTATGGGGAACTATGCAACCGACCGGGACAACAGGGGGTCGTAATTCATGAGAACCGGTTTACCTATCAACGTGACGGTCTAACCTTGTTACAGGACCTTGGAGCGTTCTGGGAAGATAAGACAGGTCGCGCGATTCCTCTGGGGGCGATCGCCGTTCGTCGGGGGAGTGGTCTGCACGAACCAATGACGAAGGCAATTCGCGAATCGCTGGACTGGGCGGCGGCGCACGAATCGGAAACGATCTCGCTTTGTCGTCAGCATTCTCAGGCAATGGAGGATGCTGTCCTGCAAGCGCATATCGGTCTGTATGTCAATGAATATACGCGGGAACTGGGCGAAGAAGGTCGCGAAGCGGTGCGCTTCTTCCTGGAACGTCAGCGAAGTTTCGTGACGGCGTCTCATCAGAATTGAACTTCAATGAGGAAAAGTTTTGCTCTGTCGGCAACTTCTGGCAGGGTATCAAGTCTCTTCCTGCGATTTGCACCGCAATTCGCGGCGATGGAATGGTAAGGCGGAAATTATGGCGCTCTGGAAAAAATTACAACGACTATTGCATCATAAAGTTCAAAAGGAACTCTCGCAAGTCGAAGACCCGGACACTCTTCTGCTGCAGGCGCAGGAAGAAATGCGAACGGCCGCCGCCCGAAACCGGGAACGCGCCGTATATGCCATAACTCAGAAAAATAGTCTGGAAGCGATGGTCGGCGATTTGCGACGGACTCTGGATCATCTTGGCGAAGAAGCCGAAATTGCGGATCGTCTGGGCGATTCCGTCAAAGCCTCACACCTGCGGGAAGAAGCGGCGCGTCACTTCCATAGCTTGCGAGAATCCGAAGCCATGCTTCAGGCGGCTATCGAAGTGTCAGAACAGGTGAAAACCGCCATTCGCTGTGAGGAAGAGCGCATCCGGCAGAAATCGGCTGAAGCGCTCGCCCTTCGTTCGCAATGGCATGTACTTAAAATCGAGCAGACGCTGGTGCGATTGATGGCGGAACAGAGCGCCGGAATCCGGACGCCGATGAGCGAAGGCGAAGTCGCTTCGCGCCGGGAAAAGGTGGAGGCGCAGGCAAATGAAGCGATGCTTTTTCGCGAGCAACTCGCCTGGATGGTCAAGACCGCGACCGAGCAGGTGGAAACCCTCAAGAGCAAGGCGAACAGCGCACGCGATGCCAACGATGAAACGCTGGAAAGAGCGCTGGTGCGTCTGATGGAACAACACGAGGCGACTCTGGAATCCGCTCAGGTTGCGCTGGCGAAGGCGGATGTCGTCGCCGAGCGAGCCCAGGCGCTTTTGCACGAAGAAACGGCATGGCAATCGCTTCAGGGCGCTCTGGTGCGAGAAGGGTTGAAGGAACCCGCCGCAACCAGAAAGTCAAGCGATCCGGATCGGAAAGTCGCCGGAATGCTCGTCCTCGCTCTGCTGATTCTCATGGCGCTTGTTCTGGTCTTCTGGATGTTACGCTAGCTACAGCGGATGGGTAACGGAACAAACACGACGCTCTGAATCTAAAGTTCTCCTTGATGGAATCTAAAGTTCTCCTTGACGGTTGTATGTGAGAGACTTACAATGCGTCGTCAGGTCACGTCAGTTTTCCGGAATGAATTGCGTGCCGACCAACCTTTATGCAGAGGGGCGGAAAGAATTGATGAGGAAGAATGTAGGACTGATCGGCGCAGGCGTTCTGGCAATGTGCCTGGCGCTGGCGGGGGGATGCGCCCGAGAAGAGTCCGTCCCCTCTGAGGCGAAAATTCCAGCGGGCGAAGTTTCCGCCCAATCAGGGACGCAAGCGCCGCCTCTTCCGCCTTCTGTTGCCAATCCAGCTACCACTGTGGATACCGCTTCTGCCACTGCTTCTGCCACCACTTCTACCACCACGGCGACGATCGCTCCGGAAGGATCGGTCAAATGGGCGTCTTCCTTCGCAGAAGCGACAAAGCTGGCACGTGCGCAGAATAAGCCCATCATGGTGGATTTCTGGGCAACCTGGTGTGGGTGGTGCAAAAAACTCGATACGGACGTTTACACCACTTCCGAATTCGCGAACGCCGCCAAAGATGTCATTTCCGTTAAAGTGGATACCGAAGGCCCGGAACGAGATGTCGCCGCCCGGTTCGGCGTTACTAACTTGCCGACTGTTCTATATCTGACTCCCGAAGGCAAATTGTTATCGAAAGTAGGCGGCTATATGTCAACTGACCGATTTGTTCCTACGGTGACAGCGGCGGTGGAGATGTACCGTTCGATTCCAGGTATAAAAGCGAAATTCGCATCATCCCCTAAAGATTTGACGGCGGCGCAACAGATGGTCGAGATCTCCTCTCGACTCGATGATATCGAAGGGGTGGAAAAAGCGGTTGATCGCGTCCGAGAACTTGACCCGAATGATAATCTGAAGTTCCGAACGCGCTCATTACTCCTGTTCGCAGATGTATACGCCCGCAACAAAAAATTTGCGAAAGCGGCTCCGTTGTTCGAACAGGCGGCAAAGGACTCTAAAGACCCTGAGGAGATGGCTACCGCCCATCGTGGCGCCGCTATATGCTATGCGTTGCAGAAGAATTTCACGAAGGCGAAAGAGCAATTACAGGCTATTGTAGACGCCCCGGACTCTCCTGAAGAGAATAAACAGGAAGCATTGCAGATGCTGGATCGCATCGATAAAGATGTCTCGTCACGCCAGGGGAAAGCCTCGGGCTAAAAAGCCGTTGGAATAAAAGCGATGAAAAGAGATCGGAACCCAAGAATCGCCCCGATCTCTTTTCTTTTTTTATCAGGACCCGCTTTTTCCAAACAGTCGTCCGGCGAGTCGTCCCAGATCATCAAGGACGCTGCCATCATCATTGGCGTCGATATTTTCCAGCCAGCCCAGAAGGCCCGGCGCGGCGGCGCGGGCGAATCCCTGCTGGTCGCTCATAAAGCCTGTGAGATCTGTGGCGTTCATTCCATTCGTTTTAATCATTTTGCCCACATAGGACAGAACAATCGGCGCCAGAATCGGGAGCAACCGTCCGATGATACCGGCGTTGAGGCCACTGGCTTTTGCGATTTTATCCTCGGTAGCGCCCTGAGAATCTCCCAGAATGCCCTGTAGAAACGGCAGACCATTGGCGACGAGTGGGTTACTGGTCAGGCTGCCCAGATTATTGAGCAAATTACCATCGAAGTTTTTCGAGATAGTATCGAACATTCCCGCCGCACCTTCCGGCGTTTTGGACTGTGTCGCTAATGCGCCAATAAGGGCGGGAATCGCTGCGGATAGCCCTTTGGTAACCGAGGCAGGGTCCGCTCCGACGGCGGAGGCGATCGAATTGAGAGTGTCGCCCTGAAGCAGACCGGACAGTTCTTCTAACATAGATGCCATAATTTTTTCTTTCTATAAGTAGACAACGCCTGCTGGCGTCCGCATTTTAGGATGGAGTAAATGCACATCTAAAAAATGTTACCTCAAATTGGTGATAAATCTATGCTGAAGCAGGTAATATACTGTAACAAATTCTTGTGTAAGTAACAGGCGCTCTTTCAGAATGATACCAACTCCGCCTCTGCCGCCAAAATTGAATGCAAAGATTAGATTGTCGCCCGCGCTTACGGCGACCTATGGAATTATCGCGTTGGTTGCACTCGGAGCTATACTGATCGCGGCAAAAAGCGGGAGTCGCCCACCACAAAACGCCCTCGCCAAAAAACCGAAGTCAGCCGTCAAGAAGATTGTAGCGTCGACGCCGTTGCAGGGTGTTACCGTCATTCTGGATCCCGGTCATGGGGGGATTGATTCCGGTTCCATCTGCAGCGGGACGCGGGAAGATGCGCTCAACTACCGCCTGACCGCCACAATTGGTGCCGCACTGAAAAATGCCGGCGCGAAAATTGTGTATACCGTTCGCAGTAAGTCTCTGAATGTGAACCTTGAGGAAGGAAGAGCGGAACCTGCCCTGATCATTCCCGAGGACGCCCGATTGGCATACGATGGCACGACCATTCTGGGAAACAAAAAAAGTCTGGGGGCGCGAGCCGCAGTCGGTCGACCTTACCGGGAGGCGCTCAGCAGTGAACAGAAGCGTGTCGGTAGTGGATTATATTTCCTTGCCGTTCATCATGATGAAAACAAGGATGTCCGTGGCGGGCGTATCGAATATGATAATCGTGGCGGCGATCCGCCGTTACTGGCGCTGGTTCTGACGCAGCGGATGTCCCAGCAGACCTTCGACAATAAACTGACTTCGTGGTGCCGCAAGAATCCAGATTCCCGGCATTTATGGGTGCTGAAACCGGCAAATAACCCTATCCCCCAACGCGCTTTACTCGAAGCGGCAACCATTTCGCATCCGAAGGATCGCGATCTGGCGAACTCCCGTCAGTTCCGATGGAAGATGGCGAATATGGTTCGCGATTCCCTGGTCGAGTGCGAAAAGACGCTCAAAAAAGGGCCGGTAGCCCCGATACGTACCGCCTCATCGCAGTCTCCATCGCAGTCTCCATCGCAGTCTCCGTCGCAGTCTCCGTCTAAAATCAGCCTGAAAGCGGTTCCGTCTCCCGGCGTCCGTTACGATAGGTCTCTGATAGCGGCGCGAGGAGGAAGCCACGGGGCGGATAGTTCCAAAACTCTTCGTCCAGTGAAGCCGATAGTTACCGCACCAGCTGTCAGCGGAAGGTAAGGGCGCTCCTGCGAAGCGGTTCTCTTTAAGAGGATGGCGACTCGCTATCCGGTTGAGAGAAAACGCCCTGCGCCGCCGCCTCTTCGATCCGGGCTTCGAGATATTCCCACAGAACGGGAGAACCTTTCTCAATAACGGCATTCCTCGCCAGCACCCGGTCTACAGAAACGCCATGACGACGCCAACCCATGCCGCCGGTTTGCAGGTTGTTGAGCGCCCCTGCCATGCGATCCAGAGAATTAGCGAATTGCGCTTCGGGCGTTTCGCCCGTTTCGAATTCTTCCCATAGTTCCCATAGTTCCATCGCTTGTTCGGAAGGAAGAAGCGGGAATATCCGCTCCGCCGCCGCAACTTCCCGGGCTCTTTTCGTTTCGCTCCCGGCGGAATCATAGGCGAATGTATCCCCGGCATCTATTTCGACGATGTCATGAATTAATACCATCTTGATAACGCGACAGACATCGATGTCTTCCCGCGCGTGTTCGCTCAGAAATAGCGCCATTATCGCCAGGTGCCAGGAGTGTTCCGCATCATTTTCGTTCCGCGATTTGTCCATCAGGTGGGTCTGTCGATAAATGGATTTCAGTTTATCCATTTCGATCAGGAATTCCATCTGTTGTTGAAGGCGCATGACCCGGGATTCTGACATCAGGTTAATTTGGCTCGCAGTTTGGCGGAGATGAAATCGACGATGATGACCGTGATGACGATGCAGATAAATATTGTTCCAATGGTGCGCCAGTTATTACCTCGTCGCTGAAGCTCTAGCAACGTGCCCACGCCCCCCGCGCCGACGATACCCAACACCGTCGCCGCTCGGATATTGATATCCAGTCGAAACAGAGCGAACGAAAGAAAGTCGGGCAGGACTTCTGGCAAGATGGCATGGCGGAAAATTTCCAGCGGCGAGGCGCCTGCCGCGCTCAAGGCTTCGATGGCGTTCTTATCGACGCTTTCAATGCGCTCCGCATATAGTTTGCCCATCATCCCGATAGAGTGCAATCCGATAGCAAGAACGCCCGCGAACGCCCCCGGTCCAATGGCTTTAATGAAGGCGATTGCCAGAATCAACTCGGGGAAGGCACGGATAAAATTCAGGAAAAACTTTCCGAACGCCGGTAGAACAGGTAAGCGGGATAGGTTACGCGCCGCTAGCGCGCCGAAAGGAATCGCAAGGATGGCGGCGAGGAAAGTTCCCAACGCGGCGATCTGAAAGCTTTCCTGAAGACCCTTGAGAGTTTTAGGCAGGTAAGACCAGTCCGTCTCCAGAAACATCTGCCGGAAATAGACTGTCGCTTGCTGACTGCGGGTCGCTATACGTCCCCAGGAGATGTCCATTCCCGACAGCGACCAGACGAGCGCGACAATGGTAAGGGTAACATAAATGACCGGGATGATACGGTCAGATGCGGCAGGTTTGGGGGGGGGTGTCGGAACTGGACGATCATTCGGCGGAGTAGGATAGGCGGATATCATACCAGACGCCTCCGTACAAAGGTGGATAAGCCGTCAATCAACAGGACGGTGACAAAGATCGTCGCAATAATCAGGCCGACCCTCGAATAATCCATAAACGCCAGGTCTCGCTGAAGAATCATCCCGATGCCTCCTGCGCCGACCAGACCGAGCACCGAGGCGGAGCGAACGTTCACCTCAAAGGCATACAGGGTATACGCCAGAAAATCCGGAAGGACTTGTGGTAGCGCGGCAAAGATGGCTCGTTCCAGATTAGATCCGCCCGCCGCCGTAATCGCTTCCAGAGGCCCCGGATCAATGGTTTCCAGCGTGTCAGCAAGCAGTTTCGCCACAAGACCGAATGCCAGTACAATCAGGGCGACCACGCCCGGCAATGGCCCGATGCCGAGAATGGTAGCAAACAGAGTTGCCAGAATCAGATCGGGTACTGTACGGATCAGGTTCAGAAGTGCGCGACTGATATTGTAAACAATTTTCCCCGCCGCCAGATTTCGCGCCCCGCCCAGACAAAACCACAGAGCGAGCGCGGAACCTATGATAGCGCCCGCCGTCGCCATTTTGATGGTTTCCAGCAGGCGAACCAGAATCTGCGGCAAATAGTCAAGCGGCCAGGGATGCTCTGCTGAGGGGAGGAGGCGGTGGAAAAACGATACGATTTCCGTCCATCCCCCTGCCAGCGTTCGGAGGTTCACCCCTGTCCCGACCGCGCTCCACCACAAAACGCCGAACACCACGACAGCGGCGAGCCAACCCTGCCATGGAAATGGCGGACGTGGCGGATATCCCTCATGGTTGCCTGCTGGAACGGCGTTAGCGGGCAAGGGCAGATGCCTCTCCGGTCGACTCGCCGACGATATCCAGAGCGCCGCGTAAATCATCTGGACGGATACGGCGGTTATAAATCGCTTCAAAATCAGCCTCGGTCATGCCTGCGCCGGGACCATCGAAGACAACCTCGCCCGCCCGAAGACCGATCACCCGGTCGGCGTATTCCTGAGCCATATCGATAAAATGCAAGTTGACCAGAGTCAGCAGATTTTCTTCTCGTGAAAGATTCTTCAAGTCGCGCATCACCTGATGCGCCGTCGGAGGGTCCAGACTGGCGACAGGCTCATCCGCCAGCAGGATATGTGGCTGCTGTGTCAGGGCGCGGGCGATTGCCACTCTCTGTTGTTGCCCGCCGGAGAGAGTATCGGCTCTTTGATAAGCTTTTTCGGGAATGCCCACCCGTTCCAGCGAACGAAACGCCAGTTCCATATCGGCGGCGGGAAACATGCCGGTGAGGGTACGCCATGTCGGTAGATGCGCCAACCGACCTGCCAGCACATTGCGCAATACTGAAGAACGACGCACAAGATTGTAGTTCTGAAAAATCATTCCTATTCTGGCGCGTACCGTCCGTAATTCCCCCTCACCCATACCGGTAATATCTTTACCATTTACCAGAATGCGCCCTTCGGTCGGCATTACCAGGCGGTTGACACATCTGATCAGAGTGGATTTTCCTGCGCCGGAAAGACCTACAACGGCAATGAATTCCCCGGGGGCGAATGTCAACGACACATTTTTCAACGCCCGATGCCCATTAGGGAAAGTTTTGGACACATTCTCGAAGGTGACCAGCGAAGAATTTACGGCGGTTGTAGCGTTTGACATGGAGAATTCTATCTTCTGAAATTCTCCTTCTCGCGAACGTTAACACAACAGCGAGAAGGAGGGAATCAAGAAACCTAAGGCTTAGGCATCGCAGGCGCTGCGGAAGGGGACGGCGCCGCAGGCGAAGAAGCCGCCTTTTTATCTTTCTTGAACATTTCGAGACTGACTCCCATGGAACGGGCGACTTCCCGTACCGGGTCATAATCGGAGTCCTGAACTTCCGTCATGCCATCGGTGTCGTCAATCGCTTTCATGACTTTGAGCCCATCCGGGGTTTTGGAAAACGCCAGAAGCGCCTTCTTGATTTTATCCTTGAGTTCCTGTGGGAGACCGGGACGGACGGAGAAGGTATCGTTCGGAATTTCGTCGCTATAAGCGATCGGTATGACCTTTTGCTTGATATCAGGCGTCGTTTTTTCCAGAGAATTTCGGACATCTTCGAAGACAGAGGCTATATCGACATCGCCGTTATAGACAGCCATCGCCGCCTTATCATGCGAGCCGGCAAAAGTCAGTTGAGAAAAATATTTTTCGGGATCGTTTCCCTGCCTCTTGAGCAATGCCGCCGGGAAAAGGTATCCGGAGGTGGAAGCGGGCTCAACAAAAGCCATACGCTTGCCTTTGGCGTCCGCCAGGGTTTTGATACCAGAATCGGCTTTAACGACAAACATCGAGCGATAGGTCAATTTACCTTTTCGGGATGCTTTCAGGATGACTTCCGCCGCGCCTTTATCTTTCGCCAGAACATAAGCGAGGGGGGGTAATGCGCCGATATCCACTCTGCCTGAACTCATGGCTTCCACCAGTCCCACATAATCTGTCGATGTGTAATTGGTTACCGGAATGCCCAGTTCTTTGGTCAGGTAATCCGCGACTGGTTGGGCGTCATCGGCGATTTTATCTGCTTCCACCGATGGGACAAAGCCCATCGTTAACTTGGTCGGCATCTCGCTTTTCGGCGCGGCGGTCGGAGCGCTGCCGGGAGCGGTAGTGGTCTCCGCCGTTTCGTTGCCACTACTATTACAACCTGCCAGAGTCAGTATAGCGGCGCAGGAAAACGCCGTTGCCATCGTCACCAGAGCGCGTCGCGTTGGTCGTATCATAATGAGAAGTTCCGTTTCATCGGGCGGCTTCTGTGACGCCGTGCATTTTAACGACTCAGACAGCGAAGGTAATTTTAGTCATTGCACCCATCCTCACGCCAGAGCCTGAGGCATTATACCTAACAATCCCTCTGCATAGCAACGGATCAGGATGCGCGGTATCTCGGATAGTTTATATTTCTCAATTTCCAGCATCTCTGTCGCCGCCGGGATATCCGGTATAATGGCGCAAAATGGGATTGATGATTCGTTTTTCGGCAGGTTGCGAGGAAATAGGCGGCTTGTTGCGATTCTTACGCCGCCGTTCCCCTCAGGGAAGGCTCTTTATTGCGCCCTTGCAGGTGGTGGAGAACCACCATGCGAAGCGACTTTTTCAGCGTACAGAGCGCCCTCTGATGCACCGTTTGAGCGAGGATGAGAAGGGCGGAACCTGGGCGTTATTTACCTATTACGACAGAGAACTTGCCGATACGAACGCCGCACCGCTTCTTGTATTGCATCTGAGCGCTACGAACGCTATCGGCAGGCGTGAAGGTTTATTGGAAGCCAGAGATGAAATTAGCGGCGAACCGCCGGATTATACGCTACGCTGTCGTATAGCCCGTGATCTGGTCGGGCGTTGTGCGCGACGGGTGCGTTATCGGGGCGCATCGGAAAAGAATCGATGGGCTTTGCCCCTTTGAGGAGATTAAGGGAGAATATATTTCCTCGTGTGATTTTTTGCACCAAAAAACTTTTGCGGTTGCGCGGAGGTTTTCCGGATTTTTGCGTCTTTAAATAGTGGAACATTTCGCCAGAACAACAATTCGGATAACCGTAGAGTTGGCAGTGTGTCTGAGATACACTGAATGGCGCGAACTTCTTAAGAAACTGAAGGGGTTTTCAAGGAGATGGGCACGGCATACCTTTTTCTGAACTTTCTATGTTGGATCGCCTGCCTGAGCGTCGTCGCCTGGGGCGTCGGCTATGGAATTTCGCAGGGGCGCGTACAGGGGCGAGGTCAACGGCGTGCCTCGAACAGAGCATTCGATCGAATGATAGACGAGTATCGGCGTGAGCAAAACCGTTTTTAAGAATACTCTAAACTTAAAACGAAATCCTTATGAAGGGTAACGGCGAGGAAAAGCGGAACCGTGATTTCTCCCCCGTTACCCTTTATTCTGACCTGTCACTGGATAAAATCCGCTCACCGCCCGTATAAATGTTGAATCGCGTCTCACGTATAAATCCCAGCAATGTCATTCCGGCATCGGCAGCCAGTTCGACGGCGAGACTAGATGGCGCCCCGATAGCGGCAAGAACCGGAATTCCTGCCATCCCCGCCTTTTGCGCCAGTTCAAAACTTGCCCGCCCGCTTACCAGTAATATCTTCCCTGTCAGCGGCAATTTCTCCGCCTGCAGTTGCGCCCCTATGAGTTTGTCTACGGCATTATGCCGACCGACATCCTCCCGCAGACAGATCAGGTCGCCCATCGGATCGAATAGCACCGCCGCATGTAATCCGCCGGTGCGGTCAAAGGTTTGCTGCGCCGCCCGTAAGGCGTCCGGTAATCGATGGATGATGTCTGGTGCAACAGCGGTCATGTCAACCGTTAGATCGAAGCGGGAGATGCTTCGTACCGCTTCCAGCGACGCTTTGCCGCAAACGCCGCAACTGGACGCTGCGTAAAAGTGACGTTTGAGTCTGTCTATATCCAGCAAGACACCCGGATGCAAATCTATCTGAAGGACGCTCGCTTCCGTTCCGCGATGACGCGCCCAGGTTACCTCTTGCAGGGAGGACAGAATTCCTTCCGTCCAGAGAAAGCCCAGGGCAAGATCGATATCTTCGCCCGGCGTCCGCATGGTGATAGCGATGCTCTCAACCCGTCGGTTTTCCGCAGGTCCGTAGCCGATGCGTATTTCCAGAGGTTCTTCTACCGCCAGAGCATCGGTGCGTGATTGTATGTTGCTGCGTTCGATGGTCAAAATCGGCAGGTCTACGGAACGTTCGGCGTTTTCTACAGGGGGAATCACGTTTGCATTTTATCCATTCGCTATGTTTACAGAGAGGTCAGCGATATCGCATCGTACTGTCTTCGCTTATTTCGTCAAACGGAAACAATAGCGCCGGAGGAAGCGATATCTGCCGTTTATCGGAAGCGGGCGCAATACGGACGGGAGCTAGAGGGCAACGTCCGCCGCGCCAGTAGTTTCCGGTGGCGAAACGAACGGCAGGCAGCATCCCTGCGGGGTCTAATATTGCGAGACAGAGAGCGCACTCGCCCGGCGGCAGTGAAGCGGGCGTGGTAAAGGTTCCGGATATGCGGAAGGAGCGCGGCGCCGTCTGGTAGTTACCGGTCTTTGGATCGACGTCCTCGCCGGGGAGCCAGGTTCGCGTGTCTACGCCGGGAAAAGTCTGTTTCCAGACGGCGCGGCGCGTTCGGATATCGCACAGACTGACTTCAACGGGCCAGTTATAGTATAACGGGGTTGCGCCATCGTTACGGACGACAAAGGAGACAGTAAAGGGCTTGCCGGGCGTCACCCGAGTGGGGGCTCTCGCTTCCTCCAGGACGAAACGATAGCCAAAAGCTTTCTGCACCAGTTCCGCTCCTGCACGCGCCGCCGCATCGTTCTGATCATAATCGGCGACCCACCCCAGATGATTCCAGTGAAGGCGACGAATCAGATTGATCAGATAATTGCGATGAATCGGGTCTTTAACCGTATCGGTAGGATTAGCGCCGGGCTGGATTTTGTAATCGCCCCAATCATAGGCGCATTCGCCGCCACGGGAAAAGCGTTTCCAGTCGTTTTTGTAAACTGTAGTCAGCGAAGCGATTTGCTCGGGTGATTCCTGCGGATGGGCGAACGAGTCCCAGTAAAAACCAAAGGGATAATCGCGGAAATGCTTGCCATAGCGCCGCAGGACGATTTTACGGGGAAACGCCGCGACGAAGGCATCGCCAAGAATTTTCTGTAGTTCCTGCGAAGGCTCCGGCGAATGATGCTCGCCCCAGAATCCGATCAGACCCATTTCCACGAACGCCACACGTGGGTCTTTGTCCCAGACAGCGCCCAGCTTTTCTATTAACCGTACGAGGCGTCGCCGGAACTCCGGGCTATCATAATCTCCCTCGGTCATATCCCGGGGCCAATATTTCCCCTGTTTCGGCCATTCCAGATAAACGCGGGGAACGATTTTGATGTTCCGCTGGGGGGTGTCTTTCCATTGGGCATTACAGAAGGCGCGGATTTTATCTTCGCCGTCCGAAGCGGAGTCTTCAATCTCGTTCCACCGGATGTAATGCTTCCATAGAGTCGCCCAGGGATGAATTGTCCCCCGATTCGGACGAAAGCCCATCAATGGATTCCGGATAGCGCCGTCATAAGGAAGGGGACGAATTCCCACCTGCGGTTCATCGAACATAATATAGAATTCTCTGATCGATGGCCTCCTTCCTTTGGGTATACTTGAGATGGAGGTCAAAATGAACGTTTTTACATCAGGGGGACGCCTCGAAGTTAGTCCTTTTGCAGTCGGATTTCGAACGGAATGGCGCACGGACTATGCACGATTGTACAAAGTGTCCTGGGAACCGGAGTCTCATCCGCAACCAAAGCGCCCTGTTCTGATGGCGATCTGGTATCCAGTTCAGGAGACCAAAAATCCTCAGCGGTACAGATTGCCCGGGAAGTATGCCGCCTTACCCGCCGCTTCTTTGATGCTGTCCTTAAACATGATGCTGAAGCCTGCGCCGCTCTGAAATCCGCCGCATATTCTGGCGAATCGAGCTGCGGTTTACGAATTCTCGCGCATAAAGCGGCGGAATAGGAAACTTTCGGGGCAAAGGCGGTTCCTCTAAGATATGGCGATCCTTAATATTTTGCTGGCTGTTCTCAGTGTTGCACTGATTCTCATGGTGTTGGTGGAGGGTTTTGAGTCGCTGGTATTGCCACGTCGTATTGAGCGTGCCAGCCGATTAACTCCGTATTTTTATCGCGGCTTCTGGCGAATCTGGGTCGCGATGTCGCGCCTGTATCCACGGGAAAAGCGGGATAATGTTCTGGCAATCTTTGGCCCGTTATCCCTGCTTGCTCTCATGTCGATTTGGGCGATGGGACTGATCCTCGGATTTGCTACCCTGCAATGGTCTTTGCATGTACCGATTCGCTCTCCCGACCATCCCCCCGCATTTGAGACCTATCTTTACCTTTCGGCGACTACCTTTATTACGCTGGGATATGGCGATGTTTCCCCGGAAACGGCGTTTGGCAGGGCGCTGGCGGATATCGAAGCGGGAATCGGATTCGGGTTTCTGGCGATCATTATCGGCTATATGCCGGTATTGTATGCCGCTTTCTCGCGCCGTGAAGTGGAAATTGCATTGCTGGACGCAAGAGCCTCCTCGCCGCCTTCCGCTGGAGCGTTACTGGAACGGGTAGGACCCTGTACGGACGATACCGATCTATATGCCTTTCTGCACAGCTACGAACGGTGGGCGGGCGAACTGATCGAGAGCCATCTGAGCTACCCCATTCTGATGTATTATCGGTCGCAACATGAACGGCAGTCCTGGCTTTCGACATTGACGACGATTCTGGATGCCTGCGCTTTCCTCATCGCTTATACGCCGCAGGGCAAAGTCAATTATCAGGCGCGAATGACTTTTGCCATGTGCCGCCATTCCGCTATCGATCTGGCGCTGGTTTTTGATATTCCGCCCGCACTGCCCATTCCTGATCGACTGCCATTGGAGAGGCTTACGCAATTGAAAGAATTGATCCGCGCCGCAGGTCTGGAATTCAAGGATTCTCCAGTATGTGATGAACGACTCAATGAATTACGCCATCTTTATGAACCCTTTGTGAACGCTATTTCTACCGCGCTTTTGCTTCCTTTACCCGACTGGCTCCCCAACCATAATCTGCCGGATAACTGGCAGACTTCTCAATGGGACAGGAATGACCATTTCTTCCGTGCACGGGAAATCTGAACGCCGGGGCGTACTTTTCACGGGGTCGGAAGCATCGTAAGGAAAGAAATCACCCCGAATGCAGGGGAGGGGCGCACCGTACGTACCGGGCATGATACAGTATTTCCGCATTGGAAATCGTCTTTTTAGGTACGGGTTCGGGAGCGCCCACAAGAGCGCGAAATGTCACCAGCATCGCGTTGCAACTGACGGAGCGGGGAGAACTTTTTCTCTTCGACTGCGGCGAAGGAACGCAGCAACAGATTCTTCGCGCACCGCATACGCGCCTCTCACAACTTACCCGCATTTTTCTGACCCACTTACATGGCGACCATCTGTTCGGCCTGATCGGTCTGCTGGCGTCTCGGGCGCTGGCGCAGGGAGGAGTGTCGCCGGTTACACTTTACGGTCCGGAACCTCTGGCGGAGTATGTGCGCGTTTCCCTGCGGGCAAGCGGGATGCGCTTCGGCTTCCCTGTCGAAATCCGTAAAGTTCAACCGGGCGTTCTCTTTGAAGATGAGGATATCATTGTCAGTGCGGCGCCCGTTCGCCATCGCATCGAAGCATACGCCTATTCGCTGACGGAAAAACCGCGTCCTGGTCGTTTCGATGTGGAGGCGGCTCGCGCTCGTGGCGTACCCGAAGGGCCACTTTTCGGGCAATTGAAGAGCGGAAAAGCGATCGTTCTGCCGGATGGGAGCATGATTGATCCTGCGGGGTTGGTCGGCCCGCCGCGCCCCGGTCGTAAAATCACTTTCAGCGGGGATACGGTTTTCTCACCCGAATTGATCGAATTAGCGCAACGCTCCGATGTTTTGATCCATGAGGCGACTTATGCGGAAGCGGATCATATTCTTGCTGATCGCGCCGCGCATTCCACAGCGCTAACGGCGGCGAATGTCGCCCGCGAGGCGGAAGCGCGCTCCCTGTATCTAACACACTTTAGCCCGCGCTATGAATCGGAGGAAGGATTACGCCTGGAAGATTTGCTGGCGGAAGCGCGATCCGTCTTTCCGGAAACGCACCTGGCGTATGATTTTCTTCGTATTCCCGTCGCCCGACGGGAAGGTTGAGAGTCTGGAAATGCCGTAGCTCAGGAAGTGGAAAGCCAGATAGAACGGGATATCAAGATGACAGAACCTGCCCCATCTGAATTCAGAAGGCGTTATCAGTAGGGAATATCACTGCCGCCCAACGCTTTTCCCCACCCTGCGGAACCGAACTTGTCATACAATTCATCGACAGTCAAAATATTTGTTTCCAGATTTCGAACGTCGTTGAGGTTGCAGTAGCCCATAAACGCAACGTTCTCGGAAGCGACTACTTTCGCGTTTGTCGAGGGCGCCGCCAGAGAAATCGTGAAATTGGCGTAATTCATCGAACCATCGAATCGACCGATCGCCTGCGCCGCCTGAATCGCTGCTACAAGGACGCGCCGACGCTTCCTGATATCCGGCTCCGTACTGTCCGTCGGCAATACCAGTGAAATATTAACCGCATGGAAACGAACATCGTGACGGATTTGTGGCACTTCTGTCACGCCGACACCTGTCGCCTGTGCGATGGCATTACGTAATGCCATATCCGGGTCTTGCGCCTCTCCTTTTTGGGCGTTCGTTCCGGGAGAGTTGGCATTCGCCGCTCTGGTCCCCTTACTTCCCGCCTCGGCGGGCGTAACGGATTTGGAAGCGCTGCCGGAAGAATTCGATGCAGGAGCCAATGCCAGTTTCGCAGAAGGACTGGCGCTGACGACCGGAGAGGAAAGGAATGCGCCTGAAGTGACCTGCTTGTCCGTGTTTGAAGAATCCGGCAGGATGATGATCGGTTCCAGCGGGCCGACGACTGTCGGAAGTAGGTCGGAACCGCCAATCGACGCGGTATTTTGCGAACCACTCTGGCGGAAAACAAAGAAGATAATCGCGGCGCTCAGCAAGAGAATGGCGGCGAGAACGCCGCTGACGGCAAATATCAGGCGGGCGATGGTGTCGGTCTTACCGGGGGGGAAAACACGATCGAACCATTGTAAAGTCCGATCCAGCGTTTTCTCGCGAGCAGGCGAAGATGGCGTATCTTGGTTCGCTTTGAGGACAACGGGACGTTGCGCCTGTTGCGCCATCAACGTTCGTTCCAGCTTCTGCTTTTCCTGATAGTTGCCGGGATCTCGCTCAACAGCCATCGCGTACCACTGCGAAGCGTCTTCAAGCTTGCCCATAGATTCGTAAATCTCGCCCAGAAGCGAGTAAGCGGTCACTGAATCAGGGCAACGCCTCAAGGCGTCGGTGCAGATCGCAATGGACTCGTCCCATTGCCCCCGCTGGCGCATGAGTTTCGCACGAGCCAGCAATGGCCCGACGGTTATCTCTGCCGCCGCCTGATTTTTTCCCGGCGCGATGCCGGACGATTCTCTCTGCATAATCGCTTCGCCGTTCTTTAGCGATCTACTGGTATTAACTAAACTCTACCGATATTAAAGTTATAATACCTCAAATCCTGCTTTGCGCTTCAATTTTTTTCGATGCCGACGCCTGTGTGACCGAATCCGCCCGCGCCACGGAGCGTCTCATCTAAACTTTCCACCTCGTCCCAGATAACTCTGGTTACGGGTGCGACAATCATCTGGGCGATCCGGTCTCCCCGGTTCACTGTAAATGATTCTGCTCCCAGATTTATCAACAGCGCCTGAATTTCACCACGATAATCCGAATCTATCGTTCCCGGCGCATTGACCATCGCAATGCCATTGTTACGTGCAAGACCGGATCGGGCGCGGATTTGCGCCTCGTACCCTGTGGGCAGAGACAGGCAAATGCCCGTGGGAATAGCGGCGCGTTCGCCGGGGTTAATGACTAAAGGCTTCTCCGCAGGAATCGCCGCATACAGATCCATGCCCGCCGCGCCTGCTGTTTTATAGGAGGGGAGGGGAATATCATCCGTTCCTGACACGCGGCGCACTCCTACACGAACAGATATTTCAGACAAAGAGAGATTCCCGTTATTTTGTAGGTTGAAGAAAGACATTGCAGAGAAAATGCGGCAATATTGCCGCATTTTCTCTGCATTGCGATGACTGGTATTCTTACGACGAGACTCGCATTGCGAGACTACCGTCGTCGTCATCCTGTTCAGGTTGAGTGGTCGGTAAGGTGAAATGGAAGGTGGTTCCCTTGCCATGTTCGGATTCCACCCAGATTTGTCCGTTATGTTGCTCGACAAACGCCTTGACCAGGAATAGTCCAATTCCCGTTCCGCCGATTTCACGCGTATCGCGATTGTCCACACGATGGAAGCGTTGGAACATCTTGGGCAGCTGTTCTTTCGGAATTCCCATTCCCTGGTCGCTGACCGACAACTGGACCAGTTCATCGCTCATCATTTTGCCGGAGACTTTGATTTCCCCGCCGCGAGGAGCGTACTTGAGGGCGTTGCTGATCAGGTTGTTGAAAATCTGCTCGACCTTATCCTCATCCGCCTGAATAATCGGAACGCTTGGGTCTATAGACATCACCAGAGTATGGTTCGGCTTTTTGTACTGGCTCGCGCTTTGAATGCGAATGACTTTATCGACCAGATTCGACATATTCACATCCCCGATATTCATCGCCAGCGATTTGCCGGATTCGATACGGGAAACGTTCAGAAGGTCATCGATCAACCGTCGCAGTCGGTCACATTCCGTATCGATGATCTGATAAAACTCCGTGCGGGTATCATTGTCATAGAATCCGTCGGTATCCTGCAGAAGCGTCGCGACAAATCCTTTGATAGCAGTTAACGGAGTGCGAAGTTCATGAGAGACGGTCGAAACGAACGCTGTCTTCATTTTGTCGACATTTTTCAGCTCAGTGATATCGTTGAAGATAGTCGCCGTGCCGATAATATCGCCGGCATCGTTGCGGACGGTCGCCGACTGCACCTGGAACGTGTGCATCTGTTCCGGGCTTTCCGGGTCCGGTAATGAGACTTCCGCCGTGATATCGCCATCGACGCCGGAAAGAGGCTGTGTCAGTAGAGTGCGAACTTTCTCGTCTTTGACAACCGCAATCAGCGCATTGTTCAATGCAAGCGTCTCTTTGGTCAGTCCAAAAATTTGCAGAGCGGAATTGTTCATCTGCGTGACGCGTTGATTGGCGTTGACCATGATAAGACCCATGGAAAGCGCCTCAATCGTTTCCACCGCCTCATCACGCTCTCGGGTGATTTCTCGCACTTTTTCCGCAGAGTTGATGACCGCCGCCGCACCCTTCGCCATGCGCTCGAGCAATTGAATATCTTCTTCAATAAAGATATTGCCGAAGCGTTTGTTGAAGACCCAGAGAACGCCAATCGTCCGTTTTTCCAGGATACGGTTGGTTTCCTCATCGCGCCGCTCAATAGCTAACGGGACGCAGACGCCGCTCTGGATGCCGAATTCGGCAAGCCTCTCTTCCTGAGCGCGTACATCAGTTTCGGCATCGTAAAGGATAACCGGCTTTTCTGTCCGGTATACTTCGCCGGAAATGCCTTGAGTCGCGCTGACCCGCATCCGCTTGACCGTTTCGTCATCAATGCCGATGGCGGGAGTATCGGCGAACAATTCATTCGTCTTTTCGTCGTGAAACATAAAGGCGCACTGGGTCGCCTGCAAGATCATCGCCGCTCGACTGAGAACGCGCCGCAGAGTCGTCTCGATTTCCGAGATATCAACCGAACTCTGACCTGTGGTGTTCTGTACCTGTTCGCTAAGTTTTCGATTAGCGCTTTCGAGGCGTACAATATGCTCGCTCCGACGTCCAAGTTCCGTCTTGAGCGATTCCAGTTGTTCACGAAGCGACGCGACATTATCGCCGTCGTTGGTCATCGCGAGAGGATTCCTTTCTTACCAGGAAGGGCGCATCGCTGGCGTCCGGGAATGATCAGAATTGATCGGCCGGGCAAAACGTAGCGCGTCCGTCCCGTCGGAATTATACCCGCGTGCGCTCATACCGTCAAACTATCCTTTCTGATTTTTCTTTGGCGGGGCGCTCTACGGAGTGCGAGGTGAAATGCATAAAGTGTTACCGCTCCGCGTTGTTGTTTTCCGCTTTATAGGTTATGATTAGCATTAGTAGTTGCGCCACTGGATTAAGGGGGGGAAATAATGATAAATAATTACTGGACTGTCGTGCGACAATCTCTGAAGCTATCTGGAATCGCGGTCGTTCTGGGCGTCCTCTGCCAACCGGGCTATGCGGACACTCAGACCCTGTTGTCGAATGCCGATGCATATGTACGGAATGGCGGTCTCGCCAATGCTAACTTTGGAGCGGATCAGAACCTTGGGGCGAAATATGCCACTGTTGCTTCTGGAGTCGGTTTCGACCGAAAAGACTATATCAGTTTCAATATCGCCAGCATCAAGCCGTTCATTATTGAAGATGCAACCCTCACCCTGACGGTGAGCGACTCCATCCTCGGTAACGCCGATAATGCAAATCAGGTTTATTCCTTCAGCGTCTACGGTCTTAAAAATGGAGCGGGCGATAAATGGACGGAAGGAACAGGCACGACCGCCGCTCCCGGTGTAAACGGCATTAACTGGAACAATGCGCCTGGTAATAATACTGCCAGCGGTAATGGCGTCACCTCCCTTGCCACCTCTCTTGGCAGTTTCACCCTGACCGGACGAGGAACGCCAGGACAGCAAATTGTTATCCCCGGACTCGCTCCATTCCTGCGTGCGGACAGCAACAACCTGACGACCTTTATCATTACGCGCGACACGCGCCAGATAACGGCGGATGATACCAATAATGTCGTCCACAATTTCGCCAGCCGTGAGCAGGGTCCCGCTCTGGCTCCTCAACTGACAGTTATTACTGCGCTCGCTCCCGAACCCGGCGCACTCGCGCTTCTGGGAGTCGGACTGCTGGGAATGATGGCATTGCCCCTGCGGCGCAAAGGATAATCGCCTTCTGCGTCCTTACCCCGGACGAAGTCTGTACTCAAAAAGCCTCAGGACGCCAGAGTCCTGAGGCTTTTTCCATCGACAGGGAGGTTTACCGTGCCATGGTCGATCACGAAGCCTTATTCCCGGCTTGAAGTTTTCCGGCTAAATCCGCCAATCGCGCCTGAAACTGGCTCGTACGTAGTTGACTATCACTTTGCATCGCTTCGCTCAGGAGTCTCGCCGCTTTTCGGTAACGGTTCTGGGCTACTGGAACCAGTCCGCGTTCTTCGTCTAATATTCCCTGTTCGTGCAGGAGTACAGCCAGTGTAGCGCAACGCCCGACATCGAGATGGTTGTCTGTGGTCAGCAGGGAGAGGAGGGAATCCGTTGTCAGCGTCATGGTCAATCCCCAGTCTAAACCGGTCAACTCCTTGCAGGCGTTCTTGAGACACGCTTCCAGTTCTTGCGTTTTGCCTTCTCTTTTTAGACCAAGCAAGGTCGCCAGCGTCAGTGACAGCGCTTCAACCTGTTGATTGATCTTCCCTTTTCGCATCATAATCGTTTCCCCGTCTTCCGATGACATTATACCGAATTCGGACATTGAATCCGTCAGGCGTTCCTTGCTGGACAAAAGATCGATAAAAACGGAAAGCCTGCGCCGCTCTCAAAAAATCAGAGGCAAGGACAATGTGTGTCCTCGCCTCCAGATTACGAACTATTCGCGGTCATTCGCCGCTTCGTCAGGGCTTCACAGTCAGGGCTTCACAGTCAGGGAGTCTGCAAGTACGGGCGACCATCACGTCCGGAACGCACTATGCCGGTCACCGTAATCCTTCGTCCGATCAGAGCGTCTGGTGACGACCCAACGACATAGATATTCGTTCCCGCATCCGTGATTACCCAGGCGTTTCGGGATACGGGCGGTTGTCCGACTCCACCTTGATTACCATTGTAAATGGCATTCACCCGAATGCGTCTGCCAGCATAGAAGTTCGCTCGCGGTCCGGTCAATTCTCGCAATGAAGAGACAAAGAAAGGGGCGTTTATCCCGCCGCCATTTCCCTCTTGCGAACCGCCGCCATAGTTGCCGTCGCCGCCGTAGTTACCTTCATTGCCCGATTGTCCGCCGCCGAATCCTCCTCCGGATTGTCCGCCGCTGAAACCGTCGGACTGCCCCCCGCCGAATCCGCCGTTACCAGACTCACTGCCACCAAAGTCGCTCCCATTTCCGTTGTCACTGCCGCCATTGTGGGAGTTGTCGCGTCCGATCACCAGTGTCGCTATCGCCGCCGCTTCTGCATTGACGCCCCCATCCCCGACATTTCTGGTGGGCAGGCTTGCGTTGATGGTATAGTTTCCTTCGCGGAAATTGTATGGGATACGCCAGGTTGCGGAGAACGCCTTTTCCTGACCGGGCATCAGCGTTATATTGGTCAGCGCCATTGTCGAAAACATCCCCTCAGAGGAGTTCCATACCTGCCGATTATTACGATCTCTGACGCTGACTTCGAACTGTTTTCCTGAATCAAACCGGTAAAGGATCGCCCGGGCGCTACGATTGCGAACCGTATAAGAGAAACTGACCGTATCGCCGGGAGTGGGGCGACGCGGGAGGAAGGTAACCTTACCGATAGCGCCCTCCTGAGGATTGGACGGATCGGGGTTATCGCCGGGGAAGTCCGGGCGCGTACCGCCACCGTTTCCGCCACCATTGCCACCGTTACGGTCACTCAGATAGATCTGTGTGGAGATCATTTGTTGCGGCCAGAGCTTCGCTTCGACCACATAGACCCCGGGGCGTAACGCCTGACCGTCATCATCTCGCTTGTCCCATAATTCGCTATAAGTTCGTGATTCTCCAGAATCGAGCATGAACCGTTCTGAGGATACTCGTTTATGTCGTGACAGATCATAGACGATCTTATTGGTGCGCGAATCACGGATCGCAAGTGTGTATTCTGCAGCGGTCGAGTTCCTTACCCAGCGAGTGTTCCCCATATTCGTCAGGGTCAGCGTGATTTGAACGGCGCGATTGGGCGTATATTGCGTCCGATCCGTTACCAGTTGCGCTTCCAGAAAACTATTGGGTCGCCGGGTGACGGACGAACCGTTTCCATAGGTCTGCGCTCCTGCCATCGTTGCGCTGATGAACGTCGTCGCCAGAGCGGCATATAATCCTAAAGTGCTTTTCTTCATTGTTATCGTTCCTGATTGCTCCCCATTACTGTTACTGATTTCCGATTGGGAAAGACTCAGGAAGGCCGACGGAACGATAATCCTCTGTACCGCTATATTCCTGACTGTCTTTCCTGACGCATCCGTTTTTGTTCGTTGTCCTTTGCCTGTCGCCAGAGGTCTTCCATTTGTTCCAGCGTCAGCGATTCCAGTCCGCCGTTCGCATCGGCGCGTTCTTCCATAAAACGGAACCTGCCTTCGAAGCGGGTTAACTGATGGCGGAGCGATTCTTCCGCATCGATTTCCAGTTGCCGCCCGACATTGACCAGCGTAAACAGGACATCGCCCAGTTCGGAAGCGATACGCTCTTTGGAACCGCCGTTTTCTATTTCGTGACGAAGTTCTCCGAACTCCTCAACCGCTTTGTCAAAGATGCCCTGAACATCCGGCCATTCGAATCCCGCCTTCACCGCTCTTTTACTGACTTCCAGAGCGGTCATCAGCGCCGGTAACGCCTTCGGGATGCCATCCAGACGCGATTTTCGGTTTTCATTGCCCTTTTCCGTCGCCTTGATGGCATTCCAATTCGTTAGAACCTCATCTGCGTTCGCTACCTTCACGTCTCCGAAAATGTGTGGATGCCGTCTCACCAGCTTGTCTACAATTGCCTCACATACATCGACGATCTCAAAGACGCCCTGTTCCGACGCCAGTTGCGCATGAAACACGACCTGGAGCAACAAATCGCCCAGTTCATCACAGAGTTTGTCCGGGTCGCCGGAGTCTATCGCTTCCACGACTTCATACGCTTCTTCCAGAGCGTAGCGTCTCAAGGTCTCATGCGTCTGCTTGAGATCCCACGGACAGCCATTTTCCGGATCGCGCAATTGCGCCATCACTTCGACCAATCGGGGAAAGGAGGGACGCCGACGCTCCGCCGGTAGCGCTGCCACATAGACGCTTGTCAGATGGGCATTGGGTGCGGTATACCCTCGATCCATCTGGTAAAGCGGCATTTCCATCGTGTCTTCCTCACCGGGGACGCCCGCCGCTCGAATCAGTGTTACCGGGTAATCATCGGGGTATCCCGCCCGCATCAGAGCAAGTTTTGCATTGGAAGCGGCGCTCTGGGAATGCACCTGATACAGCAAGAGCGGGGCGGCGCTTTGCAGTGAATCCGGCGGCATGGGGGCGTTCGGGTTCAAGGTGAGAGCGTCTACGATATGGAGGTCGTCCGTGATCGCCGCGCCAATCGCTTCCAGACAGGCATCGATGAAGGAGGGAGCGCCCACGACTTTGAAAGGAATTTCCAGCTCCCTTGCCGTGGTAATCAACCGGGATACCGTCGTTTCACCGATGAGGGGATGGCCGGGAACGGCATAGACGATCTTTCCCTGCGGCGCTTCGGCGACGGCGGAGAGTACGCGGGCGACAATGGAGTCATAAGTCTCGTCAAAGGAGGACGATGTCTCATACACCTCATCAAACGCCGTGAAAGTAAGCGAAGCGAGAGCCCGAGACGCCAGAACCGGATGACGCGCCGTCCTCAGATACACGGGAAGCCCACTCGTGAGCAAATCGACGTTATAGGCGGGGAGTCGTTGCGGGTCTCCGGGTCCTAACCCTATCAGGAATATCATATGAAGAAGGATACCTCGCCGCGTGAATACGCAAAACGATAACGGGTCGATAAAGTGGAATATTCCGCTTTATCGACCCGTTATCGTAAATTTATCTGTTGATACCGACTGAAGCTATTTCGCTGCTGGCGCGGCGGGAGCCGTCGGCGCCCCGAGCATCGAAGGAGCTTCTCCGGAAACAGCCTCAGAACCGCTCTTGCCGATTCCTGCATCTTTCGCCGTCTTCTTAAGTCCTTCCCAGACAGAAGAGTACTTGGGATCTGTTGGCTCAAATTTGGCATTGACCTTCAAGCCCATAATCGCATCACGCACTTTTGCGTTTGCGGGGTTCTGAAGCTTGACCTGCACCAGTTCTCGGCGAATGAGCGGCGCGGCGTCATCATAGGGGATATTGAGGGCGGGTAAACGCTTTTCCACCTTGACCCACGCTTTGGCGGCAGGCGCGTTTTGCGCAATACGGAAGTCTACCGGTCCGAACCAGACTCCTTCCGCGCTCTGTTGCACTTTCGCCTGATATTCGACGCCAATACGATTGATCGGGGTCGCTTCCGGCAACAACCCGGCGGTCGCCTTGAGTTGCATCGGGTTCACCTGCTTGGCGACTTCATTGAAGTCGGTCTTGCTGGCGAGTAATTTCTGGGCATTCGCAAAGTCCGGCGAGTTCGGCGCGGCGACGATCAAACGCAATTGAACACGGGCGGGAAGTCCGACGCTATTGCGGGCGGAGGCTTCGTCATACGCCTTGCGAACATCTGCATCGGCAATATTGAGCCGCTTGGCGTAAAGTCCGGTCTCCGCCAATTGCACTTTCATGTCCGTCTTGATTTCTTCTGTGGTGGTTCCCTGTTCCTTCATCGAATCCTCATAACTTTTACCCGGATATTTCGCCTCGAAAAGTTTTTTCTGAGTATCGTAGAAGCGGTTTATCTCATCATCCGAGGGAACGGCGGCTTCCTTGCCCGCTTCCGCGAGGATGACTTTATTGCCGACTAATTGGTCGAGCACCAGTCGTTCCGCATTCGTCGTCTGACCGCCGGGAACCATTACCGTCTGTCGTTCCAGCGCTTTGATATATTCGTCCCTGGTGACAACCTGACCGTTGATATTGGCGAATGGCTTTTCCCCCGCGCAGCCGGACAGAGCGCCGACAAGACAAAGGATCGCTCCCGCAAAGGCGGGACGCACAAGAAATGGTGAGAAACTATGACGAGTCAAAGAAATATCTCCTGATGGATAGCGGTTCGTTCCACTTCAGAAACGTATTTAACAGCAATAATACTACTGTCCCTCTTGCATACGTTCGAAAACTGCACAACATTCCCGCCTTAAATCCGTAAGCAAGCATGAGGAAGTTAGGCTCCGCCAATGCTATCACGAGATAATGTCGTCAGGCAACCGGCAAGAGCGGATAATCCCATGCAGGACAGCGTTAACAAACAAAAGGCAGGAAAACGGCGACCCAACGGGGAAAGTTCGTTTGATCTACGACGAAAACTCAAAGAACGCAGAGGAAAGCCTTAGACCATGGGATCGAAATGGGACAATAGTAGCGATGCTGCCGCGCTGGCGCGTCTGGCGACGCAGGCGATGAAAGACCGGGGATTGGAGCCTGAATTTCCGCTGGAAGCGATAGAGCAGGCGGAACAGACCCGAGAACCAGCGCAGGATGATAGTAAGGATATACGTGATTTGCGCTCCCTGCTCTGGTGCAGCATTGACAATGATGATTCGCGTGATCTCGACCAGTTGCAGGTGGTGGAATCTCAGGATAATGGTTTCCTGCGCGTGTATGTGGCGGTGGCGGATGTCGATGCATTGGTGAAGCGGGGAACCCCGGTAGACAATCATGCCGTTCTGAACACAACCTCTGTCTATACGCCTGCGCGTATCTTTCCCATGCTTCCCGAAAAATTTTCCACGAATCTGACATCGCTCAACCCGGATGTGGATCGTCTGGCTATGGTGGTCGCCTACTCCGTCGATGGGCGAGGCGGACTCTCGAACGAAGAAGTCTTCCGTGCGAGGGTGCATAATTACGCCAAACTCGCGTACCGTTCCGTGGGCGAATGGCTGATCGGCGAGGGATCGATGCCCCCCGCAATGGCGGCGGTTCCTGGTCTGGATGAACAGATCCGCCTGCAAGATGAGGCGGCGCAGCGGTTACGCGAACGGCGTCATGATGAAGGCGCTCTGGAACTGGAGACGATCGAACTGAGGACTGTTATTACCGATGGCAAAGTGACAGACCTCAAAGATGACCCCAAAGACCGGGCGCATGCGCTTATCGAGGACTTTATGATCGCGGCGAATGGTGTCACAACCCGCTATCTTGTCTCCCGTAACTTTCCGACTTTCCGCCGTGTGGTCATGACACCTGAACGCTGGGATAAAATCGAAGCGCTGGCTATGTCATATGGCGACCGCCTCCCGGCGGATCCCGATAGCGGAGCGTTGAACGAGTTTCTAATCCGCCGCCGCAAGGCGGACCCTCTGCGCTTCCCTGACCTGTCGCTGATGATCATCAAGTTAATGGGTTCCGGCGAGTACCGTGCGGAACCGGCGGGAGTCAAAGGGGAGGGGCATTTCGGTCTGGCAGTCCGCGATTACTCACACTCCACCGCTCCCAACCGACGCTATCCTGACCTGATCACCCACCGACTGCTCAAGGCGGCGCTCGCCGGGGAAGATTCGCCCTATGAGGACGGCGAACTTTCCGGTCTTGCCAAACACTGCACCGAGCAGGAAGACATGGCGAAAAAGGTGGAGCGACAAGTGCGAAAAAGCGCCGCCGCCCTGCTACTGCGCGATCATATCGGACAGACCTTCGATGGCATCATTACCGGGGCTTCGCAGAAGGGAACCTGGATCCGCACCCTGCATCCCCCGATTGAGGGGCGCATTGTCGAAGGATACCGCGGACTCGATGTAGGAGATCGCACCCATGTTCGACTGATCCACGTAGATGTCGAAAAAGGTTTCATCGATTTCGCCCGTGATTGATTCGCCCATGACAGACCATTGAGAAGGAACTTCGCGTAGACGAAACTGTTCGGCGAAGTTCCTTCTTCGTTGCGCTTAATATTCCTTCGGATGCAGCCATTTGACAGGACCAATTGGCGCCAGTATAGTCCAAGTGGTTCACTCGCTAAGCGGAGTGACTTGAAGGACAATGAAGGACGGTAACCCCCGTTTATGCAAAGCGTAACTCTCACACTAGACAGTGATTTCACTCTCAGTGATGTCGATCCCCGACTCTTTGGCGGATTTATCGAACATCTCGGTCGTCATATATACACGGGCATCTACGAACCCGGTCATCCGACGGCGGATGCCGAGGGCTTTCGGCAGGATGTTCTGGAGTTGACCCACCAACTGCGAATGCCGATCATGCGCTATCCGGGGGGAAACTTCGTCTCCGGCTATCGCTGGGAGGACGGCGTCGGTCCGAAAGAATCGCGTCCCGCTCGATTGGAACTCGCCTGGGGGGCGTTGGAGCCCAATATTTTCGGCACGAACGAGTTCATGAACTGGTGCAAAAAGGCGGGAACCGCTCCCATGCTGGCGGTCAATCTGGGAACGCGCGGGCGGGAAGCGGCGCAGGCGCTGGTGGAATATTGCAACCATCCCGGCGGCACGTTCTGGAGCGATCAGCGCAAAAGCCATGGTTGGAGCGCTCCCCACGATGTCAAAGTATGGTGTCTGGGCAACGAAATGGATGGTCCCTGGCAGATGGGACAGAAAACGGCGTGGGAATACGGTCGTATCGCCAACGAGGCCGCCAAACTGATGAAGTGGACCGACCCGTCCATTGAGACCGTCCTCTGCGGCTCCTCCGGGCGGAGCATGCCCACCTTCGGGCGCTGGGAATGGGAATCGCTGCACGAAGCCTACGATAATACCGACTACCTTTCACTTCATACCTACTACGGAAACGCCGCAAACGATACTCCCTCCTATCTTGCCCAACCGGACAACATGACCGACTTCATCCGCGAATCGGCGGCGGTTTGTGATGCGGTCGGGGCAGCGAAAAAGTCCAAAAAGAAGATCAATCTCAGTTTCGATGAATGGAATGTCTGGTATCAGACGCCGGATCAGGTGGAACCGGGCAAGACCGGCGAAAAGTGGAGCGTCGCCCGCCCGCAACTGGAGCAAATCTATAATATGGAGGACGCTCTGGTAGTCGGCGGCATGCTCATTTCCCTGCTGAACAATGCGGATCGGGTCAAGATCGGATGTCTGGCGCAGGTGGTCAATGTCATCGGACCGATTATGACCGAACCTGCGGACAAAGGTGGAAGGGCATGGAAGCAAACTATTTTCCATCCATTTGCGGCGGCGGCGCAGTGGGGGCAGGGAACCGCTCTCCGGTCACATGTCAAGTCGCCGACGTACACTAGTAAATCGCGGGACAATGCCGATATCGTGACCGTCGCTTCGGTGGTGCAGGGCGATACGCTGACCGTGTTCGCGGTCAATCGTGAACCGTCCGGGCAACCGGTGGAACTGAAAGGCGTCCTGCGCGGCTTTGCGGGTGTCAAGAGCGCGGAACATAGCGTCCTGAAGCATTCGGACTTAAAAATCGCCAATACTGCCGACGCCCCTAATGCGGTCGCTCCGCAAGCGGCGGAAACAATTCCTGTTCTCGCTGGAGAGACCTTTACCGCAGTGTTGCCGGGCTACTCATGGAATGTGATTCGCTTCTCCCTCTGAATCGTCGCCGCTTTCTGACAGCGCTTCCGTCCCTTGCCTTATCCGTTGTGGCAGGGGCGGGAGCGCTGTCAGGTGGGTGCGCCCGTACCGGCGGCGGAAAAATAACCATCCGGTTCTGGAACGGTTTCACCGGGCCGGACGGTCGCACTATGCTACGCATGGTCAAGCGCTTCAATGCGGAAAACCCTGATATTCAGGCTTTGATGCAACGCATGGATTGGGCGACCTGCTACAACAAACTCTTTGTCGCCGGTATGGGCGGACGGGCGCCGGAACTCTTTGTGGTGCATACCCGTGCGATTCAACGATTCGCTCGCGCTGGATTCCTGCGGGAAAACGATGATCTGATGTCGGGAGCGAACGGAATCGACCTCGCCGATCTGGACGCTAATGTCTGGAAAGGCGTGGAGTATCATGGCAAACATTACGGGCTTCCGCTGGATGTCCACGCGATGGGGATGTACTACAACCGGAAACTTTTTCGGGAAGCGGGAATCGTAGACGTTCAGGGAACGCCGCGTCCGCCGACCAATCGCGAGGAGTTTCTGGATGCCGCTAAGCGTCTGACTATTCCCGGTTCCGGCGGTCGTCCCGACCAGTGGGGATTCGTTTTCACCAACTGGGAAAGCAATATCTACACGATCATGCGTCAGTTCGGCGGGGAGTTTTTCACGCCCGACTATCAAAAATGTATCGTGAATAATGCGGAAAACGTTGCCGCATTGCAATTCTGCGTGGATTTGATTCGCCGTTATAAAGTCGCGCCGCCGCCGGAGAATTTCGATTCGTGGATCGGGTTTCGTCAGGGTAAGGTGGCGATGGCTTTTGAAGGCATCTATATGCTGGCGGATTTGCAGAAGCAGAGCGATCTGGATTTCAGCGGAGCTCCGGTTCCTCAGATGGGCGATCATATTGCGGTCTGGGCGGATTCTCATAACCTGTGCATGCGCTCGGATCTCTCCGGCGAAAAGCTCGCCGCGACCTGGCGTTTTATCAAGTATCTTTCCGATAACAGCCTCGATTGGGCGGCGGGTGGTCAGATTCCGACCCGTCCGAGCCGACGTAATTCTCCGCGTTTTCAGCAGATGTCGGTTCAATCCGCCTTTGCGCGTCAGGTTCCGTATGTGAATTATCTGCCGCGACTGCCCTTCATCTTTGAGTTTCAGACGGAATTCGGACTGGCGCTGGAGAAGGCGCTCCGAGGGCGCGCGACACCCGCCGACGCTTTACAGGTGGCGCAGGACAATATCAATCGCATCATCGCCCGTGACCGGGAAGCCAATGAAGCGGCGGGAAGGGGGATATCGGCATGACATCACGCCGTAATCTCTCCCGCTATACGGGATATTTCTTCGCGTTGCCCTACCTGATCCTGTTCACCGGGTTTGTGCTGTTGCCCCTGTTCTATGGTCTGACATTGAGTCTGTTCCGCTGGGAGATGCTCTCGCCGCTACCGGCGCAGTTTGTCGGTATTGCCAATTTTCAGGAAGCGTTCCATGACAACTATTTCTGGCAGGCGCTGGGGACGACTTTACGTTTCGTCCTGCTGGCGATGCCCCCGACCATCGGTCTGGCGTTACTGATCGCCGCCGGACTGCGGGCGGCGCCGACAAAGCGGCAGAGCTTTTACCGTGCCGCCTACTTCCTGCCGACCATCATGACCATTTCTGTCGCCGGGATTCTGTGGCGCTGGTTCTATAACAGTGAGTTCGGGCTATTCAATGCCTTTCTCGCGCCTGCGGGCGTCAAGATTCCCTGGATCACCGATGTTCGCTGGGCGATGCCTTCGATTGTCCTGATGACACTCTGGTGGACGATTGGCGGCCCGATGATGGCATTGCTCGCTGGTCTGCAAAACATTCCGATCTCGTACTATGAAGCGGCATCTATAGATGGAGCCAAGCCGGGAACGCAGTTCTGGCGCATCACGCTTCCGCTGTTGCGTCCCGTTCTGCTGTTTGTGGTCGTTCTGAATGTCATCGGGTCGTTTCAGGTGTTCGGGCAGGTGTACATGATCACCCGTGGCGGGCCGGAACTCAGCACCCGCACCCTGGTGCAATATATCTACGAGACGGCGTTCAACAACTACCGGATGGGCTACGCCGCCGCGCTCTCGTGGTTGCTGTTCGTGCTGATCGCCCTGTTTTCGTTTATCCAGTTCCGACTGATGCGGGAGCAATAAGACCGAAATGAGATTGAGGCGAAATCAACCGTCGAATCAGGGAATGGGACTGGCAGGGGAAACGATGCTGGCGCTCGGCGCGGCGCTATTCGTTCTGCCCATCGTGCTGATCGCGATTACGGCGTTCAAGCCGGATGCGGAAATCGTCCATTTCAAGAGCGTTCTGCCGCAAACAGCGACCACCGGGAACTTCAAGGAAATTCTGGGCAACCCGGAGGAAATCCCGATCTTTCGGTGGTTCCTCAACAGTGTGCTGGTGTCCTCCGCCGTCGCTTTACTGGTGGTGACGGTCAGTTCGATGGCGGCATACGCTTTCGCACGGCTGGATTTAGCCGGGAAGCGGTGGATATTCCCGCTGATCATCGGAACGCTGATGGTTCCGGGGCAGGTGCTACTGGTTCCGGCGTACCTGATCCTCAATCGCCTCGGCTGGCTGGATACCCCGCTGGCGCTGATTATTCCGGCGGGGGGCGGCGCGTTCGGTTTCTTCCTGCTGCACCAGTTCTTTCTGGGCATTCCCAAAGATCTGGAGGAGGCGGCGGAACTGGATGGTTGCTCCCACTGGCGCATCTTCTGGAATGTCGTTCTGCCCCTGTCCCGACCTGCTCTCGCCTCGCTGGCGATTTTTACGTTCGTCGGTTCCTGGAACGATTTTCTGGGTCCGCTGGTATTTCTGGATTCGGTGGACAAATACACCCTGCCGGTCGGGGTCGCCTTATTCCAGACATCGTACTACGCCGAATACGGACTGACGATGGCGGCGGCGGCGCTCTGCACTTTGCCGGTCGTGGTCGCATTCCTGTTTTTCCAGCGGTTCATTACGCAGAGCGTCGCCCTGACAGGATTGAAAGATTAGCGTCTCTCCCCTGAGGCGATCAGTATCACATTTGAGGAAGTCCCATGCCCTTGATTCAACCCGCTTATAATCGACCAGATCAGGAAAAAGCTCCCCCGGAGAATGCGATTCAGCATGTCCATGATCCGTGCATCATCAAGGAGGGGGCATACTATTATGTCTATTCCACCGGGCCGGGCGTCCTGATGCGGCGTTCCCGTGATCTGGTGAACTGGGAATTTCTGGGACAGGTCTTTCCCGGCGAGGGGCCGAAGTGGACGCACGACGAGATTCCCGGCAGCACGATGTTCTGGGCGCCGGATATCGCGCATTTCAACGGGAAGTACCATCTCTATTACTCGGTTTCGACCTTCGGGAAGAATCGTTCGCTGATCGCGCTTGTCACCAACCGGACGCTGGACCCGAAAAGCAAGGATTACGAGTGGAAAGATGAAGGCAAGGTCTTCGAATCCTTTCCGCAGAACGATTACAATGCCATCGATTCCAATGTCCTCGTCCTCGGCGGCGGACGGCTGGCATTTACGTTCGGCTCTTACTGGACCGGCATCAAGTTGCTGGAGGCGGAAGAAAAGACCGGTAAACCACGCTCCGGCGCCCCGGTGACCGCCATAGCGCGTCGTCCCTTTCCCGGCGCGGTAGAGGCTCCGTTTCTGATCCGTCAGCGTGATTATTTCTATCTGTTCACGTCATTCGATGCTTGCTGTCGTGGCGTCAAAAGTACGTACAATATCCGTGTCGGACGCGCAAAGGCGGCGGAAGGTCCTTACCGGGACAAAGAAGGCGTCGCCCTGATGGATGGCGGGGGAACTCTTGTTTTATCCTCGGAGGGAAGATATATCGGACCCGGTCATTGCGCCGTTCTCAAAGATGGCAGGAACCACCGTCTGGTTTTCCATTCCTATGATGCGGAAAACAATGGCGTCCCGACGTTGCAAACGCGAACCCTGATCTGGGATCGCGAGGGATGGCCAGTCGTGAAACCGCTTCAGGTCAACAGATTACTTGGCTAAAAAACCCTAAGTCATGTTTAAGCCTCCCGGTCAGTGTCATCGGGCAGGGGCGCTCTTCGTCAAGAGAGGGAAAAGAGATGGCTGTACTGGCAGGATTTTTAGCGCCTGATGAGGTGTGTGAATTCATCACAAGAGTTCGTTCTGAACTTAAAGCTTGGGCAATTATTGATGCGGATCAAGGCAGGTTAGTAATCGCCCTAACTCTTGAAATAACTGGACTCGATATAGGCAATCATACGAGTAAGGTCAATCTACTTCTATATTCTCATGAAGACTTGAATATTGATTTACAGAATGTTGATTTCAGGAAGACGATCGATATCATGATAGGCAATAATTATTATTATAATTCAATGAATATCATAACAATGACTACTATTCAATTCACTGGTAAAAAATCTGTGATGCAGCAGATTGAAATGATTTTATCGGGCCAATTTCACGCCCATAAAGGCGTTGAGGGTGTGAATGTTGTTTTCGGCGGCTCATCGCAATATAAAAATATGTTTTACTCTCAAGCAGCGCTGTCACTCCTCCAAGCAGGGGCAAAATGGAAGCAATACAAAGATGACAACGCCGAATTCTTTCCTTTATTGTAACAAGGTATGCTTGCTTCTGAACATGGATTGATATGTCACGACGTTGGGTCAGTCGCCACCGGAAGGTTCGTCAACCGAGACCCCGTTGGCGATGAGGGAGGGATCAACCTGTATGGGGACGTGGTGGGGAATCCGATAAATAGGAATAACCACAACGGGACGCAACCCCCGTTGCGGTCACCGTCATTGTACGCCGCTCCTATATTGGTCAGAGAGGATAGATTTTTGAAAAGTGACTATTTTCTGACTGGGGGGACGACCATTTCCCCGGTTGGAGTAAACTCAACGGATATGTCAATTGAAAATGTTTAAGCAAATAAGATACCTTGCAATCTTCATTCTCTGCTTATCGTGTCTTGGATGTGTCAAGGAATCTTTAACTATCCAACATATAGATGGGTTTTGGATAGGTCAGGATGGACGAGCAAAAATTAATTTTAATAAGAATAATTTCTCGGTTATCGATGCCCCTGCCCGATGTTTCGCTATAGATGATGACGGTAGAATCAATGGCAAGGGCATTTGTAGTATGCCCGAAAAACGAATATCTGCCAATGATGGACGAACAGATATTTTCTTCGAATTCACCGAGATTAATGGACGCAAAGTCGAAATAAAAGGCGTTCGTTCTCCACGTCAACTCTTGTTAATAGCGAACGGTAGTCAGTTGGCAATTAGAGCTACCCTAGGTTCTGACCCTGATACGAGCCAAACATTCGATTTCAGGAAACAAAGTTTTTAGTCTGTCTTTATAACAGGTCAAGGCTCCGCGCCCGCCGCATCTGGATCTGGATTCGGTGAGATTCAGCGGTCAATGGGGCTACTACACCGACTACGAGACCGGCCCCGGCAACAGCGTCGCGGGTTCCTCCCTGCTGTTGCTGTCACACCGTTACTACGACCCCGCCACCGGACGCTTTGTCAATAGGGATCCCATCGGGTATAGCGGGGGTATCAACCTGTATGGATTCGCGGGGGGGAATCCGGTCAATAGGATTGACCCCGACGGGACGGATGCTGATTACGCCTTAAAGATCATAGCGAGATACCGGCAAGAGATCATAGACGCTGCAAACGGAGCGGGCATACAACCAGAACTCCTTGCTAGCGTGGTTTTTGCTGAGACATCAGGAGGAACCATCGGAGAGTTAATACCAAATTGGCATGAAATCAATAATGACAGTAGTATCATCAAGTTCGCCCGTATGGGAAAAGGTTCAATTGGTATCACGCAAATTACTTTTGAGGACAAACAGGCATGGCCAACTGATCAGAAGAAGAAGGAAGACTTATTCAGGGAACGCCTTGTCTGGGCCAATGCCTTCAATCGCAACAAAAAAGCGCAATTAGCTTTCACTGCTGCGTGGTTGAAGAAGTTAGCGAGTTCGCCAAACCGTTATCCAAACCGGGTAAACAACTTGACGCGCTTTGAAGTGGGAATTGTCTTGACCAAGTACAATTGGAAGCCGACCGGCTCCCCCGCCAGCAAAGCGTTTCCCAGTCAATACGGTTGGAGATCACTCTATAAATGGCGGGAAATTCAGCAAGCCCTCGGAGTAGCAACAATACCCTAATGGTGGAAAGCCATCGCCTTCATCGCTTAGGGCGCCACAACGCGACGAAGGCGATGGCTTTTCTGATCGGATTATACGGAAGCGCAATATTATGATGCATATAGCCATCTATGTTTTCGTCAGCGTATTCGCTTTTATCTTTTTGTCAATAGTTCTGATTCTATATTATTCCAATAGTATAGTTAATAGCGAAAGCGTCACCAACTATCATAAAAGTAATAACAGACGCTTAAAACGTCACATCGTGTCTGTTTGGATTTCTCTTGCCGTTCTTCCCTGGTTGCCCTACGCATTGGTCGAATCACAAACCTTTCTTTTTTTGCCTCAAATAAGCGGAGCGGTAAAACAGGCCATAACACACCAAAATATCGATTTTGGAAAAATTAAGTTGCTAAAAATATTGTATTTTGATAATTTTAACTCTCGAATTTATATAGTCAAGCCCTGCTCGCTTTTTGGAAGGTCGCCTTCAGGCTATGAGGGAGTTATCGCTGATCTAAAAAGGGATACAACTGGCTGGCACTTTCTTGGGGAAAAAGAAGGGGTGTGGACTGACTGCGGCACAGCTGATAGCAACATCTTTCCCCCATATAAGTCAAAGGGGGATTATTAGTAGGTTACTACACCGACTTAGAGACCGGCTTGCTGTGCCTTACGCACCGCTACTACGACCCCGCCACAGGTCGGTTCGTCAACCGAGTTCCCATAGGCTACGACTGAGGGGTCAACCTGTATGGGGTCGCGGGAGGGAATCCTGTCAACAGGATCGACCCTGATGACTATGGCTCTCCCGCTGGTTAGTTTGATCCGAGTTGGGGCGAAGCTCCTAACAACGTAAATCACTGGCCCTAAAGATGGCAAAACTAAACTTTTTTTCCGCTGCCGCTAACGGGAAAGCAGAAGTCGTTGAACGCCTAATTGACGACGGCCTTGACCCAAACATTGTTGATAGTGATGGATTGACTGCTTTGCATTACGCCGCCTACCGGGGAAGAGTCGAAGTGGTTAGGCTTCTTCTAGTGAAGGGAGCCAATGTCAACGTGAAAAATCACGTCGGGTTTTCGCCATTAATGGTGACCGCTCAGGAAGGATATTCACAGGAGACGCTGGAGGTTCTTCTTGATGCTGGAGCGGATGCGAATCAGACAACAATCGATGGGACTAACGCCTTAATTTTGGCGGCGGAGAAAGCGCCTGATGATATGATTGTGCGCTTGCTCGTGAACCGAGGCGTAGATATTAATCATCAGACAAATCATGGTGGCACTGCATTGATTGCGGCTACTTATTCGGGATCATTGGACAAAGTACGCGCTTTGGTTGAGGCGGGGGCAGATACCAGTTTGAGGAATAGGAACGGCAAAGATGCTTTCTCGATAGCAAAAGAGAGAGGTTATCCTAATATTGCTGATTACCTTGAAGCACAATAAACACCCTGCACATTCCCCGTTTCTGGGACATTAAGTTCGTTACACCGGCGTAACGAACCCATTTGCGACAATCACTGTTGCGTTCGTTACGCCGATGGGTGGCGGGGTCGCTACTATCCCCAGGGCAGTAACGGCTACAACGCGTGGTACTACTCTTTTGACCCGCAGGGCAATGTGGTTCAGCGCAAGGCGGAGGGGTATACGACATGGCCGGTGTATGACACGGTTCTGTACGACGCTTACGGGATGGCGTCGGGTGACTTCTGGACATTCGGCGGGTTCAGTCCGCACCACAATCCTTTAGGCTTCGGGGGGCAGTTCGGCTATTACACCAATTTCGAGACCGGTCTGCTGTGCCTGACGCACCGCTACTACGACCCGGCGACAGGTCGGTTCGTCAATAGAGACCCCAACGCGACAGACGCTCAGTATGCGCTTAACGGTAACAACGGCGGAGAACAATGGCGTCCCGACGTCGCTAACGCGAGACCTGAATTGGGATTGCGAGGGATGGCCGATGGTGAAACCGCTTTAGGAAGTCAAGTGGGGAGCGTTTCCAACCAGCCATCGCTCCATTCCATCGCATAGCGGATGACTCTGCCGGTGGGGTGGCGCATCAGGCGGCGAAGTTCCGCAAGGGCGTCCTCGGCGATCAGCGAGATGGGAAATTGCAGGGACTGGATGCTCAGCGCAGGATCATCGACGATGGGTAGCCCGTCAAAACTGATCAGAGGACGGTAGCGCAACGGAGAATTCGCTTCCGCCAGACCCGCCCGCAAGCCGACCGCCAGCCAGTCATTCGCGGCGACAAGACCGACCGTTTCGGCGGGAATGTCAGGAAAACGTTCCGCCGCCGCCAACCCTGCGGCGCGTCCTGCCACATAGTTCATCGCGCAGTCAAAAAAATCTATACGTGCTCCTCCCCGGTCGCCCGCCGACTCGCCGAACGAACGGATGCCTTCCTGAACGCCTTCCCAGCGAGCGCGGGATACCGGAAGGTTCTCACGCCCGAAAAAGATTACATGTCGGCAACCGGCGAGAACCAGACGCCGTCCCGCTCGTATTCCTGCCCCCCGGTCATCGGTGAGCAATAGCGAAACGCGGGCGACGCCGTGTAAATCTACCGGTTCCTCGGCGACGCTGACAGCGGGCGGGTCATTCGGGTTCAGATGCGACAGCGCATGCAGACCGCCCATGCCCAGCGTAATCATGCCGTCTCCGACAAAGCGCGGACGTTTTGTCCCGTCCACCCGTTCCACGACGCAATGGATATCCGCCGCCTGCAAGCACAATTGAATCCGCTCCGTCAACAGGGAAAAGAACGGGTCATTGCCCAGTTTGAGGCGGGCGTCTATCAGCAGTCCGACATGGGAGACTTCCCGGTCGCGCCGCTCCACCGCATAAGTTCCGCTCCCCTGCCGCCGCTCTACTGCGCCTTCCGCCTGCAGGGCATCCAGCAGAACGCGCAGACGCTGGCGACTGATATTGAAGCGTTGCGCCAGTTCGCGTTCGCCGGGAAGCTTACGCCCCGCCATTTCGACGGTGAGCAACCGTAGCGATTCCAGTGCCGCCCTGCCGTGCGGATGCGTCAGCGAGTTGTTCTCAGCAGGAGCGTTCGAGCGATGGGAGAAGATATTTTTCGAGTAGACCATCTGGCGCCAGTATAAGACCGATGGAGTCTCCCGTCAAATAATTGGTTGGAACCGGAATGGTTGCGGGCGATGCAACTCCTCCGGTCGGGCGATACAATCTGCGAAATCGATGTTGATAGAACCCGCTAAAATCGCGCGCTGGATCGCTCCCATCGAGACGCGGCGGATCGTGTTGACGATGGCGTTTTCACAGACGATCCGTTTCGAGGGAATAGGAGACGCTCTGTTGCGCTTAGACCCTAAATGCGATTCGCTTGCCCCGGAGCGGAATTTCAACCATGTATGGAATCTTGGGGTGGAGGTGGAACCGACGGAAGCCCAGATCGATCAGATCGCCGCCCGATACCGTCTGGCAAGAATTCCCCACTGGTTCTTCATTCTCAGCCCGGGAATCCATGTTGCAAAGATCGCCTGGTGGTTGACGGTGCGTGAACTCTGCGTCTGTAATGAATGGGATGTTCTATTTGCCGGGATTGAAGACGCTCTCGAAGCCAGCCTCGTTTTACCAATCGAAACGGATTATGTCATCCGTCGCATCCGACCAGCGGAGATCGCTTCTCTGAAAAATCGCGCCTTTCCAATGGATTCGTGGCCGCCGGATCGCTGGGGGCGATTGCTGGATTTGATCCGACGCCCGGAGTTCGATCTGTTTCTGGCTTTTGACCGCAACGACGGCGACACTCCTGTCGGAGCGTCGCTGCTCTATGTGGATAATGCTCTGGGCTGGCTGGGGATGGCGGCGACGTTGCCCGCCTATCGCAACCGGGGTATCCAGAACGCTCTGATCGCCGCCCGCGTCCGTCGAGCTGCGGAGCGTAAATGCCGTGGTGTCTATGCGGAGACCGATAGCGCTCAATCATCCGGTTCTCTGCGGAATCTGGAACGCCGGGGTTTTCAGCGCGCTTACGTTCGCCCGGTCTACAATGACCGTGCGACCTGCTCTTTCAGGCATGGGTATCAGGAGCGAAACGGTATAATAAGTCATGTTGCGATCCAGCGAAATCACCGACAAAACCTCGCTTCTTCCCATCTACGATGAGTTCATTGATGTCATCGTGCAGGAAAACCCGGAGGCTATTATCGCCTTCCGTCCCTCCGAGGCGACGCAAGACCGCGCCTACGAGTTAATTGATAAAGAGCGTGACGGCGTAATCACCCCGGAAGAAACGATCGAGTTGAACCGCTATATGGACATGGAGCATTTCCTGAGGATGGCAGCGATTCGGGCGCGGAAGGTGATTCAGGACCGCGCCGCCCGTATAACTCACGATGGAGCATCGTGAGTAAGACATACATTCCGGTAGGACTGCGACAAGAGGTGATTGAACGGGCCGGGTTTCGCTGCGAATACTGCCTCCTGCACCGCGACGATGCCCGACTGCGCCATGAAGTTGACCACGTCATCGCCGAGAAGCATGGTGGGCTAACCGAATCTCATAATCTGGCTTACGCCTGTTTTCCCTGTAATCGAAATAAAGGCTCCGATATCGGTTCGCTGGACGACAGCGGAGCGTTAAGCCGCTTTTTCAATCCGCGCATGGACATTTGGCAAGAGCATTTCCGAATCGTGGACGACCGCATTGAACCGCTCACTCCGGTGGGCGCGGTGACAACGTTCATCTTCGACTTCAACGCGACAGACCGTTGCGAGGAGCGGCACGAACTGCAAGAGCTGGGGCGATACCCCACGGGCGACCTGAGCGCATCAGACGCCGCACCAAATATTTCGTAAAATCCTCTTGACAAACTGGGCTTGCCTGTGCCACAAGCCGCCTGCCGGTGACCCCTACCCGTTGTCCGGGACACGCCGACCCCTCGGAAACGCCCCCGCTTTCTGGTACAGCCTCGTGTGAAAGGAATCCAGAACCATGAACCGCATCGCCCCGTCCCTCGCCAACGCCCTTCGTTCCGCTACGCTCCTTAACTTTGTTAAGGCCGTCGCCGCGCTTTCTTTCCTTCTACTTTGGGACGTTCCCGCTACTCCTGGCCCAGAGTGACTATCGCCGGGTCGCCCGGTCTACAATGACCGTGCGACCTGCTCTTTCAGGGCAAAGACAAAATGACGGCATCCTGAGCGGCGCGTACCTGACTGGTAGTTCCGCCGCCGGAAAAGTGGTTCATCAGCAGGGAAAAGACATAACGTTTGCCGCCCGGAGTGGTGACATATCCCGAAAGACCGGAAACGCCATCCAGCGAACCGGTCTTGGCGCGGACTTTTCCGGCAAGCGGCGTTCCCCGGTAACGCAGACGCAGGGTCGAGGGATGCCCTCCGACATAATCATCTTCCTTACCGCCAATCGGCAGGGCGTCGTAGAAGGCTTTGCGTTGTTGCGCGGGAAAGGAGCGGTCGATAAAGGTCAGCAGTTCCACCAGCGTTCGCGCCGTGACATTGTCTTTTCGGGTCAGACCGGAGCCATCGCGCATGTACAGTCCGGAAACATTGATTCCGGCGTTCATCAGGAACGCCTTGACCGCTTTCGCGCCGTCATCCCAGGTTCCTTTCCCTGCCTTCTCGGCTCCGATCGTTTTCAGAAAGCATTCGCCGTACAGGTTGTCGCTGGGCTTGAGAAACAGCGGCAGGAGGTTCGCCATCGTATCACTTTGATGGGAAGCCACCAGCATCGCGTCGGTGGGGACGATTCCCTTCCCGATACGACGCGTCTCGGCAGGTATCGTTATTCCCACGATTGGCAGCAGTTCCCAGAGACGATTGGCGGTGAACAGCGCCGGGTCTTCCACCGTAATGGATTCGTTGACGGGCGACGCCCCGACGGATATTTCACCGCTGACAAGAATCAGGTTCTGCGCCCGCGCCCGGTTGAATGTGGGTGGCGTTTCCGGTTTCGCATCCGTACCGACAGTTGTCACCGCGTTTCTGACCGAGACATAGTTCGTTCCGGTGAAACCGAGGGCGTCCGCCTTATCGCCGCCCAGAGTGACCACCGCCGGATCGCCCGGATTTGCGCCGGGCTGTACTCGTACCGCAATCACATTCTCATCACAGGTGAGAGCGGAGATTTGCGGCTGGTAATCGAAGGGTTCGTTGTCCCAACCCCAACCGTCTGCCAGTCGTTCCTCATCGAATTTCGATTCATCGGCGATGATCCGCCCGGTAAATGCGGTGACGCCCGCCGCCTTGAGCGCTTTTGCCAGATTCGCCAGGTCTGTCGAGGTAAACGAGGGGTCGCCAGTCCCTTTGAGATAGAGATCGCCGGAGAAAGTCCCGTCAGCGCCAATTTCCCCGACGCGATACAGCGTGGTGGTGTAGCGGTAATTGGAACCGAGGAGGGAAAGCGCGGCGGCGGCTGTCAGGAGTTTGTTGTTCGAAGCGGGCATCAATGCCGTATCGGGGTTACGCTGATAAATGACGCGCCCATCATCCAGTGACCTGATCAACGCTCCCACAATCGCGTTTTTTAAAACCTGTACGCCGAGAGCCATCTCAATACGGGCGGATACCGGCGCGGACGATTGCGCCGATACCGGGCGAGGGAGGATCAATATCGGAATCGCCGCTAAAAGCAGGGGGAAACAAGACCGGAAGTAGGAGGGGAGCGGAAGGCGTTTCATGGCGCGATATTCGACGGGACGCAAGATTTCACCTGCATCCGACCCGCGAAACCTGAGAGAACATGCAGTAAAAAAAAGTTGACAGTACCAATTGGCGCCAGTATGATGAAATTGGTCGTAAGAAGCGAATACGGAACCGGGAACCGTAGAGCGATTTGCGTACTATTGCGAACAATAAAATTCGGGCGTTTCGAATTTCGCCCAAATCGTTTTTGACAGAGAATGTCGAGAACAGCATTACCTAAGGAGGTAAATTCATTGGTTACCTATCCAAAAGTGAGGAAGCAGGGCTTTACCCTGATTGAACTCCTTGTCGTCATCGCCATTATCGCTATTCTTGCCGCCATCCTTTTCCCTGTCTTTGCACAGGCGCGTGCGAAAGCCCGGGCTATCTCCTGCCTGTCCAACGCCAAACAGGTCGGTCTGGCTTCCATGATGTATATGCAGGATTATGATGAGACGGTAATCCCGCTCCGACTGGACTATGATGCCAGCGTTCTGGGCAATCACACGGATTCCAACAACCAGTGGAACTATACCGGTGTGCGTACCTGGCGTGACAACTGGCCCTATATCATTCAGCCCTACCTGAAAAACTTCGGGGCGATCGGATGCTCCGATACCCCGCAGGTTGATGGCCCGGACTGGTCGATCAACCCGGAAAACAAGACCAAGGGCAACTCTCTGGTCATTAATGACATGATGTCTACCTGGGGACGCACCAACAGCGATGCGGGCAGTACAAGTGACCCGGTCGCTTACGCTGCGCTCAACAAGCCTGCGGAACTGGTGCAGTTTGCGGATGCCGCTTCCATTCACAAGGGCGGCGATGCCTGGTCTGGCTCACAGGCAGGTCGCGATGCATTCCTGAAAAACCCGGACGATTTTTCCGGCTACAGCAAGTACACCTGTGGTAATGCCTTCCTGAACCCGAACCGTCTGTCCTGGCAGTCACCGACGGAGCCGACTCTGGTCCCGGTGCCGCGTCATAATGGTCTCTGCAACGTCGTTTTCTTCGACGGTCACGCAAAGGCGATCAAACTGAGCCAGTATTGGATTCGTCCGGGTATCACCCGCATTGCCCGCCATGCTGACGGTAGCGCGGATGTCGCGGATGACTGGGGTGGCGAATACGATATTTTCGGTCAAAATGGCGTCCGCAACAACTAACGCCACGAACGCCGGGAAATCTATAATGAAGGGGCGCCTGCGTATTCTCGCAGGCGCCTTACTTCTCTGCGCTATCGCGTTGCCGATCAGCTGGTGGGTTTTACTACGCAAGCCTACTCCGCCACCGGAGACCGCTTCCCTTGAGGTCAAGCGCAATTACTGGCGTGATCGCGTCAAGGATGACATTTCCGATATTCCTGCTTATGTCGCCCTGGGGACTACCGAGGAACGGCGCGGATACTATACCGCCGCCGTCCGCTACCTTCTTGCCGCCCGTAGTCTGGGAGCCTCCGATAAGGAGGTGAGCGGGCCGCTGGGACGCGCTCTACTTTCCCTCGCTCGTGATGATGAAGCTCTGGTCGAACTGGAAAAAGCGGCGAAGCTGAACCCAGAAAATCTGGATGCGACTCTGAATCTGGCGGGATTGTATGTCATCCAGGACAGACCGGAAACGGCGTCTTCCCTGCTCAAGAATTTTGTTTCCGCCCATGCGAACCCGACTCCGGACGAGCTTCAACGCCTTGCCTTTGCACAACGGGAATGTGGCGATAATGTCGCCGCGAAAGAGCTTGCCGAGCGGGCGCTTGCCGCTGACCCGGATAATATTCCCGCCCACAGCATCGCCGCCACTGCCTGCCTCGCCCTGAAACAGGTAGAGGAAGCCCGAAAACATACCGAAAGATTGGTCACGCTGTCGGGCGGCGATGCCAGCATACGCTACCTGCATGGTCTGACGCTGGCGGGACTCGGTCAGGAAGACGCCGCCATCGAACAGTGGCGCAAGACTATCGAACAAAACCCGGCGGCGCTGGATGCCTACGAACGACTCGGGGAAACCTACTATAAACGGGGCGATGTTCGTGCGGCGGCGCCGTATTTCGATGTGCTTGCCCGTCGCGCCCCGAATGTATTTACGGTCAGCCGCATGGCGGAAGTATATACCCGACTGAAAGATCGGGAACGCGCCGCGTACTGGCGGGCGGTGCAGGTCGGACTCGCCGGAGATTTTCAGGCGGCGTTGACGCTTGGTAAAATCGCCTCCGAATCAAAAGACCCCGAAATCAGCCGTCGAGGATTGCTGGCGATGGCGGAAGCGTACCGGGGATTACGTCAGAAAGAACCGTATCTGGTGACGATTAAGCAACTGACCGCCGGGGAAGGCGTTCAGGATTTTCTATTGCTTGCCAGCGCGTATCAAGAACTGGATCAGCATGAAGACCGCACAAAGGCGCTGATACAGGCGGCGGAAAAGGCGACGGATTCCGCAAAGCCACCCATCTATTTTGCGTTGTCTCAGGCGTACAGTGTGCGTGGAATGCGGGACGAAGCCGAAAAGGCGCTGGAAGAAGCGATTCGCCTTGACCCGAAACGCGCCGCCTATCACCGGGAACTGGCGAAGACCTACTACGAACGCCGCGCTCTGGATGGACGATTGCAAAAGGCGATCCGCTTCTGGGAAACGGCGCTGGCGCTTGATGACTCTGAGGCAAGCGACTGGCAGAATCTGGGCGTCGCGTATTCAGAGGCAGGAGAAACCGCGAAGGCCGCCGCAGCTTTGGAACATGCCATCGACCTCGAACCGGGAAGCGGTCCGACATACCGGGAACTCGGTCGCGTCTCGGCAAAGCTGGGCGATAAGGACAGCGTCCAGCGCTACAACGCCCTGTATGCAAAATTTGTCACTTTCGATCAGCAACGACAGATCCTTCGCACTCGCGCCAATCGCCCTGGCGCTTCTGCCGCTGATTTCCTTGCTTATGGCGATTTTCTGGTCAAGATGGCCGCCCTGCCGGATGCTGCCAGCCAGTATGAACGTGCACTCGCATTGACTCCGCAAGATAAAAAATTACGCGATAAGCTTGCCTCGCTGTATGTCCGTCTGCGCCAGCCAGAAAAACAGGCCGCTATTCTGGCGGGAGGCGGAATGTGACGATGCGCTGGAACTCACAAAGATATAGGTGCGTCTGTCTGGTCGCATTCCTGACAGGCGTTTCACTCGCCGGATGTCAGAGTTCTACGAACTCTCCCGCCTCCTCTGGAACCCGTATGGATGCGCCTGCGTCTGCCCCTGCCGCCCCGGCAGGAAGCGTAAAGGCATCCCTGCGCTTTACGGAAGTCGCACGGGAATCGGGAATCGATTTTACGCACGTCAATGGGGCGTATGGACGGAAACTGATGCCGGAAACGGTCGGTAGCGGAATGGCGTTCGCCGACTTCGATGGCGATGGTAAACCGGATGTATTGATTATGAACGGGACGAATTGGCCCGGTCAGAAGCCTGTCGCCGGTACGCCGCGCCTGTATCGAAATCTGGACGGCGGAAAATTTCAGGATGTCACTGCCGGTTCGGGACTGGATAAACCTCTATACGGTATGGGCGTCGCTGTCGCCGATTACGATGGCGATGGCAAAGAAGATATGTACCTGACCGCAGTCGGATCCAACCATCTATTACACAATGAGGGCGGATTCCGTTTTCGGGAGGTGACCGCGGAAGCGGGAGTCGTCGGGGTTCCTATTGCTGGCGTCCCTCTCTCGTGGAAATGGAGCGCCAGCGCCGCATGGCTGGATTACGACCGGGATGGCGACCTCGATCTCTTCGTGACGCAGTACGTGAAATGGACGCCGGAACTCGATCCGTTTTGCGGGCATAATGGCGTCCGTGGATATTGCCCGCCGGACAATTTCGAGGGAGCCCGTTGTACGCTTTTCCAGAACGATGGCAATGGCAAGTTCACCGATGTCAGCCGTGAGGTTGGGTTGTTCGATTGTGCGGTTGGCAAATCGTTCGGTATCGCAATCGCCGATTTCAATGGCGATGGGTGGCCCGATATCGCTGTCAGCAACGACACCTGGGCGAATTTTCTCTTTATCAATGAGCAAGGGAAGAAATTCTCCGAAAAGGGCGTCGAGAGTGGTATCGCGTTCGCGGAAGGTGGCAAAGCCCGTGCGGGAATGGGCATCGATGTCACGGATCTGGCAAACGATGGGCGTTCCTGGATCGCTATCGGCAACTTCGCGGATGAAGGACTTTCGTTATTCGAGCAGGAAGGCGGCGACATCCTCTTCACTGACCGTGCGCCGTCCCGTGGCGTTAGCGCACCGAGCCTGTTGAATGTCACTTTCGCGGTGTTCTTCTTTGATGCCGACCTGGACGGTTTTCAGGATATTTTTGCTACCAATGGTCATGTGGACGATATTGTGGCGACATACAAATCAATGCTGACCTTTCAACAAACGCCGCTTCTTTTACGCAACAAGGAAGGTACGGCATTTGAGGATGTCACCGGAGCATCCGGCTTTAAAGACAAAATGGTTGGGCGTGGCGCCGCCTATGCTGATATCGACGGCGACGGCGACCTCGATATCGGCGTTGTGGATAACGGAGGACGCTTCCGTCTGTTCCGAAACGATGTCACCGGCGCGGGGAACTGGTTGCGATTGCGGCTTGCCGGCATCGGAAAAAATCTGGATGCGCTGGGCGCGTCCGTTCGCATCGTCTCCGGCGGAAAAAAGCAAAGTCGCTACCTGAAAAGCGGAGGCGGCTTTCTTTCCGAGAGTGAGCGTGTCCTCACTTTCGGTCTGGGGGCGGAGAGTCAGGCGGAGTCCGTCATAGTTGTCTGGCCGGACGGGAAAACGCAAAACTTTGGACTTCTTTCAGCAAACAAACTTTATACCCTCACCTATTCGGGAGAAAAACCATTATGAAAAAAGAAATGCCTGCTGGTATCATCCTTGGCGCTGTTGTGCTGGCGCTCGCTATCGTCGGTTACATCATTTATCAGGGCGTCAAAACCCCGGATGTGTCTGTGCCGGATTCCACCCAGATGCGGAATCGCATGGTGCAAAAGTATCAGGGCGGCTCATCCCCCTCACCGGGATCGGCGCCCACTCGCCCGGCTTCGTCCGCCCCGGCGCCTCCGGCGCCCAAGCCGTAAGTCGTAAATAACCTCAGAAAACGCGCTTCGCCCTATCATCACTATGCGATAACAGGGCGAAGCGCGTTTTTTCTTTACCGATCTTCCTCGATGCTTCCCGTCAACCCACCTTCCCGCATTCCCGCCTCGTTCAGGGGGTAACGTTCCTGATCGATTTCATTATCGGCATCCGACTCCGGAAAAATGTCTGGTGGCGGCGCATCGGCAGGGTCTCGCTGTTCATTAGAATAGGGGGCATAGTTGCGCCGTTCAGACACGGGCGGTTCCACAGGTGGTTCGACGACGGGCGTTACCACACCTCGCTGCCCGGTGACCGGGATATCATCAATATCGTTCGACTGCGCTTCGCTCGTGATCATTTCCTTTCGACATACGGAATTGTTCGTTCCCTTTACCTACCGTTGTCGGACAGGAAAAGCGCGGCGTTTTCACTGACATAGGCTTATCCAAGCGAAGGGCGTTTCCGTTGATTGGCGACGATCCCGAGTTCCGTCACAACGCAACCCAGTATGCCGATGCCATAGTATGCGAAATCCCACACAGAAAAGACGGAGCCAAGGATTAGCTTACCGGGCAATGTGGCGCGAAGCGTATCGATCCAGGGCGCATGGAAAAGCTGGCTGAACTCGATAACCGCAGAAAACAGGGACGCATACCCGGCGATAGCGCGAATCGAAGCGCGGGGAAGCAGTAAGGCGAACATCAGATAGATCAGCGCCGCCCAGAGCGCATCCCCGGCGATTTTATACCCCATGCCGGGAAACATCGTCCGTAGTTTATGCGCCAACAGGCCAGTGACCAGAACGCCCGTAGCGGCAACCAGATACCCGAAAGACGAGCGGTTCACCGTTTCCCGCCGCCGCCCGCGAAAGGTTCGGATTGGACCGTGTGCCAGACAACCTGCTGAATGATTCGCGCCGTCGTCGGATCAAGATCACCGTAGGGAGTTGTCGGCAGACCAACGGGGTCCTGTCGATACATCGTCGCGAAAAAGGTGCAGGCGGTCATGTAAGAACCGTACACATTCAAGTGGATGCCGTCCCGATAGAACTGGTAGATCGATTTGTAGCCAGGGACTCGTCCCGCCCGCATTTCGCTGTCCAAATTGTCCATCGTTTGCCCGACTGGAATGAGCAGGGCAGGCTTTCGCATCTTCGGGTTAGCGTCCCGAACGCCGCGCAGAACCTGCTCGAAGTAGGATTTCGTTTCGTTGGAACCATCCCAACCGCCGGTATATTTCGCCATCCACTTGGTGTGATAATCGTCCACTTCGCCCAGCGGAATGCCGGAACCGGGCCTGCGCGGATCATAGTCGTTCTTATCGTAGGCGAACCCTTTCCCGTTTCGGGTGATACGAGGCCAGCGGGAGTAGATATAGATTTGAACGTCCGGATTCTTCGCCACCGCAAGATTCACGATTTTCTGAATCGTGGATAAATCGCCTTCGTCGTTATCGTTGACTAAAAATCGGTCGAAGGGCTGGACGGTGATCATATCCCAGGCGTAGTTTTTGAGGGCTTCCTGCGTCGCGCCAAAGGGTGATTCCGTGAATCCGGTTTTTTCGCGCCAGAGCAAAAAGAGCGGCGATCCAGGGATCATATGCCGCCCCCATATCTGGTTGATCCCCCGACTTTTCGCCAGTTCCTTCAAGCCGTTGTAGTTGACCGTATCGGTCACGCTATTGCCGATGAAATAGACGCGAACATTCCGACCAATTAGTCTCTCCTGAAATGCGGACTGCGCCGCCGGAGCCCCTGTCCATTCCAGTAAGCCATTGAAGAGACTGCGCCGACTTAATTTGTCCCGTGAGTTCAGCATTTCGTTTTGTGTAAATCTTCCGGATATCTTCTATCGGGTCATTTATAGAGTCATCGCGCATAGAGTCATCGCGCATAGAGTCATCGCGCATAGAGTCATCGCGCATAGAGTCATCGCGCATAGAGTCATCGGGGTAGAGCGACAACGTGCGTTTCTCCCGGAGACGCTATGCGATCATATAAGATCGTTTCGTCTGGCGTAGTGACGATGATGCGTTCCTTCTCCTGTACGCGTTCCACGCCGACGTTAAAGACGCATCCGAACGCATGGATGTTTCGAAGCCACATCGACGGCCATTTTTCCGGCAGTCGCGGCGTTATCTGAAACGACCGAAGCCCGGTAGGAACCATACCGAAAATACCTTCGGTGAAGATGCGGCAATACAGCGCCGACTCCGCCGAAAGATGCGCCTGACCGCCTTCGGGATACGCCTCCACCGGATAGGGTACATGCTCTCCGAGTAACCGCCGCCGTGAGTACGCTTCCAGATAATCCAGAGCGATCTCTGTCGCGCCAGCAAAAAAGACGCCTCGCAGGGCGTAAAGCGTGGATCGATCCCAGAATACTTTGTCTCCGGCTTCTGTTGCTAACCCGTCGGGCGTCCAGAGTCGGGGCGAGAATAATGCGGCAATTGTTCCGGAGGTTCGGGGCGTTTCGATGCCGAAGCATAACGGCAGGCAAATCCATGCCCGTAGGGTCTCATTTCCTTCATAGTAGCGGTAGGTCTCGAATCCTTCAACCATCCCGCCGAAGTAGGATTCGATGGCGGCGGCAAGATGGTCGGCGCGGGCGTCATAGTCGGCTGCGTCTTCCGATTTGTTGAGAGAACGGGCAAGGTCGGCGGCGCGTCGGTACGCGTCGTAAGCGAGGCACGAGGTGGAAAGGTTCGCGGTCCCGGTTGGAAAGCGGCCCTCCAGTTCATCGGTGTCGGATTCGACGACCCCTTGCGCATTTGTTTTACGTTTACAAAATTCCAAACACCACGAAATAGAGGGGTACAGTTCTTCGGCAATCGCTTTATCCCCGGTCGATAGAGCGAACCGACTGGCGCCGCCTGCATACATCGCGGCATCGCCCCGGTCACCGCCCGCGTGGTAGGGAATCGTCCCTTCCATTTCAAGGGAAGTCGGGATCGGTTTGTATTCCGTGGTCATATAGGAAGCGAAGTTGCGATAGGCGGTCAAGGCGGCGATCTTCGCGTCCTCGTCGCCGAGGTATCCAAATAATGGCCCGGAATACTCGCACTGATCGTTGTTCCAGATTCCGCCGTAGTACCGCCCGCCGCCCGGCGAATGCACCAACCCCATCTTCGTCTCGAACAGCGATTCCGCCGCCCGCAATTTCGCAAAGGCGAACGCACTGTTCAGGATGAGGTCGGGAGTGTCGATTCGCAAACACGTATCTCGAAGAACCGCGACCTGACTCCTGCGCTGGGAATGTTCGCGGTCACTTTCCACTGCGTTCCAGAGAGAAGAAGCTTCAGAGCTTATCGCCGCCCCGAAGATTTGCGTATAAACGGAACTGTCGCCAGCGGTTATCGTTTCCGGTTGTTTCTCGGGGCTCCGGTTTTCGATCAAATATTCTCCATAGACTCCGGTGAATCGGTCCGAATATTCTGGGAAGATGACTTGAAGGGAAATGTCGGATGCGGATTGGTTCCGCACTGTCCAGTCTTCAAGGACAGCGCTCAAGTCTTTCGATGGATAAATCGTGCGTTCGATGATGGGCGCTCCCTCGTTCGGGGCGTCGTAGATAACCCGAAAAACGCCATCGAAACGGATTTCGCGGACGGAAGTAAGAGGAAGAGGAACACCATTCGAGAAAAATTCGGCATCCTCGCTGTACGTTCGGCGCAGGTAGCCGCGTACATCGGTAGCGTCCGTGCGGAGCATAGGCCAGATGACTTCACGGGCGACGGTGAGACGGCGGTTTTCATCCACGCCATAGCGCACGATGACGCTGACCTTGCGCCCGCTCATCTCGATGTGGTCTTCGTGCGGCAGATTCGCATCGTTCGCCACATCCCAGATAATACTATCGCCCTCGATTTTCCATCGATCCGCCATGTTCGTCCACCTTACTTTTGTGCAGGGGCATTCTACGTCTGCCCTGCGTTTCCTCGCATTTTACCTTTTTATTCTGATAAGCATTTGAGCATTCCCTGCGCCAGCGTGGTCGTATTCTCCGTAATAGGTCAGGTATAGTTTGATTCCTGCTCGCTTACGACTTTATCTCTCACTACAGTTTAGCAGGAAAATACCCTACAGCGGTATAATCCCAACAGGAAACGAAAATGCTGACGAAAGCGCCAATAGAAATTCTGGAAGAACGGATCGCTCGGTTAGAGGATAAAATCAGCGAGGTCGAAGAACGTCTCGTAAACGCATCGCAAAACGCGGTTCCGAGAAAGCGCGGATGGCGCTCTATCATTGGCGTCTTCGCCGATTCGCCGGATTTTGACCAGGCAATCCAAATCGGGCGGGAGTGGCGTAATGCCGACCGTCCTTTAGATGACACCACCAAATCATAGATGCTGCGTATCCTTGATTCCGACCATATGAGTGTTTTGGAGCGCGGTGGCGCTCCAGCATTGCCGCTCGCTCTCAAATTAGAAACCGTCCCGGATGAGGAAATCGTTACCACAATAGTCAATTACGCAGAGCAATGTAAAGGATGGTTGGCAGTCACCGCTCGGGCGAAAGGTGAGGTATTGATACGAGCGTATCTCCAATTGGGCCAGCATCTGGAAGTTTACACTGCTATGGATATTCTCTCCTATGACGTCCGCGCTCATGCGATTTTTCAATCCCTTCAGGCGCAAAAGATCCGAATCGGGACGCAGGATTTGAAAAAGTCCCCAATCTTCTGATTGAGGACTGGACTATCTAAGCCTTATTTGACAGGCGGCGTATATACCCGAAGAGCGCGAAGCGTTCGTCGGGCGTCGCTAGTAGCGGTCAGAGTCAGAATGTGATGGGCATTGGGGATTCCCTGCGCCAATGTAGTGGCATTCTCCCGAGAGGGATCGAGCGTCGTTGGCGGTGTGTAGGAATCGGTGGCAATCGGGTAGGCTTTCCACTTGATTTCGTAGCCGACCGGGATAGCGCCATTGCGGAAGTAGTCCATCGGGTCGATCCTGACGCGCCCGGAGTTTGAGACGAACAATTTGTCGCTTTCTCCGCTACCATCCTGTCCGGTGACTGAACCGGAAACGTCGAACTTCCAGGCGGACGAATCGGCGTTCACGGAAGTGATTTTAAGCGTCCACTCTTCAGCGATAACCGGTTTGTCGTGTTCGATGCGTTTGATGAACAGCGGCGACCAGGGGCCGGGTTGCGGGCGTGTGATGGCATAGGCATCCGGACGCTCGGTCGGTTTTTTGCCATCCAGCATGATGGTCACCGGTTTGAGGGACTGAGTCGCTTTCGGCATTCTGGCTATCGCGACAGCATCCGGTAAAACATCTACCCGGTTACCGTCAAAATCCAGCGTCAGCGTATCTCCCTGCCATTTTATATCTTTTCCAATTATGTAATTCTTGATATTCTTTGCATCCGGCGCCGGCAGTTCGGGGCGGTAAACCAGATACCGACTGACTAACTGCGCCATCAGGTAGTTGCCCCAATCATTCAGATGGACGCCATCCTTGAGTAACTGCTTCGGTTCTGCCTTATTCGCTTTGAGGTACTCCAGCCAGGAACCGCGTACATCATCAAGACCACAACCATACTTCTGTGCGGTCTGTGGCAGAAACTGATTGTTCATGAAATCCGTCCACCACTCGCCCTTGTCTTTATTTGCATCCTGAATAGCGGGAGGCCAGGCGGTGATATGGTCTTTCTGCATCAAAACTTCGGCAGTGGTGCGGGAACGAATATTACGGATAATTTCCTCATATTGCTGATTCGCGCCGTAGACATGGAAGATCACCAGATCAGGATAGAACGGATATAAATCGTGTTCGGCGGGACGGATAAGCCATTGCGATGCAAAACCGCCAATGGCGCGGTTTTCAATTTCCAGGTCTGCATTGGGGAAACGTTTGCGCAAATCATCGGCGACCTGCTTCGACCATTCCTGTTCGGTAATGCTCTGCCCGTAAAACAGAACACGCACATGGTTGCGCTTTGTCGGCGTACTGGTCGCCAGCAGATTCATGGTGCGCTGGATTTTTTGACCGAGATTCTGGGCGTCGCTGGCAGGTGTGGGAGCAGGATACACGGCATTATCTTTCGCAAATAGGGGATACGTCACGAACATCAATCCCAGAGCGAAAACGCTCCCAATAATCCGGTATGAGGGCGCAGATTTCATTTTTTGTCTCCGTTATTGTTATGCGAATATGATTTCGCGAAGTGTGTCAAAAATCCTCCGCACTTTATTTCCCTGTTTCGCCTGAGAAGATGGTTCGGAAAATAAATGCGCCGCATCACCCGTAAGGCAATGCGGCGCAGCATTATGGTAGTCGCCGGAACTATACCGACTCAATAAGAGAGAGTATTATCGACACTTTTTTCGGAGGGTCAACACGCCGCATCCCAGGCTCAGGAGAGCGTACCCGATCATGCCGGGTTCCGGCGCAGCGGCGGCAAGAAAGGGTGTTCGCGGCGCCTGTGCGATATCGGTATTAAAATCATTGACCCAGCGCCATCCCTGCCAGGAAGACCCGGAAAGTTCGTTCTGGGTAAAGACCGGCGTGTCGCTGAGGATAACGCTGTCCGAACCGAACTGTGAGCTTGTCCAGTTCTTGCCATCAATGCCCAGCCACAGATTCCAGTACCCGTTGGGATTGGTGTCGGAGGATTGATTCCTCCCATTATAGCCAATGGTCTGAACTGCGTATCCGAGACCGGGAAAAACGACGCCGTCTTGCTGAAAGCCCTTCGGACCGGTCAAAGCAGACTGCAGGGCGAGCAGGAAGTCCGTCCCAGTCTTCGTCCCTTCATAGTTCCAGGCGAAGGCGTAGGTCTCAGGTTTGGCGCCGGAATCATCAAAGTCCAGGACAAAATAACCGACTTTGCTGGTTGAAGTCCTGTCGCCGATAGTAGTGGTAATCAGCGGTTGCGAATAGCCGATACGTATCGCCAGAAATACCGCCGAAAGAGCAATCATCAAACGAAAAAGTGAGCGCATCATCATAATCTTTCCGCCGGGAAATCCGCCGGCGCAGGTTTGAGTCGAAACGAATGGAGAGCGATCAATATTTGGTCAGCGCCATCAGGCGGTCGCCGATATATCGATAACCGACTCGTTGCGTTTCGGAAGGTAATGGCATCAGAAACGATTCCCGTTTCATCGTGCGGGCATGACCATCCGCCCAGACCATATTGGCGAATCCCTGATGACGGAAGTCCATTTCCGGAGACGGAATCCAGAGCGCAGGCGGGGAGATGACAATCGTTTCGCCGACTTCGCCTCGTCTGGGAAAGTTTGGAACTCCTGCATCGGCGAACAGAAGGGTATCGGTCGGGTTTTCCACACGCGACAGCGGCGCCCGGTTCAGCAGGAGGTTATAGCCGTACCCGGCGCCGCCGAGGTGATGGCCTCCGACATAAGAGGGACAGTTTTGAATCGCGCCGCTCCGGATATAGGGGAAGATCAGTCCGCGTGTTTTATCCAGCGCTCCGCTCGCCTTGTCACGTCCACCTACCCAGTACAGACGGGAATTGATTTGCCAGGGTGGGAGGGTGTCATCATAATCCTGAGCATACAGCAGCGTGGCGACGCCGATCTGTTGAAGGTTACTGAGACAGGATATCTGTCGCGCCTTTTCTCTTGCCTGCGCCAGAACCGGAAACAACATTGCGGAAAGAAGGGAAATCACCGCAATCACCACCAGCAGTTCAATCAATGTAAACGCGCTTTTCGCCACGGGACGCTTGCCATATCGCACAGTACGCTTCCTTTGTGCGTGAGTGGCGTAACCGGAGCGAAAGGGGAACGGAAAAAACAAACGCCGCCCACCTCAAATGGCGGAACGGCGATTCAACTGCAAGAACCGGGATCGTCCCCATAGGAGGGAACATCCCGCTCTTTTTCCGTCGCCCCCTGAATCGCGAGGGGTTACACGACCTGCCCCCGACCGGCATTCGGACTTGTTTTCTTGAACGACGAGACGCTCAGAAACTTACCGTTGCGGTACAGCGCCGGACTTTCACCGGCTTCCCCGGATTCGGGGGGCCACGCTATGAAACTATGGCGGAAGTGTACCGTATCATTCGCCCATTTCGCAAGCCGTCGCCGGAATCTTTTTCGCCGGGTATACTTTCACTACGACGGAAAACTTTCACGATAACGTGATATCGCCTACAGGCGGATACTATAAAGGCGGATAGAGGATACTTTTAGCAATGCGGCTTACGACGCAGGAAAAAGAGACCGGGAAACTGTCCCCGGAACGGTTGGCGGAATCGACACGGACGTTTCTGGATGCCGGTCTTCTGGTAATTGAGGATGTTTACGAAGCGGATTTCCTATCGCAAGTCAGGGAAGCCTATGAGGCGGCGCTGGCAATACGACTGGATAGCCTCGGCGGACTGGATGCGCTCGACGGAAAGACATTTGGAAAGAACCACATTGGCTATTTCCCCCCGATGACCGGGATTCTGGGCGATGTACGTCTCGCCGCGCATCCGATTGCGACGCAACTCTTGATATCTCTGCTGGGGGAGAATGTACAGTGCTCTTTCTACCATACCAATACCGCGATGCCCAGAAGCGGAATTCAACCGGTGCATCGGGATAGCGGGTCGTTGTTCGGGACGGAAATGAGCGTCCCGCATCCGCCGCACGCTATCGTCCTCAATATTCCCTTATGTGACTTCACCGAGGAAAATGGCAGTACAGAGTACTGGCCGGGGACGCATCTCATCGTTGACCGTACTATCGAGGAAGGCAAGCATTTGGAGGAACGCATCGATGCCTGCCCTTCGATTCGCCTGAATATGAAACTGGGCTCGTTTGCCCTGCGCGATTTACGGGCATGGCATCGCGGAATGCCCAATAACGCCGATTACCCGCGCACCATGTTCGCCAATGTCTACCAGCGAGGGTGGCTGGCGGAACCGCCCATGCCGATTCCACGCTCCACATGGGAATCCTGGCCGGAAGAAGCAAAGCATATCTTCCGGAAGAATAAGATTCAGGAAGACGCAGAATACCGCCCCTTGCAATGGGGGGAACGAAACTGAGCGCGACACAGAGGGGCGGATATTCGGACGCTCTGGGGAAGGAACCGGAGTTTGACGCACAACCACAATCATTGGAGGAAATCTCCGAAGCGACACGGTGGGCGGACGATGCCGGAAAAGCGGTAATACCATGGGGCGGTGGCGGCGGGCAGTCCTACGGGTACGCGCCAACGCGGGCGGATATTCTGCTCGACCTTACCCGGTTAAACCGTATCCTTGCGGTGGAACCCGGCGATTTGACCATTACGGTCGAGGCGGGAGCGACCCTTGCCTCAGTGCAGAGTGTCCTCGCTTCGCACGGACAGTTCCTGCCGATTTCGGTCAAAGATGCGGATCGCGCTACTATTGGCGGTATCCTCGCGACGGCGGCGGATTCCGCTGTCCGTGACTGGGTCATTGGAATGACGGTCATCGATGCGCTGGGACGCATCGTCAAAGGCGGCGGTAAAGTCGTCAAGAATGTCACCGGCTATGATATTCCCAAAATGCACCTTGGCGCTCTGGGGACGTTGGGCATACTTGCGGAAGTTACCTTCAAGGTGGCTCCGATTCCAGAAGCGCAATACTCCCTATATTTTGGCAGTCCCAACGCAACGTTTCTGCGTCTGTTGCATCAGCAGACCCAACCATCCACGAGCGTCTTGACACAAACAAGCGAGACGAACGTCCTGACGGTAACCTATACGGGGCTTCGGGAAGTAGTGGCGGATGAAGGCGAAAAGGCGATAAAGATCGCACGGGAAAATGGCGTAGTACAGGTTGAAGCGGCATCCTCACCGACTGATTCCACTGCCGATGTGGCGTTGGCGGCGCGAATAACCGGGCTTCCTGACAGCGTCCCCGTGCGCCACGAATCGTTGTGGAAAATGGGACTCTGGGAAACGGTGGAAACCCTGCCGATGGCGGGCGCGACCACCGTATTTTTCCGGAATACGGGCAATTTTTCCGAAGGCATGAATGCACTCCTACGATGGGCGGAAGCGAATCAGGCGACATTCGCCGTTCTGAATGCACCTTTCTCGTTACGACAGGGCGATTTTCCGCTCTGGAGACCGTTACCGCCTTCGCTACCACTAATGCGTCGTTTGAAACAGGCTCTCGATCCAAAAGCGACCTTGAATCCCGGTCGCTTCATTGATCGCATTTGACCATCAGGTGGGAACTGGGTTAAAGGAATAGCGTCTTCGGGTTCAATCCGAGTTTGCTACCAGCAAAATATCCGTAGTTTGCAGGTCACGGGTGATGCGGTTAATGATAGAACCGTAGAGAAGTTCCTGCCACCGTTTTTCATGCGAACTGCCGGGAACATTGGCATGCGCCATTTCATCCAACAACGTATATACGGGCGACGTTTTATAATCGCCTGGACATTCATGTCCTCGAATATCGCTCCCCGGTATCGACGGTATAATCGTGTATGCGAACAGTAATTCATGAGCGAGTGGAAGCGGCGGAAGAGGGGACGAACCCGAAGGCGATCTGCCGCATGTCCTCCGGTTGGGCTGTCCTGGGTGATAGTCAGTACCTCAAGGGGTATTGCCTTTTACTATCTAACCCGACGGTCTCCGATTTAAATGCCCTCGAAGGAATGGCGCGAACCCGCTTTCTGTCCGATATGGCGATTATCGGCGACGCCTTACTGGAAGTGACCGGGGCGATTCGGATCAATTACGAAATCCTCGGAAATCTCGATCCGGCGCTACACGCGCACATCTTTCCGCGTTACGTGACAGAACCCGAAGCTCATCGCACCGCGCCGCCCATGATGTACCCCGCCGAAGTCAAGGATTCTGTCCCTTTCGACCGTGATCGTGATTTCTCGCTCATGGAACGTATCGCTGCTGCGATTCAGCGTCGTATCGGTGACTGCGGATATTAGAACCGTATAATAACAAAAGGATCATTCCTGATTAATACAGCGGAATTTTCGGTCAGGCGGACTTCCGCTTCTCTGCTTGGAAATAAAAAAGCCTGCCATGAAAAAAATATGGACAAAAAAGATACCCGATATCCAGAGAATATGGTAAAGTCGGCGAATCTCGGTTCAGGTGAGGGTGACAAACGAGGGATGCCTGACTCGAAATCGCTCTGGACTTTCCTGTTTTGGCTCGGGATTCTTATTCTAATACTACCCATCGTTCGATCCGCCTTTCTCGATCCCAAAGGTCCGGATGTGACGCAGGTTCAGGCGGAGTCCGAGCGGACCACTGCTGAGGTCGAGCGGAAACTTACTCGAATTAAGCAGGATACCGCCCGGATTCAGGCGTTACCGAGGAACGACAGGGGGACGTCGCCGGATAGCGTCGGCGCTGGATCTCCCACCCGATAATGATAAGAAACGTCGCCGATTCGCGAATGCCGGTATCGCCGTCAATCAATCGCGCCTCATATACGGGAACCTTTTCTTGACAGTAAGCCTCTACACCGATAGAATGTCCGAAATTCGGGCGGGCTGCGATTAGCGGCCCGCTTTTGCATTCTTAGTTTTTGGGCGGATATAGTACGGAAAGAGATGAAGTCGTGGAAATCGTGGTTGGCGGGAGACGGAAGGCGAAGCGGGCATATGGATTCGACGAGGTCGCTCTCGTTCCTGGCCCGCTGGTGATTGATGCACGAGATGTAGATATCTCGTGGATGCTGGGTGGAAGAAAGTTCGATATTCCCATTATCGCCGCCGCGCTTGATGGCGCGGTAAACCCTGCCCTCGCTGTGACGATGAGCGAACTGGGAGGTCTGGCGGTTCTCAATCTGGATGGTATCCAGGCGCGGTACGAGGACGCCGAAGCGGTACTGCAAAAAATCGCCGATGCCCCCTCGGAAGGAATCATCCACTACATTCAAGACCTTTACGCCGCGGCGCCCGTTCAACCGGAGTTGATCAAGCGACGGATACGACAAATTAAAGATGCTGGCGGCGTCGCTGCAGTGTCTGCTGCACCACATACCGCGCAAAAAGCGGCGGAAGCGGCGGTGGAAGCGGGCGTCGATTTCTTCTTCGTGCAGAGCACGGTGGGGACGGTACGCTTCGAGTCCTCGACGATTTCCCAGTTTCCGGTCGCTGATTTCTGCAAGAACGCCCCGGTTCCGGTCATTGTCGGTAATACGGTCGGCTATCAGGCGACCTATGAACTGATGGAAGCGGGTGCGGCAGGTATTCTGGTCGGCGTCGGTCCCGGTCATATCTGTACATCTCGTAAGGTATTGGGCATCGGCGTCCCGCAAATCTCCGCAACCGCCGATTGCGCTGCCGCCCGCGACGATTTCTTCGAGAAGAACGGCAAGTATATCCCGATCATCACCGACGGTGGTATCCGCAACGGCGGCGATATCTCGAAAGCGATTGCGGCAGGCGCGGATGCGGTCATGCTTGGCTCCACCATCGCGGCGGCGGCGGAAGCTCCCGCTCCCGGCTATTCGTGGGGTATGGCGACCTCTTCGGCGGACTTACCGCGCGGAACGCGCATAAAAGTCGGCGTCAGCGGTTCCCTGAAAGACATTCTGCTCGGTCCTGCCCACAAGGATGACGGTACGATGAACCTCGTCGGCGCCCTGCGCCTTGCCATGGGTTCGCTGGGAGCGCACAACCTTCGCGAAATGCAGACCGTCGAAATGATAATCGCCCCCGCTATCGCCTCCGAGGGCAAGTCCCTGCAACGAGCGCAGGGCGTCGGGTAAGTAAAATTGTCGGCTCCGAAAGTCCTATCGCTCATGGGACAAGACTTTCTAAACCCGGCGTTATTCTGGCGGTGAATAGGAGGAGCGAGGGAAACGCCGTTTCTCTCGCTCTTTTTTGGCTGTGACTTGGTGTCGTAATGGTCCGAGTGAAGGCGATGGAAGGAATGAAAGATGGAAACAAAGTCGAGTGAACAGGTAGGCTCACGGTTGCTTTTCGAGGATGAGCGGATTCGACTGTGGGAATTATCGGTTGCGCCGGACGAATCGCTGGATGAGCATATCCATCGTCTGAACTATGCCTATTTCGTGACTCAAGGTGGTCTGTTGCGCTTTGCTGATGTAGATAATCCGTCCGAGTTCAATGATGTACAATTTACGGACAATCAGGTGGCGTTTATACCGGTATCGGAAGAAGGAAGGGTAGATAAGCGCCTGACCAATGTTGGCGAAAATCACCACCGCAACTACATAATCGAAGTCAAAAAAGCGGCGTCGCAATCCTGATACGCGCATCACATGATCTGGAATAAGGAAGCTCCTGGCAAGGAGCTTCCTTATTACTATTTCCGGCTTATTTTTCCAGAGTCGCGGCAAAGACCGCAATCTTTTTGTCGTTAGGAAGAACAATCCCCGTCAATTCACGCGTGATATCAGTTGAAATAATCAAGTGACGCAGATAGCAGGGAGTCGCTTTGTCTCCGTCTTTGCCGCGTTTACGATTGGTGCGAACGGCGATGGGATCGGATGCGCCGGGCACCCGATTCCAGTCACCGATATTGACCGGGATTTTCTGGACGGTTCCGTTTTTATAGCGGAACGTAATTTCCGTCTTCCGGTTTTCGCCTCCGAGCGCCGTTGTTACCAGATGGAGCGCGACATACCTTCCCGAAGAAACGGGAATCGTTTGACCAGCGCAGAGGATCGCATTGTTCTTTCCGGGAGCCTTATCGCCATATCGGAATGCGATTCGTCGCGCTACCGCGCCGATTTCCGCAAAATATCCGGAAGGATAGGGCATCGCGTTGGCGAAATCGCTTTTCCCTGTAGAAAATACCGCCGATAAGCCCTGACCGTCTGGCGGGAATGATTCGGCGGGTAGAGCGCTCCCTGCGCCGTCCAGATCGCTCCCAGAGCCATTGTCGGATTCCCAGGAGACGCCGCTGACGTTAAAGATTTTCGTCAGGTCAATGAACCGCAAGCGACCGCCGTTGACACGCACAGGAAGCAGAGCGAGTTCGCCTCCACGCGTTACCGGGCGAGTCGAGATATAGGTGTCCGGCATGCGCAACAGATCGAAAGCGAGAATATAAACGCCCTCGCGTTCCGGCATATGCACTTTCACCAGAGTTTTCACCGTCTCACCCGGTTTGATGCTTTCTACCAATGCGGTGGCGACGGCGGGGCGGTAAGAGAATTCCATACCATCCATATCGTAGAAATGGTAACCCACACGATACGCCCCTTTTTCAAGCGCCGTGATACCCCGGTTGGTGACATTTACTGGAACTTCGACCGCCGCGTTGGCATCAGCGGTCAGCGGGTCGGTCTTGAACGGGGCGAGACGAACTTCTTCTTCCGGCGGGTAGACCGCGATTTGCTCCAGGTACTCTCCGGGAATCGCATCGGTTGAAGCGGTGCGACTCAGCAACCAGCGCACCTTGACGCCGCCCAGAGCGTCCCCGATAGCCTTGCGACTCTCCGGGCAGGCAATTGGGAACGTGGTATCATTCCCGACATTCAGCAGGATCGTTTCCGTCTGCCACTGTCCCGGCGCCAGCGCTCCGGAAAAGGGAACAGAGCGGGAAAGGAGCGTCGTTTTGCCATCCTCGGTCAGAATTTGATAGACCAGTGAGGCGGCATCCGGCTTGAGTGGTTCGGCTCCCAGCCATCGTAGCCGCACCTGTACGGAGTAAATGCCTCCCGCTTTTACCAGAGTCGGCGTCGTCGTCCCGGCGAATTCGACAATTTCGGGTAAAGTGTCGCTGACCGTTACCGGGATGCGCAGAAGTCGGGCATCGCGGGGATGATCGGGCGCCTCGCTGAAAAAGACCGGCGGTTGCGGGCGCGGGGTCGAAGTGAAATCGATTTCCACCGTGTATTCCCCGGCGGGGAGCGGTTCCAATCGTCCGTTTTCGCCCGCTTTTGCGGCGACCACACCCACAGGCAATTTGGCGCTACGAGTCGGCAGGAGCGGTTTGGCGAAAGGGAAACGTAGCGGCGCTTCCGCGATCACTTTGTCTCCCTGTTTCCATCGGTAGGTCAGGGTAACGCCATCTTCATCGCGCAGGGGCACAGAGCCGACATTCTGGACGCCCACCGCTACCGTGACCGCCTGACCGGGACGTAACCGGCGCGGCGCATCATTGTCAATCCAGCGGACCGCCCGCTGATTTTGCGCGGCGCGTGCGGCGGAAAGGATACGGGTGATATCCAGATACTTCGAGCCATGCTGGCGCGACGGGGCGATTTCTGTCGCACGGGAAAAATCGTTCCAGGAATCGATGATCGCCCAGTCAGCGTTGGCGCCATCCGCCGCCTGCCATGCTCCTGCATATGTCTCGCCGTTTTTGCGCGGAATCAAGGGCGAATCCGGGCTTTCGAAACCCGGTTGGATCACATACGATGCTAACGCTCCTTTGCCAGGCCCACCCCGGGTAAGGGGGACAGCAGCGGCGAGACCGTTCCCTGCCGCGAAATTATCACCGCCGATAAAAAGCAGGGTCGTACCGGAAGTAACCGCTCCAAATTCGGCGGCGAACCGTTTGCGGAGTGTTTCCGCCCATTCGCCGTTCGCCGCATTCGTGATATTGCTGGCATCGCTCAGGAAAATTGGGTAGACACGAACCAAACGTCCATCCGGAGTTGGCACGAGCGTCCTGAAGCGGAATTCTGGCGGAATCAGAGTGAACCACTGCTTCAGAACCGCATACACGGCATTGCGGCCGACTTCTGTTGCGAGATCCGCTTTGGTTCCTGGCGCCGCCAGTTCACGGGTATCCAGAAGTGGGGCGACCTCCGGTGACGGAACCCTGTCGGCGACCATTTCGCGTAATGCCGCCGCCATGGTCAGGATCGCTTTTTCATCCAGTACCGCCACTTCTGATCCGGGTCCGCTGACTTGAGTGAGAGCGACATCGATGCCCGCTTCACGCATCGCGGTCAACTGTCCCCGGTGCCAGTTCACTTTGTCCGTCGAAAACCAGGGGCCGACGCCGGTCACCGGTTGGTCTACCAGTAGCAGGGAGCCATCGCGTCCGAAAACCGACCGGTTCGGCGAAGTAGGCTTGCGCAAGTCCGCCTGATAATCGATTCGATAGCGGGCAAGGGTGCGGCGTCCCAATCCGACCAGCGGAGTATCCAGCGGCAGGGCGGGAACAACAGTATCGGTCTCCGTTCCCGGTACAGCGACCGGCGCTATCGCGATCTGCGCTCTGGGCAGGTGGGGGGATGCAATAGCGAACGCGCCTTTGTCAGACCAGTCAGGGGCGCGAAAGATGCCATCAATACGGGGCGCATCGCTCTGTTCCGGCTCGCGGGGGAGAGTCATTGCTCCCGGATACTTTTCCGCGCCTGCTTTGTCCGGGGCGAGCAACACCAGACGAATCCATTTGGACGGGTTCGATGTATCCGCGTCCGTTTTGACATCCGGGGAAAGCGACGACAATCCACCGCCCTTCTGCCGCGCCACGATATTAAAGCCGAGTTCGGAACCAGGCTTGAGCGTTTTGGGATCAATACCCAGCGCTTGAATGGGGATCGCCAGTGTGACGGTATACGAGCGGTCTCGGTCATCCGCACGGTTCAGGGAACCTTGCAGGGTGACGCCGTACTTCACCGAGAACAGTGGGCGGGGGACGAACGCTTTCTTTGCAGCGTCTCCAGTCAGAAAAGTAAAACCGCCTGCCGCTGAGACGATCATCGCATTGGTCTGCGCGTCCGGCGTTCCCCGCTTTTCCTTACTTGCATCGAAATACAATGCGATGGAGTCATCCAGCGCTGCATTGGACATCGGCTTCGCATTGACGCCCTGAATATCAGTATTATCGATAACGAAGGCGAAGTAAAGGAAGCGGTTGTCCCAGGTTCCCCGAGCCTCGATGCGCGGTTGCGCCGCATCGCCGCTTGCCTGTGCAAAAACCCGTAGAGAAAGAGAAAAAGGTAGGAAAAGTGTGAGGAATACCCACAGAACGTACCTTGAAATATACCGAACGCCGATAGAATTGACAGAACTCACCCGTAACTTGACCTCGCAAGGTTTGACCATCCGGCGGAAGGGAAGTTCCGTGCAATTGCCATGACCGGCGGCATAAACCTGTTTTTCCTCATCTCACCCGGAGGCGTCCCGTTAAACGCCCCCTTGGTTATGAGAGATTATAGTTCCCGGCGACCTTCAAACGCCTGTATGAGGGTAGCCTGATCCGCATAGTCGAGGTCGCCGCCGACGGGAACCCCATGCGCGATGCGGGTGACGCGAGGCGTCAAATCTTTGAGGAGGCGGGCGAGATAAAGCGCGGTGGCATCGCCTTCGACTGTCGGATTGGTCGCTAAGATCACTTCCTTGACCTCATGCGCGTGCAACCGGGCGAGTAATTCCCGAATCTTCAGTTGATCCGGACCGATCCCCTCCATCGGCGCCAGGACGCCACCGAGGACATGGTATTTTCCCTTGAATTCGCCGGTCTTATCCATCGCAATCAAATCACGCGGCTCTGCGACGACACATATCAAATCATCCGTTCGGCGCGAATCGCGGCACAGATCGCAAATTTCCTGATCAGTAAAGTTGAAGCAGACCTTACAGTAACCGATTTTCGCCTTGACTTCCAGAATGGCGTCGGCGAAGGCGCGCGCTTCCTCATCGGAAAGCCGCATGATGTAAAAAGCGAGGCGTTGGGCGGACTTCGGTCCCACTCCGGGGAGCTTTTCGAATTCCGCCACCAATCGCGCCAGAGGACGGGCGTAGTGTAGCATTTCTCTCTGATACTACGCCGCTTAGAACAGACCCGGAAGACCGGGGATATTGGCAGGCATGAGTTTCTTCTGTTCCGCCTCACGAACCTCGGACGCCTTGCCCTGCGCTTCATTGACGGCGCTGATGATCATGTCCTGAACATCTTCCGCCGCCGAAGGGTCGAGCGCATCCGGGGAGATGACGATTGCGATCAATTCGCCATGCCCGTTGACCGTCGCCTTGACCGCGCCGCCAGCGGACGCTTCAAAGCGTGACGTATCGAGCGTTTCCTGCATCTTCTGGGCGTCTTCGACCAGCTTCTTCTGCATCTGCTCCATCATCTTGGCGAGGTTCGGGCCGCCGAGACCACCCATTCCGCCCATCCCTTTTAATGCCATCGGTTCAGAACCTTTCTCTATGTATGGACGGCGATTCCGCGCCGTCCGGTTTTTCAGTTTGATCCTATCAGTCTTTGACGATCGTGCCGCCAAAAATGCTCAGGACGTCCTCCAGAAGAGGATGCGAGGGAACCTCGGGAGAAGGCTCTTCCCACGAGGATACGTTACCGCTTCCCTGATTATTATGCCGCATTCCGGCGTCCTCCCGTCGGAAAGGCGACTCGCCGGTTGAGGGAGTATATGCCGGACGTGCGGAAGAGACGGCGAACTGCGGTCGCGCCGCCGCAACGCTGTTGTGAGCGGGAGGCGGAATCGAGCCCAGTGCGCTCGGATAACCCCCACCGGAACCGAATTCATCCGCCGGCGCATCCAGACGGTCTAAATCTTCAAATCGGTCGCGGGTGACTTTTTTCTTTTCCTGCCGAACCAGCGGTGCAACAGATTCCGAAAGCGTAAAGCGTAATGTCAACTTTTCGACATTCAGGCGACGCATCAACAACTTGCGGACGAATTCCATCCCCTTCGGCTCGCTCATCATATCGTGCGCCGCGCGATTGTTGAACATCACTTCCAGAGTGGCGCCTTCGGCGAGGGTGGGGAGAGCCTGCGCCATCATCATCTGTGTTTTCTTGGAGATGCGAGCGGCATCCGACATAAAGTATGGCCATATCTGAATGGCCATGTCCAGTGTAAAGAGATTCGGTTCCGGTTCGGAAGCGGGACGCGTCGGGGTGGGCGTAGTCGTCGCCGCGATCAGGGTTTCCGGTTCCTCTGGACGCGCTTTTTGTGCGCCGGAACTCGAAGGCAAGAGAGGCTCAGGAGGAACGGGCGTGATGCCATCCTCTCCAGAAGCGTCTGTGTCCTCATCGAAAAGACCGGGGTCATCCTGTTCCAGATCGGTCAGCGCTCCCGTATCCGCTATTTCTTCGAATGGGAGCGAATCCTCCAGAGGCAGAGCGGGTTCCGGTTCGGAGGGCGCAGGTTGCGTATCTTCGGTATCTTCAGTATCATCGCCCATCAGGTCGCTCGGATCGATGCCATCCTCTTCCCCGTCCTCATCGCTAGCAAAGTAGGAAGCGGGAATTTCCGCCTCCTCCGCAACCACCTGTTCAGGTGCGGGAGGGACAGGCGTCGAATCCAGAGGCGCGGGAACGGCGAGTTTATTCGCGCCTAAGGTCGCCGTCGGCGCTACAGGAGAAGGAGACTGCGATGCAGGAGGCGAGGAGGGAACCATCGTCTGCGCTACCGCTTGCGGGCGGGCGGAAGTCACAGGCGGGGTCGGGAAAACGATAGGCGCCGTCGTGATTTGTAATCCGGGGGCGCTGTCGCTGTTCCCCGGATTTCCGGCGCGGGATACCAGTAACTTCAGGAACGTGCGCTCGATCAGAAAACGCTGCTGATTATTCCAGCGCGTTTCCGCCTGCGCTTCGTTCAAAACATCCATTGCGGCGAGAATTTGACCGGGCGTAAAGGCTCGCGCCTGCGCCTGTAATGCCGGTGTTTCATCCGGGGTGAGTTCCGCCGCCACCGCAGGACCGCCGACCGTCACCAGCAATAGATCCCGGAAGTGCGAGGTCAGGGCGCGAAGGATCGTCCTTGCTTCCTTGCCCGCATCCAGCATTTCTCCAGCGAGGGCGAAAAGCGTGGAGGCGTCTTTCCGTGTGACCGCTTCTGTGATTTGCAATAACGCTTCCGAATCCAGCGTTCCCAGAACGGTGTGAACGTCTCCTGCGGTGATACGCTCCGGCGAAAACGCGAGGACTTGCTCTAAAAGTGACAGGGAATCGCGGTAGGAACCTTCCGCGCCACGGGCTACCATATTGACCGCGTCCGGCGTAAAGTCTACCCCTTCCTGGGTCAGGACATAACTCAAGCGGCTGGCGATATCCAGAAGCGATCCGCGCTTGAAATCGAACTGCTGACAGCGGGAGCGGATGGTGATCGGAATCGATTGCGGTTCGGTCGTGGCGAGAATGAAAACGACATTGGCGGGAGGCTCTTCCAGCGTTTTGAGAAAAGCGTCCTTGGCATCGCTGGAAAGCTGGTGCGCTTCGTCGATGATGAATACTTTATAGCGCAATTCCATCGGGCCGTAGCCCACAGATTTACGGACTTCCTCTATATCCGCGACCCCGCGATGGCTGGCGGCGTCCATCTCGATGACATCAATACTACCGCCCGAAGTGATCGCTCGGCACGCCGCGCAAGCGTTACACGGCTCCGCTACCGGACGGTCGGAAGACTCACAGTTCAGGGCTTTGGCAAGGAGTCGCGCAACCGTCGTTTTCGCCGTTCCTCGCGTTCCCGTGAATAGGTAGCCGTGCGCGATGCGACCGGAAGCGATGGCGTTCTGCAACGTCCTTGTGACATGACCCTGCCCGACGACATCGGAGAACGTCTGCGGTCGGTACTTGCGATAGAGGGATTGATACGCCATTGAAAAGGAACTGCCGCGCTATTGTAACAGAACTGGCTCCCGGTGGCAAAGAAAGATTATGCCGAAAGGGTATTCTGCGCGGCAAGTGATCGGTCATGGCGTGATGCAAGCCACAGGAATATCATGCCCGAAATCAGATACAGGGAGATGCAGATAATGACCGGCGCGGTATCGCGTATTGGAGTAGTGTTGAAGATTGCGGTAACTGCGGAAAGCGGCGATAGTCCAGAAATCGCACTCTTAGCAGCGTTCGGCGCCGAATCCGTAAACCACGAAGCAAGGGACAACGGGATCATATACAGTACCGTCATAACAAGGAATGTCACGATCATACTGATGTTCCGGTTGCGTGTTACGACGGAAACGAACAGAGCAAGACCGCCGAATCCCCAGGCAGTGGCAAGCAACAGACCTGTCAGTTGCCCGATTTGCGTCAGGGACGCTTGAGGCAAACGGGCATCATAGCGCAAGACAAGAAAAAAGATCGTCATTGTCATTACGATCAGCAACAGTACATAGAGCAGACCAGAGGGGCCTTCACCGCAAGATAGCCGTCCGGGGTTGAACAGCGACCAGACGCCGCCGGTACGTGGCAGACCGTCCGAACTGACAAAGAGCGGTATCAATACCGGAAGCGCAAGAGCGGATACATACCCGCAGACTATCGCCCAGTCGTTCGTTCCCCCGCCTAACATCCGCAGACCTACGGTAATGAAGTGGTAGGAACCCAGAGAAAGAAAAGCGAGATAGACTGCGGTTAAAAGGCGAAGAAGACCTGAGCGATCCGAGCGGGGATAGTCTATCCGGTGCGCGGCGGCGATAGTAAAAATCGTGCCAAGAAAAAGGTTCATTCCGCCACCCGTCAGCCATATGGGAAGGGTGATGCCAAAATAGGAATCCATCGTTCCTGGAGAAGACATCGCTCCCATAGGGTTCAATGCCGCCAGACCCATACCGCTGGCTCTGCCTCCGATACCGCCGAACGCCGACGCCATACCGCTGAAGGTGAATGGCAACGTCGTGAAAAACATGACGGACAGAACGGCATATGTTGCCAGGGTCGCGTAAGTCGTCGTCTTGAAGATGGACGAGCAACCCAGACCGACTGCGCCGTAGACAAAAGCGGTGGTAAGAAGTAAGGCGCAACAGATGATAATTTCGTCCGGTGCGACGCCGCCTAGCAGAAAACTCAACGAAAAAAGCGGCAAGGATGCCACAATCAGGAGCGCAATATACCCCAGAGCGGCGATCAACTTGCCCCAGACAATCTGAAACCGTGATAGCAAACTGATCTTCAGCATGTCCAGCGTGCGTTGTTCCCGTTCGATAGTCAATCCCCCGGCAGTCAGGGAAGGGGTAATGATTGCGACGAGCAACGCCTGAACGATAAAGAGGGTGGCGAAGAATCTTCTGCCGATCTGAAACGCCATCCCGGAATTGGCGTTCTGCATTGTCGCCCAGCTGGAATAGGCGATAAATAGCGTGATCGCCAGCACGAACAGATAAGCGAAAAGCAACACGAAGGCGCGTGAACCGCGCAATCGGGTCCGTAATTCGCGAGTCAGAGCAGGATTTTCGAGGGCGAATAAGTTGAGCATCCGGAATCCGTATCCGAGGGTTACTGATGGGTTGCGAAAATCGAAAAATCGCGTTCCGCTCTAAGTTTCGTGAGGATCGACGAATTGTCCTGTATTATCGATTCTCGACGTAAGACCCCTTGCTTTAGCAATGGGGATATAAACCGGGTCCCGCGAGGCGGGACTTTACCGGCGAAGCCGCGTTGCAGGTGAGTTACACGGAAAATTGTATAATATAGTTGTATAATATAGTTGTATAATATAGTTGTGAGCGTTCTCTGCATAAAATACAGACTCTATCCGACAAAAGCGCAAGAATCCCAACTCCATCAGACGCTTGCCTTGTGCCGTGAAGTCTACAATAGCATGGTCA
>CAIVZM010000030.1 GCA_903910385.1 uncultured Armatimonadota bacterium
CTGGGGGAATATGCACTGGGGGCATGCCGTGAGTCCTGACCTCGTGCACTGGACCGAACTCGGCGAAACTCTCTACCCGGATGAGCATGGAACGATGTTCAGCGGAAGCGCCGTGGTGGACTGGAACAATACCAGCGGATTCGGGCGCGATGGCGAACCGCCTCTGGTACTGATCTATACGGCGGCGGGCGACCCGACCACCCAGTGCATCGCTTACAGCAATGATGGACGTTCGTTCGTCAAGTACGAAGGCAATCCGGTAGTTCCGCAGTTCACTGGCGGTAATCGCGACCCGAAAGTCTTCTGGCATGAACCTACCCTTCAGTGGGTGATGTCTCTGTATGTCGAAATCGCGGGCGGAAAACATTCCATTCATTTCCTCACTTCCCCGAATCTGAGGGAGTGGACTCTGGTGAGCGTCACCGAGGGGGGAACCGGAGCGGATCGTTTCCTCTATGAATGCCCCGATTTCTTTGAACTTCCGGTGGAAGGGAATCCCTCGGTCAAGAAATGGGTATTGAATGCCGCAAACAGTGAATACGCTCTCGGTTCTTTCGACGGGGGGGCGTTTACGCCAGAAACGGCGAAACTTCCCGACGTTCGCGGGAAAGGATTCTACGCCGCGCAAACCTTCAGCGATATGCCGGATGGGCGACGCATTCAAATCGGATGGCTACAGGCGCCCTCGCCGGGAATGCCATTCAATCAGGCGCAAAGTCTGCCCTGTGAACTCACCTTACGCAATTCCGCCGAGGGACTGCAAATCCGCCGAACCCCGATTCCCGAACTCGACTCTTTACGCGATGGCGCCGATCAGTCGGACAATCTTGAGAACTTCCGCGCAGAGTTGATCGAACTACGCGCCGAATTCGAACCGGGCGAAAGCGAGATTGTCACTTTCCAACTCCGCGATGCCACTATTTCCTATGAGGCAGAAACACAGGAAATCATCGTCAATGGACACCGGTCGTCAGCTCCCCTGATCGACGCTAAACAACGACTGATAATCTATATGGACAGGACGGTTCTGGAAGTCTTCGCCAGTGATGGTCTGACCTATGTTCCCTTGCCCTTTATTCCCGATCCCAATGAGCGCTCGGTCGCTGTCCATACCTCGGGCGACGTCCGAATGATTTCGCTGGAAGCGTATCCGTTGAAATCTCTCTGGGGAACGAATGAGTGACTAATTGGAGATCGGACAGGCGCAATACCACGCAATTCCAATCCGGTGGGCGCTCCACGAAAAGCTGGGGTGGCTTTCGAGACAAGAGGGTTCATCGTCTGTCAGGACGGGGTAGGGCATTTGGGAGTCTAACTATTTCGCTGATTGAATGCAAAGCGTATCAACTCATATAACCAGGGAGAGAGTTTGACATGGATATAGAATTTATAATCAACATGGTACTCCACGTTAGAAACGCAGTTTGAGTAACCTTGATCGGTCAATTATAAAGGGGTCTAAACCCGCGACAGACACTCTCCCGTGTCATTAATCTACCCGTTCGATTGTTGTTTACCCGTTACGCTTGCGAACCGCCAGGCCCAGTATAGAACTTGCCGCAAGGACGCCGAACGCAACTGCGCCCGGTTCAGGTACCGCCGCTGGCGCGAAAGAGAGGAATGCCGGTTTCGCGGCTCCCGTACTCCAACTGGTCAAAAATGCGCCTGTGGAATCGAACTTGCTGATGGAATTGGAGTTGTAATTCGCCACATACAGATTACCAACAGAATCGAAGGCGAGATCGATCGGTTGATCCAGATAGGAACCGGAACCGAAGGTCGTGATCAAGTTCCCCGAAGTATCATACTTGCCGATTGTCTTGTCGTGGGAGTTGGTAACATACAGATTGCCTGTGGAATCAAATGTGAGTCCGAGGGGACCATCGCCCGTGGCGATGCTGGAAACAAAGACTCCGGTAGAATCGAATTTGCTAATGGAGTCCACATTAGCATTGGACACATACAGGTTGCCGGAACTATCAACAACTACATCAGCAGGTTCGCTTAGATTAGTAATGTTGGACACATAGGCGCCCGTGGCATCAAACTTACTAACCGTAAAGTCCTTGCCATTTGCGACATACAGATTGCCTATGGAATCGAACGTGATTCCGCGCGGACCATTCAAGTTAGAAGCGGAACCGACATAAGAAAGAAAATTGCCGGAGGAATCGAACTTGCTGATGGTGTTACCCAGATAATTGGATACATAGGCATTGCCTACAGAATCGAAAGCGAGCGACCGAGAGCCATTCAGGTTCGTGTTGGTGAAGTTTTGTAGGGATGACGCAATATCGCTGGCGGAAGCAAGCGAAATATCGTACGTGACGACCGCATTATTGAGCAGAGTGACATACATTCGTTCCTGAGCATGAGCGGAACCGGTCAACAGGGAGAACAGACTGACCGAAAGCATAGCAACTGCTGCACGTACAGTTCTGTTGAGGGGGAGAGAAATCTCTTGAGACATTTACAATTTCCTATTGTTTGATGTAATCATGTTTCGTCGCCTCGTAGGGAGGCAACATGTCTATTACCGGCTCAGACGCGAAGCAAGTAATGTCCGACGTGGAGATGATTGCCGGCAAAAATCATTATTCTGCCTGGCAACCACAGAGACATCCTTATCATACTCCTTAGCACATGTCAATGATCATGTCTTGTGAATGATCAATTTTGTAGGGGGAAGGCGCCGCCTTCCCCCTACCTTTTTCACGTTGCCGATTACTTAGGGCTATTTCAGGAACAGTTCGATGACCGGGACGGTGACATTGGGTTTCTGAATGGGAAGGCGCAGAGCGAGAGCATCTTTACCGCCTTCGTTGCCACGTTCCATCTGCCAGGGTTCGATATCCTTCTGGGGGATTTCGGAGGCGTCGTTCAGTAATTGCGCGTACTCCACCTTGCCTGCCATACCATCCAGATACAGTTGACCAAACGGCCATGACAGCACATGCACATACAGACGGTTCGTGTCTGGATTGTACGTGTAACGGCAGTCCTGCGGCGCTGACCCGAACTCGGTGGGCGCCTGCGTGCATCCGTAAATGCTTCGGGAATGGCGTTTCATCCATTCGCCCATTCCGGCAAGACGGGAGAGGGCGCGTTCATCGAACTCCCCCCGACCCGTCGGACCGACATTCAGTAGCAGGTTGCCGCCTTTACTGATGGTATCGATCAACATCAGGAGAAGCATTTCCAGCGATTTCCACGAAGACTCGTCCCGGTGATACCCCCACGACCCGGAGAACGTCTGGCAGGCTTCCCATACGACAGGCTTGCCTTCGTGATGCACCCAGCCACGGGGCTGGAATTGTTCCGGGGTCTTGATATCCCATCCGGTCGGTAGGTCCAGACGGTCATCCAGAATGATTCCTGGCTGTAGCTCACGCACCATTTTGACCAGTTTTTCGCTTTGCCACGATTCACGGTTCTTGCCGGGCAGGTTACGGTTCGTATCGCCGTCTGGGCCGGGCGTGAAGTCGTACCAGAGGATATCCACGTTACCGAATTGTGTCAGCAATTCGCGGGATTGATTGTGCAGATACTCGGCATAACGCTTCATGTCCCGCTCGGCGTCCCCTTTGCGGTATTCGGCATCGTCCCGCTGGGGGTGTACCGGATCGAGCGTATAGTCTGGATGATGCCAGTCGATAATGGAGTGATAAAAGCCCGTGCGCAATCCTCTTTCACGGAACGCGTTGACCATGGGAGTCAATGCATCCTTGCCGTAGGGTGTGTTGGTGATTTTGTAATCGGTGTACTTACTGTCCCACAGGCAGAAGCCTTCGTGATGCTTGGTCGTGACGACGAAGTACTTCATTCCGGCGTTGGCGGCGGCATCCGCCCAGATCGTCGGGTCATAAAGGTCGGGATCGAAATGTTTGAAGTATTTTTCGTAGTCGGCGTTGTTGATGCGTTCATTCGATTTCACCCATTCGTGGCGGGCGGGCAGGGCGTACAATCCCCAGTGAATGAAAAGTCCGAAGCGGTCATGAACAAACCAGGATGTATCGCCATCGGTCGGTTCCGGCTTTGGAATGGTAAGGTTCGCGTGCATTAGTAAGGAATCTCGCTTTCATTTCCGCGTCTTGGCGGACGCCAGTTGTTTCGCCTCGCAGTTGAAAAATACCTGCCGGGCTCATTCCTGTCAAAGATATGATGTACGGTGTTCAGTCTGGACAGAACCGCTTTCGATACTGCGATTCGGAGATACATAGGGTAGATTGGCATTTCTTTTTCTGGAGGAACCTGTTTCGTTTCCTTTTGTAAAGCGAATAAAATGTATTGCGGTACACTGATACCGATACATGGCCCGATGATATTGCTATCGTCGGGCGTTTTGCCGTGTGGACTCCGAGGTGAAACGAATGATTGCTTATAAACTCGCCGTACTGGATTTGGACGATACCCTGCTTGGCCCTGATAAGACGATTGGCGTCGAGAATGTCGCTGCCGTACGCCGCTTGCAGAAAGATGGCGTCCAGTGCATTCTGGCGTCCGGGCGACGGCATGAGAATATGTTACGCTTCCACCGTCAGTTGGAATTGACCGGCCCCGTCGTTTCCAGTAATGGCGCTCTGGTGAAGATCGCCGAGACGGGCGATATTCTGCGGGAAAGCGTGATGCCCGAAAGTCTTGCATCCGAGATCGTCGCCGAGGGACTGAAGCGGAATATGACCATGAACTATTACCATGCCGATGGTCATCTGCTCTCCAATGAGAAATCGCCGTGGATGTATCTTTATGAAGAACGTACCGGTAGCCATTCGACCCTGGATACTGACCTGACACGGCATGATGGAAAACGCGCCCTCAAACTGATCTGGATCGACGCGCCGGATCGCATCCAGACGCTCTACGACGAAATGAATGAGCGTTATGGCGATTATCTGGCAATTGTAGTCACCGATCCGGAGTATCTGGAATTTATGGCTCCGGGCGTGAACAAGGCGGAAGGCGTTACCGCCGCGGCTCACTATTTTGGCATGAATCCCGCCGAAATTATGGCTTTTGGCGATGGCAACAACGATGTGGAATTGTTACGCTGGGCAGGTCTCGGCGTCGCAATGTCTCATGCCCGTCGGTCTGCGCAAGCCGCCGCCGACCGCATCGCGCCGCCCGGAAATCCGGAGTCCTCGCTGGCGCGAGCGGTCGATATGATCCTCTCTACCGCTGACTGAAATCAGCAAACCGCTGCAGATAGCAGACGCCGTTTTCCTCATGAAAAGGCGAAAGTAAATGAGCGTCATGGAGAGCATTCAGGGGGAATGCCGCAGATGCGAAGCATGAAAGAAGTGGCGCCGAAAGCGGATTAGACGCTTTTTGCTGGTCTCTTTTTCCCGATACTCACTATGCTTAAAAGTAACCGCCTGGAGAACACGGGTATAATCCGTTCCGGCGCAGGAGGTTGAGACAGGAGGTTCAGAATGGACGCGGAAAAACTGAAAGAGATAATACTGTCGCTTCTGGACGAGACATTCCAGACGCATCATGGGATTTATACCAACCGGGGAACGTCGTTGATGGAAACGATGGCGACAATCGACGCCGCGGAGGCGTCTGTCCCGGTCGGCGGTAAATGTCCGACTCTGGCGGCGCAGGTAGCCCACACCGCTTTTTACCTTGAAGTCCTTGAAAAAGGGATGCATGGCGAGGATGAGACAGTGGATTGGGAGCATATCTGGAACACGGTTAACGTCGTGACCCCGGAGGAATGGGACGATTCCAGAGCGCACCTTGAGGCTACTTATCAGCGTATACGGTCTGAAGTGGCGAGTTTCGATTCGTGAACTGAAGACCGATTGTATGTTCTGGCAATGATTGCCCATTCCGCTTACCATCTCGGCGCCATTCGGCAGGCGTTGTGTATCGTGAAGGCGGCAAGGGGGACGGATGGCGGATAAGGTCGCTATAGAGATACGAAGGGCGACCGCTGACGATGCCTCCCTTCTGGCGGAAATGGGAGCGAGGACATTTTACGAATCCTTCGCCGCACAGAATACCGAAGAAGATATGGCGGCATATCTGGAATCAGCGTTCACGGTCGAAAAGCTGGCAGGAGAACTCGCCGAGGAAAACGCGGTTTTCCTCATCGCGGAGGCGAACGGTCAGTCGGTGGGATATACGAAGTTGCAGAATTCGGAACCGGAACCCTGTATCAGTGGAGAACGTCCGATGGAACTTTGCCGCATTTACTGCGAGACGGAGTGGCAAGGGTGCGGCGTCGGTTCAAAATTAATGCAGGCGGCCCACGATCAGGCGCGAGCGCAGGGTGCGGAAACGCTATGGCTCGGGGTCTGGGAACGGAATCCTCGCGCTATCGCCTTTTATGAGCGCTGGGGCTTTCGCGATGTCGGTTCACATATCTTTGTGGTTGGCTCTGACCCTCAGACAGATCGCATCATGCAGGTGACACTTACCCATCCTGAATAAAATTACAGGACTTTCCCTTTGTCCAATATCTGGGATACTGATATTTCCTTCACCACTGGTGATGCCTCCGCCTTGATTGACGCGCAGTTTCCGGAACTGGCTCCCGTTCAATCGTCACTGCTCGGGGTAGGGTGGGATAATGCCGCCTATCTGGTGAATGGGCGATTTGTCTTCCGGTTTCCTCAACGAAGAGAAGGGATGTTATTGATGGAAGCGGAAACCCGGTGTCTGCCGTTTCTGGCACCGCATCTTCCGTTACCGATACCTGTCCCTATTTTTGTCGGAAAGCCAGAGGGAAACTATCCATATCCGTTTGCCGGTTACGCGGCGCTATCGGGAACGACTGCCTGCCGGATCGACTGGGCGGATGAAGAGCGTGATGCGAACGCTATCACTCTGGCACGGTTCCTCTCCGAATTGCACAATACGCCCATCAATGACGACAGTGTGACGCTGATTCCGCGGGATCATCATCTCCGAGCCGATTGTGGGAGATGGGTAAAGAAGACGGAGGAACGTCTGCGAAAGTGCGCGTCGGAACTGTCGGAATTCGATCTGGAATCGCTGATTAGTGCGGCGTATGAATGCGCGGAAGCGCCTCTTTATGAAGGCTCCTTGCGCTGGCTTCACGGTGACTTATACCCGCGTCATTTGCTGGTCGATTCCGAACGGAAAATCTGCGGCGTGATCGATTGGGGAGATGTGCATATCGGCGATCCGGCGATGGATTGTTCTATCGCATACACGTTCCTTTCGCCGGTGGGACGCTCTCTATTTCGCGATGCCTATGGCGCAAAGGATGACGCCTTCTGGCGTCGCGCCCGCTATCGCGCTTTCCACTATGGCGCCGCTCTGACCGAATACGGCTTGGCGGTGGGGGATAACGCGATGGTGACCATGGCGAAGTACGCGCTCCGTAACGCTATATGCCTCGATAGAGTTCCTTGACACGTCCCTTTCGACGTTTATAATGGAAGGACATGACTACCGTCCCTGCCCCCCCGAGCGGCGCTGTAACGCCGACAGACCCTACTCCTTCTGCGACTGCGAATAGTATCAAACAGGTTGGCAAGGCGACCGCGATGATGATCGGCTTCGTCCTACTCTCACGGGTTCTGGGGGTCGTGCGTGATATTGTGCTGGCGCAGTTCGGGCAAAACGAGATCACTACCATCTACCGGGGGGCGTTCCGTGTGCCGGATATGCTCTATCTGCTGGTAGCAGGTGGGGCAATCGCACCTGTTTTCGTCCCTGTATTTGCGGAGTACTGGCATAATGACCGTAAGCCGGAGGCATGGAAGGTCTTCAGCGCCGTCACCACGATAACGGCGGTCGTTGCCTTGTTGCTCGTAATCCTGATGGAGATTTTTGCGGTTCCCTTCACCCGATTGATCTTCCCTGCCTTCAGCGATGCCGGAGTGCAGAAGACCGCTTATCTCTCCCGAATTTTGCTCCCGGCGCAGTGGTGCTTCTTTGTCGGCGGATTGTTGATGGGAGTCTTGAATGCCCGGAAGCGCTTTCTCATTCCGGCGATTGGCCCCGTTGTTTATAACGTCGGTATAATTGCCGGCGGATTAATCGGAGTGCGCTGGTATCACGATAGACCGGAAACTGGGATCGCGTTGATGGCAGGTGGGGCGGTGGTGGGAGCGGTCTGCGGGAATTTCCTGTTACCCGCCTGGGAATTATGGCGGAGCGGCGGCGAATTTCATGTCGATTTTGACTTTCGGCATCCCGGCGTCCGTAAGATCGGGCGATTGATGCTCCCGGCGATTCTGGGACTATCGCTCTCACAGTTGACATTCTGGATCACGCAATCCTTTCTGGGAGACGATTGGCGCATTTCCGCGCTGGGCAACGCTTATAACCTCACACAGGCCCCGATTGGCGTCTTCGCGCAGGCTTCCGCCATTGTCCTCTTTCCGACCATTGCGATGCTGGCGGCGCAGGAAAACTGGGGGCAGTTCCGTGAAGAAGTCAGTCAGGGCATCCGTCGTATTTTGTTTTTGACCGTTCCTGCCTCGGTTCTGATGGCTGTTCTTGCGGAACCTCTGATTGCGCTGATATTCGCCAATAAGCGGTTCGGGCCAGACGCTGTCCATGCCGCCGCCACTGCGCTGTGGTGCTACTCCGCCGCCACTTTCGCCTGGTCGGCGCAGGCTGTGTTGGCGCGGGGCTTTTACTCGATACAGGATACCAAAACCCCGGTCATCATCACAACATCGATGGTGTTTCTCTTTACCGGGCTTTGCTTCGCCTTCCGCGCTATCTTCTATTCCTTCGGCATGGGGCAATTCGATTATTTGGCGCTGGCGCTGGCGGCGAGCGTCGTGGCGACCATCAACATGGTCATTTTTCTCTTCACGCTGCAAAAGAAGGTAGGCGGCCTGAATCTGGGCGGGATTGTTTCGAGCGCCGTTCGGGTGACAATTTCCGCAACTGCAGGCGGCGCGGTTGCCTATTTCCTCATGATGGCGTTGAATCGGCTTTCGCATGAGGGCCGTTTGATGAATGCCGTAATTCTGCTAGTGGCGGGCGGCGTGGGCATTCTTGTCTATGCGCTCTCCTGCTACCTTTTGCGGGTTCCCGAATTGCGGAGCGTTCGGGAGATGTTTCGCCGTAAAAAGACCGTTTGACGAAGGGAATGAAGAGATGGCTTCCATCGTACAATTCGGCGCCGGGGCGATTGGACGCGGGTTTCTGGGGCAACTCTGGACTGACGGCGGCTATGAAGTCGTTTATGTCGAAGCGAACCCGGAATTGGTTATCGAACTCAACCGGCGAAGGGAGTATCCGCTTCGATTAACGAGCGAATCGGGGACGGTGACTCGTTCGATCCGTCCGGTTCGCGCCATCCTGGCGACGGATACATCGGCGATTACGGACGCTATCGCCTCCTGTAGCTTTCTCTGTACGGCGGTCGGGACCAATATTCTGGAGCGCCTTTCGGAGGTTATCGCTGCCGGAATCAAGGAACGGTTTCGCCGGAGCGTCGAACCGCTGAACATCATCTGTTGCGAAAACCAGGTACGGGCAGGCGAGAAACTGCGCGGCTATGTGGCGGCGGCTCTCTCCCCGGATGAAGCATCCGGTTTAAACATTTTGCAGGGACGGGTAGGTTTTGTTGACGCTTCTGTGGGACGCATGGTCCCCCCTGCGACCCCGGAGCTTCTGGCGGAAGATCCGCTACTTCTGATCGCAGAAAGTTACGGCGAACTGCCGATTGATGCGGACGCCTGGATAGGGGAAGTCCCTGCAATACCCGGTCTTGCGCCGAAAACTCGCTTTACCGGATATGTTGCCCGAAAACTGTATACGCACAATGGCGGTCATGCCCTGCTCGCGTATGAGGGCTATCTTCGGGGGCATGAGTATATCTATCAGGCGGCGGAAGATCCTGCGCTGGTTATTGAGTTAGAGGGTTTCTGGAACGAAACGGGCAATGCGCTCGTCCGGGCATACGGTTTTGATATACGGGAACAGCGAGCGCATGAGGCGGATTTGCGACAGCGATTCCGGAATCGGGCTCTGGGGGATACCATCGTCCGTGTCGCCCGTGACCCGGTGCGGAAACTGCGTCGGGATGATCGTCTGGTCGGTGCGGCGTCGCTGTGTCAGCTGACCGCGCAGCTTCGGCCTGAGCCGCTACGTGCTGCACGAAGACATCGAAGACATGCCGCGCTCCCAGCTCGACGACTACATTTGCGTCACTCGGTTCGTGCATGCTTGGCGCTTGTTGCTGATCTAGCGCAGCGAGCCCTGGCAGTCGACCAGCGGCCTCTCCAACAAGCTGTCTCGCGCGGTCACGCCCGACGTGGAGTGGGTCAAGCGACACGCCGCGGGTTGCTCC
>CAIVZM010000031.1 GCA_903910385.1 uncultured Armatimonadota bacterium
GGTGCGTTTGTCGGCGGTGCGTTTGTCGGCGGTGCGTTTGTCGGCGGTGCGTTTGTCGGCGGTGCGTTTGTCGGCGGCGCGTTTGTCGGCGGCGCGTTATCGACTGGAGGAGGGCCAACCGGAGGAGCGCCCGGGATATTGCCGGGAATCGCCGACTGTTGCGCTTTTTGCATTTCGATCATGCGCTTCATCATATCCATCGCTTTAGCGCGGGCGGCTTTCGATTTTTCCTTATCCCCGGCTTTTTCGTACAGGAACCCGATCCTGTCCTGAGTCGTGACATCGGTGACCGCCAGCTTTTCCGCCTCACCCAGTTGTATCTTCGCGCCATCCAGATTTTTGTTGTCGATATACAACTGCGCGAGCGCCAGCCGGGTTTCTACGCTATTGCTGGATTTGAGAGCTTCCTCATAAGCGGCGATAGCCTCATCCTTTTTCTTCAGAAGCGAGTAGATAGAAGCGCGGGTAAGGGCTACTGTCCCCATGGTATCGGCTTCCGGTTTTACCTTCGCCAGTTCCGCGAGGGCTGCTTCCAGTTTCTCGTTACGGGTCTTTTCGTCGCCGCTTTTGGAGGCTTCATCCTGAATCTGCGCGGCGCGGATGACCGGGTCCGTGATTTCCGTCTTGACATTGACCATCTCGGCATTGACCAGAGATTGCGCTTTTTGCTGAGCGATCCGGTCAATGTACTGGTCGATATATTTTTGCTTCTCTTTGTCGAAGTCTTTGGGAAGGTCTTTGCCGGGACGCTCATTTTCCAGCTTAATGATATGGTAACCAAACTGGGTCTTGACCAGGTTCTGGTACACTTTTCCCACACCTGCTTCCAAGGCGGCGTTCGTAAATTCTGGCACATATTGCCCGGCGGGCGCCCAGTCGTAAAATCCGCCCTTCGCCTTAGAACCGGGGTCATCGGAGAACTGCGCGGCAAGCGATGCCAGCTTGGCGGGCGTCGTTTTGATATCGGCGAGAAGCTTTTCGGCTTTCGCCTTCGCGTCCGTATCCGAAAGTCCGCCCTCTCCCGACTTGATCAGAATATGGCGCACCTGAATCTCGTTGTATGATCGGCGCACATCCGCTTCCGTCGCTTTGACGTCCTGTTTGGCGAAAGCGATCAGGCCATTTTGATACAGTTGTAAGCGTATGGCTTCGTCCGGAATGCGCTCCTGCTTCAATCGGGTGATCGTCATGCCAGGATCCTGCTGATTGAGAGCCTTGTCGATCTCGGCGTCCGTAGCGGTGGCGGGAAGGCTCAACGTTTGCGCGAACGGGGCGCGGTTCTGCTGCCAGACCTTTTCCCGTTCGCGGGCAATCTCGGCGTCGGTTGCGGTAACTCCCGCTTTTTTCGCCGCTGCGACCATCGCCTGTTCCTGCTTGACCTGATTCAGGAGCAGATAGCGCATTCGCGCTTTCTCGGTTTCGGACGGAATAGGAACCGGCCCCATGAACGATTGTGCCTGCTGTTGTTTGAGGATATTGTCCAGACGACGATCCAGTTCAAATCGGGAGACGGCGCGATCCCCGACGGTGGCGACCGTTTCCTCTTTCGGTGCGACTCCGCTGGCATTATGAGAGACATTACCTCCCATACCGCTAAAAGCGATGCCGACTAACATCAGCGCCGCGAGCGCCACACCCCAGAAAACGCCGTACTTTTTGATCGCACGGTTCATTGACATCAACGACATACTATTCTCCGTCAGTCGGACGACGCTCCGCGCCATCAGACTTGCATATAGGAAATGAATTTCTTCAGAACATTCCGCTCCCTCTCAGGAAACGAAAGACCGGAAATTCAAATCAATTTTCTTAATGCCGCCAGGCACTCTCGTGAGGCGGATTCAATATCACCGTTCGGTCCCTTGTAATGGGTTTCCAGTGAAATGGCGCCGGTATAACCGGACTCTTTTAAGGCGGCGAACTGTCCGACATAATCGATCTCGCCGCCGCCAATGACGGTGAATGAAAGCTTTCCACTTTCATCGGCGTGAGCATCCTTTACGTGGACATGGCCGATATGCGGCGCCGCCGCCTGATACCCGGAAGGAAAAGGCTGTTCGCCCGCCATGAAAGCGTTACCAGGGTCCCACACCATTTTAAGGGCGGAAGAACCGACTTTTTCAATGACACGGGCGGTCTCCGCTCCCGTTCCGAGGTAGCAGGCATGCTCATTTTCCAGAACCAGTGTCACGCCCGCTCGCTCCGCGATTCGTGCTGGCGTCATCAAAGCGTCGGCGATACGCTCCTCAATCTCCATGGTCAGCGGGCCTCGCTTCCAGAAAGAGAAGATGCGAATGTAGGAAGTTCCAAGACGACGCGCCAGATCAATGGAGCGATTGAGAAGATGGAACTGCTCTTCGCGCCCCCGGTCTCGCGCTCCATGCGTCGGACCGGTTGCGGTTGTGTCGGCGTCATCGAGATCACATTTGTAAAAAGGCGTGTCCAGACAACAAATTGTCATGCCCGCGTCCTTCAAATCCTTCTCGATTTTTTCCAGAAGTTCCTCGTCGGCTTCGACAATATATTTCCCGTAGACGTTCCGTAACTCCGCCTCACGGATATCGTATTCCGCCATGACACTCAGGGCATGGCGCAGATCCTGAGAAATCTCGTCGGTGATGGCGCTCAAACGCATTGCGGTTATCCTTGTGTTGTCTTTCCAGTACCTTTACGGCAATCATGGGCGGAAAATCTCCCGCCTGAAACGGCGTTGTATGCCGGAAAAGATCGCTACAGTGTACGGCGGGGGCAATACCCTGTCAAGACAGGAAATTATGACTCCTTGACACTATAAAAAAGGGGTGATAGGATACTTTCCGTGCCGCACTCAGGGTGTGCGGGTGAGGTTCCTAAGGGCGAATAGCTCAGCGGTAGAGCGCCTGTCTTACAAACAGGTGGTCGGGGGTTCAAATCCCTCTTCGCCCATCGCCTCATCGGCGAGAACGGCACAAGTGATGCAACGCATCGAGCGGTCTGTGGAGGAGTAGCTCAGTCGGTTAGAGCGCCGCCCTGTCACGGCGGAGGTCGCGGGTTCGAGCCCCGTCTTCTCCGTTCTCCCTCCGCTTGCGGACGTTGCTTTTATTTGAGCCGCCTTAGCTCAGTTGGTAGAGCAATGGACTGAAAATCCATGTGTCGCTGGTTCAAGTCCGGCAGGCGGCATCCTTCACCCCTTCGCTATTCGAGTCTCTTGCCGCCAGTCGTCCGCTTCCGGAAATCCTCAGTATGTTCGGCTCGGTGTGATCCTTTTCTCTCCTCGTTTGAAACAGATTTGTTTTGTTCTTTTTCTCTTTAGTCCCGTGTCAGTTCTGTCAGCCAGATAGGGCGATTTGAGGGAATACGGAGAATTCCTTCCTTGCCTATTACACCTTCGACAAGGACGCGCTCATTGAAATCGATCATCCTGTAGCGCATGCCGATGAGTGGTTTGCCCACGACAGTGGCGCTGACACGGGTGACCAGAGTCGGTTCTTTTCCCCAGTTGATATCGTATTGTCCATCAGTCTTGCGGGTAAATCTCAGACCGGTATTGAAGCTGGAAGAGACTAATGCCAGAACCGCTTTTTTACAGGACGATAACGGTTTCCCATCCTCGCTGGCAAGCGTAAAGGAAGTGAATTTCTCCTGTCCGCTGGGGAAGGGCGTTCCCGGCGGGTCGGCATGCTTTACCTCGCGCAATTCGACGCCATTACTGAATCGCACAATATCCGCCCCGTATTGCCCCAGAAACCCGGTATAAGCGGCGACTCCGGTCGAATCGAAACGGACATGCGCTTTTTGATAGTCATACTCTATTTGCGCACTGGGTCTTAAGGGACTGGGGCGTTCATAGCCGTTGTAACGGGTTACTGGCCCTTCCGTCTTCAGGAATTCCTTCTGGTCAGGATTAATAGCGATACGAACGCCATTAACATAGGTAGTAGTAGCCATATCAGACAGACCGGTTCCGCCATAATCCCCGGCATAATCCATACTTCGAGGGTCAAGCAGGGCGGGTCGTCCCCAGGTAAACAGGGTAGGGTGCGGCGCCGGGTCCGCCAACCGGTTCTTGAAGATGGCGCTTGCCGCTCGCATAGTAGCCTGCTCTATCTCATCGAAGGTGTAATCGTACTGATATGCCCCGTTGCCCGGAAACGAAAGAGCGCCCGTGTATGGCTCCGGCTTTTTGAAATCATAATTCCCGGCGCTCCAGTAATGGTAGCAGGCGGCATCCCAATCCTGAACGGAACCCAGCGCCGAAATGAGGATCGGCCATTCCGCACGGTATTTGGAAGGTGATCCGTACTGCGTTTCATAGCAAAGGAAGGGCTTGTTGACGGGGCGATTATGCTCAAGCCACGGAACATCGTTGGACATCTGCATGGGCAGATCAAGCCGGGAGTAGAACGGCCAGCGCTTATGCGTGGTCGGCAGTTTGTCCAGTTGGACGCCTTCCATGTAAGATGCGTGCGCGACCGCGTCCGCCTGCATCTGCATATATTGCGCCTGAATATTCTGCCCGATTCCAGTATCGTAGATCAGTGGAGAGAGGCGAGCGCTCTTACCCCAGGACTTGAGCTCCTGACCCATCCGCTTTTTATGCGCGATAATCGTATCGAGCAGGAACGCGATGACATCATTGGAACGGGCAATTGTGCACGCTTCCCGACTGATCGGCGTTTCGACCGACTTGAAGGCGGCGACTGCGGCTGGATTGGTATCGTTGAGTTCGATCGCTTTCATTGCGCGTCCCATCGGCGCAAAAAGAACGGTCTCCCTGGTGAGGTCTTCGCCGGCAAAGACAAAGCCCCAGGCGTTGATCAATTCCGCCTGCGATTTGTATTTCGTTTTGAGCCAGCTATTCCATCGGGTGATCAGCGATTTGCGGAAATAGGGAGGGAGGGACTGCCACTGCCCTCCGGTCATTCGGGTCATCCACCACTGCTCGTTGGTAAGTTCCCAGACGGCGAAAGTCGGATCATCGGCATGGCGTCGATTGGTGTACAGATTGATGTGCCGCGCCTTTTGCCGCATCTGTGCAATCGCGAGCGCCTCTAACCGGGAATCCCACGCGATAGCCTCGGTGAGCAGGGACATCGCCTTGCGGTTATTGCTCCACCACTGGACGCTACACATCGACTTAACGGCGTCACTCCATTCCCGGCCAGTAGACGAGTCTGAGAGGATACTGACGCTTTTTTCGATATCGTCTTCATACAAAGACCCGCCGCCGAATCCGGCGCCCCAGAGATAAACCCCCTGCTTGCCGCACTCCGCAATAAAGAAGTCTGAGACATCCGTAGCGGAGAGGTCGCCTTTCCGGGCGTTGTCATCGCAGGTGATTCCCCAGAGGCGAAACATATTGAATCCAACTTTTTTCGCTCTACGAACGCCATCACGTTGACGATAGTAGGGATCGCCCTTGATGGTTTCCTGCTGATGCGGAAAGCCGCCAATCGCGCCCCAGAAGCGAATCCGTTCCCCCCTTACCTGCAAATGTCCGGTCTTATCGGCGATGACGTATGCGCTATCGGGTGGAAGGTCTTGCGCCCGAATCGGTAAGGTCATAGCGAACAGGGAAAGCAATAGTCCTGCGCTCCGAATGCATCCGGTGATTCCACGAAATTTCGCCACTGTCCTGGTACTCCCATTTTCTTCGTAATAGGTTCTAATGATGCCGCGTTCCCTGTGGCGGTATCACCGCTTCAAGGCGGCGGGCCGCTTCAAAGCGGCGGGATGCAGGGAGAAACAGGATCAGAAGATTATGGAAACGTTATCATGAATATAGAATTTCTGTCAACAGACAGACTCGAACAGAAAAATGAACGGATTCAGCGATTCGGAGCAGGCAAAATCAGACGGTTAAGCCAGTAATTCGTCGAGAAGTTCCTGAGTTTCTCGCAGGGCGGAATCGAACGCGGAAAGTACGCGCTCTATCTGAACGTCCGTAATAATCAGCGGTGGCTCAAAGCGCATGACTTTCGGGTTATTCAGGGTATAGGCTGCGATGACTCCATTTTTCAGCAGAGCGCCAATCGCCAGCTTGCCGATATCGGAGTCGGCGAACTCGACGCCGATCATCAAGCCGCGCCCTCGCGCTTCCTCCAACAGGTCGGGGTAGCGTGACTGAACCTGTCGGAGTCCCGAAAGAAGCTTCTCGCCTTTGATCGCCGCCTGAGCGGGCAGATCTTCGGCTTCGAGGATTTCCAGAGTGGCAAGAGCGGCGGCGCACGCCATTTCGTTACCTCCGAAGGTCGAGGTATGCAGGTAAGGGTTCTCGGCGAACACCTTCGCCCAGACGGCGGGCGTCCCCATGGTTGCACCAATCGGGACGACTCCGCCACCCAGCGCTTTTGCCAGTGTCATAATGTCTGGAGCGACTCCGTAGCGTTCGCAAGCGAACATCGTTCCCGTGCGTCCCAATCCTGTCTGCACCTCATCGAGGATCAGCAACGCCTGATGCGCGTCACAGATACGCCGTGCGGCGGGAAGATAGTCGTCGGGGGGAATACGGATGCCGTTCTCACCCTGAATCGGTTCCAATATGACAGCGGCGGTTTCATCGTCCACCGCCGCTTCTAACGCCGCGATATCGCCGAAGGGAACATGAGAGAATCCGGGTAGCAAAGGCTCAAAGGGCTTTTTATAGCTCTCGCGCCCGGAAGCCGATAACGCGCCAAACGTTTTCCCGTGATAGGAACCGATAGTGGAAACGATCTTCGTGCGCCCGGTGGCGATTCGCGCAAACTTCAGAGCCGCTTCGACCGCTTCGGTTCCGCTGTTGGAGATGAACGTGTATTGCAAATCCCCAGGCGCAAGCGATGCCAGTTTCTCCGATAAATCCGCCAGCGGTTTGTTTAGAAAGGTCTTGGAAGAAAGCGGCAGACGCTTCATCTGCGCGTATACCGCTTCGATAACTTTCGGATGCGCATGACCCAGCGAGAAGACGCCATATCCGCCCAGGCAGTCGATGTACTCATTGCCCTCGACATCGCGAAGGACGGCGCCGCAACCCTCGGACTCCACCCGGTCGAACCCTGCCAGGCGCAACAGATTCAATGCGGTCGGATTGACGTATTTCTGATACTTCTCCGCCGTTTCCGCATTGATTCGTTCCGCATTGCGGCTGTTTTCCTGTTCCATTGCTCTGTCGCCTTCCGTGATATGACGCTACTGATTCGGGATGCATCTCCCTCGTTGACGCTCTATTTTACCACTACGACACTTTGTCGCAGATCGGCGAACAGGGAGAGGACGCGTTCCGGTGACGCCGAGAATTACGTGGAAGGTACTGCCTCGAAGGCGTCACGGAGCATGGCGACGCTTTTCGGGACAGCGATTTCCGGGTCTTCTTTACCCTCGAACTCCAGAGAAACATAGCCTTTGTAGTCAGCAGCACGAAGGATTTCCGCTACTTTGACATAATCGAGGTCAAGCGTGTACCATTCTCCGCCGCCGTAGTAAGTTTTGGCATGGACATACGAGGCGCGATCCGCCATCTTTTTCAGTTTGCCGTAGGGAGCTTCAAGGAAATTTCCGGTGTCCATCAGGACGCTCAGCCAGGGCGACCCGATAGCGTCCACGATACGGAGGACGCCTTCCGGCTCTCGAGTCAGTCCCCAGTGGTTCTCTAATGCCAGCAGTACGCCGTACTTCTCCGCCGCGATGAGGCATTGTTCGGTAGCGTCGATACACCAGGCATAGGCCTCATCCTCCGTGTGTCCAGGAAGTGGCGGTTCATCGCCACGCAATTCCATGAGTCGGTCGAAGGATTCGATCGTTCCCCAACGTCCTGAATTGAGACGAATGCAGGGAATGCCCATTTCGTGCGCGATTTGCATACAACGGATGGTGTGATCGATATGGGTTTTGCGCACTTCCGGGTCGGGCGAAATAAAGTTTTGATGAATGGACAAACAGATGAGATCGATGCCATTCTCGAACGCATGACGCTTCAACCGATGGAGATAAGGCGTTTCCTCGTTTGCCATCTGCCGATGCAGCACCTCCACGCCCTGAACGCCGAGAGCGCTTGCGCGTTCGATCACGGTCTCAATGGGATATTTATCCCCACGAAAATGCCAGAATGAGTAGCTGGATACGCCGAGTTTGACTGCCGCCATCATGTCCATCCTTCCAGAACGAATCGTCGATAGAATTTTCTCTTCTTTATGCTTGCGCTTCGCCTTTACCTTTTTCATGCTTGATCGAAGTCTAAAATACACGACAAGTTATCCCGCATGATAGAACACTGCGATAAATCAAACGGGAAAACGGAATATTAAGGGGAAAACGGAATATTCAGGGGAGAACGGTCTATGGCGGGAAAGCCGCAGGTCAAGATTATCGCGGTGGGAAAGTTACGAGAGTCGTTCTGGCGGGACGCCGATGCGGAATACCGAAAGCGACTGACCGGCTATACGACAAAACTCACCCTCGTGGAAGTCGCTGACGAAGCGACGCCTGAGGACGCCTCGGCGGCACAGGAAGATATTGTTAAAAAGAAGGAAGGCGAACGCATTCTGGCGCAAATCGGACTGCGGGATTATGTAATCGCCCTGGATCGGCAGGGGAAATCGTTAGACTCGGTGGCGTTCGCTTCGCATCTGGAGCGTGTGGCAGTGGAAGGAGCGGGCGGAGCCCTCACCTTTATCATTGGCGGTTCGTTGGGTCTGCATGATAGCATCCTCGCCCGCGCCGACTTTGCGCTTTCGTTTGGTGCATTCACTTTTCCCCATCAATTGATGCGTGTCATTCTGATGGAGCAAATTTACCGCGCCGCGAAAATACAACGGGAAGAAAACTACCACAAATAAATAATTTAATATCGGATTTCCGGCAGGCCGGCATCGCGAAGGGCGGATTCCATATCCTCAGGCAGGGGAGCGTCTGTCAGGAGCAGGGATGCGGTATGGAGCGGGGCGATATGTACAAAAGCGACCCTGCCGATTTTACTGCCATCGGCGACGACGATAATCGAAGCGGCGCAATTCAGCATCGCCCGTTTTACCTGAACCGCCTCAAAATCTGCAGCGGTTAACCCGCCGACAGGATCGACTCCGTTGACCGCGAGAAAGAGACGGTCGACGCGAATGGATTTCAGACCTTCGACCGCAACCGGGCCGAGCATAGCGCGGCGACGTGGTTCCAGATGACCGCCAATGACCAGCGTTTCGATACCGGGTGCGTCCATCAGGAGGAGCGCCGTAGGCAGATTGTTGGTAATGACTGTGATTCCGCTCTTACCGGACGCCGCCAGAGTGCGTCCGATTTCATGGGTAGTGGTTCCAGCATCCAGAAGAATGGTTTCGCCCTCGTTGACCATCGCCGCCGCCGTGATGCCGATCCGGCGTTTTTCCTCCGCCTGCGCTTCGGCGCGTTCCAGAAAAGGCGGTTCGTGACGACTATCGGTGGCGGTGAGCGCTCCTCCGTGCGTCCTGCGCAGGAGGCGCTGCCCCTCCAGAGTTGCGAGATCGGCGCGGACGGTCGCGGCGGAAACGCCAAATGTCTGTGTCAGTTCCTCTACTGTGACTTTGCCCTGCGTTTTAAGGCGTTCCAAAATCTGTAACTGTCGCTCTTCTGCGAACATCATTGGAGTAATTTTACCATAAGCGCTTCGATGTTTTGTGAAATTTCTTTCTTTTGCTTGCGTTTGCTTTCGTTTGTCTTGACTTTTTGCGTGTTTGCCGTTATCCTTCTGAACGGGAGGCTAGTATCATGTTCACACGGATCGGGTTAATCGGCGATATTCATGCCGAGGATGCTACGTTAAACGTAGCCCTGAACTTTCTGCATCAGGATGACTCAATTGACCATCTGCTTTGTGTGGGCGATATCGTTACCGGCCCGGGTGACGCTGCCGTTTGTTGCCGCCTTCTGAGAGAAGCGGAAGTCGCTACGGTGCGCGGAAACCATGATCGATGGTTCCTCAATAACAGCCGTGGGCTTGGCGGCTATCTCCACCTGCCCCGCGCCACATCGGACTATGACATCACCGGAGAAGACCGTGTCTTTCTGGAAACCTTACCGGTTACTCGCGAAATAGAGACTTCGGCTGGTTTGCTTCTCCTCAGTCATGGAACCGGCGATGATGATACCTCCGGTATCTATCCGGATGACTCCCTCGCTGCTCTGGAGAGCAACCATCGTCTGCATTCCCTGCTCGGCGAATGCAAATATCACTTCATCGTCAGCGGCCATACCCATGAGCGGATGGTACGACGAATCAATCACCTGTCGATCATCAATCCCGGGTCTCTGCGTCGTGATTTGCGTCCGGGGTTCGGTATCGCCGATTTCATCACCGGGAGAATCCAGTTTTACGATATCGACCCCGATACGCTGGAGGTCGTCGCTTCCGAAATGTTTTCGCTCTGAGTTCGATACCGATGCCCTGAACGCCATCTTCCATGACATTCTGGTTCTGTGCGACATTTTGGCGCCAGGAAATAGCCAGCAAATGGAATATGATGTTTGCCCTTTCACTCGTGTACAAGTAATACTATGCCTAAATCTATTATTATTAGCCCTTCCGAGATACGTCGTTCGGGGAGTATCGAATTTGATCCGATTCCCATCAATCAATATCAACGAACGCTCTCCGACGAATTAGACCGCTTCGCCCGCGAAGACCTTCTACGGATTTACCGTGATATGGCGATTATTCGCGCGTTCGAGTCTATGCTCAACGAGGTAAAGCAACAGCGCGAGTATAGAGGCATTCCTTATGACCATCGCGGTCCTGCGCACCTTTCTATTGGACAGGAAGCGTCCGCCGTCGGGCAGGCGTTCCTACTGAATGCGGATGACCACATCTTCGGTAGCCACCGTTCCCACGGTGAAATCCTCGCCAAGAGCCTGTCCGCCATTGAAAAATTGCCGGAAGATGTCCTGACCCGAATTATGGAAGGCTACAACGATGGCCTGACAATGAAAGCGGTCGAGGTAGGTGATCGTGAAGCCGGGATGGGTTCTCCATCCACGGCAAAGGACATCGCTCTCGATTTCTTGCTGTACGGTTCACTGGCGGAAATATTCGGGCGCGAGGCGGGGTTCAACAAGGGCATGGGCGGCTCCATGCATGCATTCTTTACCCCATTCGGCGTCTATCCCAATAATGCGATTGTCGGCGGATCGGCGGATATTTCGGTAGGCGCCGCGCTATTTAAGCGCGTAAATCAAAAGCCGGGTCTGGTCATCTGTAACATCGGGGACGCTTCCGCGAACTGTGGCCCTACGTGGGAAGCGCTTTGTTTCGCCACGATGGATCAGTACAAAAACCTCTGGCCGGAGCATGTGCGCGGCGGTCTTCCGATCATCTTCAACTTTGTCAACAACTTCTATGGTATGGGCGGTCAACCGGTCGGAGAAACGGGCGGTTTTGGCATTCTGGCGCGACTGGGAGCCGGACTGAATCCCGAACAGATGCACGCCGAACGAATCGACGGCTACAATCCGTTGGCGGTAATCGATGCGGTCGCACGGAAGCGGGAAATTCTCGAACGGGGCGATGGCCCGGTCTTGCTCGATACGGTCACCTACCGCTTCAGCGGGCATTCGCCGTCGGACGCTTCTTCCTACCGGGAACGCGCCGAAGTGGAAGAATGGCAACGCAACGATTCCCTGATTACCTATAAGGCGCAATTGATCGAAGCGGGCGTCGCCGATGAAGCGCATTTCGCCGCCGAACAGGAAACGATTGACGCTGTAATCCTTCGCGCCTTCCGCAAAGCCATCGACCTCGATTTATCGCCGAGGGCGAACCTGTATACGGTCGGCTCCCTGCTGGAAAAGACGACTTTCTCCAACGGCGCAGTGGAATCGTTCGATCCGGAACGGACGCCGGAAACACTGTTGCCCCTTGAGGAAAACCCGCGTACAAAGCAACTCGCTTCCCGTTCCCGCTCCGGAATCGGGACGGACGGGGCATTGATCCCGAAGAATCGCTGTGTCGGCGTCCGGGACGGTCTGTTCGAAGCGATCAGCGATCGCTTCTATAAAGATGCGACCCTGATCGCCTATGGCGAGGAAAACCGGGACTGGGGCGGGGCGTTCGCAGTCTATCGCGGATTGACTGAGGCTCTGCCGTACCATCGTCTTTTTAACTCGCCCATCTCCGAAGCGGCGATTGTCGGAACTGCGGTCGGGTACGCCCTCGAAGGCGGTCGGGTTATTCCCGAGTTGATGTACTGCGACTTCATGGGCCGCGCCGGGGATGAAATATTCAACCAGATGGCGAAGTGGCAGTCGATGAGCGGCGGGATGCTGACCATGCCGATGGTTTTGCGCGTTAGTGTCGGCAGTAAGTACGGAGCGCAACACTCGCAGGATTGGTCGGCGCTGGTAGCCCATATTCCCGGTCTCAAAGTCGTCTTTCCCGCTACTCCCTATGACGCCAAGGGTCTGATGAATGCGGCTTTGAATGGAACTGACCCGGTGGTATTCTTCGAAAGTCAACGGCTTTATGATCAGTCGGAACTTTTCCATGGGACAGAAGGCGTTCCCGCCGAGTACTATGAAGTCCCTCTCGGTGTTCCTGAAGTGAAACGGCAGGGAACGGATTTAACGATCCTGACCATTGGCGCAACGCTGTATCGCGCTCTGGATACAGCGGAAATACTGGAGCGAGAATACGGAATTTCGATGGAAGTGATCGATGCCCGTTCGCTCGTTCCCTTTGACTACACTCCGGTTCTGGAGTCGGTGAAAAAGACCGGTAAGATTCTGGTCGCGTCAGATGCCTGTGAACGGGGGAGTATCGCACAGACCTTCGCCGCCAAAATCGCGCAGTTCGCTTTCGATGATCTGGACGCCCCGCCGGTAGTGGTAGGAGCCCGCAACTGGATCACTCCCGCCGATGAAGTGGAAGATTCGTTCTTCCCGTTCCCCTCGGATATTCTGGACGCTATCCACGAGTATCTGCAACCGCTGGACGGTTATACGGCTAAACGTCCGACCGATCAGGCGGAACTCATGCGGCGAAGCGTACACGGCATTTAAAACAGGCAAATAGCAAAAAAGACCCACAGTACTGTGGGTCTTTTTGTTTCCTCATGCGCTTTTCGTTAGCGCCCCAGCCACTTTTTGATGCGGTACCAGGTGGTATCGCGATGCAGTTCGGCGATGGCGCGTGTCAGGGGGATTTCCTTCGGGCATACCTGAACGCAGTTCTGTGCGTTACCGCAGGACGCGATGCCATCCGGTCCGGTAATAGCTTCCAGACGTTCATCAGCGTTCATTTTCCCGGTTGGGTGGGAGTTGAACAAACGCACCTGCCCGATAGCGGCAGGTCCGATGAAACTCGAATGCTCGTTGATTTGCGGGCATGCTTCCAGACAGGAACCGCAGGACATACACCGGGCGAAGTCGTAGGCAAGTTCCTGCTCCTTGGCGCTCAGACGTGGGCCGGGACCAAGATCATAGGTGCCGTCGATCGGAATCCAGCCCTGAATCTTTTTCAGGTTATCGAACATCTTTGAACGGTCCACCACCAGATCGCGCACGACGGGAAACTTGCTCATGGGTTCGATCAGCAATTGACGCCCGCCCGAAGCGGGCGCAACGACATCGATCAGGGCGGAACACGCCTGCCGAACGCGTCCATTGATACGCACCGTGCAAGAGCCGCATACCTCTTCCAGACATGCCTGCTCCCATGCGACCGGCGCCACCTTCTTTCCCTGGCGGGTCGTGGGGTTTCGCTGAATCTCCATCAGGACGGAGATGACGTTCATGTTGGTTTTGTAAGTGACAGCGTATTCCTCGTAATAAGGAGTCGATTCCGCCGTTTCCTGACGCTTGATGCGTACATTGATGGTTTCGCCGGAGCCGCCGCCCGTCTCGGCTGCAGCGCTATGGATTAAGGGTAGTTCCAGCATAGTTTTCTCTCTATTTTCTAAGAATCGCCCCGCCCCACCTTATGTACAGTCCGAAGACTTCCCTGGTGGGACGAAGCGTTCGCTTCGGTTCTTTTACGCTTTCGTTCCCGGTCAGTTCGCGCCGCTGGTTCCGGGTTTGATTTCCGCCATATTCGGCGAGATATTAGTTTTTCGCCGTTCCGGAACCCTCGCCGAGAGGTGGCGTGCTTGGCGCGGCAGACAAAGCGTCTACCGTACCATTTCCGCCGCGAACGGTATCTTCTCCAGAAATAGACACTGTGACGGGCGTAGCGCCGTTCGCATGACCATTCAGGGTGCCATTGACGTGTCCGTTCGCATGACCATTCAGGGTGCCATTGACGTGTCCGTTCGCATGACCATTCAGGGTGCCATTGACGTGTCCGTTCGCATGTCCGTTCGCATGTCCGTTCACGCCGGAGCCATTCAGGGAAACCGCTACCGGAGCGGGTTTCGCCGGGGCGTCGTCCGTGTACTTACGGGCGCGAGGAACGACCAGCGACGTGTCCACTTCCTCATAGGAAATCTTGACGCCATCTGGATGGTATGCCGCCACCGTCGTTTTGAGGAAGTTAGCATCGTCACGGTCTTTGAAGTCCGGCTTATAGTGCGCCCCGCGTGACTCATCGCGTAGCAGGGCTCCCTTGGTCATCGCTTCCGCAAGGAGCAACATATTCCAGAGTTGCCGGGTGAAAGGAATGGTTTGGTTCGTCCAACCGGATACATCGGAAATGTCGATGTTCTGGTATCGCTCCATCAAATCGCGGATACGGGCGACCTGCTTTTCGAGTCGGTCATTGTAACGGACAACAGTCATGTTCTCGGTCATTGTGTCGCCGAGTTCGCGCCAGAGGTCGAACGGGTTTTCCTTTCCGTTCATGCCTTTGATCCGCTCATACTGCGCCGTTCGCGCCCGCAGTTGCGCTCCCATTTCCGGGTCGGCTTCGGAAGATCCCGAGGATTCCAGACCGCCGACATATTTCAGAACCGCTGGCCCGGTAATCTGTCCGCCGGTCAGGCAGGAAAGAAGAGAGTTCGCACCGAGTCGGTTCGCGCCATGATACTGGTAATCGCACTCCCCGACGGCGAATAGTCCGTCCACATTGGTCATGTGATAAGGAGTCGATTCCAGATTCTTGCCATTATTGATCCACAGACCGCCCATAGAGTAATGGACTGCCGGGAAAATCCGCATCGGGACATCGCGCGGGTCATCACCGACAAATTTCTCGTAGATTTCGAGGACACCACGCAGTTTTAGGTCGAGTTGTCTTCGGTCGATGTGCGTGACATCGAGGAAGACCTGATTTTTACCGTAGACACCCATTTTCTCATCGACGCACTTGGCAAAAATCTCACGGGTGGCGATATCGCGGGGGACAAGGTTACCGTACTTCGGGTACTTGGTCTCCAGGAAGTAATCGCGTTCATCTTCAGGGATATTCTGACCGGGACGAGGATCGCCCTGCTTTTTGGGAACCCAGACACGACCACCTTCGCCACGCACCGATTCCGAGATCAGACGCAGTTTGTCTTCGCCCGGAACCGCTGTGGGATGCACCTGAACGAACTCGCCATTGGCAAACCAGGCGCCCTGTTGATAAACCGCGCCCGCCGCCGTTCCAGTGTTGATGACCGAGTTGGTCGAACGTCCGTAAACGATTCCCGGTCCGCCGGTGGCAAGCACAACGGCGTCCGCCGGGAACGACCGTATTTCCATGGAGCGCAAGTCCTGACAGACAATGCCGATCACTCTGCCGGAACCGCCCTCCGCCCGAACGATGCCCAGAAATTCCCAGAATTCGTACTTGACAATCTTCCCGGCGACTTCCCAGCGTCGCGCCTGTTCATCGAGGGCGTACAGGAGTTGTTGACCGGTGGTCGCGCCGGCGTAGGCGGTACGGTGGTACAAGGTTCCGCCGAAGCGCCGGAAATCCAGTAATCCTTCCGGGGTGCGGTTGAACATGACCCCCATGCGATCCAGCAGATTGATGATGCCGGGAGCCGCATCCGCCATGGTCTTGACCAGGGTCTGATTGGCGAGGAAGTCGCCGCCATAGACCGTATCATCCAGGTGCTTGGCGGGAGAATCACCCTCGCCTTTGGTATTCACTGCGCCATTGATGCCGCCCTGGGCGCAGACCGAGTGAGACCGCTTGACCGGGACAAGCGAGAACAGTTCTACCGTTCCGCCCGCCTCAGCGATCTTGACGGCGGTCATCAGACCTGCCAGTCCTCCGCCGACGACGATTACTTTCGCTTTCGCTACCGATGCCATAATTTAACACTGCTCCGAATTCTAATACCGGAAAAGACGCGCTGTACGTTAGTCGTAACGCCCTGTCAAAGGACGGGATTCGCTGGAGAGGGTGCGACAAAAGTCCCCTCCCCGGTCTTCGGCGCGCCGGTGTCTTTCAACGACATCTTCTCAGCTTCGCCCTTGATCAATTCCTGAATGCCCGAAGGATACTTCTGAAGATAACTCTGTCCCATGACTGAGAAGTTGATAGCGATCCACGCTCCCAGCAGGGTCAGCCCAAGACCGATGATCCATCCGAGGACAGCGGCGACCTGTTGGGCTTGCTTGCCTATCGCGATTCCCCAGCGGATGCTGAAGTTGAATATTCCATTTCCCAGATGGAAGGCAGCCGCCGTAATACCGATGATGTAAGCGGCAAGATACCACATATTCGTGAAGCGGTACGCCATCGCGGCGTAGGAAATGGAGGCGAAAGCGACTTCGTGACTTGCTCCCTGCCATTCCAGAATACGCTTCATTATACTGGTATCGTAGGTGTGGAAAATAAGATAGGCGAAAGCGACGACGCCGGACCAGCGCTGAAAGACGTAGAGCCAGTTTCGCGTATAGCCATAATGCGGAGTATTGCCGCCCGGCCCCTGCATTTCTGCGACGATAAACATACCGTAGATTGCATGGAAAAGGATCGGAATCGCAATGACGCCAATTTCCAGCAATGCGACGAACGGGGCGTAGTTAATGACCTTGACGGTCGTATTGAACTCCACCTCGCCACGTAACGCATACGAGTTCGCCACCAGATGGAAAATCATGAACGCCCCGATGGGCAGAACTCCAGACAGAGAATGGAGTTTGTGAAGCAAATAGGAATCGGCGAAAAACGCCCGGCTTCCCGGTTGCCCCTTCTTTATTATTGTTGTAGCCATAAATCGCCGTTTCCAAATTCTGTAAAATCAGCGCAATAAGTATACCGCCGTAAACCAAAGAAGTAAATCGAATTTATCGAATGAATATAATAAGTTTATCTGATATATAGAAGGAGCGATTATATAAAGGAGCGATTATATAAAGGAGCGATAACAGTAAATTGCAGTCGTAATCCGACCTCCACGATCTTGGCATGTTGACGATCCGGAGAAAATATCGTTGGACTATCAATTGGTCGCTGATTTACTATCCTGAAAAGGAGGTATGTGGCGTAGCATCGCACGAAGTCTACTTCCGCTCATGGAATCAAACGGCGTACCCGAAATAAATAAAGCGTTATTGCGCTTTTTGTATGCGATTTACAACCCTGCCTTGCGTATGCGGGAGGGAGTATCACGTATTACGGTTTCTCCTGCGGAATGGGGGCGTCTTGTCGCTTACCGGGGAAAGCGAGCGATGTTGCTTTGCAATCACCCAACCTGGCATGATCCTCCTGTCGTCTTCGGATTGTCGCGCCTGTTAGGTGATCCTTTTTACTTCGCTGCAATGGAAGAACTGTTCGAGGGAATTGTCGGAGAAGTGGTGCGACGTATCGGCGTTTTTCCCATCAAGCGTGGAAAGCCTGATCGCAAGGCGCTGAAAATTTGCCAGAGCATTCTGACGGATCACAATGGCAAGCTCGTTCTTTTCCCCGAAGGCGAAGCTCACGAGAGGAACGATGTTCGCCTGCCGATATCCGAGGGGGGCGATGGCGCGGCGCAAATCGGATTCTGGGCGGCGACGGCATTGATGGAAAGAGGCGACGGTGCGGATATCTCAATGCCGATAATCGTACTCTCCGTTTTCTATGCGCTTCAGAGCGATCCTGCGCCCGCTCTGCACAAGGGCATCGCTCGGGTGGAGAAAATTCTGGGTCTGGCGCACGAAGAATCCCCGCTGGAGAGCCGATTTGCACGTGCGGAACGTCTTGCGCTGAATGGGGTGGAACATCGACTGGGTCTTGATGTTAGGAATGACGTAAACGACAACGAGCGACTGACTCGATTGAGGGAGCGGATTGAGGAGAAAGTGTGCGTCACTCTGAATGCCCCACTGCCTTTAGCAAAGGATTCTCATCTCCGAATACGCTCTCTGTATAGCCTGATTCAGGATATACGCAACGTTCCTGTTGCCGGTATGAGCGAACGAGACCGGCGAATACACGAAGCGTTGTTGCAAGAGGCGCAACTCTGTTACAAGGATATCGAGCGCGTGCAACGATGGGTGGTTGCCGGGTTGGACGCTCCGGGTGAGGGAAGTTCTGCGGAGCGCCTGGCGGAGCGCCTGAGACGACTGGAAGCGGAAGTTCTCGGACAGGTACGGACGCACTTTACTTACGAAGCGATCATTCGGGTAGCGGAACCTTTCGATCTGTGCGAAATGCTACCTCTTTATAAAACGGCGCGTCGTGAAGCGATCCGTCAGGCGACTGTACGGACGGAAGCGCTGTTCGATGGGTTCCTCCATGAATGGCGAGACAGAAAACAAAAGTATCTTACCTGAGAACCATTAAGCGTAACGGAATGCCAGAACTATGGATATAGAAGCCCTGCGACTCCTACTAATCGTTGCAGAGACTGGTTCTTTTTCCCGGGCTGCGGAGCGTTGCTTTATTTCGCAATCTGCGGTCAGCCAGCGCATTCAGGCTATGGAGCAGGAATTCGGTCAGAAGCTTGTTGAGCGTGGTAAGGGACGTCCCGGCGCCCGCTTTACGGAAGCGGGACTTTTACTTACGGAAAGATCACGCGATCTGGTGGCGAGAGCGGACGCCCTACGTCGTGAAATGGCGGAAGTCGGAAAGACCATCAGCGGTTCATTGCGCGTTGGCACGGTCTATTCTATCGGTCTGCACGCCCTAACTCCCGCTCTAACACGCTACCTGACAAAGTACCCGCAGGTCAATCTGCATCTGGAATATCTCCGGACCGATAAAATTTATGAATCATTGAGCAGTGGCGCCATTGATTGCGGGATTGTCGCCTGTCCCCATGAAAAGCCGCTCATCGAGGTCGTTCCGCTGGGCGAGGAAGACATGATTCTGATCGCTCGACCAGGTCATCCCCTTGCGGCGTGGGAGCATGTCCCGGTCAGCAAATTGCAGGGAATCCCTTTTATTGCCTTCGAGGAAGATATCCCTACTCGCCCCCTGATCGACTCTTTTTTACAGAGCGAGGGGGTAACGGTAGATATCATGCAGGCTTTCGATAATATTGAGACCATCAAGCAGGCGGCGCAAATCGGCCTGGGGGTAGCTATCGTGCCGGAATCGACGGTGCGTAGGGAAATCGCCGACAATCTGCTTATTGGACGGTACTTTGCGGAGGGGGCATTGAGACGCCCGACCGGAATACTGGTACATCGGGGTCGACCTCGCCGTCGTACCCTGGATCGATTTATTACGGCGCTGATGGGCGAGGAAGAAACCGGCTCCGACATCTTGATTGATCCAAAGTGAAATGGATTTCATCGCGTTCAGAACAATCAGGCAGGAAAACCGTCTGAATTCCGGTGACGTGAATCATATTGACACCTTTTGAGACTACCGATACAATGCTCCGGCATGGTTGCGCGTTCCTCCGGGCTTCTGCGGTTATTAACGCTTTCTGCGTTTTTTCCGTCGGAATGAACCGATGGGGAAGAAATTTCCGTTTCGCATCCTGTGACAGGGAACCGAAGCGAGACCACAGAGGTGAGGAGGGATGAATAGATATGGCACAAGTTCAAGTACGTCAGGGCGAACCTTTAGACGCCGCACTGAAGCGCTTTAAAAAGCAACTTCAGCAAGATGGCACGCTAAAGATTGCGCGCGCACACGAGTATTACGAAAAACCGAGCGAAAAGCGCCGCAAGGCCGAAGCGGCCCGCAAGCGCAAGATCCGCCAGAGCGAAGAGCGGTAGATCGTTTACGACGATCCAATTGTCGTAAACCGGTATAATCTCGGTCGAACGCGCCGCCAGCCTGTCAACAGATTCCATTAAATATTGCATGAGCGGATTTTTCTCCCGTTGGGCGAGCCAACTTTTTCCGGGTCGCCGTAAACCTAAAGCGACCGAGGCTCGTCGCCGTCGTCTCAGGGCTCTCTTGACTGTAGATGCCGCTTCACCCCGTTGGAAAAAAATCTCTCCTGCGCGATTTGCGCTTGGCGCCGGTGTAACCCTTTTACTCACCCTGATCCTGGCGATTCCGCTGATATCCAATCGCCTCTCCTGGAAAGTAGGCGATCTTGCCAATCGGGAGATAATCGCTCCGCGCACTGTCCATTATGATGATACGGAGTCGACTCGTAGACTACGTGAAGATGCCGCCGCACAGGTGGAGCGTCGCTATGATCCGATTGTAGGAGCGACGCTGTCGGCGACGGAAGCGATCCGGATTCTCTTTGATCGCCTGGAAACGGCGAATACCAGTGACCCCGCCGGTGCGACCGTTCTGGCCGAGAGTATCGCCGCCGATGTGCAACGTGAATCAAACCGGACGTTGCCGGTGGCGGATATCCTCACGCTGATTCAGGAACCTGTTCAGACCCGGCGACAGGCGCGTAGCGTCGCTCGTGAACTGGTCTCCCGTGAAATCTCCCGTTCGATCACTGAAGGCACGAACGAACTACATGAAGCGCAGAATGATGTCCGGCGTTCTTCGCTACTGGAAGCGTTACCCAATGATCGCATGCGTGGCGCAATCGCTTCGCTCGGTGCAGAATCTCTGACGCCGACGCGTCGTTTCAATGAAAGATCGACAGAGCGTGAGGAAGAAGCCGCTCGCGCCGCCGTGCCTCCGCAACTTGTCCGTCTGCCTGCCGGGACTGTCGTGGTTCGCGCCGGTGAAAAAGTGACGCAGAAGCATCTGGATGCGCTTGCCGCTCTTGGTCTGCAACGTGATATGCCGGATGCGGCATCGACACTGACCGTGCTGGCGCTGGTGTGTTTTCTGGTCGCTCTGGTAGCATATTATCTTCGCCTTTACCATCAGGAAGTCTTTTACGATAATGGACGTCTTTTGCTGGTCTGCGTTCTGGCGGTATTCAGTGTTGTTGGTCTCAAGGTGGGGGCATGGCTGTTCGCTATCTCCGTGCCGGGAGTGCATGCCGGATATCTGGGCATGATGTGTGTAGCGTCGGCGGGGATGGCGATAGCGCTTCTCATTTCTCCCCGCGTGGCGACCCTGATCACGGCGGTGCTGTCCGTTGCATCTGGTCTGATCCTCAACAATGAACTTCGCTTTACCCTGATCACGTTGGGATCATCGCTGATCGGCATCGTTTCCGTGGCGACATTGCGAAACCGAACGGACTTGCTGAAATCGGCGTTGTTGATCTGCGGTGGAAACGCTGCATTGAACGCGATTGCCGGGCAATGGGCGGGCGATGCGCCCCGAGAAATTGCTACCAATGTCCTGTGGGGGGTTATTTCCGGCGTTTTCGCGCTGGTTCTGTTCTATATCGCCGTCGCGGCGCTGGAGCGTCCTTTCGGAATAACGACTCATCTTCGATTGCTGGAGCTTTCCGACCCGGCGACCCCGTTACTCCAGCAATTCCGTCTCAAGGCGCCGGGAACCTATGCCCACTCGCTATCGGTGGGGAATCTGGCGCAGGCGGCGGCTGAAGCAATCGGGGCGAACGCTCTTTTGTGTCGTGTGGGTGCCTACTACCACGATATCGGCAAGGTCAATCGTCCAGAATTTTTTATCGAGAATCAAAGTGGAGCGGAAAACGCCCATGATAATCTCACCCCTACGATGTCGGCATTGATTCTTGCGGCGCATGTCAAAGAAGGGTTGGAAATCGCGACCGCCATCAGTCTGCCGCCCCGCGTTCGGGACTTGATCGCACAGCATCATGGCACTTCGCTGATGAAGTTCTTTTATCATCGTGCAAGCGGAGGCGTCGCTGACCCGGCGCTGGAGAATCAATTCCGTTATCCCGGCCCGAAGCCGCAAACACGGGAAGCGGCAATTTTGATGATCGCCGATAGTGTGGAGGCAGCTTCCCGGACTCTGGAGCGTCCGACGCCCGCCCGTATCTCAGAATTTGTCTCGCGTATGGTCGAAGACAAACGCGCCGAGGGGCAACTGGATGAATGTGACCTGACGATACGTGAACTGACCATTGTTCAGGAAGCGATGGCTCAAGCATTGACCGGAGTGTTCCATGGTCGCGTCGTGTATCCTGGACAGAAAACCATCCCGGAGTTGCCTGCTGGATTGACATTCACCTCCTACCTGGGCGAGGGAGTTGGAGAAAAAATGGAAACCGCCTCGGTGCATCCATCTCTAGCGGCGCGACGTGGCGAAGAACTCCTGAAACGCTCTGGATTTATCGAATCGCCGGACGACGGGCACGACGAACCCAAAACCCATGGAATTAACGATTCAAATCCGCCACGGCCTGACAGCCCCCTCCCTGATCCGGGCGCAGACAGTGGCGAAAAAACTGCTGAGCGACGCCGGTAGACTCGATGCGGAAGTAAGCGTTGTCCTGACAGATGACAGCGAAATCCGGGAGTTGAACCGTCTATGGCGACGCCTCGATAAGGCAACAGACGTTCTTTCCTGGCCGCAGTCAGGAGCGGAGGAAGCGCCATCGCCAGTCGGGAGTGGAAGGACATCCGACACCTTGCCGGATATTCTGGGTGATGTCGTCATTTCACTGGATACCGCCGCGCGTCAGGCGGCGGTGCGGGATTGGGATATCAGTGATGAGACCGCTCTCTTGCTGGTGCATGGCATCCTCCATCTTCTCGGACATGAAGATGAGACGGAGGAGGGAGCAAGCGCAATGAAAGTCATCGAAGAAGACCTGCTGGGCAAACCTCTGGAAAAGGTTTGAGATGCGGTATACTGTAACGACCAATGAGCGCATCGCGCCCCTATAATTCGCCGACAACACGCGAGGAATCGCGAGAGAGACCTTTGCCCTCTCTCAATGCGGCTCAACCCTGGCGCTCGAAAAATCCGCTGACTTCCTTTCGCCATGCCGCTGAGGGCGTGATTCATACCTTCCGCACACAGCGGAATATGCGCTTTCATTTCTTCACCGCTATCCTTGTTTTGCTTTCCGGGTTGTTGCTACGATTTGGCAAAATGGAAATGCTGGCGTTGCTTTTTGCCATCTCACTGGTATTAATGGCGGAAATGTTCAATACGGCTGTCGAGGTCGTTGTGGATATGATTACGCAGAACTACCACCCCGCCGCGAAATTCGCCAAAGATATTGCGGCGGGCGCGGCGCTGATCGCTTCGATCAATGCGGTGGTCGTCGGCATGATCCTCTTTCTCTGGGATGGTCGCCCGGAGATGCTACGCCTGCGTTTGCAGTCGCCGAGCGCTCTCTATATTTTTATCACCGGCTTTCTCTTACTTTTGATCTTGCTCGTCGTCCTGAAAGTGATGGGGGAGAAGGGGACATTGCTGCGTGGTGGCGTTGTCTCCGGTCATTCCGCAATCGCTTTCTTTCTTGCCACGACGATTATGTTCGTCACTGGCAATATCTTTGCTACTGCTTGCGCCCTCCTGCTCGCGTTACTTGTCGCGCAGGCTCGTGTCGAAGCTCGTTTCCATACCGTGCAGGAAGTCGTCATCGGGGCGGCGCTTGCGCTGTTTTTGACAGCGTGCGCGTACCAATTGCCGAATTTGATCGGGAAGCTAATTCCCGCGACCGCTTCGGCTCCGACCGTTATTTCGCCTGGCTTCGGTCAGGCGACGGCGGTTCCCGCCTCGCGCTGAGTCTTCCTGCGGAGAATATTGTTCCTTGGAACCTCCTAGTAAAAATTATAAAAGTTGGAAAAAGTCCGGACGATCCGTCTCGGACACTGTTGCGCCGGTACAGCGAATATCTGGATCGCGTCGTCGCTTTCCTGGTATCGTTGTGCCGGTTATCCTGTTCGTCGTGATTGCAATCCTTGCTATTGCCCGTGCGCAATCAGGCGACCCTGTCCCGACTCCGACAGTTTCACCCTCTGTGGTGTCGTTGACTCCGTTACCGTCTACTCCGGTTATGAAGACTCCTGCAATCAATCCCTCTATATGGGCGTTCGATCTGGGATTGGTTCTGTTTTTCATCTTCTTGAACGGCGCTTTTGCAATGGCGGAAACCTCGCTGGTAGCATTGCGCCGATCTCGTGTCGAGCAACTGGTGGAAGAAGGTCGACGAGGCGCGGACTCGGTAAAAACTCTGACGGAGAATCCGCCGCGTTTTATCGCTACGGTTCAGGTAGGAATCACCTTGCTGGGGTTTGCCGCTGCCGCTATCGCCGCAACGTCGTTATCGATCCCGCTGATTCCGGTTCTTGAACGTATACCCGGCGTCAGTTTCCACGTCGCCCAGTTTATAGCGGAAGCGATATTGACCCTGCTGATTGCGCTGGTTTCGATGGTTCTTGGGGAAATCGCCCCCAAATCTCTTGCCCTTCAGGCGCCGGACTTCTGGGCGTTACGCCTTGCTCCTCTGGTGAAGACCTGCAGTTATCTCTTTGCACCCATTATCGCTCTGGTGGTCTGGCTTTCCAATCTAATTGTCATGCCTTTCGGAGTGAAGGCGAAATTTGCGACGCCTATGATCACCAAAGAGGAACTCGAACAGATCATTGATCAGGGGGCGCAACAGAACGAACTGGACGACGAAGAAGCGAAAATTCTGACTAATGTCTTTGACCTCTCAGAGACCATGGTGCGTAGCGTCATGACACCACGTACAGACCTTTCCGCTCTCTCGGTAGACGCGACGCTGGATAAGACTTTGGAGACGATTATCGCCTCCGGTCACTCACGTATTCCGGTCTATGATGGCACTATCGATAACATCATCGGAATCGTTCACGCCAAGGATTTGTTGCCGCTCTTTAAATCCGACACCCACGACATCAATTTGCGACGTGTCATGCGCCCCCCACATTTTATTCCGGAAACGAAAACCGTCTCCGAGCTTCTTGCGGAAATGCGTCGCTCCCAGCACCAACTGGCGATTGTGCAGGATGAATACGCCGGGACGGCAGGCTTAGTCACCATCGAAGACCTTGTCGAGGAAATCGTCGGTGATATCCGGGACGAATACGATGTCGATGAACCGGAAGTGCAGGTGCTTTCCGAATCAGAGTCGCTTATCGATGGGCGTATGAGTATCGCAGATGTTAATGAACGTCTGGGGATGGAACTGCCTGACGAAGATTATGACACGATCGGGGGACTGGTTTTCGGTTTGCTGGGTCATAGTCCCAGCGAAGGCGAATCAGTGCTTCAGGATGGAACGGAATTTCGGGTAGAACAGGTGCAGGGGCGTCGTATCCGCCTGATCCGCGCTGTCAAAGCGGGTAGCGTCGATGGTGATGATTTTCGAAACGTATCTACGATGAGCGAACTGGCGGAACAATCGTGAGTCAAAAAGCGGGTGATTGCCTCAGGTTTAGCGATTGATCCGTAATAATGAAGCAATGACGGAACCAATATTCGTTACCTGTGAGCAGGCGCGTCGCTTTCTGATCCACGCCTTCGCGCTGACCGGAGGATTGTCCCTGACGAGCGTCGATGCCGTTCTGGACAGGCTGGAATTCATACAGGAAGATAGCATCAATGTCTGTGGGAGGATGCATGATCTGATTTTGCGGAATCGTATCGTAAACTATGCGCCTTCCCTATTGCATGGCGCCCTATATCAGGAACCGCGTACGGCGTTCGAGTACTATTTTCCCAATCTCTGTGTTTTACCGCTTCGGGATTATCCCTACTTTCGAGGTGCGATGCTTTCTCGGCGGATGCCAGCCGGACGCTGGGGCGGTCTGACGCCTGAAGAAGAGCCTGTGGCGAAACTGCTGATCGAGCAGATAGAGACGAATGGGCCTCTCCGTTCGCGTCTGACCAGTGTGGAACACGGTCATGCTACCTCCGGCTGGGGAACACGTGCGAAGGTCGCTTCGCTGGTGCTGGACAAGCTCTGGTATCAGGGACATCTGACAATCGCCCATCGGGAAAACTTTGAACGCTGGTTCGACCTCGCCCATCGGCGTTTTTCGCACTGGGAATCAACCGAACTACCGCAAGAAGACGAGACGATTCGTTACAAACTTCGCAAACGACTCCGCGCCAAACGCCTGTTCCGACTTCCTAAAGAGGCTCTCAGTATTCTGGGTGCGTCATCGTTTGTCCCGTTGCGCGTAGAATCGGATTCTCGTCCGTGGTATATCCTTGCCGAGGATAAAGAAGCGTTTTTCGAGAACGATGCTCGTTCCAATGAATCTGATGCGGTGCGACTACTGGCTCCGCTCGATCCCCTGATCTATGACCGGGAGCGAAACCGCAAAATATTCGACTTCGATTACACCTGGGAAGTGTATACGCCAGCGGAGAAAAGGAAGTGGGGCTATTACATCCTGCCCATTCTCTGGAAGGGGCGGATCGTGGGGCGCGTTGACCCGAAGATAGATCGGGCGTCCCGTACCCTGCTTCTCCATTCGTTGACTATGGAAAAGGAGATGGAAAAGGAATCGGATGCTGTACAGGCCGGCCCGGCGATCGCTGAGGCAATTCAGGAATTGATGATCTTTCTGGGGGCTACCAGAATACAACTTCCTAAGAATCTCCCCAAATCTATCGGTGGATTCCTGACTGATTGACTCCCACATAGGGTAATTCAACCGGACTGAGGAATGTGTGTGGGCGTCCCCTGTCGGCTCAAACGGGCGTTCTGCTATAATTTCCGATGTGAGAAAAATGGATACCGCAGCGATCGATGACATTCTGGAGAGGATGAAAAAACGCGCATGCTATGGAAGCAGGACAGCGTCCCGGCGGATAAGGCTAAAGACATCGAAAGCGACGGAAGGAAGGTAAGCGATGTCCGTTACCGCTTACCGATTTTGTTGGCGAGTACGAAGACCCCGCCTATGGCGTCGCTACCATCGAACTGTCGGAACAGGGACTTCGTCTTCGGTGGAGCCGAATAGATTTGTCGCTGAAACACCTTGCCTTCGCCCAATTTATTACCATCGGACAGGAAGATACCTTCGGGACTATAGAGGCTTCCTTTTTTTGAAACCAACGGGCGAAGTCGCTTCGCTGAGTTTATTTGAGGGAGAATTTATGAAGCGTCCCGAATAAGCTGAGCTGCATCATTATGTCGGTAAATTTCCGCCCAATTGAGCGGCGTACCGTTGTATTGTCTGTCTCGTAATGTCAAATTGGGCCTGTCGGCAAGAAGAACTGAAAGCAGTTCACAATCTCCCCGCCCCGCCGCTTCGTGTAGCGGTGTGCGAACTCCCTGAATGGAGAATTCCTCCCCGGACTTCGGCTGATTCGCAACGGTGCGCCGGACTCTGGACTTCCATCCAAGATCCCAGGCGTCAACCAGAGTGACAGTTGCGCTATGTCTTTCCAGCCAGCGGGCGGATCTGGGTTGACGCGTCTTGACCGTGATTTCGATGGGCGTATGCCCACAGAGTAAGGGGGCGTCCCAGTCCGAGGGAAGAGTATCGGGAGGGAGAGCGTTCAGAGCAGACAAATCGCCGCGCCCGAGGGCTTCGACAAAAGCGACCTCGAATGGCGTTGGGGCAGGGCGAGCGAACATACGGTCATGCATCCACCAGGTCTGCCCATATCCGAGCGATACGAAACCGATACGGCTATAAATGTCGGTTGCGGCATTTAATAGAGCGTAATTCGCTCCCAGCGCACGGGCGAACTGACATGCCGCCAGAGTAACGGCGCGACCGACTCCCTGTTTGCGTGTGGAGGGAGTGACGCCGACGCTATAAATTCCCGCTACTCCGTAGCATCCGGTCGTCAAAAACAGAATGCTGTGACCGACTAGTTGATCATTCAACCATGCCCCGAAATGCCACATACGACGGGGGCGATGTCGGGCAATTGCGCGTAATTTGGTAACCTCATCGGGGGAGTAATACGGTAAGTCGGCGACATCCCATTGTGCTTCATCGTCTACGGCTATACGGAGATTTTCCGACAGGGGAAAGTCCGCGACAGGAACGTGTAAGTCCGCCGCCATCCAGTGCGGCTGCCATCCCCATTCGAAACCACGCGCCAGTAACCTGGAGCCTAGGTCACGAGGTTGGGTCGGTACGGTCGCCCAGACGGCAACGCTACCGCCCGAACCGTCTTCTGGTCGCTCCGAACGATAGTATGCCAGAATGCGATCCAGAGTCTCGCCGGCGGTTGCGGTCTTTAGAGTAGGAAACGCGATCACGCCACCCCGTTTCGTCTTCTCGCCTCCGGTAAGATAGACGACGCCGTTATCCTTGAGGACGGCGCCGCCGCCCGCAAGGCATGTCTCCGAAAACCAGGCGCGATGGTTTCGTAACGCCGCTCGGATGCAGTCGGCGGCGGACGCTCCGGAGGGCAGAAATTCCGGCATCGGGGAAAGGGGGGTGGGAAGCTCGATAAGTTTCATGAATATCTTTTTCGCTTCCCTTGAGTCCCTGCTTACGGGATGCTTACTTGACGTTTAGCGCCGCCAACAAATCTCCTGTTTTTGCGCGGTCGCCGTGTTCTTTGCTGATTTTAGCGTAAACGACTTTCCCGCCTTTGTCAATAACGAACGAAGAAGGGTACGCTGTTTCATTTTGCGCTTCCCAGCGCAGACCGTATTGATTGACGACTTTGTAATCCGGGTCCAGAACGAGGCGAACGTTTTTGGGTAAGGATTTACCGGTCACGAATTCCTGAGCGTGAGCCTTCAAATTGTCCGCCGGACCGGGATAGACGAGGATGATTTGCGCTTTCGCCGTCGCGAATTTGCTGGCGTTCCGCAACAATTCGGCGACCTGCATGGTGCAGAGAGGACATTGATAGCCGGGATAGCCTCGTAAAAAGATCAGCGCCGCCGGACCGGACTTTGTAACTTGAGACAGTTTGATCTTTCCGCCTTCCAGAGCGTCCGCCGAAAAATCGGGGGCGCGTTCGCCGACACGGGGCGTCGCGGCAAATGCGGCGAGCGCCAGCAAGGACAAAAAGATGCCCGAAAGCAGAATGCCAAGGATGCCGCTTTTGTAGCTACTGCGATGGTTATGATCGCGTTGGAACGAAGAATTACTCATTAGAAACCACCTCACTATAGCGTATACAAACGCCAGAGCGAGAAAATTCGCTGGACGAATCGAATTCGCATTTTCTTTCTCACTATTTTTCCGGCTCCGTATTTTCCTGGCTCCGTTTCCGGAACGGGGTTGTGGTTAGCGGGTAACAGGTTCGTAAGCGGCGACTGCCATGCCGAAGTAGGTAGGGGCTTCATAGGAGAGAAGTTCGCCTTGCATAGGCGTATGCGCCAGAGCGCCGGCTAGAATGATCGTTTGCCAGTAAGCGTCCACTTTCGCTTCGGAAAGGAAAGATTCTGGCCATTCCAGCAGACGGGGAAGGTCATTTTTCGCTATTGCGGCGCACATCGCCTCATCATGTCGCGCTGAAGCGGGGGAATAGCCGTAGGGACCATCAACGGCATGGGCATGTCCCTGATCGCAGGAAGCGATCAGAGCGACGCGTTTACCGGATGCGGAAGCGGCGCGAGCGATAGCGACTCCGGTACGGACAAGAGTTTCGCGCATCAAACTGCGGTCAGGAGCCATCACTACCACCTGTGGTGCAGGTGACAGAGGGCGAGCGCAATACCAGAGAGGGATGAGCGCTCCCCAGTCCAACGGCACAATCGACGTTTCTTTTGAACGGCGCGTAGGCTTAACCGCTATGGGCATGACAGGGAGAGACCTTGCCGCCATTTCCTGCTGAATGCTTTCTGCCAGAGGTAAATCCGTTTCAAAGGTGGCGGAGATAGCGCGGGGCTTTTTGCCCAGTTCGCCGAATGCCTTTGGCGCGTAGCCAATGGATACCGCGCCTTTGAGAATTGCGCCATGCGGCGTCAACACCACAATCGTGTCCGGTCGGGCGAGGGCGCAACGTCGCCCTAATTCCAGCATCGCCGCTCGAGTCTGCGCCATGATTGAGGCATCATCGGCTATTTCTTCCAGAATATCGCCGCCGTGCGGCGCAATCGCCCCAAAGACCAGCATTCGTGCATTCCGTTCTAAAAAGTGGATACCCGCAGGAGGTGACAACCTCAACGTGGGCGCGTTCCCAATCAGCATAAGAAAGACGCCCGGAGCCGTATTTGCGCCGGGTATCTGTGCCCAAAACACTCTACCGGGCGGAGGCGGCGGTGATTGCCATCAGGGCAGGGACGCCGCGTTTATCTGCGCCATATTCCAGAGCGACGCTCTGAATCACGATGCCGGGACGATGGTTGTCCCATTGCTTCACGTAAGCGACCGCCGTTTGCGGAGTTCCTTCATACTTTTTGATCCAGCCTATTTGCGCTCCCGGTAACGAACGGGGCGTTTCCTGTTTGTAGTCATCCACATCGATCTCAGAGTATATCGGGACATTGACATTTTGTCCGTCGGCGTAGGTCACGACATAGCGTGCCATCTCATACCGTTTACGGTCGCGGATTTCGTCATTGTTGCGCCGGTTGTCGATCCGCGCCGCCTGAAGAAAGAATAATGCGTCCGCTTTGCGATTGACGGGAATGCCGCGAACGGCGTCCGGCAGATTGTTGGGGATACCGCTCCCGCCCAGCATGATCGTATTCGGTACAGACGATGTCGCGAACTGGTAAATGTCAAACGGAACGCCGGAGAAGGTCTGCCGTCCTGTGGGAAGGTCCCGGAACGTAAAGGATTTATCTCCGAACCAACCCTGTTCATTCCGGAACTGATTCGCCTGTTTGCTGATATCGAGCGGAGTGTAATTGAGCGCCGCACCGGCGATAACCGTCGCCCCACCGGAAAATGGGGCTTTGAGATTTCGGAGAACCGTCGCCAGAATATTGCGTTTCTTGCGCTGGTTTTCCGGCGCGGCTTCGGTTTCCTGAAACTTGATATTCGACAGGACGATACCGCCCGTTCCCCGGTCATATGCCATCAAAGCTCCGATATTCAGGAGCGGGCGCACAGTCCGGTAAAACTCAGGGGGACGTTTCGCAAACAGGCGAATATTGTCGATGCCGACAATGGACGGTTCCTTCGCTTTTTCGAATTCGGTGATGTTGATCGTGATTTCCTTACCGACTCGCCCGGTAGGAACCTGGAAGTTTTGTGTCGAGTTGTCTGGAACGGTTTTGAACTCGACCGGGTTTTTGCCATCGAAGAGCAATTCGAACTTTTTCGTCGGGTAGTAGAATGCATTGCCTGTCCACTCGACATCGGTAATTTCCTGATATTTCGGGAAAGTCATCGGTACATTCGGCTTACCGCCCGGTCCCGCCCACATAGAGAAGATCAACTGCCAGCCGTCCGCAGAAGTAAAGCCATTGACGATATTGTACGGGTTGTGATCGTTGCTCCCATCACTGTTGCCCCAGTAAGAAGGCTCGGGTAGTTTGGCGAACGGGGCGACCTCATCATAGTCAACAATGTAACTGAAGACATCTGATGCCATGTATTGATCGTCGCTGAAGCCATTGATTCGCTCGCCAGAGGTCAGAGCGATATCCCCGATACTCAATCCCGCAGTCAAAGGCGAGCGTTTGGGCGGGAAAGTGACGCGTTCCCTGCGGAAGGGGCGGATCATATGGTTGACCCCGACGATCTTGTTGTAATCCGCTAACCCCTCTGGCGTCAGACCAGCAAAGAGAATCCAACCGCCTCGTCCATTGAATTGACGGACAAGGGGCAGGTTCGCCGCAAGCGTTTTCAGATTCGCCGGGGACGCTCCGATGACAGCGATCCTTTGTCCCGGCAGTGATATCGCCTTAAGCGGGTCATTGACTCTGGTATGAACTACCCCGACCGATTCCAGAGCCTTGCCTAACTGGGCGTCATCTGCCAGAGCTGCCACGACAGGTCTCGTTTCCCGTTTGTATGCCCCTGCATATTTCAGCAGGTTCAGCAACAACTGTTGCGCTACCGGATTGACTTTCAGGGTTTCCGCAATCCGTAATTGTGAGACTACCATCAAGCCACCGCCGACCGGAATTTCCGTTAGAGCGCTCCGGGCAAGACGGTTGTCGCACTGGATCAGGGATTTCGCGCCGCGTGTCGGCTTTTCGTAGGCGTTGCGATAAACTACCTCACCAGCGGGCCAGGCGAAGAAATCAGAGGATTTCAGCCCTGAGAGCGCCGGGTGGGACTCATCTTCGATAAACGCCGTTCTCCCCACATTCTGTGACGGCTCCATCTGCGCGGGAAGACCCTGATACTTGAGCGGAAATTTTTGCTCCAATATAACCAGACGCCCACCGCCCGCCGCCCATGCCGCCAGTGTGGAGGAGGCGCTTTCCGCTTCGGTGAGCGCATCCCGACCGATAAGGAGAACGTCATCCTTGGGCAGGTTGTTCAACGCGGATATCGAAGTGAAGCGAATTTTTTGCGCCTTGAGATAGGCGCCGGTCGCTCCTTGCGGGTCATACACGACCAGCGCCGTCTTAACGGATTCTGGCGCGGATAAGGCGAGTCCGATCGAAGGATTCCGCTCACTGGTTTTACCTGAACGACCATAATCTTTCTCACGCTGACTGACCGGTTTGAATCCACCGAGCGGCGCTCCCGCCACCAGCGCTACATTGAGCTTCGACGGATTGTAAGCCGGATTCAGGACAGAGATCGCCTTGATATTTCGGTAGCGTTCTTTTCCGCCTTGAGTCAGTTGCAATATCCAGTTACCCTCAGCGCGAGCGGAAGAGATGGCTGGAATAGCGAGAGTAAGCGTGAATTTGCGGTTCATTCCCGGCGGGACAGTATATTTTCCGACAGTAGTAACATTTTTGCCGTCGATACTGATCGTCGAGGTTAGCGTTATCGGCTCGTCATCCTGAAACTGGTCATTGAAGATGCCAAGGTTACGGGGAACGGAACCGCCGGAAGGAAAGGCGGAATCCCACTCTTTGCAGAAGACCGCCAGATCGGCGTTCGCCCCATACTGATTGAGGGCGGATTCGGAACCGAGCCAGAAATGAAATGCGCCGAATTCCGCCCAGCGGTATCCTGCTGTCAGCATTGTCTGGATAATGCCCGCCGCCCGCTTCGTGTTCGACTTGCCGACAAAAGTTTCCTCGCCGCCGAAATAGGCGTAATCGAAGGGATTGATACCACTGGCGAAAAAGTCTTCGCCGGGATAGCGGGGACGCTTGCCATCCCATACCCAACGCCCGCGTCCACCGCCGGACGGGTTCATCTCATAGGCAAGGGCGGGATATCTGGTCATATCCCCGAAAACATAGTGATCGCCGTGCACCGGAAACAGATTATCTTTACCCGCTCCGCCGCCATCCGCCATCGCTAACCGAGTCGGATCGGTTTTCATGACGGCGTCCATGACAACCTTTTCCACTTTTTCAAACTCGTCCATCAATCCGCCGTACAGGTTGATGCAGTTGATGTAGAGCCACTCGTTCTCGATTGACCAGACATGTATGGACGGGTGGTTTCTCTCGCCTTTGACCTGAGCGATCATCTGGTCGCGCCAGTTGTTGAGAAGCTGTACCTTGATCTCCGATTTGTAAAGCGCTTTTAAGTCCGGGTCATTTTCAATTGCCATGTAGCCGATCGCTTCGCCGTCCAGATCCCCACTACGGCGCACGACAACACCATTTTCATCGAAGAAGTTCAGCGCTTCGGTTGGGGTTTTATCGAACCACATCGGGCCGCCCTGCGCGTATCCGGAAAGGCGCATGAAGCGCTGGTTCGTCTTGCGATAATTGGTGAGCCATTCCGCCGGGTTAGAGCCAAAATTCAAATCCGCCCACCCATGCCAGACGATTCCGTTCAGCGTAAAGTCTTTTCCCTTGCTACCCCATTCCCGAAAGCCGAATCGCGTTTCAGAATGGTCTTCATTTTTGCCCTGCTTATTCTCGACCGGCATCGCAGTATTATCTGAAGACACCGTGACGCCTAAGCGGTACAGTTGAGGATTTGGTACCGGCCACCAGAGTTTCGCTTCAGAAAAAGGAAGACGGACGGAAATCGTCGTTTCCTGACCCGCAGAGACCCGAAAAATCCCCTGGTCACGCAACGTCACCGTGTTCAGTCGAAGGTCCTGAATAGGGCCGCCTCGCCCGCCGCTTGATGCGTCCCTGCTGTATATGGGAGCGAATGCTTTCACCGGCATGTTTGTATTGGCGTCAATCAGCGTGCACGTAACAAAACCGCCATTATCCGCTTTCGATGTATTGCGGATTGTAATATCCGCAACAAGTTCTTTCTTCGCTACATTCGGCTTAACGAACACATCGGAAGCGTAGACGCCGCCCGCCGATGTCAGCGTAGGGATCTGTACAATACCGGACTGGGAAGCGTTCCAGATAGGGTAGGCAAGGTCCTGAAAGCCCTGTGAGAAGTAATCCACCGGCAGATTGAACTGTCGGCGAAGCTTCATCGGGTCTTTGGGACTGGTGGCGCGTCCATACCAGACATCCCTGATACCTACCCAGATCTCATTGGTCTGTCCGGGCTTAATACCCGGAGTGATATCGATGTTGAAGCGGACATTCGGGTTCTTCTCAAAACCGCAGAAGACGCCGTTCACATAAACTGTCGTGTTCAGGCTGTTGCGCGGGAACGTCAGGAAAAAAGAGCGTCCGCGATGCGATGCCGGAATGTTGACCCGCGTCCGATACCAGAGTCGATGCGCCATCAGCAAATCCGGACGAGAAACGTTCTTATCGGAAGGAACCGCTATTGCCTTCCAGACGGGTTTTTCCGGAAAGTCCTTCATAGGAATAGCGACATCGAACGGAGGCGTCTGCTCGTCATTGCGGCACACTTCCCAATCGCCCTTCAGAGGGATTGTTGTCCGTACCCCTGACGTTGTCGGTTCCGGCAAAACGAAGACATTCTTTTCGGCGGCGCGATCCGCATCGCTACGACCTTCCTCGCCCGGTCGGAATTTACCGTTGGGGGAAAACTTTCCTCGTGTCAGGCAAAAAGCGTCGGCGGCGTACAGGACTCGCTGAAATTTCCCTTTTTCATCCTTGAGTTTAGGGAGACGTATTTCCAGTGTATGAGACCCCGCGCTCAAATCCATTCCGCCCATCTTTATCCAGGCGATTTCATTCCACCGTTCCAATTCCATCAAGTCTGTGGTCAGGGCGTCAGAGGTAATACGCGACCATGCGCCATTGTCCATACGCCATTCAAAAGCGGAACGGACGAATTCGAATCCGATGCGATTCCAGATTTCGTAGTTCCCGGCTTCGGTCACATTTATCCTGTAGCGGAGCGTTACGCCATCGTTCGGAAAGCTTTTTTCTATGGCATTCTCATCGACAGATATCTGAAGCCATTTTTCGCCGGACAGGAATTCTTTGCGTCCCCAACCGCTGATATTGGGTTTCATGGATTCCGGTGTAAGGGACGCTTCCTCCGCTTCGATCCAGAGAAAAGGAGGAGGCGCCTGCGCCGTAACGGGAGACGGGCAATTTGCCAGTAGCGGAATACAACACAGCATCAATGCCCACAGGCGACCAGCAAGAAACATGTAACACCTCACCGTGCAACCGTACAAAAATTCATGAAAACTATCTGAGAAATCCTTTTCGCAAACAGATTCAACGCCATTTACGGAATATACCCTCCCCCTGTTCCCTGTCATCTCATCCGGCGCCGACGGACAGTGATGGTTTTTACAAGGTAATGATCAGGGCGACTGATACGTCACCTCAAATTCCCCTTTCGCTACCACGCTGGTTTGTAACGCATCGACTACCTGATCACGGGTCGCCCCCGGTTCGAGGAGCAAGCGTTTTTTGACCGCGAAAAATTGAAAGTGGTAGTGGTGGGGCTTGTCTCTCGGAGGGGGATGAGGCCCGTAATAATCAAGGTTGTCCGTCGAGTTTTTTCCGACAACGGAGTTGGGAGTGGGTAATATTGCGCCATTTATCTCCTTGACGGGAATATTGTAGACGACCCAGTGGACGAAGGGACTATCGCCGGGCGCATCAAAGTCTTCCATAATCATCGCGAATGTGACCGTCGATTCCGGCTGACCGACCACGTCGAATCGGGGCTTCCGATTCTGACCATAGAAGGTAAAGGCTTCCGGAATCAGTCCATTCTGATCCATATCCAGACTGGTGATCATCAGGGGCGATTGGGCGTTCACTTCATCCACGGCTAATCGCTTTCTCAGTTTGGGGAGGCTGTCCTGTCGGGAGGCATCCTGTGAACAGCCCAATAGGGTAACACACAACCCGATTGCCATTAGCGAAAGCCAACGATTCACTTTGCGCATCCGTACCCTTACTCCTTTAAAGTCCCGCCTCTTTCCTGAATCCGATCTTTTGCGTTGATTCAGTCGTGCGGGGTTTCTTTTACCGCATTGCGATTCCATCCTGGAATTTCGATGACAACCGGAACCGATCCATTCGGGACGCACTGGCAACCAAGTCGCGATTTGATGGTCAAGCCGGGAGCTTCTTCCAGTTGGTCAAGTTCGTCCTCTGTCGGTTCGTTACAGGATTCCAATCCTTCCCGAACGATGACATGACAGGTCGAACAGGCGACGACGCCACCGCAGGTATGTTCGAGCGGAATATCATTCCCCTCGCAAATATCCAGAATCGAACCTACCTGCCCGCTTCTATCATACGGTAAATGGCGCGGATCGACGGTCAGGACATGCGGTTCTCCTTCCGAAATAATGGTTATCTGATATGCCTGCCCGGGAAGCGGCGGCGTCTCTATATTGACATAAGGGTTTGTTCCAGCCATAAAATTCTTTACCTGAGTCTATTAGACCAATTTCATCAGTCATTTTGCAACCGTGTAACTTGCCCCCCATTAATGGGGGTCTTATGCGCTTTCGCATGATGGGGCAAGATGCGGACTTATGCAAGAGGTCTATTGTATCCTGCCCGAATACCATGCGAATCGTCATTCCGAAGATACATCCCCATGTTATACTGATTTTACGAACCCGGAAAATGGAGTCGAATTCAGATACCAGATATGACTGTAGCAAAGAAGCGTAGTTGTGACCTTTCTCTGGGCAGGCAACGTCTCCGGAGAATCGTCCTGGGAAAACCGCTTCAGGAGAACGATAATGACTGACCTTGACGAAATGGCGGAAACGTTTTTCCGTGAGGGATGCGTTCTGGTTCCCGGAGCGCTGGCGCCGGAACTGGTCGATGCTCTGCGTCAGAAGACGGACGAATGCGCCGCAGATCCGACCATTGACAAACGTCATCTTTCCTGGGTAGGGGATACGTTCGTCTTGCGCCGCTGTCAGGAAATCGATGCGATTTTCGATGAACTAACTCGTCACCCGGAAATTTTCCGTTGCGCCGAAGCGATACTCGGTAATGGCGCGGCGTTTAACGCCATGAACGTGATTCGTAACGGAACCGGTCAGGCTATTTCCCGCTGGCACGTTGACGATACTCTGGAATTTCCTCTGCCTCCTGATATCCCACGTTTCGATGCACGCTTACGCATGCCTGTTCTATGGCTGACCGTGCAGGTCGCGTTATCGGATATTGACGGCATCGAAAACGGGCCGACGCAATTTGTCCCGGGTAGCCATTACTCCGGTCGCTATCCGCCGGAAGGTAAGGAAGAACCGCAGTTCGAAGGGTATCCCCCGTACGCGATGCTTTGCAAAGCGGGTGATATCTACCTTTTCAATCACCAGACATGGCATCGGGGCGCTCCCAATACTTCGGAACGCACTCGGTATGTGTTGCAAATTCAGTACGCAAAACGCTGGGCGAACGCACGTTTTCGAGGTCTTGCATAACTCCGGATAAATTCGTGGCTCTGTATGATATCCATCGGCCAGAACCGGGACTTGAAATTTATTTTTTATTTGAAATGTCAAAAGATAATTGACTTGTAACCTGATGAAAGTTATTTACTGAGGTATTAATGGCATTATTAATAATTTAATCGCAAATTATTGATGTATCGTGCAATAAATTGCGCCATCAGTAAAGGCGGTACGTTCACAAACTCTCCTTGCTGAAAACGATTTCGTATGCTATAGTGTCTCCGACAACCGAGAAGCGGACTTATCCAGAGTGACGGAGGGAACGGCCCTAAGATGTCACCACAACCACCAGTAGTTGATTGTGCGTCAACACAAAATATCACTGGCAGGTGCGAATTCCGGGCGAGAGGCAATAATGCTGTCTCGCTGAAGATAAGAGAACCCGCGCAACGGTCAGAGTCGCCCGTACTGCGTGCGAATCTGCCGCCGCCCCTCTTAGATTCTCCTGTCGCCGCTTCTATCAGGAGTCCAATTCGTTTGGAAAGAGGGAATTTCTCATGGCTGATCTACAGCTTTTTACCTCCGAATCCGTGACCGAAGGTCACCCGGACAAACTGGCGGACGCTATCTCCGACGCCATCCTCGATGCCTGTCTCGCAGGCGATGCTAAATCCCGTGTCGCAATCGAAACTCTGGTAACGCGTGGTCTTGCCGTCGTCGCCGGCGAGTTGACGACCGGAACCTATGTCGAGATCGCTGATGTTGTGCGCAACACCATTATCGAAGTTGGCTACGACAACACCGACCTCGGATTCGATGGTCATACTACTGGCGTCATGCTGGCGATTCAGAAGCAGTCTCCTGATATTGCAGCGGGCGTCGATACCGGCGGCGCCGGGGATCAGGGTATGATGTTCGGCTACGCCAACAATGAAACCGCCGAATTGATGCCCCTGCCTATCGCAATCGCGCACCGATTGACCAAAAAACAGGCGGAAATCCGTCGCACGCATCCCGAACTGGGACTGCGCCCGGACGCCAAATCTCAGGTGACTGTCGCTTACAACGCAGACGGCTCGCCCAGCCATATCGATACTCTGGTGCTTTCGACACAGCACGAACCGCGCCACAGCCATGGCGATGTCAAGGCGTTGGTCGAGGAGTACGTTTTCGCGCCGGTTCTGGCGGAATTCGATCAGTATGTCAAGTCCGACATCATCAAGCATGTCAACCCGACCGGTATCTTCGTCATTGGCGGCCCTCAGGGTGATACCGGGGTCACCGGACGTAAGATCATCGTCGATACCTATGGCGGCTATGCGCGTCACGGTGGCGGCGCCTTCTCCGGCAAAGACCCGACCAAGGTAGACCGCTCAGCGGCTTATGTCGCCCGGTATCTGGCGAAACTGGTCGTCGCTTCTGGACTTGCGCCCAAATGTGAGATTCAGTTAGCGTATGCGATTGGCGTCGCGCAACCCGTTTCTGTTCGTGTAGACACGTTCGGAACGGGCAAGGAACCAGATGTCGAAATCGCCGCCCGATTGAAATCCACGTTCGATTTGACCCCGAAGGGAATTATCGAACTGCTCGATCTGCGTCGCCCGATTTACCGGGAAACCGCCCGCAACGGACACTTCGGCAATCCTAACTTCCCGTGGGAAGATATCTCCAGAGCCAAACTGCTCGTCAGTTAATCAGGTTGAGTTAATCAGGTTGAGTTAATCAGGTTGAGTTCAAGAGAAACGCCCCGGTCGAATGACCGGGGCGTTTTCCATTGGCTTTAGTGGGTATCTCCGCCGCCCGGAGGGCCAGAGGGACGTCTTAGCAAAAAGACGAAGGGGGTCGCCAGCAGGAACAGAATCAGGATCATCAAGAATCCATCGTTATATGCCATAGTCGCCGCTTGACGATAGACCTGCTGATTCAGGACGCCCAACCAACCGGCGGATGCCTGAGCGCTGGTGTAGCCATGCTGTAACAGCATGCTCTGGATCCCCTGTTGACGCTCAATCAGGGCGGGATTTCCGGCGTAAATATGTGAACCCAGCATTGTCCGATGGTACACGATCTGGTTCTGGACATAGGTGCCCAGAATAGCGATCCCGAAAGAACCGCCCAACTGTCGGGTCAGATTGATGAGGCCAGACGCTTGCTGTATCTCATTGGGCTTCAGTCCGGCAAAGGCTACCAGATTGATCGGCGTGAACAGAAACCCCAGACCGATGCCACGTAATATGAGGGCGAATCGTGTATCCGGTTCGCCGCTCTGTGTGGTCATATGACCGAGGTACCACATAGAAATGGTAAACATCGCCATGCCGAAAAAGATCAGGTAACGCGGATCGAGCAGCGGTTTGGGACCATTCAGGGTACGACCGCAAATGATAACGCCAACAGCAGTGGCTATGCCGCCGGGAAGCAGAACGAGACCGGTCTGCGTGGGCGTAAAGTGAAGAATGGTCTGAACGAACAACGGAAACAGGTAGATTCCTCCGTATAATCCTACTCCCAGGCTGACAAACAGCCCAAGCGCGGCGGCAAGCGATTTATTCTTCAGGATGCCAAAGTTGATGACCGGGTGTTCGTTAGTGGGCCACGTTTCCCAGATCAGCATCGCCACCAGACAGACTGCCGAAATAATGGTCAGGATAAGGATTACATCGCTCTGGAACCAGTCGTCCTTGTTTCCTTCTTCCAGAACGTACTGAAGACATCCGAGTCCGACCGTCAGTAATCCGATTCCCGGCCAGTCTACCTTCGCGTTCCGGTTGGGCTTCTGGGAGTCGTTCAGGAAGGCGCCGACTAGAAACAGAGAGAAGATGCCGATAGGAATGTTGATGAAGAAATTCCATGACCACGAGTAATTGTCCGTGATCCATCCGCCGAGGGTCGGCCCCAGAGTAGGGGCGACGATAATACCGAGAATAAAGAGCGCCTGTACCGTTCCCTGCTGCGTCAAAGGGAATATCTGCCGGATAGTCGCCTGAGCGGTGGAAAGCAACGCCGCGCCACCCGCTCCCTGCAAAATGCGCCAGAAGACGATCTCGCCTAAAGTCCTTGATGTACCACAAAAGAAAGATGCGACAATAAACAGGGCGATAGAGAATGACAGATACTGCCGACGACCGAAACGACCCGCCAGAAATGCGGTCATCGGTAGGATGACGACGTTCGAGAGAATGTAGGAGGTCGAAACCCACGCGATTTCCTGATTCGTCGCGCCCATGTTTCCTGCCATCTGTGGTAGAGCGACATTGACGATGGTCGTATCCAGAACTTCCATAATAGAAGCCAGAATCAGACCCACCAGAATCAGCCAGCGCTGCGGGTTCAGGTCAATGTCACTGACGGGAGCGCCAGCCGTCGGGTTTGAAGGCTCAGGAATACGGGATTGTGCAGGGTTGGCTACGGACATTTCGGGAATCTCCCGGCTTTTGATGCCGCTTCCTCCATTGATCGTTTGAAGGAAACGGTATCAAAAGCCAATTTTCTGGTTACTCGTCCGGATCAGTTGCTCGCCATGATAGGGGCGCCCTTGTCGTAGTCTTTCGGGACTCGTTCCGGCCGTGAGGTTCGATCCTGCGTATCAATGGTAACGATGGCGGACATGCCCTGACGCAACAGGTTCAAATCCTCCTGACTGATTTTCCCTTCCGCCGGAGTCAGGGCGATTTTGATCGGGATACGCTGGACGACTTTGGTAAAGTTGCCCGTTGCATTATCCGGCGGTAACAGGGAAGTGGTCGCGCCAGTCACTTCATTGATCGAACCGACGACGCCCGCGAATCTTTTTCCCGGAAAGGCGTCCACCTGAATCTCCACCGGTTGACCGATCCGGACATTGGCAACCTGCGTCTCTTTGAAGTTTGCCGTAACAAACACCTTTTCGCCCTGCGTCATGGTCAAAATCGTCTGTCCCTGCGCCAGCGAAACTCCCTGATTAACGGTCTTTCGGACGACAATACCGTCGGTCGAAGCATAGATATTGGTATCACGGAGGGTAACATTCACATTTTTCAGAACCGCTTCCGCCTGCCGGACGGCGGCTCTGGCGGTTTCGATCTGCTGTCTGCGTAGTTCGTTTTGTGTTTTTCCAGCGTTCGCTGTCGCGATATCGGCTTCCGCCTGTGCGTTGCCGCTTGCGGTAGCGGCGGCGTTGGCGTTCTGGACGCCGACTTGCGCTTCATTGGCGCGAGCGAGGTTGAACCCCGCCTGAGCGACTCCTACCTGTTCCCGTGCGGCGCTGGCAGCCTCTCGTGCGGCGTTTGCATTCGCTTCCGCCTGTGCGACATTCGCCCGCGCCTGCGCTGCTTGCGAACGAGACTGATTGATTTGTTGTTGCAAGGCTCGTAGAGCGGACTGCGACGAAGCCTGTTGTGCAGCGACGACATCGTATTGTTGTTGCGTCACGGCTTCCTTCGCCAGAAGGTTGCGGTAGCGCTCTTCATCCCGATTCGCCCTGTTGAGGTCGGCTTGTGCGGAAGAAAGGCGGGCTTCCAGAGCGCGAACCCCACGTTCTGCGGTTTCAACCCCCTGCCGGGCTCCAGTAAGAGCGGCTTCCGCCGTCTTGATCTGAGAGGTGACCTGCACTGCCTGCGCCTGCGCCGCTCGTACCTGACTTTGCGCCTGCGCTATCTGGCTGCGCGTCGTCCCGCTTGCAAGGGCGACCTGCGCCTGCGCCGCACGGGTCTTTTCTTGATTGGTCTGTAGAGCGGAATTCGCTCGAGCTATCGCCGCTTCGGTCGCCGCTTTCTGGTAAGCGTAGCTGGATTCCGCCTGAGCTACCTGCGAAACAGCGTTTTCATAGGCGGCTTGCGCCTGCGCCAGCGCCGCACGGGGGCCGGCGTCATCGATTCGGGCAAGGAGTTGTCCCTTTTTCACATGATCGCCTTCGCCTACGGTCAGTTGCGCCAGCGTCCCCCCGATGACCGGGCTGACATTCACCAGGTTCCCGGTGACATAGGCATCATCCGTACTGACATGTGTCCGACTCCATAGGAAGTAATTGACGCCGTAAATCAGACCGACTATCGCCAGTATGCCGACGACGAGTAGAACCGGCAGACGCTTGCGTAACGCTTGTTTCTGCGCACTGGCGTTGTTCCCGTCCAAGGGTTTAGGCGTTTGCGGAGGTGCGGGGGCGCCGCTTCCATTCGTCTGAGCGCCGTTGCTGTTAGCATATAAATTCGCGCCGCGTTGCGCCTCAACAGGTTGTACTGATTGTCGCGTTTCTTCTGCCATGATGCTGTTCCTGTCGTTGTTTTGCGGACGTGCGCGGCACGTTCCGTCGTCAATTCCCTGTCTCTCCGAATTCGGTAAGCGGACTCCCCGGACGCCGTAAGGGAAGGGCCGATCCGTGCGTTAAGGGGCGCTTGCTGTCTGCGGAACTCCCAGAGCCTTATCGAACTGGGCGCGTGCGATAAAATAGTTGTAAACGGCGTCTACCTGCTGGTTTTCCGCACGGACGAGAGCCGCCTGTGCATCAGTTACTTCCAGAAAAAGACCGACCTGCCCCTCGTAACGTACCTGCGCCAGTTCGCGGGCGGCCACCGCCTGGCGCAAAGCCGCGTTCGCCGCATCGATCTGCCGCGCCGCCGTGGAAAGATTCAGGTACGCCTGACGGACTTCCAGCGACACGGCGCTACGAGCGGACTCAAGGGACGTGCCCGCGTTCGCAACCCGAAGTTTCGCTTGCTGGACCCGCGCCTCGGTGACGCCGCCATCATAGAACGGAAAACGGGCGGCGATCCTGACTTCCGCCGTTTTATTACGTGGTGTCTGAAGCGAAAAAGTTGGGTAATAGTTACCGCTGGCGGAGAGATCGAAAGTGGGTTCCTGACCCGCTCGCGCCAGTTTGATTCCTCGTTCAGTGGCGCGGAGTTGCGCCTCATCGGCGAGGATTTCCGGACGTTGTCGTAGCGCTGTCGCAATGCTGGCGTCCACATTGATGGCGGTGACTTCCGCTACCGGAGCGGCGAAGAGTGGGGCGTTCTCCGCGCCGACCGCATTATCGCCTTTACCCCCGATATCCGCGCCGATAGCGACCCCGGAAACGTCCTGAAGCGTAAAAGGTGCGGTCAGGGGACGATGCAAGAGTTCATTAAAGGCGGCGCGAGAAATATCGCGTTCATTCTGGGCGCGTGTAAGGTCTTGTTGTGCGGTGGCGACTTGCGTCTCCGCACGAAGCAAATCGATCTTCTGCCCGACCTGACCCTCGTACAGTTTTTTCGCCGTATCCCTCTGAACTTGGGCATTACGGAGAGCAGCTTCCGCTACCTGTACCTGATGATCGGCGCGTAAGGTGGCATAATACGAAGTTTTCGCATTCAAGGCGCGGACATTGGAAACCTGATTGACCAAAATTCTGTCGGCAAGGGCTTGAAGACGCGCCTGATCGGTCGCCGCCCGAACCTGACCGAGGAAATCCAGACGATAAGCGGCGGTCAGAGTCGCCGTTTCCAGATGATCTGGCAATACTTCGACGGGCTGCCCACTGCCAAAGGGGATGCGTGTCGCAGCATCGAAACGGGAAGCGCTGGCGGTTCCGACAATACTGGGGCGACTCCCCGCCACCGTTTCATTGACGCGTTGTGCGCTCAGGGCGGCGTTCCGGTTCGCCTGTTCCACTTCAAAACTGACGCGCAGGGATTCCTGAACTGTCTGCCCCAGGTTCAGGTTGATCGCTTGCCCGCTCGGAGCAGGAACCGCTGCCGGAGATTGTCCTCGAGCAGATGTCGTACCCGCTATCGTCAGAGTGAACGCAAGCGCTCCGTTCACAGAGAGATGGATTTTATTCCGCAATTTCATCCTGCATTTCCCTCTATTCGAACGCCGCGTAAAAGTATGCCTGTTAGCGTGTCGACAGCCTTTCTTGCATCGCACTGACCTGAGGTGATCAGTTCTTCGTATTCGCTGTCACGCGCCAAACTGAAAGGCGTTTGAGCAACGATACGACTATCAAGATCAGGATCAATATCGCCATCTTGTTGCGCCTGTTCGACAATTTGCTGGATCGTTTGCGTGACAGCGTCAAAGGCTCGGCGGTAATCGGGGTTCGTGCGGATGACAGGAACCAGCATCGCTTTAGCGCTACCAAACCGGACGCGTTTTTCCATGAGGCGTTTCTCTAAAATCCAGCGAATAGTGGAGGAAAATCTTTCCCATGCGCTCCAGTCAGTGGGCAGAGCCTGAATGCCGCGCAAGCCATCCTCCATCAAGTGAATAATCGCCCGTACTGCGACCGCCTCTTTGGAAGGGAAACGTTTGTAGAGAGTGGGTTTGGAAATTCCAGCCCGGTCTGCGAGATCGTCCATGGTCATCGCCTCGAATCCCCGCTCTTCAATCAGGGCGTTCGCCGCGTCGATAACGGCGACTTCCTGATGGCGTTGCCGTCGCTCCCATAGTGTGCCGCTACAGACTGCGCTATTCAGATTTTCCGCTTCTTTACTCATTCGTAAAATTCTTTACTCTGTAGTTAAACATGGGAGGAACCCGTAAAGTTCCGACAAATGAAAAATCCTGTGAGGTTAATTCTGAAGCCGGGTGGCGCGGCGACGGTTAGGAAAAGTGATAACATAAATTTTCTATGGGGACAAAAGAGGATAAAACAGGAGCGCGACGAACAGCGGCGGTGAATCGCAAAGCGCGGCATGAGTATTTTATCGATGATACTTATACCGCGGGGTTAGTGCTCGCCGGTACGGAAGTGAAATCGATTCGCGCCGGTAAGGTTAACATGGGCGACGCTTTTGCGCGATTCGATAAGGTAGGCGAACTCTGGTTACACAATATGCACATCTCGCCGCATACCGAGGGAGGGCGATACAATCCGCCCCCGATACGAGACCGCAAGTTATTGATGACTCGTCGTGAACTAGATCGCCTGCGTGGGGTGGTGGAGCAAAAAGGGCTGACTCTGGTACCTTTGGCGCTGGTCTTTGATCGTGGATTCGCCAAACTGGAACTGGGGGTCGGGCGCGGCAAAAAGCTTTATGATAAACGGGAAGCGATTGCGGATCGTGATCGTGAGCGTGAAGCGCGACGCGAAGTCTTCACTCGGTCGTAAAAGCCCGATGCTGACGGGCGGATGAGAAGCGATGTCTCAGAGTGACTGCTCCTCATCCGCGCATAGATATTCGATTCCTTTTTTCAGTAACGGGACGGCTCATTTCGCGCTGAGGCGATATTCGATGTGACCGGTTCACCAGTCTCACTGGCGACGCTCATGGAGGCGCTCACCTGATTGGGGAAGGCGAGACGCGAATTCTCATACGGATTGTAATTTCCGACTTCGCGAGCGGAACCCCACTGCGCCCGATGCGCGGTATCCTGTTCGAATAGAAACTCATAATCATCGCGAGAAATGTCCTGCCATCCGCCTGAAGTCTTCATCGTTCGGATCTGGCAATGAGAACAGCGGACGCAATATCGGGCTTCCAGATGAAATGCGCTGAACTCACCGTCGCGCCATTCGCAGCCAGGCGCATGGCAGTATGACGGTCGCGCCGGTCCGTACAAGAACTGCGTGATCTTTTCTTCCAGAGGATCGCGCAAATAGACAAAAGCGAATTTTTCGTTTAATGCCGCCTGTAAATCCTTATCCATTTTCTGGTATTCGGAAAGGCGCACGCCATAGGCGTAGCGTAGAAAATCACGAAATTTTTCTTCAATCGGGCGCAGTGCGCGACGCTTACCAAATGTAGGCCACAGGTGTTTGAATGGACGTAGCATGATCCCTGCCATTTCGCCGAGACCATTCCGTCGGCGTCGGTATCAGGGAAATATTCCCTATATCTAAAGACGAAGGATCGTCCTTTTTTGCTCCATCTCCGGTTCGGAATTTTTGGATAACGTTTCCTGAGAACGAAAGCAAACGAAAGCAAAAGAAAGCAAAAGGAGGAATTTTGACCGGGTGAATGGTACATAGTGGCATCATCCGTTTCCGGAGAGTTTCTCATTATGGCAAAGACGATCAAGATGCCGGTACTGGGCAATAGCGTAGAGGAAGTCCGCATCGTGCAATGGTTCAAGAAGGTAGGCGATACCGTCGCTTCGGGTGAACCGCTGGCGGAAGTGGAAACGGACAAGACCAGTATGGAATGGGAAAGCCCTGAAAGCGGCGTCCTGTTGCAGATACTGGCGGAAGCGGATTCTTATGTAAAGGTCGAGGCGCCGGTCGCCGTGATGGGAGCGGCGGGAGAAACGGTCACCGTCGGAAACGATCTCCCTGCGGCGCCGGTAGTGGCGGAAGCTATCGTCGCCAGCGCTCCGAATCCTGTCAACTCTGCACCGATTCCTGTGGTCAATGTAGAAAAAGCCGGCGCCGAGATAGTTTCCACTGCATCTTCAACTGCCTTGCTGGTAAGTCCCCGGGCGCAACGAATGGCGGAGGAACTGGGAGTCGATACGCGACTGTTAGCCGGGCGAGGAACCGGACCGAAGGGGCGTATTCAGGAAAAAGATATCCTTGAATTTCATGCTGCTCTCGCTGGAGCGGAAGTGATCGCCGGAGAAATAGCGGGTCGCGGTTTGAAAGCGTCCCCGCTCGCCCGTGCGGTGGCGGCGGATACCGGTATGGATCTGTCTACTGTTTCCGGGTCAGGCACGGGCGGAAGGATTTTTGCAGGGGATGTCCGGGCGGCAACCCCTGAACCCGTTACGCAGGCGATTCCAACTCCGCAATCGCCGCCGCTTTCGAGCGCGACGGCAGGCGGGACGAAAACGGTGACTCTGACCGGATTACGCAAGCGTGTGGCGGACAACCTGCTCAAATCGGTGCGGAACGCGCCGCACGTGACCCTGAACGCTTCCGTAGATATGACCGAGGCAATGCGATTACGAAGCGAAATCCTACCCGCTATCGAAAAAGCGACCGGAGTCCGCGTTTCGCCGACAGACATCATTGTCAAAGCCTGTTCTCTGGCGCTCCATGAACATCCCGGCGTGAACGCGCACATCGATGGGGACACGATCACCCTATTTGAAGATGTCCATATCGGTCTTGCCGTCTCGCTGGGCGAGGAGGGATTGATCGTTCCGATAATCCGGGATGTACTGCGAAAGGGATTATCGACCATCGCAGCGGATCGCGCCGACCTTGCGGCGCGGGCTCGCATTGGTAAACTGGCGTCCTCGGAAGTGTCCGGTGGAACCTTTACGGTGACGAATCTGGGTAACTACGGAATCGATTCCTTCAATCCGATCATTGCACCGCCACAGGTCGCTATTCTGGGAATCGGATCGATTTCGGACACAATTGTGGCGCGAGAGGGCGCTGCGGTCGTGCGTCCGATGATGGGACTCTCCCTTTCCTTCGACCATCGGGCGATGGATGGAGCCCCCGCCGCCGCATTTCTTGCCCGAATACGAGAAATACTGGAAAAACCTTACCTGCTTCTGCTATGATGGTGGTATGCGTCTGGGATTGATGTCGTTTGGGAATGTGTCGCCGGAGATCGAGCGGATTACTGTCGCTCTTCGTGCGCGCGATGTTGATGTCGTGCAGACAGAAGAACCGCTGACCACTCCGGGCGCTGTCCGAAGGGAGGCGGCGCGTCTTCACCGAGCGGATTGCGACGGCATTGCGTTCATCGCCGGGGAGCAGGCGCCTGTTCAATTTTTCGGGCAGGCAATTGTGCATATCGGTTGCCCTGTCCTGCTTATCGGCGCGTTCGCTTCGGAGTTTTTCGACGCTTCGGCGGCGCTGTCGGAAATCGGCGCCGCTTTTGATCGCTTTACCGGAACGGTGGACGCTGACGAACGCATCTTCGCCTGGTTGACGCAAAACAAGAAGACCGAACGGCAACCGGGCATCGAAGCAGCACAAAAACTCTATGGTCAATTTATGACCGTTGGTGGTGACGGCATGGTCGATGCCGCCCTCTGGAAACGACAGTTCGGCGTTTCTCTGCTACGGGGCGGAACGGAAACGGAATCAGATTTTTACGCCCTCGATGGAGACGCGCCCGCCGCTCTGGCGGCCCAGCTTTTGCGATTGATATCGGGCGGCGAACCGTATCTGGTAGCCATCGACGCTCTGGGAAAATCCGAGCCTCTTCCGCCGGAAACCACCCTCGCCCAGATCGCACGTCTGCGCGGCGGATTCGTGTGCCGTTGCTTTTCCGGCATCGCAAATTTGGAGGTCTGGGAATCCGGGCTTATCGGTTCTCGTGTTTGGGCTATTCCCGGCAATTACGCTGTCGCGCTTCGCGCCGCCTGTGAAGCGCTGGACATTGACTTCAAATTTTGTGGATAACCCTTCGCCTGTCGGTGATGCGCTTCGGAAAGTTCTGACAGGAAAACGAATTATTTCTTTATCTTTTTTCCAGATTAGGGCGATATTATAGAGAATCTAAAAATATTAGTTGGGGGGAGGAACGCCTTGCCCCCTTTTTGTGTTTGTAGACGGGGATAGAGTTTCCCACAGGTGATTGTTTATCGGCGTAACACGCCGCCACGGAAAGGGCCACCGCGAATGACGGTTCAAGAGCGAGACCAGGCCGCACAGGATGAGCGCCCCCAAATTCCTTCGACCAATGGAGTAGCTGGCAACAGCGACGCCGACAACGAAATTCTCATTTCGGAAATCGCCGATATTGTCCCGGAAGATGGACATATCTTCGGGAAACGCGAAGTACGTGTCACCCGGAAATCGGTGAGCGTCTTCGACGCATCCGGTGTTCAATTGCTCACGGTTCCCATGTTGGAGATCAAATCCGCCCGCACCGAGTCTCTGGTCGGCGGATCGCGATTGGAATTGACAACGACTTCCGGCATTATGCCTATTGCGGAATTCACTGCATCCGTCGCCCCCCGGTTCTCCGAGATGGCGCGTGGCATCGAGCAGTTGGCGAAAGGCGAAGATTTCGCCATCAAACTCGCCTACGAAAAGACGCGCTGCGAAAAATGCGGGCGACTCTTACCGGAAAAGGACGGACGTTGCCCTGCCTGCGTCAAGCGACTGACTGTACTCAAGCGGATTTTCGGATACATGGGGCCGTATAGAAAAGCGGCAATCCTGTCCTTGACCGCTACATCGCTAACGGCGATTTCCAGCACGTTCCTGACGCCCTACCTGACCCGCTATATCACTGATAGCGTTCTGACCAATGCCGGCAGCCGGACGATGGCGGAGAATCTTCCTCGTCTGACTTTCGCCATTGGCGGAATGCTGTTCGCTCTGTTGCTTGGAGTATGTCTGCAATTCCTGCGGAGTAGCAACTCTATTTATATGTCTTCCAATATTGCCAAAGACCTTCGAGCAAGTGTCTATCGGGCATTGGAACACCTGCAACTCAGTTTCTACGATAAAAAGCAACTCGGCGCGATTATCAGCCGTGTGACGCAAGATACGGATCGCGTCTGGGGCTTTCTGGTAGACGGTCTGCCTTATCTCGTTTCCATGCCATTGACCCTGATCGGTGGATTAGGAGCCGGACTTTTCCTTTCCTGGAAACTGACTCTGGCAATTTTGTTGCCGGTTCCCTTCGTTGCGCTGGTAACGACGACAATCTGGAAGCCGCTGTCACAGCGATACCACCGCGTTGGCGCAAAATGGGGTCGTCTTCATACGCAACTCAACGAATCTCTGAACGGTATCCGTGTTGTCAAGGCGTTCGTTCAGGAAAAAGGCGAGTGGAGCAAGTTCGAAACGCGGAATAACGATCTGGCGGAAGCGGGCATGACCGCCGACAAGTTCTGGATCCGCGCCGAAAACACGGTCGGTCTGCTGGTCGGTCTCGGGCCTTTGATCAACTGGGGCTATGGCGGTTATCTGATGCTGACCGGAGAAATCACGCTGGGAACTGTTATGGCGATGCAGATTCTGCTATGGCAGGTCTACGGCCCCTTGCAGTGGTTCGGGCAATTGAACAACTGGTTCAGCCGCGCCATGGCAGGAGCCGAGCGCATCTTCGAAGTCATTGACGCGCAGCCGGAAGGCTACGATAAGAAGGACGCTGTCGTCATGCCAAATATGCGCGGCGATGTCACCTTCGATAACGTTCGCTTCGGTTATGATAAATCGAATCCTGTCCTGAAAGGCATTGATCTGGATGTCAAGGCAGGGGAGATGATCGGCTTGGTCGGGAAGTCGGGAGCCGGAAAGTCCACCACGATCAACCTGCTGTGTCGATTCTATGAATCGGATGCAGGAAGTCTGAAGGTGGATGGCGTCGATGTCAAAGACATTGCGCTCGAAGACCTCCGGCGTCATATAGGGATCGTTCTGCAGGAACCTTTCCTGTTCAACGGCACCATTGCGGACAACATCCGCTATGGTAAACCCGATGCGACCCTGGAAGATGTCATGGAAGCGGCGCGAGCCGCATGTTGCCACGATTTTATCGTCGCCAAGCCGGACGGATATGATACTCAGGTAGGAGAAAAAGGCGGCAAACTCTCCGGTGGTGAGAAACAACGTGTCTCCATCGCACGCGCTATCCTGCATAACCCACGGATCCTGATTCTGGATGAAGCGACCTCTTCGGTGGACGTTGAAACGGAAAAGAAGATTCAGGTAGCTATTGGTAACCTGACGAAGGGAAGGACGACATTTGCGATTGCGCACCGGCTCTCAACGCTCCGTAATGCAGACCGCTTGGTCGTCATCGATAAAGGCAAGATTGCGGAAGTCGGTACGCATGAAGAATTGATTGCGCAAAAGGGTATCTTCTACAGCCTCGTCGAGACTCAGAAGCAGACTTCCAAAGCGATTGCGGAAGCGCGTTCTGATATTGCTATCGAGGAAGAAGGTTAAGTCGTAACCGGCTGGCGAAGTGCGCTTCGCCAGCCGAAGCAACGGCTCCTCGGTGAGCGCAATATTGAACATTAATGCCGGAAGAACGGGCGGTGGTAAGACCGCCTGTTCCCCCGGATGCTGTCGGGCGAAAAGAACAGGGATGCCTATGGCATTTTCTATAAGGAGACCGACAGCGCTTCCCTTTGAAGAACAGGATAGCGATTTATGGATACTGCGGTATTAGAAAAACCTGAAGCAAAAGCGGACGAAGTGGCAAAGGCCGCTCCGGATTTTCCTCAGACGCAGGAGTTTGTGACGCCAAAAATCAGTCGAATGGAGATGCTGAAGCTTTTTTATAAGCCAGAAGGCACTCTGCGGTTGACCATTGAGCGTAACCCGGAAGGCTGGGAGAATTTTTCCTATCCGACCGTAAAGCTTTATCAGGCGGCACCCCTTTCCTCGCCGGGACGATATATCGTCCTGCACGATGGAAAAGGGGAGGAGATAACGATGTCGGATCACATCGATCAATTCTCGCCGGATTCTCGCGCCATCGCGGAAGATGAAATCCGTCGTCGTTACCTGACAGCGAAGATCCAATCCGTAACCAGCATAAAAGTTGAATTTGGCATAACTTACTGGACGGTGCTAACAGATAAAGGCGAACGTGATTTCGTTGTGCAAAGTCTCACCGAATCCTGTATCTGGCTCTCCGACCGTCACCTGTTGATCATCGATGTGGATGGAAATCGCTTCGAGATTCTGGATCGTTTCATCCTTGACGAAACCAGCCGAACTAATCTGGCGCTGGTGCTTTAAGAGACTGTTCGCTTCGCGCCCAGGCGGAAACACATTTTTCGCTCTGGTGCGAAGTTAGCGGCTTTGATTTCCGTCACCAAACCGTACTATGCAGACATTTACGCTTTCTGAAGAGTTCATCACGCTGGGGCAGTTGATCAAGATGCTCGGTCTCATCGCTACGGGCGGTGAAATCAAGTTTTATCTGATCGAGCACGGCATCCGGGTCAACGGAGAACTGGAAAATAGACGCGGACGCAAGCTATATGCCAAAGACGTGGTGGAAATAGAAGGCGAAACCCCCATCGAAATTACGGCATAATAAGACAATGGAACAACATGCCATCGCTGGCATCATTCATGCAGAATGGTTGTTGTCGCTACCTATGGCGGCGCTGGCGTTGCAGGTCGTGGTGTAGGGTGCGGCGTTGCAGCAAGGGAGCGGAAAAATAGCGAACTTCCCTGTGAGGCGATAATCGCTCCTGCGATGCACATCAGAAGCAATAACGCAATCTTCTTCACAAAGTCTATCAGAGATGCCGTAATTGCGGATGTCGCTGATGCTGTCGCTGATGCTGTCACAGATGCTGTCACAGATGCGGTGGCAGCGGTTGTAGGAGTCGTGCCTGCCTTCGGCGTCGCTACGGGCGTAGGCATAGGCACAGGTTGCGGCGCACTGTTGAATATGCCATAAGCCTGATAAAACACATCCGCAACGAGGGCGACGCCCAAGATGAAGACTACAAGACCCAGAAACGCCCCTATCAATTTCATAGATAACGCGCCATCGTAACACGGGCAAAATTTACTGTCAAGGAAAGAAGATGTCGCTGGAGCGATAATTGACCTGAAGTTGCCCCGATTGACCCGATAAACCACGCTTTAGCTTGTCAAGCTGATATTAAGGAGGCCTCTCACGGAGACTGGAAAGCGCCGACCGGGGTTCCGGCGGAATCTGATATCGCTCGACCGATAAGACTCGTGCGGATCGCCTTCTGAAGGGGTGTCGCCTCTGCGATCAGACGTAGCTCATACGCCGTCTCCTTTTTTTCGCCAACGGTCAGCGTAATCGAACGAGTCACGTTATCGCGGCGAATGCTCAACGCAATATCCTGATCTTGGCTGACATCGCCAAAAATCGTTCCGTCGATATCACGGATATTTTTGCCGTTGACAGCAAGCAGAATATCGCCTTCTTTTAATCCGGAGCGTTCCGCCGGTCCATTTTTGATCAGCGAACCGATACGGATTCCCTCCGCTGTCGGCGTCAGCGTATTTACATCAATGCCGAAATCAGGAATCGATAATGCGGCGAATATCAGATTGAGTCCTGCTGACTCCAGTATTTCCTTCAGGGGCAATTCGGTTGTAGAGCGGAGGGTCTTATCAAAAAACGCGGTCAAGTCGCTTCCGGTAAGTCGGGACGCCGTCCGTTCGATCTCTCCTTCGGGATATCCCTGTCCGCGCTTATCTGTCTCGGAAAACAGCGTCTTCATCAGGTCATCCGTCCCCACACGATTTTTGGAGACTCTTCGCATTTCGATATCCAGCAACAGACCGACGACTAATCCCTTCTCATAGTAGGAAAGTCCATCGAACCCTTCGGAGCGACCCTCCCATGCCTTCAATGATGCGGTTTCCAGAGTCACACGCTTACGTGAGGGATTGTTTTGTACTAACCCGATCGTATATGCCATGTAAGAGCGCCAGTAATCCTGACTCACCAGTCCTGCTTCCAGCAATATTCTCGGCGCATAGTAATCTGTCACTCCCTCCAGCCACCACAGGTCTCTTACTCGTACCTCTCTGGTGTAATCGAAAGGACCCAGTTTATCCGGTCGTATTCGCTTCACATTCCAGGCGTGAACAAATTCATGGGCGATAACGCTCAGGGAATCCGGGTCCGCCGTGCGAATAGCGCTCAGAGGCAACGTAATCACGGTGGAGTTCAGGTGTTCCAGACCCGCAATGCCGACAGTGACTTCCGGTGCGCGAAAATGAAAGATATAACGGGGAAAAGGAGATTTGCCGCCTCCGATGACACGAATACCCGCTTCGGCTATCTTCCAGCAGGCTTCGGTGAATTTGCGGTGTGATCTGCCTGATGCCCCGACAATCACGACGCTGACAGGAACTCCCGCTATCGTCCGGTCATAACGATCGAACTTGCCCAGGTCTGCGGGATTATCGGCGAGACTGTCGTAATCTTTTGCCGTAAAGGTCGCGTTATCGGCGCCGGGGTCATTCGCGGAAGCGATCTTCCATCCTTCCGGAACTTTATAGGTCACACTGCACGGGACGCTTTTCCCTCCCACAACATAGGTTAGGGAAGCCGGTCCGGGAACGAAACCATTGGTCTCATCGAGGTAGGGCGCAAAAAAGCCGTAGTCCCGCCCTCCCGTCGCACCTGGGCCTACAGCGTCCGGATCCCGGTCAATCGCCCTGAGGTCGTAGGAAAGGATGACGTCTCCCTTACCGCCGCCAGTTACCTTATACGTCAGTTTATCGGGATGAGTGACCAGAAGCGGTTTTCCGTCACCATCGGTTGCGGTGACATTCTCAATGTTCTTGTAAGCGTTGGTCAGTACATACCAACCCGGCGACCATGCCGGTAAAGCAAAAGAAATTGTCGCCTCGGTGACGCCTTCCGCCCGAGCGGTCACCCTATATCGTTTATTCGCGGTATCCGCTACTGTGACTGTGTAACTGATGTGATGCGGCGGTGCAGCGAAAGAAGGGGAGGCAAAGCAAAGGAAGCAGAGCAGCGAAAAGATAAGTAACGGCAGGCGGCTAAGCGGGCAATTTATTTTCACACTTCTGCCTACTGTCCGCCGCCCGTTGCCAGTTCCATCGTCTTTGCGTTGACTCAGCGTTTCTGGGAAGAGGTGACGCGAACATCGTCGGAAAGCATCTCGCGAAGTCGTTTCAAGGCGCGTTGTTGAAGGCGTGAGACATGCATCTGCGAGATATTCAGCTTGATAGCGATTTTTGCCTGACTCATTTCATCGAAAAATCGCAGGGCTATGACTTCGCGCTCGCGTGGACCGAGAAGTTCGAGAGCGGTACGAAGATCACCGAAGGTCTCTATTTCCCGAAGGGTCTTGTCCTGACCGCCCAGCATATCCATGAGAGATGCCGCATCGAGCATCGCATGCCCTTCCAGATGCGTATCCAGCGATAGCAGATTGACCGCTTCGCTCGAATCCATCGCCTCACGCACTTCCTCTTCGGTAATGCCAAGGCGGTCCGCCAGTTCGGTAAGGGTGGGAGTGTGTCCCAGTTCCTGGGTAAGCGTCACGGATGTGCGGCGAGTCGCTTGATGTAATTCGTGCAACCATCGTGGGACTTTGATCCCTACCGCTTTATCCCGGAAATACCGTTTGATCTCTCCCAGAATCGTGGGTGTGGCATAGGTCGAAAATCGGGTTCCCTGCGATGGATTATAACGATCCAGTGCATTGATCAGACCAATGTTACCGACCTGAATCAAATCATCAATAGCTTCGCCAGCGCCAATGAAACGGGCTGCAATAGAGCGAACGAGGCGCTGATGATGGATAATCAGCATCTCACGGAGTTGCCAATCCCGGGTGACTGCATATTCTGTGGACAGGCGTTCCAATTCGTGCGGCGGTAGAGGAGTATTCTCCACAGTCCACGAATTCAGGCCCGATGTTGAGGGCGCATCAATCTCGGTTCGGATTGCCATGATAGCGATGCTTCTCCTCGTATCCCACGATGCGAGGTGTCAAAGTGCACTTTATAGGTAATCAATGGAGAGGCGCTCACCGCTGATTCCTATAACTGATTGTCAGTTTTTGATGAGTGTTCTGCTAAACGCCTAAAAAGTGAGACATTTAACAAAATCATTCGCTAACCTCTGGTCGCCCGGTGAAGGCGGACTAACAACATCTTTAGAGGGCGCTTAACGCCCGAATGTTGGGATTATTAATGCAATTCAGACGAGTGACCCGGGAACGCTTTCGCGGAAGGATCAAGGAACGTTTTTGCAAAATTTGCTGCGGTTCCAGCTTCGCCGAACCCGGTCGCAATTAGTTTCAGTTTCCCGACATAGGTACAGATATCGCCAGCGGCGTACACCCCTGGAATACTGGTCATCATAGTCGTATTGACTCGAATGACATTCTTTTCAATTTCGATGCCCCAGTCCTTGATGGGACCGAGGTTCGTCAGAAAGCCAAGATTGAGCAGTAAATTATCGCACTCAACCATTTCTTCCTCACCAGTACGATTATCGAAAATGGTTACCGCTTCGAGGCGAGTTTCACCATGAATCGCCTTGAGTTCAGTGAATGTCCGCAAATCAACGGTCGATGCACTAACTTTCGCGATGCTGTCTTCATGGGCTTTAAATCGGTCAGAGCGATGAATCTGAAGACAACGCGCCGCCGCCGGCCCCAGGGCCATCGCCCAATCGAAAGCCGAATCGCCGCCTCCGACGATCACGATACGTTTACCAGCGAAACCGCTGGTATCCGTAACAAAGTACTGGATGCCTTTGCCTTCTAATTCCGCCACGCCAGTGACATCAAGGCGACGGGGAATGAACGCTCCAACGCCCGCCGCGATTAAGACGGTTTTTGTCCAGTGGACGCCCTGATCCGTTGTCAGCTTGATGATGCCATCGCCTTGCGGCTCCAGATTCAACACTTTTTCACCCAAACATAGCGTCGGTTCGTACTGATTTGCCTGTTCGGTCAACATGGAGACCAGATCCTTCGCCAGGACACGGGGAAATCCGCCGACATCATAGATATACTTTTCAGGATAAAGCGCGGATAATTGTCCTCCAAGTTGCCCCAGAGAATCAATGATCTTGGTGCGCATATTACGCAGGCCCGCATAGAATGCGCCGTAAAGTCCTGTGGGCCCACCCCCGATAATGGTAAAATCGTATATATCCACTTTTGTATTCTAATCAAGTGCACAACCAGGAACTTCTCCCGGAGTGATGAATTATGTATAAATGAAATAAACCGCAAGTACCTTACTCTACAGCAGGGACTAGCGGCATCGCAAGGACAGTATAACAGCATTCTCTACCATCGTCAATTGTATATCTACGCATTTTTCGCATTCTAAAATGAGAAAAACTTCACACACGCACTGTAAATATAAGTTAACTCATTAATACAGTTGTTTTGGGCTGTAACAAGGTAATAGCGTAATGCTAAAAGACGTTCCTACGGTATGTCATACAAAAAATTAAGGAAGTGTCCCGTGGGCTTAATCTATATCTGGAAGCGAGGTGTGACTGAAATCTGATTGACGATGACCTTATCAGGTCTATCGATCCGATCAGGTACCCCTGCTGTACGCTTTAATTATCTGTCCAGTCATTTATTTGTTCCGAAATTTTTAGATGCTTTTAGTTTTGTTTATATTGTTCCGCTCAGACCACATTTAAATGGATAATACCTTCTCGCAACGCCCTAAAGGCAAAGTACAGGGAATGCCGACGGAAGACCTTAAAGTATGGGCGGTAGCCTTTCTGAAATCTGGTTCGCCGGGCGCTGTATTGCGTTTTCTGGAACGTCGCCGCAGTGACATTACTCCTGCGACGCTTTTCCTCAGTGATGCATTATCTCCCGGCGGTTGGAGGGTTTTACCGGGGGATCGCGACTTTCTGATGGCTCAGGTTGCGCCGATTTCACAAGCGTTTGTGTCGGGAGTATATCTACTGTATCGAGAAACGACCGCATGGGGTTGGGGATTATGGGAAAATGGGGAAGAAAAAAATCGCTTCGAGTATGACCTTCCTCAATCCCCAGAAACGTTCTCACAGCGCCTGCTTACGTCCGGGGTGGCATTGTTCAAGGGGCGTCCTGTAGAAGAGGCTCCTCTGGCATGGGCGCGACAACGCGGTGCGCCTCTGGCTCGCATTCCCGGTATCGTTCCCGGTTCCAGACCCGTCCCGATTATTGAGTACCAGACCGTCGCAGGTCTGGATCAACGGAAATTACTGGTGGAGACCCGACCCTGTCTTTATCGCTTCTTGTCTGTTTTGGAACAAGCCACTTCTCCACGCCAGGGATAAAGTGACCGTTGCAGGCGTCGCCGACCGCGTGCGATGCGGGAACGGATCGTGCCGATAGGAGCGCCCAGCCGGTCTGCGATCTCCTGATACGGCAAGCCCTCGATATCTGCCAGAGCGATCGCCTCCCGATAATCACGTGGGAGCGCGCGAATCGCCTGTAGTAAAGCGTGGTTTTCCAGCTTGCGAATTGCGGACGCTTCTGCGGACTCGATTTCAGCATCCGGTTTTCCGGAAATAAAAGAAACGGTCTCTTCAGATAGTTCCGTCAGTAAGGGGCCGCGCAGACGACGACGATACTGGTTGATAAACAGATTTCGTTGCATGGTCGCCAGCCATCCGGCAGCAGTCTCGCGATTCGCCAACTGGCGCCACCGCGTACAGGCTCGAACCAGAGTGTCCTGCACCAGGTCTTCCGCTTCGTGCATATCGTGGGTAAGACGGGATGCCTGCGCCATCAGCATGGGGCGGTAGGTCTGGATACATCGTTCCATCTCACGATGATTTTCTTCTTCCTGTTCCATAGGACGCCTCCTGGTCGCGTCTTCGTCGGGTTGGGGGGCTTTCCAAATATGCGGATGAGTTTGTCGATACGCTTCCATCTACGGTTCGACTATGAATATATCCGCCAGATACTGAAAAGATATTAAGACCGCTTCCCGTATCGGAAACGTCCGAAATCGTAATAACTCTGGAGACGAATCCTGTCAAACGTAATTATTTGCGTGTCAGGCAATATGTTAGGTCGCTATAATGTATCGTGAGCGAACGGAACTGGTACCTTCGGATATTCTGAAATATTATTTTTAAGCGTCCATATTGATCATGCAACGGCGCTTACTGCTTTCTGAAGGCGGGTCGTCTCTGTCAGATAGACGAGATCATATGTCTGTACGGTCTGGAGTAAGCGCCATTCTCAACGTCTCAGAGTCGCCTTGGGAACTAATTCGGATATTCGATGCGTCTGCGAATTGTCTGCGATATAATAACTGGCGAGGCATTCTGCGGAAAACATGGTATTCTGCTTTCTTGGCGCGACGGAAGTCGCAATCATACTGGTAATCGCTTTGCTGGTTTTCGGCCCGCAAAAGTTGCCTGAAGTCGGCAAACAGATTGGTTCTGTCTGGCGAGAGATGAATCGTATGCGCCACGATGTGGAGCGGATGCTGGAAATTGACGATTATAATACGCGTTATGACCGGACGCCCTACTGCACGCCGAACGATACCATTTACCCGCAAATCAGCGGTCCGCTTCACGATACTGAGGCTACAGATGCCCACTCTGAAACCCATGCCGATGGCGACACCCATAGTTTAGCGGACAAGTTGCATGATGATGTCTACCTCTCAGAGGGGATGCATCATAACGCAGATTCCGGGGCGCCTGTTGATACGACGCATACGTCTGAAATCGCCGACAATGGTCATAGCGTATCACAGGGACATACAAATATTCCGTCAGAAGCCTATCCTCCGGTGATAGAACATGACGCAGGAGATAGCGTAGATTCGATCGCGCCGAATTCCGGCGTGAAGGAGCATAAGAACGATGTTTGATACTTTTGCCTATATCGGTACTCAGGAAATCTTGATTATCGCAGGAGTCGCTATTCTGCTGTTCGGTTCTTCGAAAATTCCGCAACTAGCCCGGGGCATGGGCGAGGGAATCCGCGAATTCAAGAAGTCTATTGGCGGCGAAGAAGAAACCGCTACGAAGCCGACGACCGCCGCAGAGGAAGTCAAGGAAAAGTAAGCCGGAACGCCGGTTTGTTTTTGTTCCTTGCAATCAGGGTTAAGAAAAGTGCAAATTCTCATTTCGATTTTGACAGTCGTATCGTGCCTGCTGGGCGCGTTGCTCGTCTTTGTTGTCGTCATCCAGACTCCCAAGTCCGAAGGCTTCACCGGCGGAGTCGCCAACGTACAGGGCGGAGGGTTCCGGGGTAAAACGGGCTACGAAGAGATTCTTTCAAACTACACGCGCATCGTCGCTGTCGCATGGTTCGCTACGACATTCCTTGTCGCCGTTCTCAGTGAAATCTCTAAATGAGTCATAAGATAAGAGTAAGGGAAGACGGTTCCGCCTTCTCTTACTCTTATCACTAACTTCCCTCAGACGGAAAGTGGAAGTTCGTTTTCACTAAGGGGATCTGGTTCAGCAGAGTTGAGCAGTTCGCCATAAAATGCTCCTAGCGCCGCGATGAACAGTAACAACAGTATATCCGCTGGAGTAAACACGTCTTTTGCCTCTTCTTTGAGCGCTCAAAATTATGTGGGACTGTCGCTATCTCAAAGGTTGGAACAATCCCGGCAAATAAATTTTGTTTATTTACAATAGATAAGACTGAAAGAATAGCATATTTGTTTCCCTTTAGCAACTGGTAATCGAGGCGCGAGTGAGTCTAAGGATCATCAGTAGCGGCGAATCAGACCGATAACTCGACCAACCACTTCCTGTTTTTCGGAAACGTCCGAGTCCATATTCGCTCCTGTGGCGCGTAAAGCGTAAAGATCGCCGTGGGTGCGAATGACGACCATTTCACCGGCAAGGGAACGTTGTTGTGGACGCGCAACCAGTAAGTCACCGGGCAAGACAGGCTCGCCGGGAATACCTGTAGCGCCAACCCGAATGATAAATCCCGCCGGCGTCGCTGGCGCGACCAGTTCCTCGGGAATCGCAATATAGCGTTCTATCTCCGCTTCGCCCGCAATCTTATCATTGATCGTTTCTTCATCTTTTTCCGGAAGCGAGCGAACTAATGGAAGACGGACAGAAGTTTCCGGCTTCTGGGCGTCCTGAGGATCGCGCGGGTCTGGAGTCAGTACACGAATCGAGCGAGAGGTGTGTTTGACGCGAGTGATATAATTTTTTCGGGCTAACGCTTCGAGATGTACGGTAACGCCGCGTAGACTTCCAATCTCAAATGCTTCGCATAGTTCCCGGATGGTAGGGGGAAAACTATGTTCACGTTGAAAATCTATAATATATTCGAGAATGCGACGCTGTTTGTCGGTCAAACCCTTCGCCATAATCAATTTCCTCTAATGCGATACTGGTAGACGTGATTATACGCGGAAGCAAGGGGACTGGTCAACCGTATAGTAAATCATAGAGTTTTCAACACATTAATTATTTCACGTTAAGAGCATCAAAAATTTCTCATGAATTCCAATACTGGTTCGATATTTGTTTCCGCTCGTGATAGCGTCACCCCTTTCATTACCAAGGATGGTAGCGTTATTCGTGAAATTCTTGCGCCTGCGGTCGCGCCGGGCATAATTCAAAAGCAATCGCTTGCTGAGGCAATCGTTCCATCAGGTGAGACGACTGATGCTCATTACCATCCGATAACGGAAGAAATCTATTATATTCTCCGTGGCGAGGGACGTATACAACTGGGAAACGAAGTGCGCCCTGTCGTTCCTGGAGACGCAATCGCCATTCCCACGGGCGTGGTTCATCGAATTCATAATCCGGGATCAGACGACCTGGTATTTCTCTGTTGTTGCGTTCCACATTATACGCACGAAGATACGATTCTTTTAGAATTGACTGAACTTGATCCGGGATAATTATGGTTTTTATTATGCTATGGAGCCAAAAAGATGTATTGCTATCGTCTTGCTTCACTCTCCCTTTTCTCTCTGACAATCTCGCTTTGTAGCACGGCGCCGGTAAGGGCGCAATCCGAAGCGTCAGTATCACCTTTCAGCGCTATTGTCATCCGTGGCGCTCGCGCCCTACCGGAATCGCTGGTGCGCAAAACGGCGGAGAATGCGGCGACGAAAGCTTCGACTCCTCTGGCGGCACAATCGGCGGCGCTCGAAGCCGTTCGCGCCCTTTACCGGACAAAGGGCTATCTGATGGCGCAGGTGACGGATGCCGAAATACAGAACGATAATGTCCTGACGTTGCAGATTGCCGAAGGCGTCATCCGGAGCGTTATTATACGGGGGAATCGTAAGACACGAGAGGGTGTCATTCGCCATGCCCTGAGCATACGTTCCGGCGATGTCTATCAGGAAGGTCGCGTCAATGATGAACGCAAACGACTGTCTCGTCTTGGTATATTTGCCGATATCGCCATAGCGCCCCGCGTTCCCGGCATCGATATTCCCCCCGTCGATGACGATGACACAGGAAATAAAACCAGTCAGATTTCTTCGAATAAATCCGGTAAAGAGGGTGAGAGAGCGGAAGGAACCATTGTCGCCCCGCCTGTGTCGGAGTCTCCGTCAATTTCGCCCGCGCCGTTGATTCCTACGCCTGAGGAGATAGAGATTGGGGCGATAGATCTTGTCGTCAGTGTAAAAGAGACCGATACGGCGAGCGTTCAGGCATCTATCGGATACGCCGACGGCGCAGGGGCGGTCGGTTTTGTCGATCTTTCGGAACGTAATCTTCTGGGAACGGGACAGCAGGCGCAAATATTGTGGCAGCGGACGGTGCAGGTCGATTTTCGTTCCGATGGCTCCGTCCGCTCCCGTGATGCACGTTCTGCATTTGCGCTTGGTTATTCCTACCCCTCTCTCAACCGTAACGATACCGCTTTTGGCATACAGGTCTATGATAGCAATACCGTATTACTTCCTCTTTTTGGCGGCGTTCAGGAAACATTACGCACGTATGAAAAGCGGCGCGGCGCACGGGCGCGTATCGGCAGGGAATTGACGCCCAAATTGAACGGTTTCATTACCGCGCGGCGGGATGAGATAGGCTACGATAATATCCCCAACTCCCTTTTTCCGCCGTTTGGGGAATGGCAAAGTTCCTTCGGCATGGTAGGGGCGCTAGGTGTGAATCTGATCGCTGATGGGCGTGATTCGTCAGATTTTCCGAACAATGGGTATCGCGCCTCGCTGTTATATGAGAACTCTTCCCATATCTTTGGTGGGAATCTGCCGTTTTCGCAGATCGAAGGCGATTGGCGTCAGTACATCGCTCTCAAGAAGCGCCCTCAGGACAACGGACGAAACGAGAACCCGGTTCCCGTTCTGGCTGCCCGTGTCATGGGGGGATATTCTCAGGGCGATGTTCCTTTACAGGAGCAGTTCTATCTGGGCGGGTATGAATTATTACGTGGCTATGATCTCTTCGCTTATTCGGGGCGGAATATGCTACTGGCAACCGCCGAGTTGAGATTCCCGATCAGTTCCGGTTTGCAGGTGGTCGCGTTTACAGATTATGGCGGAGCCTGGGATCCCTCGCCACGTCGCTTACGGGCGTCGGTCGGCGCAGGGCTTCGTTTCGCCACTCCCATCGGACCGATACGCCTCGATGCCGCCTACGGCACACGCCTCCAAACCTATATTTCGCTGGGACAATCATTCTAAATAACGTGAGTTCGGGTTAAGGTTGGGTCAATGCTCCCACGTCTCGCAGGTGCAGCGACGGCTTCGTAGGCTGGTGGCAATACGCAATCAGTCCCGCCGCCAGATTCCACAGAAAAC
>CAIVZM010000032.1 GCA_903910385.1 uncultured Armatimonadota bacterium
ACGCCAGAATTTTGGCTACGACTCCGGCTCCGACCGTGTGCCCGCCTTCGCGGATCGCAAAGCGAAGACCCTCTTCCATCGCAATCGGGTTGATCAACTCCGCCGTAATCGTGATGTTGTCACCCGGCATGATCATCTCAACACCTTCCGGCAAGTTCATGTTACCCGTCACGTCCGTCGTGCGGAAGTAGAACTGAGGACGATAACCGTTGAAGAATGGCGTGTGACGACCACCCTCTTCCTTCGAAAGGATATAAACCTGAGCCTCGAACTTGGTGTGAGGCTTGATAGAACCCGGCTTCGCCAATACCTGACCGCGCTCAATGCTCTTGCGGTCTACACCGCGAAGCAGAATCCCCGCGTTGTCACCCGCTTCCGCATAATCCAGAATCTTGCGGAACATCTCAATTGAGGTGGCGGTCGTCGTCGTCGTATCCTTCAGACCAACGATCTCCAACTGCTCGCCCGCCTTCAGGGAACCGCGCTCCACACGACCCGTCGCGACCGTACCACGACCCGTAATGGTGAACACGTCTTCCACCGGCATCAGGAACGGCAAGTCCTTGGGACGCTCCGGCGTGGGAATGTAGGCATCCACCGCTTCCATCAACTTCAGGATCGCCGGTTCCCCGTACTCGCCCTGATCCCCGGCAAGCGCCTGCGTGGCGGAACCGACAATGATAGGCGTATCGTCGCCGGGAAACTCGTACTTGGAAAGCAGTTCGCGCACTTCCAGGTCAACCAACTCCAGCAACTCCGGGTCATCGACGATGTCGGCCTTGTTGAGGAACACGACAATCGAGGGTACGCCGACCTGACGGGCGAGCAGGATGTGCTCACGGGTCTGGGGCATGGGACCATCGGCGGCGGAGCAGACCAGGATCGCGCCGTCCATCTGCGCGGCTCCGGTGATCATGTTCTTGATGTAGTCGGCGTGTCCGGGGCAGTCAACGTGGGCATAGTGCCGCAGGTTGGTCTCGTACTCGACGTGGGCGGTATTGATGGTGATGCCGCGCTCTTTTTCTTCGGGTGCGCTATCGATGTCGGCGTAGGAACGCGCCTGCGCTCCGCCGGCTTTTGCCAGCACGTTGGTGATGGCGGCGGTAAGGGAGGTCTTGCCGTGGTCGACGTGACCGATGGTGCCGATATTGACGTGAGGCTTGTTACGCTCAAACTTCGCCTTGCCCATAGTAGTATCCTTAAAAAATTTCGTTTAACGCTTTTAGTTTGTCAAGGTGCAGGGAGGGACTGACTCAGAAAAAGAATCAAAGTTCCTGCCCGATCTCCGGCTTTTGCCGGTCACACAACCCGACGATTATACCATGCCCACTGACGTTCGCAAATCCCACTGTCACTATTCCTAAAAAGGGAGCAGGGAAAGGGACGTTCGTCGGAGAAAATCACTGTTATTCAGGTCAGTCTCAGGGAGCATAAGGTCTTATCGGATGCAGAAAATTATACTGGTAACAGGAGCGACGGGCAAAGTCGGGCAGGCGTTTTTGAAGCGATTTCTTCAGGACGAACGCTTCCGCGATTGGAAGGGACGCGCCCTCTGTCATAATCGTACACTGCCAGCGACCGATCGTCTTGAGGTTGTGCGCGGCAGTATCGCCCGCCGGGAAGATGTCGCGATGGCAATGGACGGCGTTACCCACGTCCTCCATCTGGCGACCGTCAAGGAAACTCCCGATGAGATCATGGATGTCGCGGTCAAGGGGATGTTTCTGCTTCTGGAAGAATGCCGTGTCAACCCGACCTTTCAACAGTTCCTCCTCGTGGGCGGCGATGCGGGCATGGGGCATTTTGTCTATCCACATCCGATTCCGGTGACGGAAACCCAGAAGCATTCCGCCTATCAGGGATGTTATGCTCTTTCAAAGGTGCTGGAAGAAGTTATGCTGGAGCAATACTATATTCAGTATGATTTGAACGGCGCCTGTTTACGCGCTCCCTGGATCATGGAGAAGGATGATTTCAAATACACGCAGAGCTTCGGCGGAGATGTCTTTGGCGGTCCTTGCTGGCGTGATCTGGTCGGAGCGGAGAAGGCGGACGAGTATGTACGCACCGGCGCCGTTCCGGTAATGCTGGACGCCAACCATGATCCGATCCTGCGTAACTTCGTGCATGTAGAAGACCTGGTATCGGCGATTCTGTCGGCGCTGGATCACCCGAAAGCGCGACAACAAACGTTCAATATCTGCATGGATGAGCCCGTCAATTACCGCATCGTCGGCGACTACCTGCATAAAACGCGCAATCTGCCTACCGTAGACATTATCACTCCCTTCCATGCCACCTGGCTCGATAACGCCAAAGCCAGATTCCTTCTGGGCTGGAAACCGGAATACGACACAGCGAAGTTGATAGACGCCGCATGGGACTACAAACGCTCCCCAGACGACCCGCGCATCATCTGGTATCCGGGCTAAATTCCGAACTAATCGCGTCCTACTTGATTCGATACATGCGACAAAAGGTTTTGCCCGCCAGCTAATGAAGCGTCTCCAGCAGTCGCGTAACGCGCCACTCGCCGTTACGTCGCTCAATCTCTATGCGCCAGTAGTCGTTACTGCAAACCTTCCCGTTTATCGCCGGACCGAAGAAGGGAAAATGGTCATCGGCGACAGAATCGGCGCTGATATCTATCCAGCCAGAATGCGCCTCGGTCTTGGTCGCTTTGACCATTCCACAGAATTCGTCAAAAGCTTGTCGCTCCTTTTGGAGCAGAACGCGATTCGTATTAAGCGTAACCATGAGAGCCATGCATCTCCCGCGTCCGCTCTCCGGGGAGGAATCAAGAACTGCGTTAAGGCTTTCGGAACTGAGGAGTTCCTTATTCTGCTCCGGCGTTAATTGTCCGCGATAAACACAGGTAACCAGTCCCAATACAAGGCGTGAAGCGCATAAGGGACGAAGCGAGTTCCAATCTTTACGACACAGGGCATCGGTGACGCGTTGAGCGAAACGTTCCAGACCTGCTTGATCTGCGTCTTCGTTACGGCGTCGAGACAGCGTCATTTCCGCCTGGAATCGTCGCGCCTCGCTCCGGGCTTCCTGCATCTCTTGAAGCGCTGCTCTTAGTTCCTGCGTGCGCCACAGATAGGCGGCGCTCAGTATCAAGATCATGCCTGTCAAAAGCGTCAGCGCCAAACGGTATCGAGCGGTCATGCTTGGTCTTTAGTTTAGTTATCGCGCATAAACTACAATAAATATTCCAACAGGGATAACACCGTATCAATCGTATCCGGGCGAGGTTCGACGAACAGCCAGTCCCATTGTAGCGTGACGCCCTGCATCGTTTGCAACGTCAGCGGTTGACCGGATAGGGTCTCCTCTGTGTAGCCCGTATCCGTCTTGCGGAGGACGCGAACCCGAAGGCGTTTCGGTTCAATATAGACGATTTCCGTTACGCCGATGGTCTGATAATCGGCTTCCGTAGCGTTTGTGTCCGCCTTACGATCATTGGGCGAGACTATTTCGATAATCAGGTCTGGTGATCCAATCGTCGCCTTACTGGTTATAAGATGTTCGCGTTCCCGACGAACGAAAAACAGGTCAGGCATCCGCCCCTGATAGTTGTGAATGCGTACCGGCGAACGCGTTCCCAACACTGTCCCGAGGTTCTTGCGTTGGGCAAATGGAGCCAAGACGAGAAGAAGCCAGAGATTGAGTTTTTCGTGTTCGAGTTGTACCATCGGTTGCTCTACCGGCGTCCCATTGATCAATTCAGTCGGGTGGTCATGGTCACAGGTTTCCAGCCATTCGTCGAACGTGATAGGACGCGGATAGACGTAACTGGTGATGGTTTCCTCCACTCGCTCACGGGTCAAAGTTAGCGGCATACAATCCCTCAATCCCCGGCGTTTCGTTTGTAGCGTCGTACTTTTCTCATTTTATCAAACCGATTCTAAATGAGAACCTGGCGTCTATCGGACTTACCGTAGCAGATGTCTGGCGTTCGATACGGTCTAATCATGGCAAAGCTCATGCGGTGTAGGCGTTTGAGAGAGCGGTCATTTGAACGACATTACGTAGCTCATAGTTAAATGGCCATACATCGCTTCTACAAAGAACGCCGCGTAGCTTCACGCTTAATATGCGATTATAAGGGCGTCCCAACACTCTATTATCGATAATTTCATGTTCAATCCGCTCCAACAAGGATTGATCGTTGATATAGACGCCATATTTCCTCAGATAAGATGGAATGTAGCAACTTTTCAGGAATCGAATGAAGGCATTGGGCAGGATACGAAAGATATGAAAATCTGTATCGTCGATATGCGTCCACAAAATCCTTTTATTGCAGTTAAAAACAAGTGGATAAACGACGCGATAATCATCGACGAGAACAAAGGCTCGCGTTATTGTCTTTGTGTATTTAGCTCGCCTTCGAATGAAGTCGATCTCATCTTCTTCTTTTAGCATCTCCATTCTGGGCAGCGATCCAAAACTATAGGAGAGGAGCATTCCAGTAATTTCGAATGAACTCTCGCTGGAAGAATCCTTGAATGAAATCACTTTGTGCGCTCCTCTCCAAATTTGGCTGACTCTCACATCAGGGGACTACCTTTTCCGGAGGCGTAGGGGCGGTTCCTGCAGTCGGTTTTGCCAGAGGCTTGATATAGATATTCTTGAAGCTGGCAATGGTGTTCGGCCCGTGGCAGAGTTGGAAACCGATGGGGCCAGACGGGAATCCGCCGGGATCGTCGCCATCGGCGGTCTTGACGCCGTTCAGAAAAATGGTGACGCGGCTACCGACATGGCGCACATAGTAGTGGTTCCATTCCTTCAGGCGAACGATCTTGTCCGCTTTCTCTTTCGGGAAATCAAAGATTTTCTTCTGGCGATGATGCTCATCCCAGAGACAGCCCCAGTAACCATCTCCCATATCTACCTGATAGCCGGGCACATCATCGAAGGATTTCGGTTGAATGCGGGTGCAGACGCCGCTGTTGTAGCCGTCCATTTTCACGTCGATGTGTAATTCGAAGTCGGAGTAGTCCTTATCGGTGAACAGGTAGTGGTGGTGCGGGGTCTCGCCTTTTTTGTCGCCGACAATGGCGCCGTCCTTGACTTCCCAGTACCCCTTCTCGCCGACCCATCCGGTCAGCGTTTTACCATCGAACAGGGATTTCCATCCGCGCATGACCGGCTTACCGTTGGTCACCGTCCCTTCCGGGCTATCGCCAAAAGCGACGACTCCCGGTCCGGGATAGACCGGTTGCAGTACGTCCGTCGGAGAAGGAGGAGCAGAAAAAGTGACAGCGGTGAACGCTACCGTCACAATGAAAGGAGCGAAGAAACGAACGAACGTAGTTCTCATGCAAGAGCCTTCTTGATTAAGTTTCCGCCATTGACGGTCAGACGCTGGAAACGTCCATTGAACAGATAAGTCAATCGTATATCGTCGAGTCCGACGCAACGCAGAATGGTCGCATGGAGGTCCCGGATATGGTACGGGTCTTCGCCGGTCTTATAACCGACCTCATCGGAGGAACCGATCGCCTGCCCTCCGCGGACGCCTCCGCCCGCCATCCACACAGTCTGGACGCCGGGATTGTGGTCGCGCCCGGAACCGCCCTGCGAGATGGGCATACGTCCGAATTCGCCCGCCCAGACGACCAGAGTGGAATCCAGCAGGCCGCGCCGTTTGAGATCCATCAGTAAGCCTGCAATGGGCTTGTCCGTAGACCCGGCATGTTTCTTGTGGTTTCCCACAATATCTCCATGCGCATCCCAGGTATCATCACCATGCCCTCCGCCGGAATACAACTGGATAAAGCGAACGCCGCGCTCTACCAGACGCCGCGCCATCAGGCACTTACGACCAAATTCCGCAGTCTCCGGCTTATCCAGACCATAGAGAGCTTTGACCTCTTCGGTCTCTTTACTCACATCCACTGCTTCCGGAGCCGCCATTTGCATTCGGTACGCCAGTTCGTAGGCGGAAATACGCGCCTCTAAATCCGTATCGCCGGGACGAGACTTCATATGTTCTTTGTTGAGATTTCCCAGAAAATCCAGATCGGAGCGTTGGGAAGCGTCGCTGACGCCTTTACCAGGTTTGAGATCGAGGATGGCGGTTCCTGCGGTACGAAAAACCGTTCCCTGATAAGTTGCGGGCATATAGCCGGACGCCCAGTTCGGAGCGCCGCCAATCGGCCCACCGCGCGAATCGAGCATGACGACAAAACCGGGCAGATTCTGATTTTCTGAGCCGAGGCCATAGGTCACCCAGGAGCCCATGGAGGGAGCGCCCTGCAGAATCGCGCCCGTATTCATCTCGAACAATGCCGGTGCGTGGTTGTTGGAATCGCCGTAGATAGAGCGAACGAAGCAGATATCGTCCACACACTGCCCAACATGCGGAAAGAGGTCGCTGACTTCAATTCCGCTCTTGCCATACTTGCGAAAGGCGAACGGGCTTTTCATCAGAGGGACACTGCCGCTCTGGGCGCCGCCAAAGGTTTTCACCTCTCCTGCGTTCGGCAAGGCGGCTTTCATCGTTTTCCCGTCGTACTTCACCAGTCCCGGTTTTGGATCGAAGGTATCCACCTGCGACGGCCCGCCGTACATGAACAGGAAAATGACCGATTTCGCCTTCGCCGGAATCATCGGCGGCTTTGGCGCCATCGGACCGGTTGGAGCCGTTCCAAAGTTGGTCGCCAGCGCCTCATCCGCCATCATCGCGGTCAGCGCAAGCCCGCCGAATCCGGTTCCAGCGCGGAGAAGGAAATCACGCCGGGAATACGCAGGACCGAAGTGAGGTTTATCGTTCATTTTAGAGCTTTCATTCAGGATCAGTATCTAATGGGATGTCGTGTTTCCGCTCAATCTACATAAACAAACTCATTGGTATTGAACAGGACATGACAGAATTCCGTCCAGGCGGTGAATTCCACTTTTTTGGGATCTGTCATACCTTCTCGCAGATGCAATGTCTTTTTCTTTTCGAGGAAGGCAGCTACCTGTTTCTTCTCTTCCGGCGTCGGTCGTCGGACAAGCGCGAGTCGGTACGCCTTTTCGATACGAGAATCGGAATTTCCCTCAGTTGCAAGACGTTCCGCGAAACGACGGGCTTCACTCCAACCGAAATCCCCGTTGAACATCGTCAGCGCCTGCGGCGCGATGGTGGTGGCATTGCGCCGGGTGCAGGAATTTACCATATCCGGTCCATCAAAAACTTCGACCATCGGTAAAGGCAATGAACGTCGCTGGAAGACATAAATTGTCCGTCGTCGTTGCTGATCTTCGGGAGAACTGCCCCATTTATGGGTGGAACCTGTCGCCAGAACTTCATCACTGACCGCAGGGTAGATGCCGGGGCCGCCGCGTTGGTCATTAAGTCCGCCACTGACCGCCAGCATACCGTCCCGGATCGCCTCCGCTTCCAGACGCTGGCGATTTTGACGCCAGAAAAGGCGATTCTGCAGATCTAACTTTTCCGCTTTCGGATTGACGGCGACGATCTGTCGATAGGTTGCGCTGTTCAAGATCAGGCGGTGCATCGCTTTCAGGCTCCAGCCGTGGCGGGGCAATTCCTGCGCCATCCAATCAAGAAGGCCGGGGTAGCGTGGCTTTTCGCCATTGCGCCCGAAATCGGATGCTGTACTGACCAGACCGTTACCAAAATGATGTTGCCATAGGCGATTGACGATCACTCGCGCCGTCATCGGGTTCTTCGGAGAAGCGACCCAGTTCGCCAGCGCGGTACGCGCTCCACTGGTTGGCTTGTCAGGGAAAGCGGTTATAACCGCATCTTTCTCGCGCCCTTCGCTCAGTGCGGCGATGAAGCCGGGTTGCACCGGATCGCCGGGAGTCGCCAGATTGCCACGCAGAAGGACATGGTGACTCGGTACCTCTTTTCCCGTATCGGTGACTGTTTCCGCAGTCGCTTCAATGGGGCGCAATTGTCGTTGCGTGTCACCTTCTTCGCCGCGCAGACGATCCCATTCCGCCTTTTTGTCTTTACGGGAGGCATCCTGAAGCCATTTGTCAATCGCATCATCATCGGCATCGTTCTTACCGAGCGCTTTGCGCACATCGCTCCGGATTTGATCGATGGCAAGATTGAGTTTCTGCGTTTGATCCTTTAGCGTATTTCGCTTCTGGATCAAGGAAGCGGCATCCACTTCTACAGGCAACTTCTGATCCACCCATTTCGTGTTCACGAAGAACGCTTGCAGGCGGTAATAATCCCGTTGCGAGATGCGGTCGTATTTGTGGTCATGACAGCGGGCGCAACCGACCGTCATCCCCAGTACGGCGGAACTGAGTGTGTCGGTGGCATCGTTGAGGATGTCCTGACGCCGCTGAGGGGGATCTGTGGCAAGTTCATCGTAGGCGCCCAGTCTGAGAAATCCTGTCGCAATCCAGGCGTCTGAATCCTGTGGGTACAGTTCATCCCCGGCGATCTGTTCTTTCAAGAATCGGTCGTAAGGCTTGTCGCTATTCAACGCCCGGATGACATAATCGCGATACCGCCAGGCGCGAGGACGAATATTATCCGCCTCAAAGCCGTGCGTTTCCGCGTAACGCACCAGATCGAGCCAGTGACGCGCCCAGCGTTCCCCATATCGCGGATCGTCCAGAAGACGATTTACCAGTTTTTCATAAGCGTCCGGCGATTTATCTAATAGAAAAGCGTCCGCTTCTTCGGGAGTTGGCGGGGTTCCCACCACATCCAGATAGACCCGGCGCAACAGAACGCCTTTTGAGGCGGACGGCGCCGGTTGCAGGCCATTTGCATTCAGTTTTGCCAGAATGAAGCGGTCGACATCGTTCCGCGCCCATTTCTTTGTGAAGTCAGTCAAGCCCGTTCTGGGTAATGCGGGAGGAGTAACCGGCGCCGGCGGCGCGTAAGGCCAGCCAAGTTTGACCTCATCTACTTTCGCGCCTTGAGCGATCCAGTCTTCGATAAGGCGGATTTTATTTTCCGGGAGCGGCGGCAGTCCGATGGGCATTCGGGGTTGATGCGTCCCGCGCAGGTAGCCAACCAGAATGCTTTGCGCCGGTTTACCGGGGATGATTACCTTCTCACCGAACTTCACACCGCCCTTGCGTAATAATTCCGGCGTTTCCAGCGAGAATCCGCCCGACGCTGACGCTTTATTATGACAGCCGGAGCATTCCGATTTGAATATCGGTTCAATAGACTCGCGGTAACTGACACTCTTTGCGGCATCGGATGAAGTCGCCAACGAGGATGCCAGTAATAGCGCCGCCAGCGGAATCAAATAAATCAGCGATCGAAATCGTTTTTCGCTCATAATTATCTTTGCGTTCTTATCCGAAGCATACCATATTCATAAATTTTCGACATACCCCGGATACGATAGTGACTGATAAAAAACGGTGGGGCGCGCAAAACGCACCCCGGATTATTCATTTCCTACAATCGCTTCAGCAAATGAAAAGTACTATTAACAAAAAACGCCGGGGCGCGTTGAATGCGCCCCGCCGTTTTTTATTATTTTATTGTCGCCGTGAAGGCAACTCAATTACGATTCGCTGGAGGCGGCGGCTACCTTGCCCGCGTTCTTCGCCATGATCTCTTCGGCGACATTGCGCGGAACTTCCTCGTAATGGCTCGGTTCCATAGTCGAGGACGCACGGCCCTGAGACATGGAACGAAGCGTCGTCACGTAGCCGAACATTTCCGCGAGCGGAACCTTCGACTTGATGACGCGAATTCCGCCCGCGCCCATTTCCTGACCTTCGATGATGCCGCGTCGTCGGTTCAGGTCACCGATAACGTCCCCGAGGAACTGCTCCGGGGTAACGACTTCAATCGCCATGATCGGTTCCATGATAACCGGAGTCGCCTTCTTACAGGCTTGCCGGAACGCCATACGACCCGCTTCACGGAACGAGATTTCGTCCGAGTCAACGTCATGGAATGAGCCATCGACAACCGTCACCTTAACGTCCACGACCGGGAAACCAGCCAGAACTCCCGAGTTCAGCGTAGCGCGAACGCCCTTATCTACTGCAGGAATGAATTCCTTCGGGATGGAACCGCCGACCGTCTTGTTAATGAAGACATAGCCTGCGCCCACCTCGTTCGGTTCAATTTCCAGCGTACAGTCACCGAATTTACCTTTACCACCGGTCTGCTTTTTGAACAGGCCGCGCTCCCGAGCGAACTGCTTGATGGTCTCTTTGTAAGCGACCTGCGGTTTGCCCTGATTCGCTTCCACCTTAAATTCGCGCTTCATACGGTCAACGATGATTTCCAGGTGCAACTCGCCCATACCACGAATAATCGTCTGGCCCGAATCCTGATCGGTGTGCATCCGGAACGTCGGGTCTTCCGCCGCAAGGCGGGTCAACGCGACGCCCATCTTGTCCTGATCGGCCTTCGTCTTCGGCTCGATGCTCATTTCGATAACGGGTTCCGGGAACGTGATGGATTCCAGAAGAATCGGGTTCTTCTCGTCCGCCATCGTGTCTCCCGTCGTCGTATCCGACAGGCCAACCGCCGCCGCGATATCCCCGGCGTAGACGATGTCAATCTCTTCGCGCTTGTTGGCGTGCATCTGCAGAACGCGGCTGACACGCTCCTTTTTGCCCTTACTGGCGTTGTAGACGTAAGTACCCTTCGTCAGGGTGCCAGAGTACACCCGGAAGAACGTCAGGTTTCCAACGTGCGGGTCATTCGCCAGTTTGAACGCCAGCGCGGAGAACGGCGCGCTGTCGGATGGTTCGCGGGAATCTTCCTCGCCTGTGTCCGGGTTCGTGCCGGGAACTGCGCCGACATCCAGCGGAGACGGAAGGTAGTCGATAACCGCATCCAGCATCGGCTGAACGCCCTTATTCTTGAAGGCAGACCCGCAGAGCATCGGGAAAATCTTCCGCTCAATGGTTCCCTTACGAAGCGCCGCCTTGATTTCGTCATTGGTCAGCGGTTCGCCCTCAAGGAATTTTTCGATGAGGTTTTCATCCGCTTCCGCCGCCGCTTCGACCAGTTTCTCACGCCAATCGGAAGCCGCATCCAGCATATCCGCCGGGATTTCGACTTCTTCAGGCTTCTTGCCGAACGCATCGGAGAAGACATAAGCCTTCATCTCGATCAGGTCGATGATTCCCTTGAATTCCGATTCCGCGCCGATGGGCAACTGAACCGGGACGGCGTTCGCACCGAGGCGATCACGCACCTGACCGACGACGGTGAGGAAGTCGGCTCCCATTCGGTCCATCTTGTTGACGAAGATGAGGCGCGGGACCTGATACTTGGTCGCCTGTCGCCATACCGTTTCGGACTGCGGCTGAACTCCCGCAACGGCGCAGAAAACGGCGACTGCGCCGTCCAGAACGCGCATGGAACGCTCAACCTCAACGGTAAAGTCAACGTGACCCGGCGTATCAATGATATTGATACGGTGGGTATTTTCTCTCGCCCCCCCGGCAGCCCGTTCTTTGTCATTACTCGGCTCTAGACCCCAGAAACAGGTGGTGGCGGCGGACGTGATGGTAATGCCGCGTTCACGCTCCTGCTCCATCCAGTCCATCGTCGCCGTACCTTCGTGCACTTCGCCGATCTTGTAGTTGACGCCAGTATAGAGCAGGATGCGTTCGGTAGTTGTGGTCTTTCCCGCATCAATGTGCGCCGCGATGCCGATATTTCGTGTGTTTGCCAGACTGTATTGCCTTGCCATAACTTTACCTTTCGCTTCCTATCCCTGTTGCGTCTCGATAAATCTCTTCACCTGATGATGAGTGAGACGCAAAACCCTCCCGTTATATCATGTCAACGGAAAAGTTCAAGTAAAATGAGCCATAGTAATGACAACGGGCGGCGCGTCAAGTTCCGCACCGCCCGTAATCTCATGATTTGTTTAATTTTCAGCTATCAAAGACAGACTAAAACTAAAAACGGTAGTGCGAGTAGGCTTTGTTCGCTTCCGCCATCTTGAAGCCTTCTTCACGCTTGCGGACGGCGCCGCCGGCGCCATTAGCGGCATCCAGCATTTCAGCGGTCAATTTATCGACCATCGAACGGCCATTGCGCCGTCGGGCGAAGGTGACCAGCCAGCGAATCGCCAGAGCGTTCCGTCGTTCCGGGCGCACTTCGATCGGAATCTGATAGTTAGAACCGCCGATTCGACGCGCCTTGACCTCGACGGTAGGCATAACCCGGCGAAGCGCTTCTTCAAATACTTCAATTCCGGGGCGTCCCGCCTTCTGCTCGGCGTTTTCCAATGCCGAATAGAAAATACGTTCTGCAACGGACTTCTTACCGTCAAGCATCATTCGGTTGATGAACCGAGTTACCATCCGGTTATTATAAATAGGGTCGGGCATGATTTCGCGCCGTACCGCAGGGCCTTTTCGGGGCATATCTTTTTAACCCTTCCTTACTTCCTACCGCCCTTAGCTGGGGCGGCCGCCTGACCGGGCTTCGGCTTCTTGGTGCCGTACTTCGAGCGGCTGGACTTACGATCTTTGGTTCCCTGAGCGTCGAGGGCGCCGCGTACAATGTGATAGCGAACGCCAGGCAGGTCTTTGACGCGCCCGCCGCGAATCATCACGACGCTGTGCTCCTGCAGGTTGTGCCCGATACCCGGAATATAGGCGGTCACTTCAATGCCATTAGTGAGGCGAACGCGCGCGATTTTCCGCAGTGCGGAGTTCGGTTTCTTCGGGGTCTGAGTTCGGACAACGACGCAAACGCCCCGCTTCTGCGGGTTCCCCATCATCGCAGGCGATTTGGATTTCTTGATAACCCGTTGTCGCCCCTTACGTACCAGCTGACTGATTGTCGGCATAGAATGCTTTCTGCTCCTTGATTCACGGCGGGACGCTATATCTTTTATCGAGCGTCCGCGCCAGCGGAAAAACGATCAAACCGCTGGACCGTGCTGACGAAAGTAAAATCCACAAGAATGGAAAATCACCCTCGTCCGGGCGATACAGCGCATAGAACTGTCCGTGCCGCCGGACACGAAAAAACCCGCGTTCCGGCGTATAAAGCCAATCGCGGGCGAGCGGAATCGTCATTGTAACGCGAAAGCTTCTTTGCGAACATCGCACAAAAGCGGTTCCCGTCGGTCGCACGGGTAAATTACCCGAAAAACCTGACTTAGCAACGTCGAATGCGCGAACGAATCGCACGTTATGACGCCGGCTTATCCCTCACCTTTCCCTACTTGCCCCGTATAGAGGCGTGAAGCAGGCCGGTCACGATTTACCTTAAGTAGCGATGATGATGCGCCACCATCGACTACACAACCCTGCGAGTATATCCCTGCTAAATCCTTCTGTCAAGAACAGATCATCATTCTCGCCCGGATTCCTCATTAGAATATCCACTCTCGGAAAAATTCAGGTCAGAGAATCGATTGATATTGTCGTGTAACAGATAGACCAGCAGACCTGATAAGCGTTCTGCTGCTTTGGGCGTCGTCGAAGGCGCTATAATTTCTGCGCTTTCGATACTGTAGTCATCGTCCCCTCACGGTTTTAGTCCGTGCTGATTGCGGCAAGCGAAGAAACGTTGTGAGAAGGACATTTCAAGAACGCCCCTGAATGACAGCGACATCCGGGGGCGTTCCCATGATCCTTACTCCGCGTGATGCGTCGGGTTTGACGCTTTACGCTTTCGGATTATCAACCCTAACACACTGACTCCCATCAACGCCCCGAACGTTACCGCGCCGGGTTCAGGAACGTCGCCCGGCGTTACTGTGACGAAGGTTCCTGGCTCTCCTGTTACAAACGGGCATCCTGCAATGGAAATGTCGTTAGTATCCAACGTTACCGCCCCATTCCGCGCGAGGGCCCGACCATCCAAAATATCCGCTCCCGTATTGAGCGTAATACTCTGGTCCGCAAGGATATTGCCCTCGAAAGCGGTTGTCGTTCCCAGAGTCGCCGACGAGCCAACCTGCCAGAACACGTTGCATCCATCGCCCCCATTGATTATTTGAACCGAGGAGGCGCTTGCCGTGGTGAGCGTACTGCCAATCTGGAATACGAAGTAAGCATCCGGGTTTCCCAGAGCATTGAGAGTGAGGGCGCCCGTCAATTGGGCTGAGGTATCGAATCTGTAGACGCCTGGCAACAAAGTGAGTCCGCCCAAATCCTGACCGGTTAGATTTTGAGTGGGAGCTAATGCTGCAAGAGCATTGTAGGAAGCGGTCACATCGTTTTTTGCCTGCAACGCTACCGCATCGGCGGCATGAATCGTACCGGGCGGCGTCACGATTCCTGGCGGAAATCCAGTAAAGGCGGAACCAGGACTGACTCCTAAATCTCCGGGGACGTTCAGGTCGCCGGTGAGAACGGAAGGGCCGGTATTGGTGACGGTAGAGACTCCCAGTACAGTAAAGTTCTGGGCTGTTCCCAGAGAAAATCTTTGTGCTCTTGCTTGCGAAGGAATCCAAATGAGGGTGAAGATAAGTAGGCAAGGAGTGAGGTAGCAGAGGGACACGGGTTTCATTATTTGAAATCCCTTTCCAGACTGTGGAGTCTTCCCGGTCTTAACAACAAAAGACGAGATGCATAATACTAGGCGAAGTATCCTGCCTCTCTTTAATATTTTACAAACACAACTTATACTACCCATATTGAAACCGCATGAAACGTTTTGCCCTTCCGCTCGGAGAATTTTATCCAATTACATTTTGGTCTTGTCACTAAAATGGCTCAGTGTGTGACAACCCACCGTCGATTTCATTTGACAATCACTTTTGGCGACTTGGTGGACGCTCTGTTTGCGTGAGTCCATAAAATATGGTATTGTTTCCCGTGCCTTAGCGGGTTCTGTCCCTCACCCGCCGAACCGTATACGATAAGCAGTTCTCAGTTTTCCGATCACTCCGTCGCTTCGTCTGACTTTATGGACGTAGCGAACGCCCTGAAACGGTCTCTGTTCCTCCTGTTTTCCGCGTACTGCACCAACTGAATCGCCATTGAGGGCCATGTAAGGTTCGGGGCGTCGCGTCTTTATGTGCGAAGCTTCCGACAGGAGACAGAGAGTAATGCGTATCTACGTGGGAGGCATCTCCTACAACACTACCGCCGACGGTCTGCGCCGCTTGTTTGAGCAGTCCGGGTCGGTTTCCGACGCCACTATCGTGGAAGACCGCTATTCCGGCCAGTCCAAAGGCTTCGGATTTGTCGAAATGCCCGACGCGAACGAGGCAAACGACGCAATCAACAAATACAACGGGTACAACCTTGATGGACGTACTCTTACGGTCAATGAAGCTCGCCCGCGCGAAGAGCGTAGCGGCGGCGGCGGTGGCGGTCGTTCTGGCGGCGGCGGCGGTTTCGGCGGCGGCGGTGGCGGTCGTTCCGGCGGCGGCGGCGGTTCCGGCGGCGGCGGTGGCGGTCGTTCCGGCGGCGGCGGCGGTTACGGCG
>CAIVZM010000033.1 GCA_903910385.1 uncultured Armatimonadota bacterium
AGGTGGGCAAGAATTGTTGACAGAAATCGTCTACTTTGCAGAACAGATGCAGTAAACTGGACATGGGGCGGGCTTTCTTTGGAGTGCGGTGTGGTAACTACACTCTATCCGAAAGCCCGTCTTATCCCGAACTCACGTTAACTATATCCACCTGTACGGCGGCGGCGCTTACGCCACGGTCGGTTCCGCTTCTCCGAGCTGGGTATCCACCTGGAAGAATCTGGGATTGGACTTCTACCAGTTGCACTACTATCCCGGTTTCGACAAGAACGGTCCCGGAAGCGGCCTCCCAACGTATGCCAGCCTAGCGCTGGATAAGCCGTGCATCGTGGGCGAATTCGCAACCAATGATGTTTCCTATACCATTGGCAATACAACGCCTCTGAGCGCCCAGTGGTATCTGGACAGCATCTACAGCAAGGGATATGCCGGGGCGTTGGGTTGGAGCTACTTCAGTTCCGATTCCGCGACCGCCTGGAGCCCCTTTGCGCCCGTGTTCTCCAAATGGGCGCAGACATACAGTTCCTATATTGGCCCGAAATAAACGTTGAATTGCGCCGGGCGCAAAATATCAGGTTTATACTGCATTCAGCCTCTCAGGGTCTACTCTGAGAGGCTGTTCTATTCAAGACATTTATGGCATCGTGAAGGATATTCCCTTGCATTCTGAGAATCAGGCGTTCATAGACGATGAATATGATTTTTTCGGATGAAGAACTGCTCCGCGCTCGCGCCGCCGTCCCTGCCCTGACCCAGAGGTTGGAGTTGAACTCTGGAACAAAAGGACTTACCGCCGCGCCGGTAGCGGACGCCCTGATGAAACTGACGTGGGAGGTTGAGCAAAACGGACAGACCGGTTACTACGCCGTTCAGGGGAAAGCGCGTCAGGCGCGACACCGTATAGCGCGAATGCTTGGGGTGGAAGAAAATGAACTCGCCTTCACAGCCAATGCCACCGACAGCCTCAATATCGCCGCGCTCAGTCTGAACTGGGAAGGAATGCGTCCCGCTCCCGGTCGTCCCGTAGATGTCCTCATTTCCGATCACGAGTACCCGACGACCAATCAGGTGTTTCACTATTTGGAACAGACGGGCAAGGTGCGGTTGGTTCGCTATGTCCTTTCCGCAGATATTACGGAAATCATCGCCTCACTAAATGCCAATGTCACGGACGAATCACGCATCGTGGTAGCGTCCCATGTCGATTGCAATACCGGGTTGCGGACAGATGTGACCGCTATTTCCGCCTGGTGCCGGCAGCAGGGGATGATTTCCTATATCGATGGGGCGCAGGCGATCGGTCAGTTCCCTATCGACCTTCATGCCATCGGTTGCGACCTTTATATCTCCAACGGGCACAAGTGGTTGTATGGCCCCTGCGGCGTCGGGTTGCTCTATGTCAGGAAGGGCTTCGAGGAACGGATGGAACCGCCCAAAGTTGGCGCAGGGACGGTCAACTTCCAATTTCCGGTTACCTTCACGGAAGGCGCAAACCGCTTTGAATTATCGGCGACACGCCCCGCACAGGTCTACGCCGCCATGGATGCCGCCCTGGACTGGCTCGAAAGTTTCGGCATGGAGAAGATCGAACAACGACAACGTGCATTAACGGCGTGGGTGAAGTCCCGCATTCAGGAAATGCCGGAACGATTTACATTGATCTGCCCGGTGGAATGGGAAAAATCATCGGCGATTGCCACGATTCAGATCATGGGATGGAGCGGCGAGAGAATCGCACAATTCTGCTCGCAGTCGCTCTCCGAAGGAGTCGGGTTTTTCCGCCCGGTGCCGGAGTTCGACGGATTGCGCCTCTCGATGGCGTACTACAATATCCCGGACGAATACGAACAATTTTTCCGTCTGCTCGAAACTGCCGATAAAAGATAAAGCCGAACCTTGGCAGCCCAGTTTCTTATCGAAGAAGCTTGACATCAGCGCATACGCTTCCCGTGATTTCGGCAACAGGACGATCCGTCCAAGAGGTATGCGGCAGACCATCGAAGACGATCAGTTGCGCATCTGTTCCCGCTTTGACGCAGGCCCGATGAGTTGTTACCGTCGGGCTGAAAAGCATAAAACCGCTCTTATATCCATCGGACAGATGTACAGGGTATACAGGCAATCGCTTTCCGATTTGATCCGGATTAAGACGGAAACGCTCCGGTGGCGGCGAAGGCGGGCGGGCGGCGAATCGGCATCGCCTGCTCAAAGGCATAGGCGATTTTGATCAGGGTGGGTTCCGACCATGGTCGTCCGAAGAAGGAAACCCCTACCGGCAGACCAAAATGATAACCCGCAGAGACAGTAATACTGGGATAGCCAGCAACCGCCGCCGGAGAGGTGCTCGACCCGCCGAAGGAGTCGCCGTTGGCGGGATCGATCAGCCAGGCGGGAGCCTGTGTGGGCGCGAACAGAGCGTCAAGGCGGTACTTTGTCATGACGGCATCTATTCCCTGTTCACGGGAAAGTTTCTTGCTTTCCTCCACCGCCTTTTTATAGGCAGGATCCGTCAGTGGGCCTTTCGCTTCCGCCTGATACATCAATTCCTGGGCGAAGAACGGCATTTCCCGCGCTTTTTCTCGCTCATTGAAGGCGATGATATCTTTCAACGATGAAACGGGAGAATGACGACCGATCCAGGCAAGGTAAGCATTAAGATCCGCCTTGAACTCATAGAGCAGGACTTCGCCTTCCTGCGCATCCAGCGTTCCCACTGTCGGTATATCGGCGGGATCGATAATGATCGCCCCTGCCTTCTTCAGCGCCGCGATGGCTTCTTCCGCAATCCGGTCGGTCGCCGAATGGTAACCGAAGAACCGCTTGCGAGCGATCCCGATCCGTTTTCCCTTGAGACCGTTCGGATCGAGGAATTTCGTGTAGTCGGTCGGGACACGGCGGTTCTTGAACTCATAGGGTGATTGCGTGGCAGGGTCGAGTTTGTCCGCGCAAGTCATTGCGCTCAGGAGGATGGCGGTATCACGGACGGTACGGGCCATGGGACCCGCCGTGTCCTGACTGTGCGCGATAGGAATGATTCCGGTGCGACTGATCAGTCCGATAGTGGGCTTTATCCCGACCAGCGAACTGGCGGCGGAAGGCGAAAGGATCGAACCGTCCGTCTCCGTCCCGACAGCGGCAGCGGCGAAGCAGGCGGCGATCCCCGCGCCCGAACCGGAACTGGAACCGGAGGGCGACCGGTCCAGAGCGTAAGGGTTCCGTGTCTGTCCGCCCCGACCGCTCCATCCACTGATAGAGTGCGTCGAGCGGAAATTCGCCCACTCGCTCATATTGGTCTTTCCCAGAAGGATCGCCCCGGCATTGCGTAACTGTGCGGCGACAGTCGCATCTCGTGGCGGCTTAGCGCCCACCATCGCGAGAGAACCGGCAGTGGTCTCCATTGAATCCGCTGTGGCGATATTGTCCTTGAGCAGAATCGGAATGCCATGCAGGGGACCACGAATCTTCCCAGACGCCCGTTCGGCATCGAGTTGTCGTGCGATCTGAAGGGCGTCTGGATTGGTCTCGATGACAGCGCGAAGCGTCGGCCCTTGTAAATTGCACGACTCGATGCGCTCGAGGTAAAGCATGGTCAAACGCTCCGAAGTGTACTTCCCTGAGATCAAATCCCGTTGGAGTTGGGCGAGGCTCACTTCGTGGAGTTCAAAGGGGGGCGCTGGCTCTTCCTGAGGTCGTTTCCCTCGCTCTGTCATTCCTGCTGTCATGCTGATAGCGGCTCCCATTGCCAGAAACCCACGGCGTGAGACGCTTTTACCGTCACCCATTGCTCTACCCGTTCCCTTGCTCCCATGATTAGAAACGACTATACCTGAAGATGACAGTTTTGTACACTTCCTTTCTCGCCCTTGATGTGACTTTCTCCGTCGGCAGGAAGTTTTTCCGATAAATCAATCCCCGCGATTGAAAAGTCGCCTTGTCACTGACGTCGGTCATAGACGCCCTCCGATCCTCCGGCGACGTTCATCAGCCGCACATTATGGCTTGAGCAACACTTTTAGACTGTCTTTTCCGGCGTGGACGAGTTCGATACCTTTGACATATTCCTCTAATGGCAGTTCGTGCGTGATAAACACGCTACCGTCCACTGCGCCCGAAGCGAGCGACTGAATCACGGCGGGATAGCAGTAAGGGCCGAGGTGCGAACCCATCAGATTAAGTTCCTTGGAATCGCCGATAATAGTCCAGTCCACCGTCACCAGTTCCCGCATGACGCTGAACTCCACAAAGGTTCCCGCCTTACGGATGGCGAGAAGCCCCTGCTCCACCGCCGCCGGATGACCAGTAGCCTCAATATAGACATCGCATCCGTAGCCTTCCGTCATCGCCTTGATTTCCGCGACGACATCCTGCGTTCTCGGATTCAGGGTGTGCGTCGCGCCGAGTTGCCGCGCTCGCGCCAGTCGGTCGTCCGCGACATCGACAGCGATCAATGCGCCGGGGGATTTCATACGGGCGTAGGCGACCATTCCCAGACCGAGCGTTCCGCATCCGGCGACCACGACCGTATCGCCAAACTCAATACTCCCACGCTGAACAGCGTGCATGGAACAGGCGAGAGGTTCGATCAAGGCAGCGAATTCCGGTTTTAGCTCTATCGGAACTTTATGATTAAGACTACCAGTCGGGAATTTCATGTACTCCGCAAATCCGCCGGGAGTCCGTGTTCGGAATCCATAGATATCATGGGGATCGCACAGATGATATTGCCCCCGCTTACAATAGCGGCACTCCCAGCAGGGCACGATCTGCTCGGAAATCGCCCGGTCACCGAGGGCAAGACCATATTTCGCCCCTGCCCCCTCTCCCAGAGCGACCACCGTCCCAATGAACTCATGCCCTGCTGTAATCGGCGCCTGACAGTAACCGACTCGGTGTGCATCGCCCCAGAAAAGAGGAGCGCCGGTATAGCACTTCACATCCGAGGCGCAGATTCCGGCGGCGTCCACTTTGATGACGACTTCCCCCGGCCCGGCGGTGGGCGTGGGAAGTTCTTCCATGCGGTAATCTTCCGGTCCGTAGCAGACCACCGCCCGCATCGTGCGCGGCAGAGTATCCTGAATTCTTGACGACATTATCTTTTCTCCCCGATATAATATACCGGACGCCACACAAGTTTTTTCGCGATAACGCGCTTCAGCTTCCTTATCCGCCCCTCTCGGAGAGTGAGATGTTGATTGTTGTCGCGCCCTACTCACCTGCCACGGGATTCCCGCTTCCGCCATCGATCTTCCACTCTCCGATATTTCAGGCGCACCACTCTCGAACTCGCCGAAATCCGATCTTCAGGGCTCTTATCTCCTCTTGCTTATTACCACCCGTTCAGAAAACAACAACGGGCAACCCTTTTGCTCTCCTGAATAATGGTTTAATAGATTAACTTAGTAGTCAAGATTACAAGTAACGCCAATTTATGCCGACAACGCCCACTATTTCTGTTCCGCATCCCGTGTCGGAAACGCCGACTGCGCCTGATCTCTCGTTCCGTGGGGCTCTGAAAATTCCGGCATTCCGCAATCTCTGGATCGGGCAGGCAATCTCGCAGTTAGGGGATGCGCTCTACTATCTGGTGTTCCTGTTTATGATTGACAAACTGACAGGAAACGCTCTGATTGTCGGGCTTGCCGGAGCGGCGGACACTTTGCCGTTTCTGGGGCTTGCCCTGTATGCCGGGGTTCTCGCCGACCGGATGGACCGGCGCCGCATCCTCTTGCTCTGTGATGTCATCAGCGCCGTTGTCCTTTTACTATTCGCTATTCTGGTCTTCTTCAACCCGAAGCCGCCCGCCGTGTGGTTGATAGCAGCCGGGTTCCTGCTTTCCACCATCAACGTCTTTTTCGCCCCTGCCAAAAGCGCATCCATTCCGCAACTGGTTCCCTCGTCGCTGTTGCCTGCCGCGAACAGCCTTTCGATGACGACGCAAAACGTCATGCCACTCCTCGGCATCGCGCTATCGGGGACGATTCTTGCTCTTCTATACGCCGTATCACCAACCTATTTCTTTGTCGGCGCCATTGTGTTGAACGCCTGTTCCTTCGCCTTTTCCGCAATCTTCATTCGCAAATTGCCTCCGTTAATCCCGGAAAAACCAAATGCAGACCCGAACGTCTGGAAAGAATTGAAGGAAGGGATTCGCTATATACGACAAAACCCGACCCTGGCGACTCTGGTAGGGGTGACGCTTCTGGTATCGCTGTCTATTGCGCCGTTCATGCTGGTGTATGTGACCGTGAACCGGCAGTGGTTCGGCGGAGCCTACTGGACACTGGCATTATGCGAGTCATCGTTCTTTGCAGCCGCAATTCTGGGAGGAATCATACTGGGGCAAGTAAATATCCGTCGCCCCGGTCTGGTTTGCGCCGTCAGCATGGCGATATTCGGCGCGACGATCGCTTTTATGGCGTTTTCGCATCTTTATTTCTGGTTTGTGTTCTGGAATGTGATAGCCGGTCTGGCATTTCCTTTCAGCCAGATACCGATCACCACCTATATTCAGCGTACCGTTCCCAATCACTATCAGGGGAGGGTAAATTCCGTCCTATCCATGGTCAACTGGGGCGTTCAACCCCTCGCCATCGGTCTGGGAGGCTTGCTCCTTTCCGCAAACGGTTCTGCCGTCACCCTGCTTGTCATGGGCGTCGGCATGACTCTGGGCGCTCTGAGCGGATTAATTTCACGTCCCTTCCGAACTGCAGAAATGCCATAAAATCCAACAAAGGAAACGCACTGGAGCGACAGGAATAGATTCAAGGATAAGAGCGATGGTCTGGAGAAATGTGAGATCATGAACGGAATGTTTACAGGCGGAACGCTTGCCGGTTGCCTGATCGTTCTTATGCGAGTAGCGTCATCAACCGGACAAAGCGCAAATCCTGACGCAGCGTAAAGAGAAGGTGGACGATCCGAAACGATACAAGGACAGCGCCTTCTATCCGGGAGCGCTCTTGATTGTCGAAGAAATGAATCAGTTGTAGTGGCGGGAAGTCATCTAATAGAGAAAAAGCCCGGTAGGGCGAAAACCATACCGGGCTCATTGCATCAGAAGTTAGAAACGGTTTCGCTACGATGATTTATGTCGCAGGCGGATCACACCTATCATCGTCGCAAGTCCGAAGAAGGCAAGACCCAGAGAACCGGGTTCGGGCGCATTCACGGAAATCTGTGGAAGCACCGTCAGACGCCCCGTCCCGCCGAAGGTGTCATATCGGTAATTCCAACCAGCATCTAACCCGATTACCCGGTCAAAAAACCCACTGATGGCGCCGCCGGAGGACAGAATAGTGAATGTCTTGCCTACTTCAGGGAAATAGCTCGCAAACAGAGCGACTTCCAGAGTTCCTCCGAGGGAAGTCGTCCCCGTAACCACGAGTTGGTCGGAGGCGGAGCTTCCCAGTTCGATATGGAGTTTGCCGTTCGCCCCCTGTGAGTAGTTGCCATTGATCGTCAACTTGCCGGGTGAATTCCCCGGCGAAACGGTGGCGCTGCCGTTACTGATAGAGCCATTGATGGTTCCAACTCCGGAAACGACCCCACCAAGAAGGCTGAGCGTTCCGCCGGTAACCTGCATAGTCCCATCGACGACAATCTGCCCGCCGGATTGCTTCACGCCAGAACTGACCGACAGGACGCTCCCGGTGTCGGCGTTTAATGTTCCGTTGTTGAAACCGCTACTGAATGTGACGCTCCCGCCTTTCGTCGCCTTGACAACGCCATTATTGGTGAAGTTGTTCAGGGTAGTGACGCCAGAAACGTCACGCACAATGCTTCCGTTGTTGACAACGTTGACATTATTTGAATTTCCCTGATAGACAGCGCCAATCTGAGAAAGTGAACCGTTGAGCGTTTTCCCGCTACCAATCGTCAAGGAGGAGGTAACATTTCCATCCAGAGAAATCCCGCTACTGTTCGTAAAAGCGACCGAATTATCGAAAGTTTTCGCTCCGCTGAAGCGTAACTGGGAACCGCTGACAGACAGGGAATCCGCCACAATTTTAGCGCTGTCACTGACCAGCAATGTTGCTCCGCTCAGTGATAGTCCCCCTGCCACATTCAATGTGCTTGTACCACCGAAGGTATAAACGCCATTGGTCTGTAATGTGGCGTTGGTCAGATTGAATACACCGCTCCCGGTCTGTGCGCCGGGTGTGAGTCGGCTTTTTGAGACATTGATGACACCGTTGTTGGTCCCAACATAGGTAAGGTCGCCGCCGCTATTTATAGAAATGACGCCACCTGATCCATTAACCGCCCCGGAAACGAAATTCAGGTTTCCGGTAGTCGCGTTTACACTTCCATTATTGTTGAAATTGTAAAATTCCGATGTCCCGGCGGTATTGCGTGTCACAGAGCCATTGTTGATGACTTTTACTTTGCTCAAATCACCCCGATAGACAGAACCGATTTTCGCGATAGAACCGCTTAAGGCGGAAACGCTGTCGATTGTCAAGGTTGAATTGATATTGCCATCCATTGAGATAACGCTACCGCTGGCAAAGGTGACGGTGTTGGCGCTGAGGCTACTATTTCCGGAAATTTGCAATTGACAACCCCCATTGAGCGCAAGGGAGATCAAATTGATGGAGCCAGCCGCCTTGTTGACAGCGGCATTGGAAATTGTAGCCCTATCGGTTTTGGTATTACCAATCCCCGGAATTCCTTTTGGAGTCCAGTTTCCGGTAGTGTCCCAGCTACCGAATCCACTTCCGCTCCAGCTATAATCGTCTGCGATAGAAGGCGAAACTGCCATGCCCAGAACGCCCAGCGCCAGAAATCCAACGTTGATCAGGCGCGGTAAGGCGCGAAAGGGAAATTGTTTGGTTTGATCTGCGAAGCCGACTATGCTTCGCGCTCCTTTTAATGGATGCACATCCATATGCTTTTATCTCCTCTGTAACAGTGGTTTATGAAAACCAGCTTCTATGATAAAGAACGGCGAATCCAGCGAGGGGCAGTTAATGACCCCGATGAGAGGGAAATGCGTCACTTCAGACAGAATTTTACTAAGAAGACGTCCCTGTACTTCTATCTCCGCCGATTGCATGTACAAGTTACCACAAATACAATAAACCTGTCAATAGCAGGAGGCGTTATAGCGGAGGGACAAAGAGCGACTGAAGAAGCGAGAACGACGAGTCAAGAATGGAGTCAGGCGTTGCGCCTTGCTCCTTCAAGCGCTTTGAGCGTTCGCAACAAGGCGGGCAGTTCCGAGAGGGGTAACATGGTCGCCGCATCAGAAAGCGCCTTTTCCGGTTGCGGGTGAACTTCTAGAAAGAGAGCGTCAACTCCCACTGCGACTGCGGCGCGGCTTAAATGCGGAATAAACTCGCGTTGTCCTCCACTGGTAGTTCCCTGGCCTCCCGGCTGTTGGACCGCATGCGTCCCATCAAAGACAATAGGATATCCTGTTCGCGCCATCGTCGGCAGCGACCGAAAATCTACGACCAGTGTGTTGTATCCAAAAGAGACGCCCCGTTCACACAGCAAAATGCGTTCGTTGCCGGTTTCCGCCACTTTTTTCGCGACATTCTCCATGTCCCACGGAGCCAGAAACTGCCCCTTTTTGATATTCACGACCCGCCCGGTCTCACCGGCGGCAAGGAGCAAATCCGTCTGACGCGACAGAAACGCCGGAATCTGTAAAACATCGACCGCTTCCGCGACATGGGCGCATTGATGGGCATCATGGACATCTGTCACGACAGGGACGTCGAATTCCTCACGGATACCCGCCAGAATTTCCAGTCCCTGCTCCATTCCGCCGCCGCGAAAGGAAGTTCCAGAAGTTCGGTTCGCTTTATCGAAAGACGCCTTGAAAATATAGCCGATTCCCAGAGCGTCACAGGTCGCCTTCGCTTCCGCCGCAATTTCTCGACAGAGTTCCCGGCTTTCGATCACACAGGGACCAGCCATGAGGACAAAGGGCAGACCACCGCCGATAACGACCTTTTTCGATACTTCCACCGAACGCAACATCATATTCAACCTCAGAAACGATACAATCAGAGCCATGATACCAGAAGATGGAACGTCGGACGTTATTGTCCGCGTGAATGGGATAGCGGTGGGCGGATCGGCAGTAGGACGCGTTGTCGGGCCGGAAGACGCGACAGAAATCGGAATGGCGGCATTCCTTCCCTTTGCTGCGCCGGGCGAAACGATCCTCGCCACAGTGACCAAACGGCAGGAACGCTTTCTCGAAGCGTCTGTGAAAGAGATTCAGGAAGCGTCACCGGATCGAGTCGTTCCTCGTTGCCCGTACTTCGGTGAATGCGGCGGATGCGACCTGCAACACCTGTCCTATCCGGCGCAACGACAAGCGAAACGCGAGATGGTCACTGGCGCATTCCGTTCCGCCAAATTTGGCGATAGCGTTATCGATCAAATCGAACCTGTCGTGGCATCGCCGCCGTATGGGTATCGCCAGCGAATCATTCTTCACGTGGACTCGGAGGGGAAGGTCGGTTACTACCAACGAAAGAGCCACACCGTTCTACCGATCACGCAATGCCCGATTTCAACAGAACCCATTGACCGTCTTCTTGCCGATGGCCTTTCCTTTTCGGACTATAAAGCGGCGGTAGGGGCGGAATTACATGTGGAATCGGGCGAAAATGGTCTTTTTTGCGCGCTTCGCCTTGCCCGACGCATCAAACCGAATGCTCTGATCTCATTGCAGGCTTTTCTGGAGACGAAATTCGCGGGAGGCGTCGTCTCCGATGTCAGGCGTCTACTGGCGCGATTTGGCGCGACCGATGTCATCCGGCGCGTTCACGGCATCACGATGATCTCGCCGCCCGGCGGTTTTTCTCAGGCAAACGCGACGGTTAATGATGCGCTCGTCACTCAAGTCTGCGATTTCGCCCGTGAAAAGAGCGCCCGCACCGCCCTCGACCTTTACGCAGGAGCCGGCAACTTCGCACTGGCGCTCGCCTCCGATGGGTTGCGCGTTACGGCGGTTGAAGTGATGGGCGATCTGGTAGCGGCGGGACAGACGGAAGCGAACCGGCGCGGTCTTACCGATCAGGCAGGGTTTTTGATGACCAGCGTAGAGGACTATTTCCTTCAGCGGACACAACCTGTCGATCTGGTCGTCGCCGATCCGCCGCGTGGGGGTCTTGGCAAAATAGCGTCGCAGTTGAATTTCTGCAAATCGCTCTGCCTTGTATCCTGCCACCTGCCCAGCGCTGTGCGGGATATTCGCACCCTGACGGAGTCCGGTTGGCGCATTGAGCGAATTATCCCGTTCGATATGTTTCCTCAGACCGCTTACGTCGAACTTTTAACGATAATGACCCACGAATAAAAGCGGGTTCGCTTGCATAATCGCCGGACACTCTCCGGCGATATGCTCCTTCTCCGCTCCGTTCACCTTTTCTCAGAAACGTAGCCCTGCTCCGCCAGGCGAGCGCCCATCTGATCATAAAGAGCGATATCGTCTGGTTGTTGGGTTCCCAGTCCATCGACATAACGGTTGTACATGCTGAAGGCGGCGGCGATCAATACGGTCAGGTGGATAGCGTCATCGTCCGCGCCTTCCGCCCGGGCGCCAGCGACCATTTCCGCAGTGACCCCTTTTCCGCCTTCCTGCACCTTTTCGGCAATCGCCAGCAACGCCTTCATCTTTGGGGAAGATGCGGCATCGGAGCCATCCGCAATTACCGCATCGACAAGGCATCGATCTTCGCCTTCCGCATCCAGGTGATGTCGCGCCGCCGCCGCATGCGACATCATGCAAAATCGGCATTGATTACGGGACGACGTAAACGCCGCAATCGTTTCCCGCTCCCCCATCGTCAGCGACGACGGTCCCCGCAAAATCGTCTCCGCCAGCAATAACAGCGGCTTTGCCGTCACGGGGAACTGTCGTAACGGTCCGGAAATTCCCGGAAGTCCTTCCGGCAAGGTGATATGAGCCATAAAATCAATCCTGCGCTGGTCTGTGATACCTGCACTATAACCGAACCTGCCCTAACAATCCCCTTTGTCCCGTTCAAGGCAGGGTATGTATCAGAAGCAAGTTAAACGACCATTGGTACGATTGACGATAGAAAGGGGCGTGAAGCGCCTTGTCGTCGCTTCGATAAACAAACAACAGATTCAGGATACGGCAGAGATGAACGCGGAGCGGAATATCGCCGATGAAACGCCGCTAACGCAAGATGGAAACTTGAACTCATCCGTTCAGGCAACCGCATAGCCTGTATACGGACGAACTTCCTCCGAATGGAAGGCCAGAACGATGTCGGCTTTGGGAACGCCTTCCGCTTCCAGTTCATATGCGATGCCGTCCTCCATCCCGTCTTGCTGTATCCAAATCTTATCGTTGATAATATCCAGATGTACAAGGCAGTGGTGTATACGCCGAACGCGCCCTTCCCAACCTACTGTCAAAACCAGATAACGGTCATTCTTCTCATCGAAGACGGCTTCATGGGTAAGCGTCGGGATCGAGTAACGCCGCTCCGCAATGGTCGTCAGTGCATCACACACTATTTGTCGGTATTTTGTCAACTTGTCCATTGCAAAATCACCTCCTGAACGGGGTCAAACACGACCAGTCGCACTCTGCCGCGTTGGATAAGTCGCTGTCCCGCCTCATCGCGGAAGATCTCATTATAAGTTTCCTCGCAGATGGTCAGACAGCAGATAGCGGGAAGCGGAAGATTACAAGACTGTCCCCTTTTACTCTCGGCTATCTGGCGCCTGACCAATGCATTGAGGATGGCGAAGAAATCGGTTCACCATTACCACGAAAATGCTAACACCTTACGCCCGCATAGTCGTCAATGCTGATAGAGTCGCCAGGCGAGATATAACAGGACATCATCAATCTTCCTTTTTTAGACGTTCTTCCAGATATTGCGACGCTTTGGTGAGAGATTTTCCGGCGACCAGGTATCGGGCGATGCCGCTCATGGCGCGTTCGGCAAGGGGAGAGATTGGAAGGCGACCGGAAATAGGAAGTATGGGCGTTCGCTATTTGGCTTTGGGCATTACCTTGTTGAATTCTTTGCCTGTAATGACGTGGACATTTTCGGAATATCCTTCTACTCCGTCGCCGTTCGGGGATTCCGATTTGGTTCGGACGGTGACGCGCAGGGCTTTTTCGCCGCGAACCCACGCCAGCGTTTCCTCCAAACTTTCCAGCAGTTCGTCGCGTTCTTCGGTCACGATTTCGGGTTCTGCTATCGGCATTTTCATCGCTTTGTTCATAATTCCAATATCTCCTGCCGTATGATCTCAACAAGGGCCGCATACCGCTTTTTCTGTTCGACGGTTAGGTCTGTCTGTTTATCCTTGCTGTACGCTTGAAAAAAGGCGATTGTCTGACGCTCCGGGACGTACAGGTAAATCACGCGGATTCCGCCACGCGTCCCTTTGCCGCGCCGGGGGTCAGACCAGCGCATTTTCCGGAGTCCGCCCGTACCTTGTATTCTATCGCCGCGCTCCGGGTTTTCCATCAGGGCGTTCTGCATCAGACGGTAACTCTCGTCATCCGGGAAATACGTCTGAACGTTCGCTGTGAAAATACGGTTTTCGATAAAGGCAAGCATCAGGCATTTTCTTTTAGTCGTTCTTCCAGATATTGCGACGCTTCGGTGAGAGATTTTCCGGCGACCAGATGTCGGGCGATACCGCTCATGGCGCGTTCTGCGAGAGGACGAGCAATGTTCTCGAAAGCGTCCATCGCTTCGCGGAGGATAGCGTGGTCAGTAGCGATCTCGCGCACTTGTTTGAATTCGGCGAGACCGGATTCAATCGATTCGCGTTCTTCGGGCGGTAACTCGGAGCCGTAGTTGATGAGTAGTTTGGGAGCGCTCAGAAGGGAGGCGTCTGCTTCGTTTCGGATATCGGCGAGCATTCGGGCGGCGAAGTCGTCCTCGGCATGGGTGAACGATTCGCGCACCATACGACGCACTTCGTTTTCGTCCAGACCGTAAGCGGGCTTGATGCGCACATCCGATTGGACGCCAGATCGGACTTCCTTTGCCGATACCTGAAGAATGCCATTGGCATCCAGTAGAAAAGTCACTTCCAGTTTCGGGAGTCCAGCGGGCATGGGGGGAATGCCGGTTAGTTCGAGACGCGCGAGCGAACGATTATCCGCCGCCATCTCACGCTCTCCCTGCACGATATGAAGCAGGACTTTGGTCTGTCCATCGACGCTGGTCGTGAACTCCTGACGCGCCGACGACGGTATTTTAGAATTGCGATAGATCAGGCGTTCCACCGCGCCGCCCATCGTCTCCATACCGAGCGAGAGAGGGGTAACGTCAAGGAGAAGCATATCGTCGCGGTTGCCCGATAAAATATCCGCCTGAATCGCCGCGCCGAGAGCGACCACTTCATCGGGGTTCAGATGGGTATGCGGATCCCGACCGAACAGGGTTTTCACTGCGGCGTAAACCGCCGGGACACGGATCGAGCCACCCACCATCACCACTTCGTCGATATCAGAGGTTGTCAAACCGGCATCGGCGAGCGCCTGTCGGCAAGGTTCGAGCGTTCTTTGCACCAGAGAAGCCGTCAGATTCTCGAACTCATCGCGGGTCACAGTGCGAATGAATTCACTGCCATCCGGCAATGTCAGCGTCACGACGGCGGCGGAATGATCGGACAACCGTCGCTTCGCCGCTTCCGCCGCAACCCGCGCCGATGCTCGAAGGTTGGCATCTGGTTCCGGAATCCCTATCTCTTCCAGCAACACATCCGCAAGAGTGAGGTCGAAATCATCGCCTCCCAGATGCGAATCGCCACCCGTCGCCAACACCTCGAAAATACCGTCTTCGAGGCGCAAGAGGGAGATATCGAAGGTACCGCCACCGAGGTCGTAAACGGCAATCGTCGCGGATTGTTTGTTTTGCAGGCCGTAGGCAAGGCTTGCCGCTGTCGGTTCGTTGACAATACGAACGACATCCAGTCCGGCGATTCGCCCGGCATCCCGCGTCGCTTGCCGTTGCGCGTCATTGAAGTACGCAGGAACGGTGATAACCGCCTTTTCGACAACCTCACCAAGATGCGACTCCGCTCGCGCCTTCAATGTTCGCAATACGAAAGCCGCGACTTCCGGCGGGGTCACCAGACGCCCATTACCCAATTCAATACGAATCACTTCCGCCGATTCGGGAGAGAGTTTGTAGGGAAGAATTTCCGATTCGCTGGCAACATCGGAAAAACCGCGCCCCATCAGACGCTTCGCCGAATAGATGGTTCGTTCGGGTTCCGTCGCCAAACGGACTTTCGCAGACTCGCCGACCTCTGGCGCATCTCGACCCTCTGGAAAATATACAACGGAAGGCAGCAATGCGTCTCCCGTCTCTTTGTCGGTCAGGACGATGGGAACGCCACGTTCCACCATCGCCACCAGAGAATTCGTCGTCCCGAGGTCAATCCCGATTATCGTAGGCATATCCTCAGTTTATCGCGTCAGATCACTCAACTCTATCGTCCGAGGAAAGAGTCCGTATATTTCGGACGAGCAATATCTCTCTGTAGCCATGATTTCGGCATATCATGATTCATACCTTTGCAGGATTTTCAGTATGAGAAAGACAACAAAGGTTTGTAGTTCTTCTACTTTAGTAAGGAGTAAGTAGTGACTTTCACTGCCAAAACGAAATCATCATTGTTTGCGCTTGCGTCTTTCCTTGTATTACCGGGAATCGCACAGGCGCAGACCCCGGCGCCGGCTCCAATGCCGCCCGCGCCAACCCCACCTGCGACTACGCCTAAAACGGCGGATGGTAAGCCTGTGGAACCACTAAAACCGCCTGTCAAACCCGGTACGCCGAAGCCGTATAAGGAAGTGATAACCGCAGAGGCGAAATCTGACCCCGGCTTATTTACCGTCCATCGCATCGACGACAAAATCTACTATGAGATTCCCGCCGACGCATTGAATAAAGAAATGCTCTGGACGACGGAAATCGCCAAACTGCCCGCCGGCTTCGGCTATGGCGGAACTGCTGTCGGCGATCGTGTCGTCCGATGGACGCGACGAAACAACAAAGTATACTTGCGAACGGTATCGTATCAACTGCGCGGCGACGGTAAGACGGCGATTCAACGCGCCGTGGATGACGCTTCGCTTGAGCCGATTGTCCAGGCATTTGATGTCGAGGCGGAAGGCAAGGATAAATCGGCGGTCATTGAAGTGACACGCCTTTTAACTTCTGATCCGGCGGAATTCGCTGTAAAGCGCGAGTTAGGCGCGGCTGGCGTCGACCCGTCACGTTCGTATGTCGAGCAAACGAAGTCCTTTCCCAGCAATATCGAAGTCCGTTCGCTGATGACATTCACACTTGGCCCGCCTGCGCAGGGGCCGTTTGCCCAGGCGCGTCCGTCCGGCGCCAGTAGTGTTACCGCATTGGTTCACTATAGCATGACTCTGCTTCCGGCAAAGCCCATGCAAGGCAGGTACTATGATTCCCGCGTCGGCTACTTCACCGAGGGTTTTGAAGATTACACCAGTAATGAAAACCGCGTCAAGATGCGGGAATATATCACCCGCTACCGGTTAGAGAAGAAAGACCCGAACGCCGCTATTTCCGAGCCGGTCAAGCCCATCGTGTACTACATCAGCCGCGAAGTCCCCGAGCAATGGCGACCATATATCAAGCAAGCGGTCGAGGATTGGAATATCGCCTTTGAGAAGGCGGGATTCAAAAATGCGATTCAGTGCAAGGAAGCGCCTTCCCTGAAAGACGAACCGTACTGGGATCCAGAGGACGCTCGCTATTCGGTCATCCGCTGGGCTCCGAACGCTGTCGCGAATGCGATGGGGCCGCATGTCCATGATCCCAGAAGCGGCGAGATTATTTCCGCACATATCATCGTCTGGCATGATGTCCTGAAACTGGCGCAAGACTGGTACTTTGTGCAGTGCGCTCCGCTCGATCCGAAGGCGAAATCTCTGCCATTACCACAACCGCTGGTGGGCGAACTACTTCGCTATATCATCGTCCATGAGGTCGGGCATACTCTTGGCCTGCGCCATAATCATAAAGCGAGTTCCTCCTATACCGTGGCGCAACTTCGGAACAAAGACTTTACCGAAAAGTTCGGCGACGAAGCCTCGATTATGGATTACGGACGCTTCAACTATGTGGCGCAACCGGGTGATAACGCTCGTCTGATCCCTAAAATCGGACCGTATGACCTTTTCGCCATCGAATGGGGCTATGCGCCCATCCCCGGCGCAACGACTCCAGAAGCGGAGAAATCCGCACTCGACAGCATCGCTTCACGGCAAGTCGGCGATCCGACATTGCGCTTTGGCGGTGAGAGCTTCAACGCCAGCGTCGATCCCACAGTACAAACGGAAGATTTAGGCTCCGACCCCATTGAGGCGACAACCTACGGGTTGCAAAATATCCGTCGCGTCGCGTCGATGCTCATTCCGGCGACCACACGCTTTGGCGATGACTATTCGTTGTTACAGGAAACGTACGATTCCTTGTTTTCCCAGCGGCGAATGGAACTCAGCCATGTGGCGAAACTGGTCGGCGGCATGGTGGAAACGGATTATCATGCTGGTCGGGGAGCGCAGGTATTCCGGCCGGTTCCCCGCGCAAAGCAGACGCAGGCGGTACAGTTTTTGGTCAACAATGCCTTCACTGCTCCTAAAGAGTTCCTCGATCCGGACTTGCTTTACCGCATCTCACCCACGGGCGCGGCGGATACGATCCTCAACAGTCAACGATCCGTTCTGGCGTCTCTTTTGAGTGAGAATCGGCTCAAGCGTATGCTGGAAGCGCAGGCGACGACGGGGCAGAATGCCTATACCGTCGATATGCTGGTCAGTGATCTTCAAAAAGGCATCTGGAGCGAATTGGCTCAACCTGACCCGCAAATCGATATGTACCGCCGCAATCTTCAACGAGCGTATCTACGCTATTTGAAGCCCCGCTTGGTCGGCGATGGCGCATCGCAAACCGACTTCCGACCTATAGCGATTGGCTCCCTGCGCGATTTGGATAAGAGTATCGCGCAAGCCATTCCTAAAGCCAAAAGCCCGGTTGTCGCGTTACATCTTCAGGAATCACGGAAGGATATTCAAGATATCCTGAACCCGAAATTCCCGCCATCCTCCGCAGCGCCTTCTTTGATGTCTCTGCTCGGTCTGGGCGCAAAGGAATCGTCGGCGTCGACGCCCCGTTATCCCGGTTGCTTCGAATGGAACAAGAACCTGAGCGAAGAGTAACCAGTTAGAGGAAACACATGACTGGAAGGCGAAGCGTTCCATACTGCCGTTCACGTTTTTTATAGAAAAGAATTTGGTGAAGAGATGAATCCAATTTATTGCATTAAATGCAAAAAAGAGATCGCTTCCTTGTACGGATTTTGCCCATACTGTGGAGCATCGCAACGGCATATGGATAGCCCGGCATCAGACCAGTCAACTATTAAGCCGGATATTGCTCCCATGCCATCGACCAATGTAAAATCGTCTTCAAATAGTAATCTTGGCCTGCTGGCGGTGACTGTTGGTCTGATAACGGCCGTGGGAGCGGGTGGTTGGTTCTTGACTAATCTGATTCCCAGAGCACCGGAGGGTGATAAATCGGCTTCTAAGACCAGCGGATCATTGGCGGATTCCCAAGAAACATTGACCAGTGTCAAAGAAGTTAGACGGCATGTCCTGCCCCTTAACGGCAAAACTATAAAGATCCGCGCAACCGTCGTGGATATCTCTACAGATGGCGTTGTTGACACTCCCTATCTCATAATCGGCGACAGTACGGACGAGTATTTGGCGGGGGCAGTTAGTAGAACCGGGTATGGCAATCCAAACTCTCCCGGAACTGATGAAGTGACTATTAAGGTGGTTCCGCGCCCCCTTGGACTAACGTTTGGCGACATTGTTGAATTTAACGGTGTCTATGACGGGGTAAGTAATACGCTCACGGTAACAGATGCCAAGAAGGTCGGCAAGGAGCCGCCTAAATAATTATAATCGAGTAAAGACTTTGATATTTACCGAATCAATTTGGAAGAAGCCGCGCTTGGCTATTCTGTTATCAACGGTTCTTCGCTGTCTTCAACTACTCTATAAGATATACCGCTTGTATATCGGAGCGATTTCGTTATATAATCGCTCAGACATCAAAGGACAGCGGAGCGCAGTAAATGATTCTTGCGGTAGGTAATGTAAAAGGCGGCGTTGGAAAGACAACCCTTGCCGTAAATCTCGCTATTGCCTTGACCCGTGCGAAACGGGATGTACTGCTCATTGACGGCGACGAGCAAGGAACGGCGGCAGCATTTTGATGTCTCTGCTCGGTCTGGGCGCAAAGGAATCGTCGGCTTCGACGCCCCGTTATCCCGGCTGCTTCGAATGGAACAAGAACCTGAGCGAAGAGTAAAGGCACGAAGGAATATTCCTTCTTAAAACAAAATCCGGGGAGGATACAGGGCAGTAGAATCTGTCCTGTATCCTCCCCGGATTGCGTTCTACCGTTCCAGATTTTCGCCGTCGATTTATCCCAACGAAACGTCACCAGTACTTCCAGTCACCGGTCTGCAACACATAGACGCCTAAGGCGAGGTTTGTCACTGCATGGGCGACGATACAGGCAGTCAGACTTTTCGTATAGTGCAACAACCCCGCCATCAATGCGGCGAAAAGAAAGGCAACCAGCCACTCCGGGTGGACGCCTGCAAATAATCCGCAGACGATAAAAAACGCCAGAGTCGAAAATACGCCAATCGGTAACGACGCCCATTTATCCTGATCGGTCGCGTAGCGCAACATCCATGAGCGCCAAAACACTTCTTCCATAATCGGAACCATCACTGCCAGACCGTAGAAACGCACGGCGAGGAACGCATTCCGCCATTGCGGATCGATGCTCTCGAACGGGTTCAGCGCCTCCCGACTTCCAAGTTTCGGGTACGGAATATATTCATTCAGTCCGACCCACCCAATGACCCCGATAATCCCGGCGACTACTCCCAGCGCAATCGATTTACCATCGAAGGTAATCTCATGACGCCATGCCCGCGCTGCCCAGATTAAAGCAACCGTCACCGCTAGCGCCTTGAGGGAATAAACGAGCGGATACTGTGCTTTAGGAAGATATGACTCAGCATAGGTAAGCGCCATAAACAATCCCATGGGCAGAACATAGGGGAGCCAGGACGTTCCGGAATCCTTCTTTTCTTCTGTTAACACATCTGATGGCAACGAAGTCGACAATAGACGCCTCCTAAGGCAGTATATTCAATTTTGTAGCAAGGAATTGCGCCGAACGAGCCAGTTCCTCGATTCCCGTTTCGCCGTCCTCGATAGAGACCCATCCGTCAAAGCCCACGCCTCGTAGCGCCGTAAATATACGGTCAAAATCAATGATTCCCGTTCCCACTTCGCCATGAATCAACTGTTTGTAGTCGGTCAGGGTTTCAATGTTAAGTTCGACTCCGGGTCGGGGACGACGGTCGCTAGCATGCATGGTGACCACACGCCGCTTGACATTCTCCAGGAGTTCGTAAGGGTCTTCTCCCGCCAGAAGCGTATTGGAGGGGTCATAATTAACGCCAAAATACGGAGAATCTACCTGCTGTACAATCGCCAGGAAGCGGTCGCTACGCTGGGCGAATTCTGGCATTGTCCAGTAATGGTCTTTGAAATGGTTCTCCATATTCAGGACAACGCCATGTTCTTCCGCAACGGGCAGACATTGCTCAATACATTCGACTGTCCAGCGGATACCATCCGCTTCGCTGACCTCGGGACGTCGCTGACCGGATAGAATACGGCAGTATCCGCTTCCCAGCCATGCCGCCGTCCGAATCATTTCCCGGTGTTCCTCCACCGCCTCACGGCGTTTCTCTACCTCCGGCCAAGTAAAGTCCGGAGACGCGCAAAACATCGGGACGACAAACCCCGCTTCTTCGACCGCCGCCCGCACTTCCGCTAAATAGGTCGGTGAAAAATTCGCCAGAAAGCCGGGGTGCATCTCAAGTCCCGTCACTCCGAGTGAAAGAAGATGTTCTTTCGCGATATCGATCCACTCAAAAACGCTCATCGTCTTCGAGATTCCCATCGCATCCATATAGCACTTAGGCATCGCAGCCAGTTTCATGCACTCTGTTTCACCGTCAATGGGTAAACTTCCTGTATAATATGGCAAGTGTGTTGCCATCTATAATTGATTTATTGAAAGATTCCTCCGTGCGCGAAGGGTTAAGGCAGGCATGGTTGGATTCTTCTCCCGGCGTTTATGGCGGTCACGAAGAAGGCGCGTTCATCCTCATGGACGAGCGAGACACATTAAGTATAGCGCGATGGCCTCGCGGAGTAAAAAATTATATTGATGTACCTCCGCACCCTTTAGCGCATTATGAAGGCAAACGTATCCTTGCCACATTTCATACCTACCCAAATACGGGACGTAGCTTTGACCCGGAACCAAGCGATGGCGATGTAGACGGCGTTCGGTTCGATAAGGAACTTAAAGTTTCGCATTATTGCGGCGAACTGGTGATTTCAGAGGCGAAGATTTATCATATTTTGCCATACGGCGATTGGTATGCATTAACTGAGACAAGGATTTTATTTGATGGCAGTAACGACGATTGACGATTCTATCGCCGAACGAATGGGAGCCGCTTTAAAGACCGCAAACCGATTTGCGATTGCCGCAGGCGTAGAACCGGAAGGCAGTCGTGTTACTCTATCGCGGCGGGTTTCAGAGGAAGGCGTGTCCGTTTGGCGCATTAACTACGGTTTACCTTCCCCTACAATAACGCGTGGCGGCGATTTTATTGTCGAAGTCCGCGTTGAAGACGGCTCTTTTTACAGGATTTTGCAAGGGCAGTAGAGGCTTTACAAACGCTCGGTTTCCTCGCTTGTGAGGGTCAGGAGACAAGCCTAAACGCTTACCGAAGGGTGTCGTTCAAATTACCGAGGACACGGCGCAGATAGCCCCTCGTCCCGATCACTTCGGCGAGAGCGTCGAGGGTCTGTTGATGGCTTGTTTCGGCGTCCCAGGCGACAAAAAGGGTCTGGAGGCGATCCGCCATTCCCTGATAGGCGCTCTCAAACTCGGTGCGGGCGGATTCCAGAGTAGGGCGGAGTTGGGCGATAGTCGCGTCATCGTCCTCCATTTGCGCCTCGCGGAATTCCATGAGGGCTTCCTGCAATTCCAATACCTGAGCGAAAAGCTCCTGAGGGGGTTTGACCGTCCCTTTGTTTTCCGCCAGATTCACGCCCCGTTCACGGCGGAGGAGGTATTCCGCCCGTGTGAAAGGGTCACGCAACGTGCGGTAAGCGTCATTGAGGAACGCCGAAGCGTCCAGAGCCTGCGCCTGCGTTTCCGTATCGGCTGTCGCCCAGCGATCCGGGTGGTATTTACGGGAAAGTTCGCGGAATTTTCGGGTCAAAGTCACATCGTCTACAGCGACGGGCGCATCCAAAATCTCGAAGTAACTGGCAGTAGGCGAGAAGGTTTCCAACATAAAATTACTGTGCCGGGGAGGAGGTATCCCCTTCTCCCCGGAAACGCCTTATTTTGCGGTGAAAGATGTGCCGCATCCACAGGAACGGACGGAGTTCGGATTTTCGAATACGAAACCGCCTTCCATCAAATTACGAATATCATAGTTGAGGACGGAACCACGCAGGTACAGGGCGGACTTGCGGTCAACCACTACTTTAACATCCTCTGCGACTTCGTAGACGACATCGAATTCCTCATCCGGTTCCTTCTCCATGTCAATGACATAGGAAAGACCCGAACAGCCGCCTCCCCGAACGCCCAGACGAACATACCAGCCCTCTTTGCCAGCTTTCGCCTGTTGCTTCTTGACCTGCCGAATGGCATTGGGCGTCAGCTCGACAATAGCGTCGCTCTTCTTTCGAATGGACAGTTCCGTTAAACTCATTTCACTTCACCTTAAACACCGCAACGAAGGTTATGCGTGGCAATTCAGGCGGCGCATAACCTCACGATCGACAAACAAACTACGCTACAACTGTTTCCGTAGCGGAGACATCGGCATTCTGGAGCAGTTTCGCGCCCTGTTTCTGCTGATAATCCTGAATCGCCGCTTTGATGGCATCTTCCGCCAGCACCGAACAGTGAATCTTCACGGGGGGAAGGGCGAGTTCCTGAACGATTTCCGTGTTCTTGATCTGCATCGCTTCTTCCAGGGTTCGTCCCTTGACCATTTCAGTCGCAAGGGATGACGATGCGATAGCGGAACCGCATCCGAACGTCTTGAACTTGGCATCCTCGATCACGCCCTGCGCGTTAATCTTGAGTTGCAGTTTCATGACGTCGCCGCACTCCGGCGCTCCGACGATTCCCGTTCCTACTTCTGGATCATTCTTATCGAAGGAACCCACGTTGCGCGGATTCTCATAATGGTCAATAACCTTATCGCTATACGGCATTTTCTTCCTCTTTCCTGCGTTGTACCTACGTTGGAAACCGGGAACCCCGGTTCATAAAAAATTCAAGACATCGTTAGTGCGAACCGGCGTTCCACTTGACAGTGGCGAGGTCTACGCCTTCCTGAGCAAGTTCCCAGAGCGGAGACATTTCGCGCAAACGACTGACTTCATGGATGACGCGACGAACGACATAATCCACTTCCTCTTCGGTAGTGAAACGTCCCAGACCGAAACGGAGGGACGAGTGCGCTAATTCATCGCCCACACCCAGCGCCTTCAGAACATACGATGGTTCCAATGAAGCGGACGTACAGGCGGAACCGGAGGAAAGCGCGACATCTTTCAAGCCCATCAGCAGGCTTTCACCTTCGACATAGTTGAAAGACACGTTCAGGTTACCCGGGAGCCGATGCTCCAGCGAACCATTGACATATGCTTCATCGATTGCATCTTTAAGTCCGGTCAACATACGCTCACGCAGAGTAGTCAGACGCTTGGATTCATCTTCCATCTCCTGTTGCATCAGTTCCGCCGCTTTACCGAAGCCGACGATACCAGGGACATTCAGCGTTCCCGAGCGGAAGCCGCGTTCATGTCCGCCGCCGTCCATCTGGGCGGTCAAACGAACGCGCGGGTTCCGACGTCGTACATACAACACCCCGATACCCTTCGGTCCGTAAATCTTGTGTGCGGTGATGGACGCCAGATCAATATTCATCGCGTTGACATCCATCGGAATCTTTCCGTAGGCCTGTACCGCATCGCTATGCAACAGCACACCCTTTTCACGGCAAATCTTACCGATTTCCGCCATGGGTTGAACGACGCCGATCTCGTTGTTCGCAGTCATGATAGAAACCAGGATCGTCTTATCGGTGATCGCGTTTCGCAATTCTTCCAAATCGATCATGCCATCCGGCTTGACTTCGAGGTACGTTACCTTCTTACCATCTTTTTCGAGATGCTTGCAGGCATCCAGAACCGCTTTATGCTCGGTGACAGCGGTGATAATATGATCGCCTTTGTCGGCGTACATCTCCGCAATGCCTTTGATGGCAAGGTTATTGGATTCCGTTGCACCCGAGGTGAAAATAATTTCCTTGGGATCCGCGCCGAAGACGCGAGCGACCTGATTTCGGGCGTTCTCGACTGCATCCTCAGCGGACCAGCCGAAAGGATGGCTTCGCGAAGCGGCATTCCCGTACACCTCAGTGAAATACGGCAACATCGCCTCTACGACACGAGGGTCTACACGGGTCGTTGAATTATTATCCAGATAAATCGGCGTTTGAACGCTCATTGCTACAGTCTCTTTTCTACGTTACTTAAAACTCGTAATTATCGCGAATGACTCAAACCGTCTACACAAACCCGGTTGCCACTTAAAAGTTCCCGCATCGGAATGATGAAAGCTAGCGGGCTCGTTATTCAGGCATCCATATCCGGTCGATCAGGTATCACTAACCATTGCCAGCGAGCGTTCGGGAGCAAAGGCGCGGGTAAAAGGCGACTCTGCGGGCGTTTGCGGAGCTCGCACATCCGCCAGAGTCATGGCGCGTAGCATACGAACCATTTCTTCCTGAATTTTGGCGAGCGGACCGCGCAGGTGACATTTTTGCGCCTGTCGGCATCCGTCCAGACCGGACTCATCCCAGCACTGCACGATAGCGAGTGGTCCATCGATGGCTTCAACCACTTCCGCGATGGAAATTTCCGTTTCCAATCGGGCAAGACGATAGCCACCCGTCGGTCCTGGAACGCTGGTGACGATACGACGCTTGGAAAGCGTCTGCATAATCTTGGCAAGCAGTTCTGCGGGAATCTCGAAACGCCCCGCGATCTCACGTGGGCCGACCACCCGACCGCCACCTTCCGCCGCCAGATACGACAGGGCAAGCAAGGCATAATCCGTCCGCTTGGTAAATGTAAACACCTGACTTCGCCCCTCCTGCTATAATAGAACGCTATACAGACAAATTAGTTCGCCGATTTTTTCCTTCGCCGACCTCACCTGTCGCCATTATATTGTAACGTCGCCAGGAGGTAACGTCAATACAAAGCGGGAATCGTTCGCAATAAAACGATGCGGTCAGGAAAGACGACACCGATGACATCATAATCGGATAGAGATACGCAGAGGATCGTCGGCGGAGTTGACAATACAGGATGGTCGTCTGGAACCCGGTCGCTTCCAATCCCTTCGTCCTGTCCTCATTTCCCGGATTCCCCAGGTGGCTCATACCACACCCGGGAATTTTTCTCCGAAATCCACGTATAAATATAGTGAGACTCCGAAAAAGATGGACAGCCCGAAGCGCAGGGAGGCGTATCCCGGGAACTCCGAAGCATCTCGGGGCGTCTGACTCACATCATTTTTGGTCACATTGACGGATTTTGGCAATGAAGCGTGTTAGCCTATTGCAACGATGTTTCGCTTCGTGCTATAATCTGTACCATCATAAACCTCACGGGAGAGGCTCTCCCGGGGCGACGTTTCGGCGACGTTGCAACCATACTTATCAAGTTATTTCAGGGTTGCAGCCGAATATAAACAGAGGACAAGCGCGGCAAGCCCAAATGCCAGAAACGTCATAAAACGACGTCAGGAATACCTACCGGGTTGTCGTCAATGCTCGACGAACAGGAGCGCAGTCGGTTTCGCTCCGGCAATCTTTCAGATTATTGGTTCAAATACAGGCGCGATTCCCGGCGTACAGGGGACGTCGCCGGGGTTATGGCTTCCGCTGAGGAAGCGTAGCCTGTCGAGCAGGACGCAGAAATGATGTCATCGCGACCCGAAGCGGCGCGCGATGAAACGGCTTTTGGGGAGGAACGGTAACGTTAGTATGGCAATCGCTCGCAAGGGACTGCTGGAAATCCTTGAGGAAAAACAGCTCATCACGGCGGAACAGAAGTCGCAGGCGGAAGCCGCCCTGCGAACCGCTCCGGGTACGGATCCGGTGCAATACCTGATCAACAATAATCTCGCTACGGATGTGGACGCCTACCGCGCTAAAGCGGAGGCGGAAGGTCTGCACTTCGTCGACCTGACGAAGCACAAGCCCGAAGCCTCGGCGCTCAATGTCGTCCCGCAGAATGTGGTCAGTCGTTACAACGCATTGCCAGTTCGTAAGGACGGCCCCAAGTTGTGGGTAGCGATGTCCAATCCACGTGACATCAATGCCATCGATGATATTCGTCGCGCATCCCGATGCACGCAAATTATTCCGCTGGTCGCTACCCCTGCCGACCTGGAAGCGGAAATCAAAAAGGCATATGGCGCCCTTGCACCTGCCGCCGCTTCTCCGGGAAATCCCAGTGCGATGGTTCCTGCAGCGAACGCAGGCGGCGGCGCTGCGGATACCAGCAAATTGCTCGCTGAACTGAAAATGGGCAATGTCAATGGTGGCGACGATGATGGCGTCGTGGACGAGGAACTGATCAATCAGGCTCCTATCGTTCGCCTTGCAAACGCGATTATCGTCAACGCGATTGAGAGCCGCGCCTCGGACATCCATATCGAACCGGATAAACGGAACGTCCGCGTTCGCTGTCGTATTGACGGCGTTCTGCAGGAAGTCATGAGCGTCCCGAAGTTTATCCAACCTGCGCTCTGTTCCCGCTATAAGATTATGGCGGATATGAACATCGCCGAACGGCGCGTCCCGCAGGACGGTCGTATCCCGATCAAGCATAATAACAAAGACTACGACATGCGCGTCAACTGTCTACCCTCGCTGTACGGCGAGAAGATCGTTATGCGTATTCTCGATAAATCGTCGGTTTTGATCGGTCTGAACAACCTGGGCTTCTATCCAGAGTACCAGAGCGTTCTGGAAGATATGGTCGCTCAGCCGAACGGAATGTTCCTGGTCACCGGGCCGACCGGTTCCGGCAAGACGACGACGCTCTACTCGGTGCTGAACAAACTCAACGATATCGAGAAGAACATTACGACCGCCGAAGACCCGATCGAATACCAGTTGTCGGGTATCACGCAGGTCGGTATGAACCGTAAAGCGGGGCTTACCTTCGCAACGGCGCTTCGCGCTTACCTGCGACAGGACCCGGATATTATCATGGTCGGGGAAATGCGCGACCTGGAAACTGCGGAAATCGCCATCGAAGCGGCGCTGACAGGTCACCTTGTCCTTTCGACCCTGCATACTAACGACGCTCCGTCGGCGACGATGCGTCTGGCGGATATGGGGGTTGAGCCGTTCCTGATTTCGGCCACCGTCATCGGCATCCTTGCCCAGCGACTTACCCGAAAAATCTGTAACGACTGCAAAGAACCATATCAGGTCAAAGCGACAGAACTGGCCCGCTTTGGTTTCGTGGTCGAAGATCCCGATCAGGAAGTCAGCCTTTTCCGGGGCCGCGGTTGCGAAACCTGCAAAGGCAAGGGGTACCGGGGACGTATGGGGGTTTACGAACTGCTCAAGATGAACTCGGAAATCGCGGAACTGGTCGTCAGACGCGCTCCCCTTGCCGATATCAAGGAAGCGGCGCGAGCCAATGGCATGAAAGAACTTAAGGAAGACGGTCTCCGCAAGATTCTGGACGGTCATACCACTCCGGAAGAAGTCCGGCGCGTCGTCTTTACGGCAGGCGCTTAGTTACTCTCCTCCTCTTGCAGAATGGTGAGAGGAGGATTGATCTGTCAGTCCTTCTATTGGTTCCCGGTTCTAAAGCGAATCGGGGAGATTCTTAGAACTCAGGAGTTTTATCGATGGCAATTCAAGGCCCCGCGTCTGCATCTGCGCCGCCGCCCGCCCCGTATACAGAAGCGCCGCCGCCTGCGCCGCAGCGGTTGACGGAGTTGGAAGATGCTCATATTGATGAACTGTTGCATCTGGTCGTTCAGACCAATGCATCCGACCTCCATATTGCCGTTGGTCTGCCTCCGGTGTTGCGTGTGGACGGCGACCTCAAACAGGCTCCGTATGATGCGTTCTCGCCGCAAACTTCGCAGCGTATGGTCTACGATATCCTGACCGACGAACAGATTCAGAAATTTGAATCCACTTACGAACTGGACTTCTCGTATGCGCTGGGAAGGACTTCCCGCTTTCGCGTTAACGTTTTCCGCGACAAGGGCACAGTCGCGGCCGCCTTCCGCGTCATTCCTACGAAAATCCCGACGCTTGCCGACCTGAATCTGCCCGCCGTTCTGGAAAAATTGACCCACCTGAAGCGCGGTCTGATTCTGGTGACCGGGCCGACCGGTTCCGGAAAATCCACCACGCTGGCGGCGATGATCAACAACATCAACATGGGCCGCTCCGAGCACATTATTACCATTGAAGACCCGATCGAATATTTGCATCAGCACAAGATGTCGGTCATCAATCAGCGTGAATTGGGGCTCGATACTAAGGCGTTCCCCAATGCGCTCCGCGCCGCTCTGCGCGAAGACCCGGATGTTATTCTGGTCGGAGAAATGCGCGACCTTGAGACCATGCAGATGGCCGTTTCCTCGGCGGAAACCGGTCACCTTGTCTTTGCTACTCTGCACACCAACTCAGCAGCTTCTACCGTCGACCGTATCGTCGACTCGTTTCCGCCCGGACAGCAGGAGCAGATCCGTCTTCAGTTGTCCAACAACCTTCAGGCGGTCGTCTGCCAGCAACTGATTCCCCGGCACAATCAACCGGGACGCGTCTGCGCTCAGGAAATCATGATCGCGACTCCCGCTATCCGTAACCTGATTCGTGAGGCGAAAGCCCACCAGATTACGTCCATGATCCAGACTTCCGGTAATATCGGAATGCAGACGATGGATATGTGTCTGCGCGATCTGTATCTGCGCGGCGCAATTTCCCGCGACATGGCACTGCAACGCGCCATGAACCGCACCGACCTGGAAAATATGATTATGCAGGCGGAAATCGCCCGACAGGCGACAAACCAGAACTCTCCTCAGGTTCGACGACAGTAATACGTTCGCCGTAGACCCTACCGAAAAGGAGGGGGAAGCGGCATTGCCGCTTCCCCCTCTGTTTTTGCCTAATACTTGCGTCGTCGGGCGATCAGTCCGAGCAGAGAGGTTCCCGCGACTGCGGCGAACGCCCACTCGCCCGGTTCCGGTACGATGGTATCGCAGACAAAGACGGAAGCCGGAGCGAGACTGCCATTGACTAGCAGGTCAACGCCGGACGGCCCGCCGAAATCCTCAAAGAACACCAATCGGAACGGGACAGGAGCGCCGCCCGCAAAGAACGCCGAATTGCTGACCAGATTTGGGCCATGTCCGCCGCCGTTGTTGATAAAGGCTGTGCTGCTCCCGTTGAGGAACAGGTAGCTGCCATCATCGGAGCCGAGGTTAAGAGTGTAGACCCCGTCGGTCGGGAAGCTCAGGCAACCCGTCATTTCCGCGCCGAAAGTCCCCAGACTGAACGGGTGCCAGTTGTAACCCGTATTGGTGGCAAAGGCGATGTCCGGTGAGGTGAACGAACTGACCGGCCCACTGAAAGTAATGTCCGAGCCATTATCATTATAGCCGGAGAAGACAGCGACATTGACCTGCGCATTGGCGGAGGTCGTCAGGAGAAGGGTGACAGCCGCGATGGCGGCGGTCGTCAGAGCGGCAGAGCTCTTAATAGAAGGACGAGACATACGATCAACCTTTCATTGCCCCCAGAGGCGTGGGGAGTTCAGGGAATGCGCGTAACTTACCTTGCACTGCAATGACGGCGTTTTTGTTGAGAAGTGAATCTAGGCGTCGTCACAAGGCGTTCCGCGTCGAACTGCCGGGTCTTCCGCCCAGCTCACCCTCATTATACACAGATATTCATGAATGAAGTAAACTTTTTTATCAAATAAATAAACTTTTTTGCGTCTTAAGCAGACTAAAAGAAAGTCATATTAGTTTACTCACTATCTCGTAGATACCTTACCTGCTCCATCGTCAATTTTAGTGTGTCGGATGCCAACGTCTCGGCGAGATGCCTGGGAGACGTTGTACTGAAGAGCGGCAAAATTGGAAATCCGTCTTCATGGAGCAGATACGCGAAGGCGATCTGGACTGGGGTAACTCCCAGTTGAGCGGCGAGTTCCCGCGCCCGTGCCCTTCGCCCCTGACTGACAGGGTTATCGTAAAACGTTATCGCGGAAGGCGAAGGATTATCGGCGAAGTATCCGTTCGCAGTGGCGGAAAATGCTGCAACAGGCATTTTGGTCTCACGGTGCCATGCGATGGTCTCTGAATCCAGAGGGCGATGCGTGGGATCCGCCGTCGGAGTATGGTTGGCGACGGCGAGACTGCCCTGAATCTGCGAAATAGCAAACCCTTGCAACCCCTGACCGGCGGCATAGGCGTTCGCCTCCGCCATGCGAGCGGTGGACCAGTTACTCGCGCCCAATGCGCGAACCCATCCCTTTTGAATAAAAGCATTGAGCGTATCTATGATTTTGCTGACGGGCGTTTTACCGTCGTCGCGGTGCAGATAATAGAGGTCGATGGTCTCGACACCCAACCGATACAGACTATTTTCGATATCGCAGAGCAGGACGCTCGGATTCAGAAAATCGTTGGGACGACGGTAATTTTCATCCCCTTCGGGATGTCCCCCCTTAGAAACGACGACAACTTCGTCACGACAACCAAGCTCATGGATGATTCGCCCCAACTCACGTTCACTGGAACCAACTCCTTCCGGAGTCCAGAATCCGTAACAGTGTGCAGTATCGAAGTGGTTTCCTCCCGCCGCCAGATAATCGCTGACCAGCGTCACAGCGGCATCACCCCGAATCGCTGAGCCTAATCCGGTACATCCGAAGCCGAGGACTGCAACTTCCACGGGAATACCCGCTATCGAAATTCGTTTCATGGGTACAAATTCGCCGCCCCTTTCCATTCTCCCTGCCCTCAGAGGGAGCGGATACAATGAGATCATGTCCGAGACTATTGACTTCAAAGATTTGAACGCGATACCGTCCGTGCGAACCGGGATAGATGTATTGATGCGGGATGATTTCGCACTATTACATGGGTCTAATATCGGCTTGATTACAAACCATACCGGCATTTCCCGGGACGGCATTGCGACCGCAGATATTCTGTGTCAGGCGGGTGGGATCAAGCTCAAAACCCTGTTCGGCCCGGAACATGGCATTCGGGGAAAACTCGACGAACAGGTTGCCGATGGAAATGATGAAAAAACCGGGTTACCAATTTATTCGTTGTATGGTCCTCGCACCGAACCTTCCCCGGAACAGTTAGAGGGACTGGATACGCTGGTTTTCGATGTTCAGGACATCGGTTGTCGCTTCTATACGTATCTTTCCACGCTCGGGCATTGCTTGCTGGCGGCATCCAAGCGCAAGATGCGCTTCATTGTTCTGGATCGTCCCAATCCCATTGGCGGGGTTGCGGTGGAAGGACCACTGGCGGATGAAACGCGACTTTCCTTTACAGCATTCCATCCGATCCCCGTACGACATGGCATGACGCTGGGCGAACTGGCGCTACTGATCAATGCCGAACGAGATTGGAAAGCGGAAATTATCGTCGTTAAGTGTGAAGGCTGGAAACGGGGCGACTGGTGGGACACAGCAGGACTGACCTGGGTCAACCCATCGCCCAATATGCGCTCGTTGACGCAGGCGACAATCTATCCGGGCGTCGGACTACTGGAAATGACCAATCTCTCCGTCGGGCGCGGGACTGATACCCCTTTCGAAGTTCTGGGAGCGCCCTATATCGAAGGCAGAGCGCTGGCGTATGCGCTGAACGCCCGTAATCTTCCGGGGGTGCGCTTCATCCCTGTACGGTTTACTCCTCAAGCCTCGGTCTTTGCTGGAGAAAGTTGTGGCGGCGTCAATATAATCGTCACTGACCGGAACCGCTTCACACCGGTTCGCACCGGTCTGGAAATCGCTCTGACCTTACGCGAATTATATCTGGAGCAATGGCAGGCAAGCAAATTCATCACCCTTCTGGCGAATCGCCGGACGATGGATGGCATTCTGGCAGGAGATGACTATAACGCACTCAGCCGACGATTTCTGCCCGATGCCAAAGGCTTCTTACAGGTGAGGTCTCACTTCCTGCTTTATCCCTGACCAGCGTTCATAATAAGCGACCGGATACGCCTTCACGTAACGCAGGACGCAACAGTGCGTTCAAATAGCTGTTACAGAGAGCGGAAAGGTAAGCGAACGTATCCATGAAATCAATCGGTTCAATGTCAATAATGAAAAATACAGACACCTGGATTCTCGGATCAGGAATAGCAGTCTGCATGATCGGAGGTCTCCTGCTCTCCGGCGCGGGGAAACGGCAGGAATCTCCGGTAGCGATTGCCGGAGCTATTTTGACGGAAAAAGACGCCTATGTCGCGTTGCCTCCGGAAGTCGTCTCACCGAGCGGCACGGAGAGAGTAATCTCTTCCCCAGACGGTAAATACATTCTGATCCAACGGACGATGCTTGCCCCGACGAAATCGCCCTTTCCCGATGACATTCCTCCAAAGCGAGCGGAATTGAGCCTTCTGTTATGGAATACATCCACACGGCAAACGAGTGTCTTATGGCGACGTACCCTGAATGAAGCGGATATCGCACAACCTTCAGGGGTAGAGATGATAGACGAAATCCAGTGGTTGCCAAAAAGTTCGCAAGCGTTTGTTCAGTTCGTTACGAAGATTGAGGATGATAGTCAGCGTTCCAATCGCCGCCTGGCGGTAGTGGATGCGTCTCGGGGCAGTCTGCGGAATGCGTTTTCTCTGGGTGAGAAGGATGAGTTAATCATAGCGACTGATCGCCCGCTGGCGGTTTTGCGCCGTTTCGATAAGAGCGCGATGCAAGTTCTGAGCGCCAATGGGGTTCCTGGTTCTGCATCTATATTATCGGATAACGCCATTATAATTGGTGGATGGATGCCGAACGGTAAGACGCTATGGGGTGTTCGTGTTTTTTCATCAGATGCTCTGGAAGCGGAGAAAAAGAAGCGATGGGTCATTGTTGATATACAGTCGGGGGCTGTTTCATCCGTGGAGAAACGACCGGAAATTGCCCGAATGGAAAATCCGCCGGCGCCACCCTTTGTCCTGAAAACCGGTCAGGAAACGCTCAAGAAGGAGAATATCTCCGCTGAAATTGCGCCCATCTGGCTGGAAGGAAAAACCAAAGAGACGATAGGGAAGATATTTGTCACTTCGGATGGCGAGCAACCTGAGTTACTGCCAGGAGCTGTCCTGTATCGAAAGCATGGCGCCTTATTCGCCCTACCTTTGATACGAATGGATCGAGAGACCTACACGAGACTGGAAACCGAACGTCAACGGCGAGTAACCCTCGCCAATGCGAAACAGATCGGTCTCGCGATGATGATGTACTGTCAGGATTACGACGAGAACTTCCCGCCATCCGGCGAGGGGAAAATGATTGCCGAAGTGGTGAATCCCTACCTGAAAAATGATTCGGTATTCAAGGATGTATCGACGGGTAAGTTCGGCTTTACGCCCGCTTACAATATGACTGCGTTATCCTCGTATAACACTCCGGCGACGACGCCATTGGGCTATTTGACCGGTCCAGGCGGGCGAGTTATTATCTATGTGGATGGGCATGTCACCTGGGAATAGAAAAGGCGTTAAGGAAAAAATAGGGCAGACCATATGGTCTGCCCTATTTTTATTTTATACTAAGGAGTCGCCTCTGGATTTTTGCGTGGGCGACCCCGCTTTCGTGGCGGCTGCGGCGGCGTCGGTGGAAGGAGAGCGCGACGTTCAGCGGCGCGAACGCCTCTCATCGTCCCTCCCTTTTTACCAATCGCGGCGTAGAATTCCCGACCACGGGATTCCTTGACTGTTTCGCCGCCTTTGCGTCCAATTTCTTGATAGAACGCGGCGCCGTATCGTTGTTTGACTATTTCGCCGCCTTTGCGTCCCGCCTCGCGAGCGAGGTCGGGATTGGACGCAAAGCCGCCTTCCCTATCGTGTTCATGTGGACCACGATGCGCTTCCGCAATGCGCCGCGCTCCCTCTGATCCGGGTTGCGGCCCGGGTTTATTTTCCGCCATAACTTGATGCTTCCTTCCCGTAAAAAATCTACAAATCCCAACCTCTGCAGGTTGCGTGTTTTTATCTCCTGAAATTTCTGGCTCTCACACGTATCGCATAGAGGAGAGGAAGCTTTCGCATATTCCGACTAACTTACTTGAGGTCAGTCTTATATTTTATGCCGATGCCTTCTTGGCGCCGTCTCGAACCGCATCTGAAACGTCGGCTGCTGTATCTTTTACCTCGGAAGCCACTTTGCTGGCGCCTTCGGCAAGTTCCGAACTGACCTTGTTCAAAGTCTCGCTTGCTTGAGCAGCAACCTGAGAAGCGGAGTCTTTGACCTGAGAGGCAAGCGTAGACGTCTGATCCTTCACCTTGGTGTAAGCGGCATTCGCCTGATCCGTCGCCTTGGTGTACGCATCAGTGGCAGTGTCTCTCGCCTTACCATAGACATCCAGTGTCGCGTCTTTCGCTTGACCATAGACATCCAGTGTCGCGTCTTTCGCCTGACCATAGGCATCCAGTGTCGCGTCTTTCGCTTGACCATAGACATCGACGGTGGCATCCTTAAGATCGACGCCTTTTTGTTTGAGTTGTTCACGAGTTTCTTCGCCGCTTTGCGGGGCATACAGCAGGGCTATCGCCGCGCCAATCGCTCCGCCTACCAGCAACCCGATCAGAAAATCGCTTTTATTATCCGCCATTTAACTACTCCTTCTCCGGCAGACCGATGCCTACCGGAATACGTTCCTGTTCCTTTTGATTTATACGTACAATATTCTCCTGTAAGGCGTCTTCAACAGGCTTCGCCTCGGAGATACTTTTCGCTTGCGCTTCCGGAGGTGCAATCTCAGTGATTACGGGCAACTTCACCGGTCGCTTCTCTTTGTTCTGCAGGTGGGCGAAAGTCGCCAACCCGCGGCCAATTCCTGCCGCGAGAGAGTTGACGCTGATCAGCGGCGCGTTGACTGTTTTCTGAACAGTGGTCGCAGTCTTTTCTACGCGGGAATGGACATTCTCAGTGATTTCTTCGCCCTGGGTCAGAATCCGCTCGGCTTTGCCGCCAATGCTATCTACCCGTTGCGCCGTAATGCTCAATACCTGGTTCGCCTTTTCCAGAGCAGGGTCTATTTTAAGACGGTATTCTTCCAGTAAACGGTTCAATTTCCACAACCCTAACGTGAGGCCCAGTAAGAGCGCCACCAGGGTCAGGGAGCTGAGTATATAAAACCCAATCAGCACAATGCTTGCGACCGGGCTTAATTGTATCGGTGTCATGTTGTCGCCTGTATCAATTCACAATCGATTCACAATCGATTCACAATCGATCGCTTTCGATTCGCCACTGGAGCCATTTTCCGCTCCATATCAAGCCGCCTTATTCACGTAGTCCTATACGCCCTTTGACCAAGCGAGGGTTTCAGGAAAATAGTCACTTCAAATAAAGAATGACAGAACTCAACTCGTATTATACACGTTACCAGGCAAGCCTCATAGGACAACATAGTGGATATTGAACGTGAACTCTTTTGTTACCAAAGTGATACCTGTTGGTTGCAACTTTTGTCGTTTTCATAGAATTCTGATAACTGTCAAACCGCCATGCATTACGCTCAGGAGATTTTACGTCAGTATCCGGCGATGGTAAAGGGAAAAACAGTCGTCGGTAGCGCTTACTGGCGTTCATGGGGGGGACAACATCGAGTGGAAGACGGGCGATTGCTGCCTATGAGGAATACTTGCGCGTTGCGTCGCCCAAAGAGGAATGGAGAGGCGAGGCGAAGGGAATTATCAATTTGATAACCTAAGACATGAAAAAACAGGGCGTAGATTCCGGTTGAGGGTGGGTATCGCCAGCGAAATCAAGTTTTTCGTTCCGTAGGCATGGCGCCATGCCTACGGAACGAAATAACGCGCTTAATACCGATAGGTATCGCTCTTGTAAGGGCCTTCGGTGGTGACGCCAATATAGGCAGCCTGCTCCGAGGTGAGTTCGGTGAGCATCGCGTTCAACTTGGAAAGCTGTAGACGCGCTACCTTCTCGTCCAGATGCTTGGGAAGGACATAGACTTGACTGACTTCATACTTGTCCGGGTGTTGCCACAGTTCCATTTGCGCCAGAACCTGGTTCGCAAAGGATGAACTCATGACATACGACGGATGCCCAGTGCCACAGCCCAGATTGACCAGACGACCTTTGGCAAGGAGGATAATCCGCTTTCCATCCGGCCAAATGACATGATCGACCTGCGGCTTGATTTCTTCCCACTGGAGATCCTCGAGACCGGCGACATCGATCTCGTTATCGAAATGACCGATGTTACAGACAATCGACTGATTGTTCATCTTATCCATGTGGGCGCGGGTGATGACATTCTTGTTACCGGTGGTGGTGACAAAGATATCCGCCTTGTCGGCGGCGTATTCCATCGTGACAACACGGAAACCTTCCATCGCCGCTTGCAGGGCGCAGATAGGATCGACTTCGGTAACCCAGACCTGAGCGGAAAGGGCGCGCAGAGCCTGCGCGGAACCCTTACCGACATCGCCATAACCGCAGACAACGGCGATTTTCCCGGCGATCATAACGTCGGTGGCACGCTTGATACCATCCACAAGGGATTCGCGGCAACCATACAGGTTATCGAACTTGCTCTTGGTGACGGAGTCGTTGACATTGAAGGCGCGCACTTTCAGATCGCCTTTCTTGCTCATCTCCAGAAGGCGGTGGACGCCGGTGGTGGTTTCCTCGGTGACGCCCTGAATCTGCGCGAGGCGCGTAGAATACCATGTTGGGTCAGTCGTCAGTTTCGCTTTGATGCTGGCGAAAAGAATGGTCTCTTCTTCGGTACCCGGATTATCCAGAACAGACAAATCTTTTTCCGCTTTGGAACCGAGGTGGAGCAGCAGGGTCGCGTCTCCGCCATCGTCGAGGATCATATTGGTGTAACCGCCATCCGTCCACTCGAAAATGCGGTGGGTGTAGTCCCAGTACTCTTCGAGGGTCTCGCCCTTCTTGGCGAAGACGGGAGTGCCATTGTAGGCGATAGCGGCGGCGGCATGATCCTGTGTGGAGAAAATATTACAACTTGCCCATCGAACCTTCGCGCCCAGCGCTTCCAGCGTCTCGATTAGGACAGCGGTCTGGATGGTCATATGGAGCGATCCGGTGATCCGGGCGCCCTTGAGCGGTTGTGCAGCGGCGTATTCGGATCGGATGCTCATCAGACCGGGCATTTCGGTCTCGGCAATCGCGATTTCCTTACGGCCCCAGGCGGCGAGATTGAAATCGGCGACGGCATAATCTGTTGCGAAATCGGTGGTGAGCGTTGCGCTCGTCGTTTCGGTCATTACGGTAACTCCCACTAAAAAATGTCAAAAAAAAACCCACCCCGGGGTTTTTCCCGTGGTGAGCGCGGTTAGTGTGCTGAGCCTGGTCCGCGTGTGCGGGTTGCAGCGCTCCTCAGCATAGATTCATTATATCACTTCGTTCTGCAATACGATGCTCACATCGCGATGAAATATAGAACGACATAGACAGAAAGCGCCGTTGAAAAGCATGTCCTGTATTTCTGTCATCGATGAAACAATAGAAAGCGGGCAGGGAGTTCCCACCTGCTTTCTATTTTTGATTTGCAGACAAATTAAAGAATATATCGGGACAGATCTTCGTCGCGGGCGATATCGCTCAGGCGTTCACGGACGAATTCGCCATCGATGGTGACGACGCGCTCGGTGACTTCCGGGGCGTCGAAGGCGAGTTCCTCCAGCAGACGCTCCATGACGGTATGCAATCGCCGGGCGCCGATATTTTCCGTGCGGGAATTGACATCGACCGCAATACGGGCGATCTCATGGATTCCATCTTCGGTGAATGTGATCGTTACTCCCTCGGTCGCCAGAAGCGCGGCGTACTGACGAGTCAATGCGGTACGCGGTTCGGTCAGAATCCGTCGGAAATCTTCCTCTTTCAAACTTTCCAGTTCGACACGGATCGGCAATCGCCCCTGCAACTCCGGAATGAGGTCGGAGGGTTTGGAGACATGGAACGCGCCCGCCGCAATGAATAGGATATGATTCGTCCGGACGGAACCATATCGGGTCTGCACCGAAGAGCCTTCGATCAGGGGTAGAAGATCGCGTTGAACCCCCTCTCGGGAAACATCGGGTCCGCTATTTTGCCCGCCGCGCCCGGCGACTTTATCGATTTCATCGATAAAAACAATGCCGCTTTCCTCTGCACGGGAGATCGCTTCGCGTTGGACGGCATCCGAGTCGATCAGGGAACGCGCCGCTTCATCGGAAAGAACTCTTTTCGCCTCACGGATACTCATACGGCGCTGACGTTTCTTTTTGGGCATCATAGAACCCAGCATCCCCTGCAAATCATCCATGTTGTCCGCGCCGCCGCCAAAAGGTCCGCCCATGATCGGCATGAATCCCCCGCCACTTTCCTCCACTTCGACTTCTATTTCTTCGTCATCTCGCCCGCCCGCCGCTATCTGTTCTTTCAAACGTTGACGAATCCGCTCGTCCTGTTCGCCTCGAGTGCGATCCGCTTCCGCTTCCGGCGTTTCCTCGGCAGGAGTCGGGGGCACATATCCCGCGGCTACAGAAATTCCGAGCATACTCGCCATCCGTTTTTGCAACTCGGAAAACTCGTCCTGAGCGGTCTGAGCGGCGCGTGTAGCGGCCTGCGTCACTTTATTCCGGCGCGGACGGAGGATATCGACGATCTTCTCGACGGCGATTGCATCCGCTTGCTCCTTGACGGCTTCCGTTTTTTCCGCCTCGACCAATCGGATCGAAAACTGCACCAGATCACGAATCATCGAGTCTACATCGCGCCCGACATAACCAACCTCGGTGAATTTGGTCGCTTCCACTTTCAGGAAAGGGGCTTTCGCCAGCTTCGCCAATCGTCGAGCGATTTCCGTTTTACCAACGCCCGTCGGGCCGATCATGAGAATGTTTTTGGGGATAACTTCCTCACGTAAATCTTCATCCAGACGCGCCCGTCGGTAGCGATTTCGTAGCGCCACCGCTACCGCCCGCTTAGCGTTTGTCTGCCCGACGATATATTTATCCAGTTCCGCCACAATCTGTCGCGGCGTCAATGTTTCAATACTCACTGTGTATCCTTCATGGAGTAAAACGATGAATCTCCTGATTTGGCTTCCTGATTGCCGACATTCTGTGGTAGACCACCGTCATCGATTTGATGTGCGTACCGTTCTTATGAAGGCATTTTATCGCAGTTCAGTTGGAGAAAGAGCAATAAAAGCGCCCATACGACCAGTGCGACCTTTATCCCGACGATGAGAGAAGTATAGCGAAGATTCCGCAAAGGCGCACTCCTCCGAAACATCGATTTGCGCGACAGGGATTCCGGCGACAGTAAGGCGACGAGTGCATTCTGAGGCGAGAGCGACAGACCATTTTCTGGTTTCCACATTCCAACGAGCGGATTCCGGAAATCGAGCGGCTACTTCCTCTCCGACAATGAAAGCGTCCGCACCGATTCCAGGACCGATAGCTACATAGTAATTTTTCGGCGGTTCGCCCGTGCGTTCGGTCAGAACGGAAACGGTATTTTCGAGGACGCCGGATTCGATGCCCCGCCACCCAGCATGAGCGATGCCAATCGCCCGGGTATTCTGTGAGACGAAAAAGACCGGAAGGCAATCAGCGAAAAATAATGTCAACAGGAGATTCGGTGCATCGGTGACAAGGGCATCTACTCCGGGAAGGGCATCAGAAAAATCCAGAGATTCGCGTCCCGCATCCGCCTCCGTAACGAACGCGACGGAGCTTCCATGAACCTGTTCAGCGCAGACCATACGTTCCAGATCGAAACCCAGAGAAAGCGCGGCACGGCGACGATTTTCGCGCACCGCCTCCGGGTTATCTCGCACATGAAGTCCGAGGTTCAGTGAATCGAACGGCGCGGGGCTTACTCCACCCCACCGATTCGAGAAGCCATGCACAATGCCAGGTTGGCTTAAGAGCGGCGAACGCCAGAATGATACCTTCTCCTGCGCTTCGCTCATGCCAGAACCTGAAGCGGGACGCCGAGAAAATCTGCGATCACCTGACCGAGCCAGCGGGCTTCCGCTTTATCCCGCATCGTCAGGAATAAAGTCGCAGGACGCACTTCCTGTTCCGCAACGATAAACCCGAACTGTTTTTCTCCTATCTGAACGCGTTGCACTTCTGAAATCTTCGCCACTTCCACATCTTGTTTGCCACGGAGATTATCTGTGCCATGAATGCTGTCCGTCTTGCGATCCAGAATCAGGAATTCGTTCCGTTTCTTCAGAGACGCCCAGAAAATTAACAGGTCCAGAAGTACGAAAAAGATACAAACCGCCATGAACGCCCATTGCCCCTGCGATGCGGAACGATATGCCATGTACGACATCCACAGCGCCAACGCTCCATTGATGACAGCGTTCATGGTGACGCTTTTCGCTCGTGGCATCAGGGTCAGAGAGTCCGCATCATAATTCAGTAAGACATCGCCGATCCGGGGCGGCATTGCGCTGGCAGGAAGAGACATACGGGAATTTCCTTAAACGGGTAGAACCGACTGGTAATAGTATACCAATCTCCCACTTAAAACGATACTCTGGTAAGAGTTGATCGAACAATGGTTTGCATAGAGGTCCTCATCGCCGTAACATATAGCCAATCCCACACTTATGCCGATTACCGCTGTCGCCTCTTCCAAAACCTCCCCTGAAAAGGTTCGAACCCCACTGCCTGACGCTGAGGCTCTGGCAGAAGGTCTGAACTCTCATCAACGGGAAGCGTTTTTGCACACACAGGGCGCCGCGTTGGCGCTGGCGGGAGCGGGTTCCGGAAAGACCACTGTCCTGCTACGGCGGGTCGCCCGGTTGATATCAGAAGGCGTTGCCCCTGCGCGAATTCTGGTCACGACCTTTACCCGTCGCGCCGCCGATGAGATGAGTGACCGTCTTCATGTCCTACTCGGCGAAGAAGCCACGGAAGGCATCTGGATCGGGACTTTCCATGGTCATTCGCTCCGGATTCTCAAGAAAGAATTCGCCGATCTGTACGGTAAGGAAGGCAAGTTCGAGATCGCTGACGAGTCCTGGCAAAAGCGCGTCAGTCGGGCGATTCTGGCGAAAGCGGACAAGTACATCAAACTCCCTTCGCCGCCCTTCGGACAGAATTTGCGACTCGATCCGAAAATGTGCCTTTTAGGCGTTTCCGCCTCCAAAAATACGGGGTACGCCTGCGATATGGCGGAAACATCGCTGGCGCGTCTGTATCCCGATTGGGAAGTTCCTACGGTCGAAGGGGTTGCAAAATTCTGGCGTTGCTACGAAATGGCGAAGCAAAAAGAATTCGACCTGATGTCAAGAGTACCTGCGCGACGATTGGACTTCGATGATCTTCTTCTGGAAGCCTTTTACCTGTTGCGAGACAATAACGCTATCCGCCGGCGCTATCAGGAATCCTTCGATTACATTCTGGTGGATGAGACGCAGGACACGTCGCAGATTCAGTGGGAGTTCGCACGCGTTCTGGCGGAAAAGCACGGCAACCTGTTTCTGGTCGGCGATGTCGGGCAAAGCATCTATGGTTTCCGGGGTTGCGATCCGAAACTGACAGTGATGTCGTTTCAGAAAGCGTTCCCGCAGGGCGATATTATCCGCTTGCCCGCAAATTACCGTTCTCATGAACTTATCGTCACGGTCGCAAACGAACTCATCGCGCACGCCGATCTGGATGATCGCTATCGTCTCCCAATGGAAGCGACACGCACCGGAGGCCCGGAACCCGCGCTGACGCAACATTTCGATGGCGAAGCGGAAGCGCAATTCGTGGTGGAGCGCATCCGGGAACGGTTAAACGAGGGCCGGCACCCGTTCAAGGACTTCGCGGTGCTGTACCGCACGAACGCCTATTCTCGCTGTTTCGAGGACGCTCTTATCGGAGCGGGAATCCCTTATCAGATCACCGGCGGCACCGGTTTCTACAATCGTCGCGAAGTCAAGGACTTACTCTCTTATCTCCAGCTTTCGGTCGATCCGCATTGTGCAGCGGGAGACGAAGCGGCGAAACGAGTGCTCAATATCGCCTCCAAAAGATTCGGCAAAACATCACGCGGGTTGGGGCGTGGATTTATTACGCAGGTCGAAGAACAGGCGGCGAAAAAGAAATGCTCGTTTTATGAGGCGTTACGCACCGGAGCCTTCAAGACAGCGCAGGATGTAGCGATTCGCGATTTCCGGCGCCAGATTCAGGAAATCCATGATGCCGGCGATACGACAGTCGCTCGCCTAACCGCAGCCCGATTCACCGGCTATGACGAATACATCATCAATGAGGAAGGCGACAGCGAAGATGAAGGCGAAGGCTCGTCGCGGTTGGAAAATCTGGACGAACTGATCGCCGCCTGCGCCCGATTCAATGCCCCGGAAGCCATGCTTACCTTTGTCGCCGGGCAGATTCGCAAGGCGCAACAGTCCGCCCGTTCTCTGGACGCCATCAACTTGATGACGATCCATAAGGCGAAAGGGTTGGAATGGCCATGCGTCTTCATTGTGGGTTTTGCCATGAATTTGCTCCCGCACCACCGCAGTTTGCGTTATGAGGATGGGAATCTTCTTCCGGATTCTCTGGAAGAAGAACGCCGACTCGCCTATGTCGCTATCACCCGCGCCCGTGAGTTCTTTTCGCTGTCGTGGCCGCAGTACCACAACGGCAAAGCCCTCGGTCCTTCGCCATTTCTGGACGAAATGCCGACCCTCGCCCCGTTGGTCGAAGCCGCTCGCCAGACCCCTACCGGTCCTGCCACAACCGCCGGCGATGAGGAATACACCGAGGAATGGGAAGAAAACGGCGATTAGGCGACGCCTACCGCCTCTTTGTCAGGATACAATTCGTTCATGCGATTTTTTGATGCACAAACGACCCCATTAGAGGAACTGCGCCGCGCCTTTGAGGGACGGTTGGAAGGAGCCTCATCCGCCGCGGAGAATACCGTCAGGGAAATTCTGGAAAACGTACGCCAGCGAGGGGACGAGGCGGTTCTGGAATACACCCGTTGCTGGGATTTTCCTCAGGCGGAGCGTTTACGGGTTCCGTCTGAAGCTATCGAAGATGCCGTCGCTCGCGTTCGCAAGACGGATTTGTGGTCGGTCATGGAACGGTCCGCCGCCAGAATCCGCGATTTCCATGAGCGACAGAAGCGTCAATCCTGGGTGTATACCTCGCGCCCCGGTGAAACGCTGGGACAGATCATCCGCCCCCTGAAACGGGTCGGAGTCTATGTGCCGGGCGGAACAGCCGCCTACCCGTCCACCGTTCTGATGGCGGCGATTCCAGCGCAGGTGGCGGGCGTTTCCGCCATTGCGCTGGCGACTCCTCCCTTTTCGACTACCGGCCTTCCCCCGGATGCCACACTTGCTGCCTGTCTCATCGCTGGCGTGACCGAAGTTTACGCGATGGGCGGTGCCCAGGCGATCGCCGCCTTTGCCTATGGCGTGGAATCTGCGCCGCGTGTGGACAAAATCGTGGGGCCGGGAAATGTCTATGTCAATCTGGCAAAACGGCTGGTATACGGTGTAGTCGGTATCGATATGCTGGCAGGCCCGAGCGAGGTAGCGATTCTGGCGGACGCAGCCGCCGATCCGGAAAGCGCGGCGGCGGACATTCTGACCCAGTGCGAGCACGATAAAAACGCCTCCGCCCTGATCGCTTCCCCCTCGCTGGAATTTCTGATTGCAGTTCAAGCGGCGATTGAAGCGCAGTTGGAAACCCTGCCCAGAGCGGATATTGCCCGCGCCGCCATTACCAATAACGGGTTTATCGTGAGGACGGAATCAGTGGAGAAGGCGGCGGAAGTCGTATCCCTTTACGCGCCGGAGCATCTGCATATAGATGTGCGGGATGCCTGGTCGATCCTGGGACGAATCGAGAACGCTGGAGCGATCCTGCTCGGCCCCTTCTCTTCCGCGCCGCTGGGAGATTATATGGCGGGACCGAGTCACACGTTGCCGACTGCCGGGAATGCACGGTTCGCTTCCCCCTTGAACGTGGACGATTTTGTGAAGAAGACCAGTTTGCTCTCCTTCTCGGCGGATGCGTCTCGCGCCCTGTCCATGGACGCTGCACGATTCGCTGATTTTGAAGGATTGGAAGGTCACGCCCGCCGGGCGCGACTCTGAAAACCGGTTCTGTTGGATGAGTTGGAAATACGCTTCCTCGAAAAAGATCGGGCAGTCATCGGTGTATGCTTCACCGATGACTGCCGGGTTGACGGTATCAAATCGTCGTTAAGCAGAAAAACAAAACCTATCTTACCGCCTCATTCCTATTAGGAACATTAACAATATTGTTTATTTGTCCTAATGCAGGATCGTTTTCATACATTGCGACAAAGCCGACAAAGCCTGCGCCCATTTCCTCGGTCATTTCCTCCCCCAGTACGACGCGTTTCGCCGGACGGTTCGGATTGCGCGGATTGTCGTCAGAATTATCGTAGGTCGCCTTCAGAGTAATTTTTGAGCCGCGAGGCAGACGTATCGGTTCTCGTAGAAAGTAGGCTCCCTGCCAGCGGTAATCCCAATCGGTAATTTTGATCAGCGGTAAAGCAGACCCATCCGGCAAGACGGCGGACATCTCAAATGACTTCCCCAGAAGGTGCATATGCGGCGTAAGGGAAATAACCTCCATATCCAGCGGGAGGGTCATCGTCTGCGTCACCGTATAAGCTGGATCGCCGGCAGGGATATCCAGCGAACGGACTACAACTGGCAAGGTGCGGAGACGCCGGGCGACAGGCTTTTTCGCGAAGTAAAGACCGATCTGGGTAACATCTTCCGCAGGATGCCCGTCCGTGTGATAATGGATTTGCAAAACGACATCGGAATGCGCGGGTAAAAGCCGCGCTATTCCCGGCGGTAACGGCGTCGGTCGGTCGCCGGGCATCCATCCTCCCAGTTCTCCCGCGGGCGAAAAGCCGGGACTGCCAAAGCGGGCGTATCCCGATCCTTCATCGCTGGCATCCCTTTTTCGGGCGGAACCGGATGTGTCGATGAATCCGGCGATATGGTGAACCACTTTGGGGCTGCCCGCCCGGTACTCGACAGCGATCACCTGCCGATCCTGCGTCAATCCGGTTGGCAAAACGAAACACCGGTAGGTATCGCCCGCAACAGGTTCCACACGCCACTTTTCGGGCATTTTCAAGATCAGGTCCGGTTTTCCCAGACGCCAGCCAGACGAAGATTCCGTCGTGCGGTTGTTTCTGTCGCCCTCGCCCGATTTTACATCGCTAATTTTGACCGTACCCGGAGGCGCGCCTGCATCGGCCCATCGTTTGAGCGTTGCGATCTGGGCGTCCGTCAATCGACGATCTCCGACGAACCTACCACGCTCCCCCACCGGTTTCCAGGGTGGCATAAACTTCGAGGTCGTCACCTCCGCGATATTCGCAGCCCAGCGTTTGGTGTCCTCATAGGTCAGGAGCGACATGGGCGCGATTTCGCCTTCCCGATGGCAGGCGATACAATTCTTTTGCAAAATCGGCTCTATATCCGCCGCATACGTCGGCGGATCCGTTGAGTTCGCCACAGCAGTTTTTGCGGCGGGACTGCCCGCCACGGCGGGCAGGGGTTTTACTTTCGCCCGTTCAATCGCACAACCTACCGCCCCCACAGACGCCACCGTCACCGGCTTTCCGGCGACCAGCGCCGTGAGCGCCTCACGCAAATCCCGGCGGGACGCACCCGCCGTTCGATCCTGCCCTCGCGCCGCGAAGCCATCGTCGATACGCCCCCGGTAACGGAGAATGAAGTCTTTGTCCAGCACCACCGCTTCCGGGGTCATGGTCGCGCCCACGGCATCCGCCAGAGATTGATTCAGATCCATTAGAACCGGCATTCCCCGCATCGGTCCCATACCGACTTGTTTGATCGCCCCTTGCAGGGTAGTTCCGGCATTCGAATACACCGCAACCACGCGAATGCCCTGCGGAAAATACTGACGGTGAATCGCGCCGATTTCGTTGACATAGCGCCTTGCAATAGGACAGTCCGTGCCCATAAAGATGAGCGCAGTCCCTTTTGAACCGGAAACATCCAGCAATAAATGGGGATTGGCATCCGCGATGAACGTCACCGGGAAATCAGAGGCGAACTTTGTTCCGATTACTGCAACCGTTTGCGCCCATCCAGATAGCGGAGCGACAATCGCCGTGAGAATAAGCGCCATTCGAAGCGAAAGGGAAATTATACGCATTTTTGAAACAATATCACTGTGTTTTTGATTATCCCGTAACTCCTTCACAGGAATTTTCAGGGGGAGTATTTCCTTCGGGGCGAGCGCTGGAAGAAACAGGGGTAGGATGACCAGGAACCTACCCCTTTAGATTTTTGTTGTTACGGTGCGTTGGTGCCTTCGCGACCATAGAAGTCCTGAAGACGGATGACATCCTCCAGATGCGGGGTGGACACTTCCAGAACGTCCGCATCTTCGACGCCTTCAATAGTATGGATTTCACCGGGAAGGTTACGCCACTGGTAGCCTTCGCCGTGCTCGGTGACGGTCAGATGGTCTACATCCGGCCCCTTGGTAATCAGAAGCTTCCCTTTGAGCAGATAACTCGTTTCATCCTTGTAGTCATGATACTGAAGGGAGAGTTTCCCCCCCTTATTGACATGGATGATTTTTCCCACATACTGGTCGGTCCACGCATACCATATCTCGTAGCCCCACGGTTTCTGTACGGTTACCGGCAAATCTTCCGGTTTGATATCAATCGCCATTTGTATTCCTTTCACATTTGTGTCTTCGATAGAGTGTTGGTACGATTGGACGACATATCGGTCGATATTGCGGCAATGGCAAGCCCAGTTCACTCCCTTACCATGCCTCACGTTCGCCGTAATGCCATCGGGAACGGATTTTCTGGTAGAAACTCGGCCCTCCCACCGTCACAATTCGGGCATTGAAGGGAGCGCGGGAAATGGTGAGCGTATCACCGCCATAAAAGGGGACGTCCAGTTGTCCATCGACACTGACAAAAGCGTCCGAGCGTATTGGTTCTTCCAGATTCAGGGTAATGACCTCGGAATCCGGGACGATCAAGGTCCGGGCGCTCAGCGTATGCGGGCTGATAGGATTCACAATCAGCACCGGCGCGGAGGGATGCACCAGCGGCCCATTCGCCGACAGAGAGTAGCCGGTCGAACCGGTCGGCGTCGCGACGATCACACCATCGGCGGCATAGGTCGCCAGCGGTTCCCCCCCGACCCGTGTGCGGAGGTGGATCATTCGTACAGCGCCGCTTGCCACAACAATGTCATTCATCGCGAAGAGCGTTTCTTCCCGAATGTCGTATTCATACCCACCGACGCGTTTTAAAACGCCGTGCAACATCATCCGTTCTTCAATTTCGCAATCGCCCGCCATCGTTTTTTCGACCGCTTCGATCAGGTTCTCCGGGGCGACTTCGGTAATGAATCCGAAATGTCCCAGATGAATTCCCAGAATGGGCGTCCCGAACGGCGCAAGCAGACGGGCGGCGGCGAGTAATGTGCCATCGCCGCCGAAGACGACGACAAAATCGGCATCGGCGATGTCGGTATCCTCGCCTCCGATGCACTTGTCCTGTGTGAATTGTTGCGCGATCGAATCTCGGGCGATCAGTCGGATGCCACGCCCGCTCAGTGCATCCGCCAGCAGGCGAGCGGCCTCCAGAGCGGCAGGCTTTCCTTCATGAATCAGGAGACCAACGCATTTCGCCGGAATATTCACGGCGCAACTGCCTTCCCTGCCGGTGATGTATCTACGCTGGAAGAAGTGAGTCGCACCAGATTTTGCCGGGCGTCCGCGAAGGCGGAGTCATTCTTCAGAGCACGGCGGTACGCGGCGATGGCGGAATCTGTCATACCCATCCGTTCATACGTTACGCCCAGATTATTGAGGGATGCAGCGGAAGCCGGTTCGCGACGGGTAGCTTCTTTGAAAGCGTCCATCGCCTTTGTTAGACGCGCTTTTTTCGCCGCCGGGTCCGTCACTCCATTCGCTTCCGTCAGGTAGACGATTCCCATCCGGTTATAAGGATCAGCGGTGCGGGGACGCAGGGCGCCCATTTCCTTACAGACGTCAATCAGTGCATCATATTGCGTCATTCGGGTCAGGCAGTCCGCCAGTGATACCCGATAATCGTAGTTTTTCGGTTCGATAGCGGTCGCTCGTCGCCAGGAAGCGGCGGCGTTTACCAGATCCCCTTTACTGTCATAGACGGCGGCGAGATTTGTCCAGGCAAGAGCGCTATCGGGCTTGATACCGGTGGCGCGGGAAAAGCGCAAGATAGCGTCGTCCTGCTTATTCTGGCGATAAAGAATAAAGCCAGAATTGACGAGAGCATCGTAATGTTTGGGGTCTGCGGTCAGGGTGGCATCGAAAGCGCCGAGGGAAGCCTGCAACTTTCCAGCTCGCATCAGTGCAACCCCCTGATTGTAGCGCAGATTCGGGTCGCCTTTTGGCGTTCCTCGCGTTTCGGTCAGGGCGGCGGCGGCGCCATAGGCTTCGGACGCCTCATCCCAGCGTCCGGTCTGCGCGTTCAAGTCTGCCAGTTGTAGCAGGATGGTGGCATTTTCCGGTTGTAAACGTCGCGCCGCTTCCAGTGCGCTGATCGCCGCCGGGTTATGCCCCCTTTCCGCCTCAATAGAACCCAGGGACGCCCAGATTGTCGCATCCTGCGGTAAAAGGGTAGCCGCCTGACGTAACGTTTCCGCCGCCAGGTTCACATCGCCACCCTGTTTCTGGGCGACTCCCAAACCGACCCAGAATTTCCCCTCACGGGGGCGTAGGGCGGTCGCTTTATGGAACGCCTTCACCGCTTTTTTATTCTGACCGATACGCAGGTACGCGTTTCCCAGGTTTGCCCAGGCGTCCGCCCCACCCTCGGGAGACTGCGCCGCTTTTTGCAGGTATACCAGCGCCTCACTGGTCTTGCCGGATTGCAGGAGAGCGTATCCGTACCAGTTGAGCGATTCTATCTTTTCCGGATTCGCTTTTACTGCGGCGGAAAGTTCGCGTAGCGCCGTTGTGTAGTCACTCTTTCGACAGGCTTCCTTGCCGCGTTCCAGAGAGGAGTCCGTCTGAAATTCGGATGCGGGTCGGGGCGTAAGATCAGGAGTTCCTGCAATTGCGGAGAAAGGCGCGGACATCAGCGCCAGAAGCGCCGGCAAGGAATAAGCCACGGTAAATCGGTAATTGAGCATGAGAAGTCGTTCCGATTATACCGCTTGTTGCAATAACTCTGATTGTAATAACGCGCACGCTACGCGAATTCTTTATGAGCGATGCGTATTCCCACTTCCCGATTCGCGTCCGCCTGACATCGCACTATTACTTGCGCTTACGGAGGGTCATGGGTTGAAGTGGCTTTCCGGTCTTCAACATCCTTGACTTATAGGATTGAAGAAACTTCACGGCGGTATCGATACCGCGATCATTGAGGTACTTTTCCACTGCAAGTCGCCGTTGCGCTTCCTCTTCTGAAATGCCCTGTTCCTGTTGCGTCTGTGCGACAAGGGTTTCCAGAACGGCCTTGCCGGATTCCGCCTGCTGTCCGTACCACTCCTCCCAGAGAATCGCCGCACGTTCGGGCGTTCCCCAGACGAGAAGAAATTGCTCAAAAAAGGAAAGACCTTCTAACTGCTCAAGCGGAATTTCGGCAATAGGCGGCGCGACACGCGTCTCCAGAGCGGAAGGCATATCGGAAGTTTTCGATTCGTCAGGAATAGACAAAGTCAGCATAATCTCCATTGTAGCGTAAAATATGCCGCCCCGGTAGTGAAGCGTTTTATGTCCGCAGTAGCGGTTATGCCAGATTTTACAGGAATTCCATTGTACTTAAGGAGGATTGTCCCGCTGGCTTCTTTCCTTCCACCGGGCAGTTGTAGTAGGATAAGTGCATGAACTCGTATGGCATCAGTGCGCCGGTAAAAACGGCGGTTATCGGTTATGGTTTCGCTGGTCGTTGCTTTCACTCTTACCTTATCAGTATCGCTCCCGGGTTGAAACTCGTTGGAATCGCATCGCGCAACGCCGAGACGCGAGAACGGATTATCGCCGACTATGGCGCCACAGGCGTTCGCGCCTACGAAAGCCCGGAAGCGGTCTTCGCAGACCCGGATATCGAACTGGTGGTGGTGGCGACCCCGAACGCGACCCACAAAGACCTGGTGATTGCAGCCCTCGATGCCGGAAAGCATGTGGTCACCGACAAAGTGATGTGCCTGAATCTGGCGGATTGCGATGCAATGCTGGCGGCGCAACAGCGCAGCGGAAAACTGCTGACCGTCTTTCAGAATCGTCGTCTGGACGGCGATTTTCTAACGGCGATGGGAACCATGACGCGTGGCGAACTGGGCGAAGTCCGGTGGGTGGAAATGGCATGGCAGGGCTTTGGCGCCTGGGGTGGGTGGCGAGGACAGGCGGAAATGGGCGGCGGCCGCTTCTATGATCTGGGAGCGCACCTGATCGACCAGTTGTTGCAATTTTTCCCCGAACCCGTTGAATCGGTCTACTGCCGCATGCACCATGATTTCACCGATTTCAATGTCGAAAGCGAGGCGCTGATCGTCGTGACGTTTGTCGGTGGCAAGACCGGCGTCTGTGACCTTTCAGGTATGACCCACCTTTCCAAACCTCGCTTCCTGCTCAAAGGAGATAAAGGAACATTCTGGAAATACGGGTTGGATCCACAGGAACGGGCGATGATCGACAAAAATATCGACAGCGCCATCAACGATACCGAAAATGACGCCACTTTACAGGACAAGGACGGACAACGCCGTGTCCCGACAACGCCCGGTCGCTGGCGCAGTTACTATGAAAATATCGCCGATGTTCTTACGAAGGGAGCGGAACCGATGGTGAAACTCGACGAGATGCGCCGCGCCATGCAGGTGATCGATGCTGCTGTGACCTCCGCCCGAACTGGTACCACCGTTTCTCTAAAAGAATAGAGGACGAATAAAAACCGTACGTTTTCTTTCCAACTTCGCCGCTATCTGCCGAGTGTCTTTTCAGAAACGTAAACGATAGAGCCAATCCTGACGCTCCATTCCAAAGGAAGTGATTCCCGAAGTCTGCTTCTGGCACGGGATGAGGAAATCAAGGACCCGACTATACGGGAGTAGTTGCTTCGCATGTAGTTTTCGCCGATGCAGGGCAGGCGCTCGTCTGCCCTGAACCGTTTACTCTCTATCGCTTACTTCGTTGTTGAGGATATTTTCAGAACCATTACCCGGTCAGGTATCCGTAAAGCGATTTTTCCATTCACGAGTCTGGCGGGAGCGCTGGACATTTCGCCTTTTTCGTCCCACTGGTACAGGGTAGCGGTACTGGAAACCGGCGTCTTGACAGTCAACTGGGCGGGCATCGGCGGCGGGAGTATCTGACGACGGGGTGTCACACTTTTGTCCTCGTTGGCGATTTCGTGCCACATGACCAGATAAAAGTCCCCGTTTCGTTTCTGGAGAAGGAGATGATGCACGTAGTTGGTTCTGATCCATTCCCCGTTTGGGGAAACGATCAGGGAGAGATCCAGCGTTCCCGGCTTGAATTTCGCGCCCCTGTCCGAAAGCAAAGCGATCAGGTTTTTCAGAGCGGTATAGGCGGGCTTGGGAGTGAGATCGCGGCGCAGCATTCCGAACCGGGCTTCGCGATTGTTGGGATCCGTAAACTCATCCACGAATTCATAGGAGTACGTCCTTTGCACTCCTTTAAGGAAGTACTCCAGAAACATCCGGGGGATGTATTTGCCATGCGCGGATTCAGAAGTTCCGTTCGTGTCGGTAGCGCACCCCGCTTCGGTCGCCGCCATCGGTTTTGGCCGGTAGGGCGGGGCATAGGTATCGAAGGCATGCGGGAATTCGTCGATATTGGTTCCGGGGTTCGTTCCATCCCAGAAGTATTTCGCGATTGTGCCATAGGTGGCGGGAAAGCTGAACGGATTACCGCCAAAATAGGGGTGGAAATTGCCCCAATCCACGAAATTCGCCAGCGACCCGGCAGGAATAGGGTTCTTGCTCGGTTCGTACGTTTTCCCCAGCGCAGGTCCGATCAGCGTTATTTTCGCTGTCGCCGGGTCATTACGGAAGGCTTTGTAAATGTCCTGCTGGAAGAGGACAGCGGCTTCCACCGCTTCTTTCTCCCCGTTCGCTCCGCTTTTGCCCCCATACGATTTTTTATTATTCGCCCAGAATAAGTCCGGTTCGTTCGGCCCTTCGACGCAGTCGATAACGCCGAGAACTTTACGATTCATCTCTTTGACTTTATCCCGCATGATTTCCGGCGTTCCCACCTCCGGTTCGGCGACGATGCAGAATTGTATGCCGCTCTTGCCCAGATCAAGGATACGCGCATCCCCTGTAGGGCTTCCCAGACCATCGCGCACATGACGAATGCCGGACGAAAGCAACGCCTTTTTCACTCCCTCGTAGGCGAAGCCATACGGCGTATCCGAGTAATTCCAGTGCGAACAAACTCCGATCGATTCGACGAAAGCGTCCGCAGGCGCGGCGGTCTCCGGGTCAGCGAACGCCCCGCCAGAAGTGAGATTCAGGGCGCCCAGCGCCAGTGCGATCATCGTCGCAGACCGGATTGAATCGGGGCGAAGAGGGAATGAGAACGTATGCATACACCTTAGGAGAAAACGGGTTCACGGTTAGTTTCACCTATACATGTAAACCCATAGCCGTTCTCGCTGGCGAAGAACTCGCCCGGTCATCGCTATTCTCAATCCGGATGCCGTCACCTCGGCATATCGGAAAATTAATGTTTCTCCGCGCCGCTACTTGCGGGTTCCGTTTCCTTTATTTTGATTCCCGCCTGCTTCCCTAACTCGGGACGGGAGGAGTTTTCCGTCGCTGGCGCGAAGAGGATTTTGGAAACACTTTTTAGGCGGGATGCAAAGAAGACCGCCGTGGAGAAGCGTAATGAGAATTTTCGGGCTGACCTGCAACGGACTCACGAATCCGATTGGATTGAAATCTTCGGGCGCTCAATGGCGCCTGTCCTGGCGTATCGAAAGTGAACAGCGAGGCGCTCGACAGACCGCCTACCGTCTGATGATCGCAACTACGACCGATCTGCTGGATAGCGGAACGCCCGACCTTTGGGATTCCGGCAAGATCGCTTCGGATCAGAGCGTCAATGTAAACTACGCCGGAACCGCGCTGGAACCGCGACAACGGGCGCACTGGCGCGTGACAATCTGGGATGGCAGCGGATCGCCAACCGATAGCGATAACGCCTTCTTCGAAACCGGAATCGGTAACGACGATTGGACGGGGGAATTTATCGGTTCACCGTTCGCGGGTGGTCCACAGACATCGTCTCCCTGCCCTTATGTCCGCAAAGTATTCCAGGTCACAAAATCGGTGCGGAGGGCGCGATTGTACGCCACCGCTCTGGGAGTTTATGAGACCTCTATCAACGGCAATCGTGTCGGCGAAGACCGCCTGGCGCCGGGTTGGACGGACTACGCAAAGCGGGTGCAGTATCAGGCTTATGATGTCACCGACCACATTACCTCCGGCGCAAATGTCTGGGGCGCGATCCTCGGCGATGGATGGTACTGCGGTCATATCGGTTGGCGGGAACGCCAGTGGTACGGCGACCGCCCGAAGTTTACCGGGCAACTGGAACTGATCTATGAGGACGGAACACAAGATATCATCCCGACAGACGCTACCTGGCAAGTCGGCTATGGCCCCTTGCTGGAATCCGACATGCTCATGGGCGAAATCTATGATGCCCGCCGTGAAATCAACGGATGGGACAGCGATGCGCTCCACTTTGACACTTCCGCCTGGCTACCCGTGACCGTCTTCCCACGACCGGAAATCGAACTATCGGCGATGCAGGGACCAACAGTTCGCGATACGCAGGAACTGACTCCGGTCAAACCGCCCCAGATTATCCGGGGATGGCCGGGACACACCTATATCTTCGATCTGGGTCAGAATATGGTCGGGCGTATCCGTTTCAAAGTCCGGGGCAAAGACGGAGAGACCATCCGTTTCCGATATGCCGAAACGCTGGTCGGCGGTCCCAAAGCGGAGACCGGCCCCATCTACACCGATAACCTGCGCTCCGCCAAACAGACCGACTACTACACCTGTAAAGGCGATCCAGATGGCGAGATATTCGAGACGAAATTCACCTTTCACGGCTTTCGCTATGTGGAAGTGTACGGAGCGACAAGCGAACCGGAAATGTCAGATCTAACCGGAATCGTCATGCATTCTGAAACGCCCCAGACCGGGAACTTTGAGTGCTCTGACCCACTCATCAATCAATTACAGAAAAATATCGACTGGGGCCAGCGAGGCAACTACCTTGAAATCCCTACTGACTGCCCTCAACGAGATGAGCGCCTGGGATGGACGGGCGACGCTCAGGTTTTTGTCCGCACCGCCGCCTTTAACCGGGAAGTCGATACCTTCTTTCATAAGTGGATGCAGGACATGCGCGATGCGGTAGGACCGCAGGGAGAATTTCCGCCGTTTGCGCCCAATATCAACCTTGTCCACTCGGATGGCGGCGCGGCATGGGCCGATGCCGGCGTCATCTGCCCCTGGACCATTTACCTCTGCTATGGCGACACCGCGATTCTGGAAGAGAATTACGATGCCATGAAGCGCTTTGTCGACTTTCAGGCAGCCACCGCAAAGGACGATATCCGCTGTTATCACGGCTACACGGGGTGGATGGGCTTCGGCGACTGGCTGGCATTGGATGGCAGCGGGCAGACCGAGGGCGGAACGCCCAAGGATTTACTCGCCACCGCTTTCTTCGCTTACAGTAGCGACCTGCTCTCCCGCGCCGCCAACGCCTTGGGCAAAACGGATGATGCCGCTTTCTACCGGGCGCAGTTTGAACGGGTGCGAGGCGTATTCCAGAACCGCTTCATTACGCCCGGTGGACTGGTCTTTCCGGGCACGCAGACGGCGATGGTTCTTGCTCTTTACTTCGACCTGTTGCCGCAAAACCTGCGCGCCGCCGCCGCCCGCGCTCTCGCCGATGATGTCGAACGTCGCGGTGTCAAACTGACCACCGGTTTCGTCGGGACTTCTTATCTGCCCCATGTTCTCACAGAGGCAGGGCATCTGGAACTGGCGTATCGTCTTCTACATCAGACGTCCTGGCCATCGTGGCTCTACGCCGTCACGCAAGGAGCGACCACCATATGGGAGCGATGGGACGGTTGGACGCACGACAAAGGCTTTCAGGATAAGGGGATGAACTCGTTCAACCACTACGCCTATGGCGCGATTGGCGAATGGCTGTATCGTACCGTCGCCGGGATAGATATTGACCAAGCAAGACCCGGCTACAAGCATATCATTCTGCGCCCGCGCCCGCTTCCCGCTTCCAGAAACGGACTGGATCACGCTCAGGCATACCATGATTCGCCATATGGTAGAATCGAAAGCTCCTGGAATTACTCGGAAAACGGAACCTGGAACTGGGAGGTGACCGTCCCGCCGAACACAACCGCGACCGCCTATATTCCCCTTCCCGAAGGCGCAGTCCTGAGTGAAGGATCGGATCAGGAAGGTGCAATCGCGTTACCAGATACAGACGGCGAGCCGGTTTATTCCCTGCTACCGGGTAAATATCATTTTGCGGTAAACCCGTAAAGCTCGGACAACGATAGCAAGATTACGGATAAAGGTTTTCAGAAGCGGATGCGATAATATGCTGATGCCAGACTCTTTCCCGGTTTCAAGAGCCTGATAAGATATCGGACAAAAATCGCCGGGACAGACCGCCATTACGTGAGGAACACGCCTGAATTGCTAACGCCACCCCTGTTATCTGTGGAAAATCTGACTATCGCCTTTCCCGGCAAGACCGGCGATTCTATCGTTGTCGACGGGGTCTCCTTTGCACTGAATAGAGGCGAGACGGTGGGAGTCGTCGGTGAGTCCGGTTCCGGCAAGAGTATGACCGCCCTATCCATTCTTCGGCTGATTCCCGAACCGGGACGAGTCACCGGCGGAACGATAGCCTTGGATGGGGAGAGCATTCTCGCACTGACGGAAAAAGCGTTGCGACGGGTGCGCGGCGGACGCATCGCGATGATCTTTCAGGACCCGATGACCTCCCTGAACCCCGTCTTCACTATCGGCGAGCAGATCGCGGAAGCGGTAAGACTGCATCGCGCCGAGGAAGGTTTGACGGGGAAAGCGGCATGGGACGAAGCGGTAAACGCTTTAAGACGCGTCCATATTGCGGAGCCAGAACGACGCGCTAAACAATTTCCTCATGAACTCTCCGGCGGCATGCGTCAGCGCGTCATGATTGCGATGGCGCTTGCCTGCCGGCCGGATGTCTTACTTGCGGATGAACCGACGACGGCCCTCGATGTCACTGTTCAGGCGCAAATCCTTTCCCTCATTCGGGAACTGCAACGCGAAATCGGCATGGCGGTATTGCTGATCACCCATGATCTGGCAGTCGTCGCGGAAACCTGCGACCGCGTGATTGTACTCTATGCTGGTAAAGTGATGGAGATGGCGGACGCGCAATCCCTGTTCGATGATCCCAAACACCCCTACACCCAGGGACTACTCGCTTCTCTGCCAGAAAACGCGCCGCAGGGAGCCACACGCCTGACCTACATCAAAGGTCAACCACCCACCAATCCCGGTAAAATCACCGGATGTCCTTTCCGCGCCCGATGTCCGAAAGTGATACCGGGCGTTTGCGAAAAGCCCTTGCCTACGGTGCAATTAGAGCCGGGGCGTATGATCCGATGCCATTTGTTCACCGAGTCCGGCAACACGGAGGCGTCCCATGCTGAACGTTGAGAACCTCACGGTTCATTTTCCCATCGGGCGCGGGCTACTCGTACGAGCGGTGGACGGCGTTTCTTTCACGGTATCCAAAGGCGAGACACTGGGTCTGGTCGGCGAATCCGGGTGCGGTAAATCAACGACAGGGCGGGCGATCCTGCGATTGATCCCAACGACCGCCGGAAGCGTCGCCTTCGATGGCAGGGATGTTCTCTCCGCTTCTAACACGGAACTGCACGAATTACGGCGACGGATGCAGATGGTCTTTCAAGACCCTTTTGCGTCCCTGTCGCCACGGTTGACCGTCGGGAAAATCGTCGCGGAACCACTGGAAATACATAATGTCGGCGCGAACGCCGCAGAGCGTCGGGATCGTGTCACAGAGTTATTGAGCGCGGTAGGTATGCCTGTCGGAGCGGCGAACCGCTATCCTCACGAATTCAGTGGTGGTCAGCGTCAACGCATCGGCATCGCCCGCGCCCTGGCTCTGAACCCGGAATTTTTAGTCCTCGATGAACCGGTGTCGGCCCTCGATATTTCCGTTCGCGCTCAGGTGGTCAATCTGCTGGCGGACCTGCAACAACAGCGGGGTATCTCCTACTTGTTTATAGGTCATGATCTCTCTCTGATACGGCATGCCGCACAGCGGGTCGCCGTCATGTATTTGGGAAGAATTGTGGAAATCGCGCCTGCCGCCGCGTTGTATTCAAACCCGCGTCACCCGTACACCCGATCCCTGCTGGCGTCCGCACCCATCCCTGACCCTTCGCGCCGCCGGGAGCGGGCTCCGCTGGAAGGAGATCCGCCCTCACCGGTCAATATGCCGTCTGGATGTCGCTTTAGGAACCGTTGTCCCTTCGCGCAACCCGTCTGTGCGGAGCGTGACCCGGAACTCATACAGATCGACGGCGTCGCCGGTCATCACTCAGCCTGCCATTTCGCCCGGGAGCTTCCCGTGTGGTCGCCTCTCGAATCCTATCTGCCGCAAGGATGAGAGAGCGAGGTTAGCAAGACCCCCGGATGATCAATTGCGTCGGCAAAAGGACACGCTTCGGCGGCGCGACATCGCCCTCGATGCGTAGCAGGAGCAACCGCGCCGCCTGTGCGCCCAGTTCACGGATAGGCAACGCGACGGCGCTCAGCGGTGGCTGTAGATACTCGGCGAAAGCCGCCCCGCCACAACCGATCAACGCCATCTGCTCCGGGACGCGCACGGATGATTCATGCAACGCCCGAAGGACGCCGACCGCCATTGAATCCGTCGCAGCGAGAATCGCCGTCACCCCGGATGACTCGCTTTCGTTCAGTCGGTTACGGGTCTCCTCCCAGGCTTCCTCACGTCGGTCATTCCCCGGCTTCGTCGTCGCCCAGAAGAGCGGCTCGACGCCATGCGACTCCATAGTCTGTCGGTATCCTTCGCGACGGTCTCGCTGGGCGGTATTCATACGATGCGGCGGATACAGGTACGCGATACGGCGATGCTTCTGTGCAATCAGGTATTCCGTCGCCTGACAGGCAGCGGCGAAATCGTCTACAGCGACTGCATCGGCATCTACGCCGGGAATGAAGCGGTCGAGGAATACAAAGGGAACTTTCTGCTCTTTCAACGAACGATACCGCCGCAGGGTCTCGCTATCGCTATCCAGCGCTTCGCTATCGGGCGGCGCGATCAGGAGACCATCCACTCGCTTGGCGGTCAATGCCTCGATCTGCGTTTCCTCACGCCTTCCGGCATCCGGCGCGTAATCCAGAATAAGATGGTAGTCGTGGTCGGAAAGCACCGATTGCGCTCCCGCAAGGGCTTCCGCCCAGAAGGGAGTCGCAGACCCAACGACCGCTCCGATAGTAAACGATTTGCCTGACCGCAACCCACGCGCCAGAAGGTTCTTTCGATACCCCAATTCTGTCGCCACCGTCAAGATTCGCGCCCGCGTTTCCATTCGGATTCGCGGGTCATTATTCATCGCCAGCGAAACCGTGGAAACATCTACGCCCGCACGTCGGGCCACATCTTTCATGGTCGTCGTCATAGACGCCTTTCCGCACAGGGAGGAAATATATCAGAATCTCCACTCGATCAAGAAAGCCTGCGAGCATGTTTTCTCATCGATCTTTCGAGATTACAGGGTATTTACTCCTCACTCTGGGTCATTGAAAAAGATTTCACACGATTTTACCTCTTTCAGTCAGCAGGGTCAAACGTTGCCCACAGACGAGAGGCTACAAGAAGGCTCACCGCCGCAATGATCAGGTTTACCAGAGCGGTAGCGATTCCCGCTCCCCAGAGCGAAATGTCGTTCACATAAAGCGCGATGCCGATGGCAATCCCTGGGACAGTCGCCAGTAACGATAGCCCCAGACTGAGAGCGTTGCTGACCGCGTTCTGGGCGGCGTCACCGGGAATGGGATACAGCAAAACGAAAATCGTCTGCACAAAATAGAGAAGAGCGGTCAGAGTCGGCAGAATGAGAAAAGCGACCGGCAACAACGGACCACGCCACATCCCGAAAAATGAGGAAATCATAAGGGACAGCCATCCCAGCAAAGTCAACTGGACGACCGGCAACGCGATTTCCGCCACGAGGTTAGACAGGGGCGACAACGGCAAGGCGCGTGAAATATCCGCCCGCCGCAACATATCCCGCAATCCTAACATAAAGAGCGAAGGCGTCTGCACTGCAAAGAAAAACATCCATGCCATAATGCCGACACCGCCTGCGCCACCCTGACTGTACCCCAGCCATCCGCCGATCAACGCGGGCATTGCAGCGGGAATCAGAAGTTGCAGATAAGCGCGGGGCGGAATCCGGGTCGCCGCTACACAGTCTTTCCACAAGATCGCCCATGCCCCGATGCCAAAATCCCTGAGCGTCCTGTCCCGGCGTAACTGCCCCTCCTGCGCCATCTGCGTCAGAACCTGCCCGGCATCGCCGCGTTGCAGAGCGTTCGCCGCCTGCACGCGTTTCGTCGTGGAAACGATAGCTCCTTCATAAAAGTCACGTTCCCGGGCGAACAGCCACAGGAACGAGATTCCCAAGAGCGTCAAAAGCCCGAGCGCACGTAATGTATCGCTCATCTTCCAGCCCTCAAATGCGGACAGAAACAATTCCGCCGCCCAGGAATCCGGGAACAACAGGCGCATTGACTGCTGTGTATTGACAATCCTGACGATTTCCCGCCAGAGATATCCATCCCGAGTAAAAAAAAGGTACAGGGCGAATCCCATCAGAAAAAGCAGAACGCCCATAAAAATCCGGCGCACGGAAGCGCGGCGAACGCGAGACGCCTCTGACTCTGTAGCGGGAAAGGCGAGCAAGGCAGTCTGCGCTCCATTTGTCACAGAGATCAGGAACAGCCAGACACCCAGCGCTCCGGGTAGCAACCGCACGGGATCCGCCTGAGCGGTCAACAGGGACATTCCCAGAGCAAAAGTCAGGTAACACGCTACCGCCAGCAGCGAAAGATAGCGTCCCGCCATCTTGAAGAGAAGAATAATGCGCCGGGACAGTGGCGCAGGAAACAGAAAATCGATGTCGGCGGAACAGAAATTGAGTCCCCCATCGCCTAACGCGGCGATGATTGCGCTGAAAACGCTCAGCGCCAACGCTCCACGGATCGCCACTACAAACGCTTCCGCCTTGCCCTCCAACAAATCGTTGGTCGCGAACCCCTTGATGGTTCCCGCCGCGCCGCGTTCGGGACTGGAATAATAAAGAAACGCATATGCCAGAATTTGCAGACTCAATCCCAGAGTGACAATCAGACCAGGGATCATGATTCGCGGCGTCTTTGCCGCACGCCGGAAAGCGTTGACTACCTGTCTCCAAAAAAGATAGCTTAGGGGTATCATGTGGCGCTCTGGCTTTCAGCAGATTCTTTTTCCTCACCAGTCAAGGAAAGAAAGATATCCTCCAGCGTCGCATCTCGTCGAGCGTTAGCATGGTCGCGCAAGTCGGCGAGGGCGCCATCCGCCACTTTTTCTCCTTTCCGGAGGATGACTATCCGGTCGCACAGATTCTGTGCTGTATCCAGCATATGCGTGGAAATCAGTACAGCGGCGCCATCGGACTTCGCGGCATCCACGATTAACGCTTTCAGTTCTCTGGCGCCTCTCGGATCGAGACCGATCAACGGCTCATCGAATAAAAAGAGTTGTGCGCGATGGATAAACGCACAGGCGATTGTCAGTTTTTGCCGCATTCCCTTGGAAAGGGTTCCGACCAGTTCATTACGCTTTTCAGCAAGATCGAAGCGGGACAGTAGTTTCTCCGCACGGACGTCAAAATCTTCCATCGTGTCATATGCCAGAGCGATAAACCGTAAATGCTCGTAAACGGTGAGCGTCTCATAGGGGTTTGGTTGCTCAGGCACAAACGCCAGCAGACGCTTGGCTTCGCGTTCCTGAATGGATAAATCGCATCCTCCGACCACTATATGACCAGACCCCGGACGAATAATCCCAGCGATACAGCGCAAACAGGTGGTCTTTCCGGCTCCGTTTGGTCCTAAAAGACCAACAATCTCGCCACTCGCAACACAAAAAGAGAGATTGGAAAGCGCCACTAGACCCTGATATCTCTTTGTCAATCCGCTTATTTCTAACACATACTCATTTTACAATTCTTTTCCGACGGGCGCGTCTCCGCCAGACCGTACAAAACATTAATTTTAATAATGACGTAAATCCGTAAGACTTTCGTTAATGCCCCCCGCTATCATAGCCCCATACCCCCACGGAGCGAAATCGCCCTTTCGCACACGATGGGGAGAACACGGGCGAAGCCCGTTCTGAGAGGATTATGCTAAGTGACACACGCTAATGGCGCCCACATGATTTCCAGCAACAAGGATGTCATCGAACGTACCTGGCTCCCGTCGCACACCTCCAACGACGCATACCTGCCATCGTCGACGGAATCGAAGTCAGCCGACGCGAATCAACCGCAAATTGATTGGACTGAAAAAGAATGGGCCGCATTTTCGCGGCGTTTTCACGGCATGGTCGCTCGCATCTGCCTTGGGGCATGGCCTCATGTAGATAACGAATTTCAACGCGATTGTCAACAGGAAGCGGATCTACTTTTATGGCAACTGCGCCATAAATTACGCCGTCTATCTGATGGAAATCGCGAGGCTTACGCTTCTTTATGCGTCCGTCGTCGCGCATTGCGTAGTCTGACAGCGGAAGCGCAGCGCCGACGTCGCACCCTGTCTATGACAACGGCGAATGGCGGCGACTGCCTGCCGGAAAGCTTCCCCGGGTTCCAGTCACCTTCAAAATCTACTGCGTCGGCGGAGCCGGAATTGAGCGATGCCGACACCGATCTGCTAAGACAAATCGGGGATGGCAACCTTTCCGCCGCTCTGCAACGCCTTGCGCCCCACGATTACGATATACTGAATCTCTTCTTCGCCCGGGGAATGAGCGATCCGGAGATAGCCAACTATCTGGGTAAAACGACGGTAATGGTCAAAGCGCGGCGTAACCGAGCGATTGGGCGTCTGCGACGCGCACTTGCATTCGTCTGATGTCCTACCATAAATCATTCCAGCGGCGTAGTAATTATGAAAATCACACCAAAAACTGTTTTCAGTTTAGTACATAAATAAAATAAATCCTCCTGAGATATATATTTTCAGGAGGATTTATATGCCGCGTTGCTAATTCATAATTGCCTGAAGTATTTCAGGTCGTTACCAAGTCACAGATGAGCGGACTTTTCGCGTCCTCTGAGGTGTCCTAAGGATGCAAACGCTGGCAAAACCGCTGTATCAGGTACGCCTTCTGGGCGGGCTGGAAATACAGTGTGGCGGTAAAGTGATTACCCGCTTCCGTAGTCGTCAAACTGCGGGGCTATTTGCGTTTCTCTCCTTCCATCGCAATAAACGGCATTTACGCGAAACGCTCGTCGAACAATTCTGGCCAGACACCCCTGACCTGGAACATGGTCGCGCCAGTCTTTCCGTCGCTATTTCCTCACTGCGTAGCCAGTTGGAGCCGCCCGGTTCGCCCCATGGCTCTGTTATCCTCGCCGACGCTCGTAATCTGGGATTGAACCCCGAAACCGTCCATACCGATGTCGACGCCTTTGAAGATTATCTCGACAAGGCGAAAAAAATGACCAGTTTCAAAGAGTCGCTCCCTTTATTGGAATCCGCCGTGAAGTTATATCGTGGCCCTCTCCTGACGGGCTATTACGACAACTGGATTCTCGACAATCTGGAACGACTGCGGGGACGATATAGCGCCGCCATGGCGCAGATTGCCAGCCTGTATGAGGGCAACGGTGAACTGGATTCCGCTATAGATTGGTATCGTCAGGCGATTCAGTCCGACGAAGCGGATACCGCCTCACTGACGCAACTGCTCGATCTCTTGCTTAAATCCGGACGGGAACGCGAAGCGGTGCGAACCTACCATTCCGTTGAAAACCGGCTAGCGGCAATCGGGGACGCTATTCCGCGTCAGGTGCAACACATGGTCGAGGGGGCGCTATCACGTCACCCGGTTGAACCGGTACGAAAACACTCCGTTCGTCGTGGTCGTCCTCGGAAGACTCCCATGCCTTCGCTCTTTGATACACCTGTATCGTTAGAAGCGCACACTCAATCCGATATAACGAACCGGGAGGAGTCGCCGACGACCCTGCATATCTTATCTGACTCGAAACCGCCCGGTGTATCGCCCCTCGAAGAACGGCATTGGGTTTCTCCCTTACCGCTTCCAACTCCGTTAACACGATTTTTTGGACGCGAACGGGAAATCGCCCAAATTGAAGAATTGCTACATTCATCGGATACGCGATTACTCACGCTGACCGGACCCGGCGGAATCGGGAAAACGCGCATCGCTACCCTGGTGTCAAAACAACGCGAGGTGCAAGGCGAGGCGGTATTCTTTGTGCAACTGGTGTCGCAACGTTCGGACGCCATGTTTTATCAGGCTCTTGCGGAAGCGGTCGGCGCCGCCATGCCCAATCGCGCGAACGCCGACATGCTGGAACCCACGATACGCGTCCTTTCTATCCGCCCTTCCTTGCTGGTGCTGGACAATTTTGAACAGTTAGTGGATACCGCCGCCCCGGAAATAGTCATACGTCTGTTAACGCAGGTTCCCGACCTGACCTGCATGGTCACCTCTCAGCACCGTCTTCCCGTTCCTGGAGAGATCAGTTTGACGATACCTCCTCTGCCAGCGCCCGATGATGCGACGAGAGCGCGACTCTCGCGGGGGGAATTGACAACCGCTGCACTGGAGTCCGACTGGCCCAGTATTGCGCTGTTTCTTGACCGAGCCCGAGAGACGCTACCTGATTTTCAGATAAACGCTAAAAACGCTCTGACCATCGCTAACCTGACGGCGCGTCTGGAAGGCGTCCCCCTTGCCATCGAACTTGCTGCATCCCGCGTGCAAATCCTTTCACCCAAACAGATTCTTGATAGCCTGTCACGGACGTTCGATGTCTTGGTGAGTCGGCGCCAGAGTTCGATGAGTCGGCATCGCTCACTTCAGGCAAGTATGGAGTGGAGTTACAGACTGCTATCGGAACCAGTGCGCCAGTGTTTCAAACGTCTCTCAGTCTTTAGGGGCAGTTTCACCGCCGATGCGGTGGCTCATGTCGTAAATGATGAGACGGCTCTGGATTATCTGGCGCAACTCTGTGACACCTCACTGTTACGCCCCCAGATGTCGGATCGCGCTATTCGCTTCCAAATGCTGGATATGTTGCGCATTTTTGGCGGCGAGCAATTACAGCCAGAGGAGCGCGACGAGACCGAAAGACTCCATGCGCGTTATTTTCGCAAAATCGCAGAGGAAGCTCGTAGTCACTGGAACCAGCCCGACGAATCAGAGCGTCTGGATGAACTTTCTCTTGATATGGAAAATTTCCGCGCTGCTATGGCATGGGCTCTTTCGAATAACGATACCGAGGCTACCGAAATTGCGTACCAGATTACGAGCGCTCTGGTTCGCGTCTGGCGGATTCGAGGGTTGCATAAAGAGGGCGCCGCCTACCTGACCCGATTACTGGTTCGCCCCGTGACCGAGGAAGAAGCGCCGCTCGCGTTACAGGCAACCGCACTGAATGCGGCAGGCATACTGACAATGACGATGGGAGAGCATGAACAGGCTTCCGAGTGGTACCGCCGTTGTCTGGTTCTCCTGCGTCAGCTTCGCAACAAGAAAAGTATCGCTGGCTTGCTCAATAATATCGGCAGCCTGGAGGCGGAGCGAGGAAACTGGTCAGAAGCGATCAAATTCTGCGAGGAGAGCCTCACTCTCTATCGTGAAATGGGCGATACCGGTCGTATCGGAGCGGTACTGAGTAATCTGGGCGTTGTGGCGCTACGGAGCGGAGATATTACACGTGCTCGACGACTCTGCGAAGAAAGCCTGAAATTAGCGCGTCGGCAGAACAACCGCTTCGATATGGGTCTCATTATGCACAATCTGGCGGAAGTCTACTACGACGAAGGAGACTTACCCATGGCAGAGACGATGTATCGGGAAAGCCTGCATCTTCTGACCCCGTTCGGTGAGCGAGATTTCAATTCCAACAGTGTACTGGCACTGGGAATTATCGCCTGTCGTCGCGGTGAAAGAGGAAAGAACCCCCTGTTACGCGCCGGTCTCACCTATCGTTACAGCGCTGAACTGCCGTTAAATTTGTTTGTAGAAAAACAATTAGAATGCATTTCCTTGCGTCCCAGTGAGTATATTGACCATATTACTGAACACGCCGCTGAACAGTATCTAATTGAAACAATTGAAGACCTAATTACTGCCGAATGACATTATACAAAAAAGGATGTTGCCATACTGGGCATCATTACGAAAAATAGAGATAATGACGAATTAATTCACTTTTTCCGTAATAGTTTCGTAAGATGAATTTTATACAATGAAAGCATGATGTAAGCCTGCTGTCTTATAGCCAGAGGGATTCCTACAAGAAACCTTCAGGCATAATCCCGTAAAGTCAGCGGGAACTCCTGCCGTTGAAAGGACATGCAATCATGTTATTAAAAAAAATCGCCCGTCCCATCACTATACTCACCTCCAGCTTCGCCCTAGTTGGAATGTGTTTTGTTGGTGGCTCCACGGTTCAGGCTGGTAGCGGGGTAATCCCGATTGAAATCGACCCGGATTCGGTTATGGTTGCCGGAAGTAGCGCCAAGATTCAGGTCACTATGAATTCCGCGCCGGCAAATATCCGCATTTATACCCAACCGTCCGGTACGCTCGCTTATCAGGGAACGGTAAATAGCGCTGTCACGTCGCTAACCCTACCGGTCAATATCAACGCTCCTGCAGGTACAACTATCGTCACCGTCTCCAGCGGTGGCAGAACGGCATCTTCTATTGCCACTATCGTTCGATCCCGCTAAACGCTTTTCAAGTATTTTGAAAATGCGTCAGTAGTCGAATTTTATCCAGCGGCCTCGCCGGTAAGCGTATAATTCAGGAACAAACGCTCTCTGGCAGGGTCGCTTCAGGTAAAAATCAACGTTCAAGTCCGAACAGGCGCATCCCGAGCGCCATAGCGGGACCAATAGTCAATGCAAAGGCGAGAGTTCCCCACCCAATTCTCGCCCCCAGCCACCAACCCGCCGCCAGTACGATCAATTCACATAGCGTACGCCAGCCGCGAACATGCCAACCGGCGCGACGAGCCAGACCCAGAACCAGACTATCACGCGGCCCGGCGCCAAAATCGCTCGCAATATACATCCCGGTAGCGATTCCCACACCCAGTACGCTTACCAGAAACATCGCCCAGGCGACCCACAGGTTCATCGGCACGGGAATCCATGCCCGGATGAAGTCCAGATAGATTCCGATAAGAATCATGTTCAGAATGGAGCCGATTCCGACAGGCATTTTGAACGCGAGATTTGCCGCGATCAGACAGATGAACCCGATGCCGATACTCGCCATCCCGACAGTCAACCCCGGCGCGATTCGGGAAAGACCGACATGCAAAGCATCCCACGGCGCAAGCCCGACATCCGCTCGAATCATGCCCGCTAACGCCGCGCCATAGAGCAGTAGCCCGATATTCAGCAACGAAAACCGCGCAATAAAGGACCAGTCGGACACCGGCAACCATCGTCGGCGCTCCGGAGGAACAGAGAAAATCGGCGTTTCGGACATTGTCCAATGAGTATAGCGCTTTATATGACCCGTATGCCGTCGGCATTATGCTTGGGGCGTTTACAGTGTCCGGGGTAGAATACGATCATGACTATCGCTGAATTCGCCAGAACTATCGACCATACGTTGCTCAAGCCCGAATCCCTGCGCCGGGACGCCCGACGAATCTGTGAGGAGGCGAAAGCAAACGGGTTCGCTTCGGCGTGCATCTTACCCACCTGGGTGGCTGATGCGACGGAGATTCTGGAAGGCAGCGATGTCGCTGTCTGTACGGTTATCGGATTCCCTCATGGCGGAGCCCCTGCTCAGGCAAAAGCGGCGGAGGCGGCGACCGCCGTCGCGGATGGAGCTAGCGAAATTGATATGGTCATCAATATTTCCGCTTTGAAATCCGGCGCGGATCTGCTGGTCTTCGATGAAATTCAGTCGGTAGTGGATGTCACATCGGCGGGCGGCGGGATCGTCAAGGTAATAATCGAATGCGCATTGCTCACCGACGATGAAAAGCGTCGCGCCTGCCGCATGATCGAAGAGGCGGGCGCGGCGTTCGTCAAGACATCTACTGGTTTTGCGGTCCCGGCGGCGGGAATCCCGGTGGGAGCCACTATCGCCGATGTGCAACTGCTTCGCGCTTCTGTTAGTGAGGATGTGGAGGTTAAAGCATCCGGGGGTATCCGGACGTTGTCGGAAGCTCTGGCGTTGCTGGAAGCAGGAGCTTCCCGCCTTGGAACTTCCTCCGGCATCACCCTTCTGGAAGCGTTCCGCGCTAGCGCCGCATCCTGACTTTCGGTCACCGAAATTATGGACTCCGTCGCGGGGAAGACCGGCGCGTGGAGCGCTCTTTTCCTTAAATCCCCGGCTTTTCTGCGGCGCAATGCATGGATTTCAGTGTTAATTTTAGCGTTCATCTGTATCAACTCCACGCTTCCCAGACGTTTCACAATCAGGTTCTCCCTTCCTCAAATACGTTCGATGCCTTGCAGGAGATCATTCAGCCCATATTGATTTTCGCCTGATGCGCCAAAAAGCGTTTTTTCGCCGATTTAACTTTTTCTTAAAGTTACGGCAAGCGCTTTGGAAGTACAATAGCGTATATCCCGACCAATTGAAAACAATGGGATGGAGGACAAAATTCTTGCCACATATCACCGAGGACACTCTGGGCGATACGCCGCCCCTGACAGATACCCAGCGAGAAGCGATTCACGCCTACTGGCGCGCGGCGAACTATCTCTCGGTCGGACAGATTTATCTTCTGGGAAACGCTCTCTTGAAAGAGCCTCTCACAACCGACCATGTAAAGCCCCGTCTTCTGGGACACTGGGGAACGACTCCCGGCCTGAATTTTCTGTACGCGCACCTGAACCGCATTATCAAACTGCGTGACCTGAATGTTCTCTATATCACCGGACCGGGGCATGGAGGTCCGGGATTGGTCGCCAATACCTATCTTGAAGGCACGTATTCCGAAGTCTACACAGATATCACTCAGGACGCCGAAGGAATTCAGAAACTCTTCAAGCAATTTTCGTTTCCCGGCGGCATTCCCTCCCATGTCGCGCCGGAAACTCCCGGTTCGATTCACGAAGGCGGCGAACTGGGATATGCGTTATTTCATGCGTTTGGCGCGGCGTTCGATAATCCTGACCTGATCGCCTTTGCCGTTGTGGGCGATGGCGAGGCGGAAACAGGACCGCTTGCCACCTCCTGGCACTCCAACAAGTTTCTGAATCCGATCACCGATGGAGCGGTCCTTCCCGTTTTGCACCTCAACGGCTACAAGATCGCCAACCCGACCATTCTGGCGCGGATGAGCGACGAGGAATTGACTCACCTGTTTACCGGCTACGGTTACGAACCTTATTTTGTCGAAGGCGATGATCCCAAAATTCTGCACCAGATTATGGCACAAACTTTCGATATTGTGTTCGACCGTATCCGTGATATTCAGAAACAGGCGAGGGAAACCGGGGACGCTACTCGACCACAATGGCCCTTGATCATCCTCCGGACACCCAAAGGTTGGACAGGGCCGCATACGGTGGATGGCATTCAGGTCGAAGGAACTTACCGCGCCCATCAGGTGCCATTGTCCGGACTATTTGAGAATCCGGATCATCTGAAACAACTGGAAGAGTGGCTGAAAAGTTATAAGCCTGAAGAATTGTTCGATGAGAACGGGACATTATTCCCCCACCTCGCGGAACTCGCCCCCCGTGGCGAAAAGCGTATGAGCGCTATTCCACAGGCGAATGGCGGACTACTGCTCAAGGATTTGCGGATGCCAGACTTCCGTCACTATGCTGTCCCTGTGGAGACGCATGGAACGACGGTGGCGGAAGCGACCCGCATTCTGGGCGCATTCCTGCGCGATGTGATGCGAGACAATCTGTCGAACTCGAACTTCCGCGTTTTCGGTCCAGATGAAACTGAATCTAACCGTCTGTCGGCGATCTTCGAGGTGACCGGACGGGCGTGGAATGAGGAAATCATCCCCACCGACACCGATTTGAGCATCAATGGACGCGTCATGGAAATCCTGAGCGAACACGCCTGTCAGGGATGGCTGGAAGGTTATCTGTTGACCGGGCGGCACGGTTTCTTTTCCTGCTATGAGGCGTTTATCCATATTATCGATTCCATGTTTAACCAGCATGCGAAATGGCTCAAGACGTGCAACCATATCCCCTGGCGTCGCCCAATCGCCTCATTGAACTATCTGCTGACCTCCCATGTTTGGCGGCAGGATCATAATGGCTTCTCACATCAGGACCCTGGTTTTATTGACCATGTGATCAACAAAAAGGCGGAAACGATCCGAGTCTATCTTCCGCCGGACGCCAATACCCTGCTGGCGGTCGCCGACAAATGCCTGCGTAGCCGTAATCTGGTCAACGTTATTGTCGCCGGAAAGCAACCCGCATTACAGTATCTGAGCATGGACGAGGCGGTAAAACATGTCACGGCGGGGGTCGGCATATGGACATGGGCAAGTAATGATCAAGGGGAGGAACCAGATGTCGTAATGGCGTGCGCGGGTGAAATTCCGACACTGGAAGTTCTCGCCGCTACCCAGATTCTTCGGGAAAACTTTTCTGACCTGAAGATTCGCGTTGTCAATGTCGTCGATCTGATGACCCTCCAATCGGAAAGCGAACATCCAAATGCCCTGACCGAAAAGGCGTTCGATAGCATTTTCACCACAGACAAGCCGATCATCTTTGCCTTTCATGGTTACCCCTGGCTCATTCATCGCCTGACCTATCGCCATACCAACCATGATCATCTGCATGTGCGCGGTTATAAGGAAGAAGGCACTACGACCACTCCCTTCGATATGGTCGTCCTGAACGATATGGATCGGTTCCACCTGGTGATGGATGTGATCGACCGTGTGCCACGACTGGCTACGATCGGAGCGCATGTTCGGCAGAAGATGCGTGACAAGCGTATCGAGCACCGTGAATATATCTGTCAGTACGGGCAAGATATGCCCGAAATTCGCAACTGGAAATGGGCGGGATAAAACAGGGAAACGCTTGTCCGCCTGTTGAATCGTCGGCAGACGGACAAGCGCCAGACAATATCATGAGTAACATCCTCGTTCTGAATCCCGGCAGTTCTTCGTTGAAGTTCCGACTCTACGAATCGAATGACAGAACATTGACCCTGCTCGATAAAGGCATTGCCGAACGCATAGGCGAAGCGGGAAAGACAGCCATCACGGCTATGCAGGAAATACTGGCGCAAGTCCTGAAATCGGGAACGATCTCTTCCGTAGGGTACCGGGTAGTACACGGTGGCGCACGATTCACCGAACCGACTACCATAGATTCCGTAGTTCTGGAAGGGATACGCGAACTGGGCGTTTTCGCGCCGTTACATAATCCCCCCGCTGCCGATGTCATCGAGGCGTGCCGGAAAGAATTAACAGAGGCGGCGCATGTTGCGGTTTTCGATACCGCCTTTCATCGGACGCTCCCGCCGGAAGCCTATACATACGCCCTTCCGTATGCACTGACGGAAGGAAATCCCCCCCTGCGACGCTATGGCTTCCATGGAATCGCATATCAGTCGGTCTGTCGTCAGTTGCAGGCGGCGATTCCGGGCAATATCGCCAAACAACGCTTTATTACCTGCCATCTCGGGAGCGGCGCGAGCGTCTGCGCGATCCGTGGCGGTGCGAGTATCGATACCAGCATGGGTCTGACCCCGTTGGAAGGTCTGGTCATGGGAACACGTTCCGGCGATATGGATCCATCGCTGAGCCTTACCCTATTAAAGCAGGGCAGGGCTATTGATGATGTGGAAAACCTGCTGAATCATGAGAGCGGGCTGAAGGGAATATCAGGCATCAGCGGAGATTTGCGCGACTTGGAAAAAGCGGCTCAGGAGGATGGCGAAACGGCGAAACGCGCAGAACTTGCCATGGATATCTTCGCATATCGGGTCGCCCGCTATATCGGAGCGTATGCGGTGGTTCTGGGCGGAGTGGACGCCATCGCGCTCTCCGGCGGTATCGGCGAACACTCCGCCCCGATGCGTCAACGCATCGTATCACGCCTGTCTTTTCTCGGAGTGATTCTGGATACGGAGCGGAACTCGCAGACCGATATCGCGACGGCGACGATTATCACGACTGAGGAAAGCCGGATTCCCCTTTACGTGTGTCCGGTAGATGAAGAAGGCGAAATCGCCCGCACGATTCAGACGATTTCGGTTCAGTGATTCGCCCTGCGCGATAGTCAGGAACGGAGTGAACTGATGGGCGATTTATCCCGGAATGCCGTACACTGCGGATGGCACAGCGCCGCGTCGACAGGTTCTCTCAGGAGGTCCGAAAGCGACGGTTTTGCGTCTCTGTGCGAGTCATACACAGAAGGGAAATGCGGGTGAATCGTGCCAGTGACACCGCCCCCTCCGCTACCACGAAGCGGGAGGCGGGCATTATTTTTGTCTACATTTCATTACTGGGCGTCCTGCTGAGCCTGGGAACTTTCAGCAATGTTTCCGACAACAGTAATCTGGCGTACTATCCCCTTTTCTTCTATCTGAAAAATGAATTAAAACTCGACGCCGCGCAGGTGTCGTGGTTTCTTCTGCTTCTTGGTCTTCCCACCTATATCGGCTTTGTCTTCGGGCTTTTGCGTGACCGCTGGAATCCCGGCGGGCAGGGAGACCGGGGTTATCTCCTGATGATCGCTCCCCTCGTCGGATGCGCTTATCTGCTGATGGCGCGATTCGGCGTCAGTTATTTCGCGCTTCTGGCGTTATCGCTCACCGGGGCGATTCTGGGCGCAATTCTGGGCGCCGCCTACAACGGTCTCACTGCTGTTCTGGCGCAACGCGCTATGATGACCGGGCGATTGGGCGCATTGATTTCCGCCGCCATTTACGTTCCGGCGATTGTTTCGGCGCTGGCAGGCGGATGGCTCAGCGAGAATGTACCCGCCTCCACGACCTTCACTATCTGCGCCCTTCTGATGTTTGCAGTTGGCTCTCTTGGAATGTGGCGCCCTGTCGCGGTCTTCGGGCGACATAATCTCGCCCGTGTACGCACAATCGATGAAAGCGTCCCGGTCGCCGTATGGCGCCTGCTATCCCATCGCCCATTTATTCCGGCGGCGATCCTGATGGGTCTGTGGCAGATTATGCCAGGTTGGGGAACGCCGCTGGTCTTTCACCTGACCAATACGCTGAAACTGTCGGAGACTCAGGTCGGGGTCGTACAGGCGTATTATCCGTTCTGTATGGCGGCGGCAGGACTCACTTATGTTCCGCTGTGCGGACGTTTTCGCCTGGGGCCGTTGCTTTGGGTGAGTATGATTCTGGGAATCATCGTTGCGCCCTCCGCCCTGCTCATGCACGATTACTCCTCCGCTATCGCCATTCAGATTCTGGTTGGCGTCGTCTGGGGAGTTGGGAACGCTGCGCTTTACGATCTGATGCTTCGTTCGTATCCGGAAGGTCTACATGGAACCGGCGCGATGGTCATGGCAGGGATTTACTCCGGAGCATATATGTTTAGCGACTGGTGGGGTTCCTGGATTTTCGAACGGGGAGGGTTCGGGACAGCGATGCTTATTACGACCATTACTTCCCTGTGTATGCTCCCCGTTCTGCTCTGGATTCCAAAGAACATCATGGCGTCCCGCGACGGCGAGTCCCATGACCCGAAGCCTGTCGCTTACCCCGCGCCTGCCGGTGCGGGGTAACCCGGAATTATTCGGACGGAAATGATCGGAAGGAAACCAGATCGCTCAATAATTCGCGATCAGTTTTTGCCGGAAATGCTCATCGGGGCGGGTTCGGATACGATCGGCCTGCGCCGGAGTCAAGAAGTTCGGGGAGCCGATCATCAACGCTCCGATGAGGGCGCGAGCCACCTTGACAGACATCATAGTTATGCGCCGAACCTCATCACAGTCTTTGCCGAGCGCGAACAACCCATGATTCTGAAGCAGGAGAACCTTCGGGTTTTCATCCCAGGTTTCCTGATACTGCCGGATAGCGGCGCGGCAGGCGCGGGCGAGCGGCGGGCCGGGATCAGTATAAGGGACAAAACACGGCGCGATTCCGCAGACAACAATCTCATCCGGAAAAAGTCGTCCCGCCAGCGCCTCTTCCGCACGGTTCGAACAAAGAAGCGAGAGCCAGGGGGTCGGGTGCGTATGTCCTACAGCGCCCGCTCCGCCATCGGTCAGGCAGACGGCATGGACAGCAGCTTCCGTAGAAGGATACAGGGAGGAAGTGGCGTCTTCTCGCGCCTCGAAAAGGGTTCGTTTGATATCGGCGTCGGTCAGCGTTTCGTGATCGCAGATACTCAGAGCGCGAGCGGTATTCATCAGCACGAACTGATCAGGCTTCATGCTTCCCATACTCGACCCGCTTGCCTTGAGCCAGTAGGTCTGTTTCTCGTCCCCTACCGCCGCCGAAACATTACCTTCGGCGAGAATCGCAAAATCGTTATCCGGGCTTCCCAGCCAGTGAGCCAGTTCATGCAGTTTAGTCAGCGTCTCTTGCGTCGTCATGTCATTCCTGATTTGAAATTCAAAGCGTTATTGTAGCGTTATTCTAAGGTAGCACGAAATCGGCAGGGTAAAAGGATATCGCAGTCGTAGTCGCGACATTCCCCTTCCGGTAATTCCGAACCTATTAATTCCGAACCTATTAATTCCGAACCTATTCGTACAAACCCATTATTACACACCCGGGACGCTGGCAGTCAAAAGTGGTTCGTGCAGGGGACGTTTTAACGCGTAACGATTTGGAATCGCTTTTCATCGGTTCGCCGTTCGGTTCAAGGGAAGATTCCCCTCCACCTCATCCTGTCAGCGGAAACAATGCGAGAGCAGCGAATGCAGTCGAAATAACCACGTTCCTTCTCACGGCTTTTTGCCACTGCCATAGGACGCAACGGATTCACAGACTACTTCTGCGACCCCATCCACCTCCACTGGCAGTTTCACCCGAATGATCGAGACCGTATGGGCTTGCGGGTCGACGATCATATACCGGGTGATATTGCCCTTCTGCTGAATGATCTGCGAAAATACGGCATTATCTGCCGCAATCGGCCTGCCCACCGGCTTATCGATCACGCCGGACACGGAATTTCCCTGTTGCGCTTGCAAAGAGGGGACATAGATATTGACAGGCGCATTAGGAACGGGAAGCGATGTGAAAGGATATGCCGGATTGTATGCCGGAGCAACATACGGCGGCACATAGGGAGTGGTGTAAGGTTCCGGTTTGACTATGATCACCGGCGGCGAGTAGGGCGCAGGAGATGTCGAAGGAATCGGAATCGGATTGGTTTTCGGTCGATCTGGAGGCGAAACGGGTGAACTGCCGGGATTAGCGGAAGAAGGCGTTGTTCCGCTACCACCAGATGGTCGCCCACCCGTGGTGTTACCGCCGCTTCGCGGGGCGCCCTGAGCTAGAGCGGAATCGGTTGATACCAGAAAGGAAACGTAACAGAGCGTAGCGATCAGCGCCAACCGTGACGAAAGTAAGAAAACAGAACGCCTTTTCATCAGACAGAACCTTTCTTGCCCGAAGCGAGCGAGGCTGGAGAGATTTCTCGTCCAACTACCGATGGAATATCTGTCTCACCTACGGATTCTTCAGGCATTTTGGTTCATATTTCGCTGACTTTAATGCCAGTTTCTTCCTTGATTTCCTTGCGTAGCGCGGCGGTCAGCGTTTCCCCTTACTCAACCTGTCCGCTGGGAAATTCCCAGCCTCGCTGGGAGCCACGAATCATCAGGATACGACCTTCCTCGACCCGCACCAGACCGCTGACAGCAACGATATGGCGCGGGACGGAAAAGGCGGATGCATCTATGCTCCCAGCCCGCCACCGGAGGCGCGAGGCGGATTGGTAAGACGCCAGGCGCGACGTTCCTTGACGCAAGCGTCTTCCCGTAATGCCTGTAATGGGTCGGCGGGGCGTCCGATTTCCTCTCGCGCCTGCGCCAGAATGGGTCGGACATCGGTTTCATAAGCGTCCCGAAGAATAGCATGAGCGCCGAGAACGTCGCCCGCCAGTTGCCGCTCACGTAGCGCGGTGCGATCCACCAGCAACGCTTTGGCATAAGCGGTCTGTACATTCAGGACCGACAACACCATCGCTTCGATTTTGCTTTCGATGACATGGCACTGATCCAGCATATATGCGACCGGAGCCGCCGTCTTGCCATCATTACCGTTGATGAGTTCATGGAAGATCAGGAATAGTTGGAACGGGTTCGCTGAGCCGACGATCAGGTCATCGTCTGCGTAACGACGGTCATTGAAGTGGAATCCGCCCAACCGTCCCTCGTCCAGCAGTGTCGCTACAATGAACTCGATATTGGTGTAATGTCCATGATGCCCAGTATCGACAAGGACTTTCGCTCGGTCACCCAGTTTATGACACATCAGTAGGGATGTTCCCCAATCCGAGAGATCCGTGGTGTAGAACGCCGGTTCGAAGAGTTTGTACTCGATGAGCATTTTGGCATCCGGCGCCATTGCCGCATACCCTTCCATGAGGGCGTCCTGTAGCCGTTTTCGACGATCCCGAATGTCATCCTGTCCGGGGTAGTTCGTGCCATCGGCAAGCCAGACGGAGATAAATTCGCTTCCCGTAACCTTCGCGATCTCCGCGCACTCCACCAGATGCGCGACCGCCTTTTTTCGCACCGCCGGGTCAGGATTACACACAGAACCCAGTTTGTAATCGTGATCCTGAAACAGGTTCGGGTTGATCGCCCCGATGGCGACGCCCTGCTCCTTCGCGAAGTGCGCCATATCCGCCCAGTTCTTCCCGGTGGGCGGCAGGTCCCACGGGATATGCACCGCTACCGAGGGCGACGCGCCGGTCAGACGATGAACGGTCGAAGCATCTTCGATTTTCTCATAGATATCCCGCGCCGCTCCCGGTTCTGGGAATGCGCCGAAGCGCGTCCCTGCATTCCCAAATCCCCACGACGGTAGTTCTATCGGCAAATCGCGCAGCGCGGCGCGCACCCATTCCGTGTTGCTCATGACACTCTCCCCATCGCCCTTAACAGGCAAAACGAAAACAAACGAAATCGTTCGCAAACATTCGCCACAATCTTTTAGAAATCCTCCGCAAGAACGCCGCATCAGGGATTTTCGCAGCCCTCCTGTAACTTCATCAGAGCCTCAATAATCATTATATGCGTCTGGTCTTTGGGACGATTCGCCGCTCGCTTCATCGCCATTCAAAATCGGCGGGTAAGCCAACCACCTTGCAGCTTCCTCAAAGAATTGATAGCGCTCTGCAAACGCATCAGGCGCTGCGTTGGCGTCAGTTGTAGGTTGCGACGCAATGAACCGAGGTCAACGCCATTTTCGTCCTGGTCGCCGTAGGGGTGGGCGCGGAGCCATTCCTCCATTTTCGCCCACTGTTCGTGGGTGAGGATTGGCGTTTCTTCTGGCATTTCCGGTTCGGTGGATATGGTTCGTTTCCTCTTTTTCGATTGTACCGCTGATTTCGATTCCTTACGGCGGCGTGTCCGGGCGCGGATAAATCAGGCGGAAATCCTTGCCGCCGTTGGCGAGCCATTCGCCCGTCTAATACTTCATTGAACCATCTTCGCGTCAATCATTCGCCAGATAGCATATAAATCGCAGAGAGCGTGCGGGTCGTCGTGATAATACAGTCGCAACGACTCTGTTTATTTGCGTCACCCTCTCATAGGAAACTACTAATCCCTGGTATCACTTGAATGGTAGGGCAGCCCTCTGGGGCGTGTATCATGTTCAGCGACAAGACGCCCGCTGGGTTATCGTGCGCGAAGAGTTAAAGGCAGTGTTCTGACTCATATCGAAGTCGTGAAGAATCCGCCTCACTTGAATCACCACTTTTGGCAGTGGCACCCTCGAAGTCATGCGCGTCTTACTTTCTTGCGTCATGATGGTTGCAGGAAGCGATCAATAGGGCGGGGAACCTGTTCTCAGAAACATCCCTGAACGGCGGACAACCATGCAAAGGATTCCTACGGTTCTGAACCCGAAAACCTATACCTCACCCTCCGGCGAATACTCTCTTTATGTCAATCCGACCAATTCGGCGGGTCGCGGCGGCGCAACGTATCGCCTGACCCGGAAAGGGAGAGTTCTTTGGGAAGGAAAGCGTCCCTTCACACTGTGGAAAGCCGCCGTCACCGATACGGGCGTTGTGGGTGGATTTGCCTACTCCAATGGAGAAGAGGGATGGGGCGGTCCGAATGCGGGTTCCGGTTACGGTACGTTCGATGTGGTTCTCCTGAGCGCGGCGGGAGCACTACATCTGCATCAGAAGGCGGCTCGCAAAGGCAGCCATTTCATGCATTCTCCACCGAATCCGATTGCAGCAGGGATGCTTATGGACGGCGGTAACGACCGAATGGTAATTCGCGTCGCGGATGAGGACGTGAACCGAGGGGAAGAGGCATGGTGGGTGTACCGGCTCTCCACCGGCAAGAAAGTAAGTCAGTTCGCCCCGAAGCCCTTGATGGCGCGAAGCGAACCCGCCCGATTTATTATTGACGCGCAGGCCGTGCCGGGAACGCCGCTCACCCTGCTCCACTGGTGGCGCTTTGGGGAAGGGAATCCGGGAAGCCTGGGAGCATGGTTTACCCTGATAGACCTGAGCGGAAAACCCGTCTGGCAGCTCGAGCTACGGCGGGATTACAACATCCGCGGCAACGAGGACGCAGAAGACAAACTGATGGACACAATAAAGTCCACGGGCGCGATTCTCGATATGCAATCTCCCGGACGGTTTACCCTGCGCTTTGTGGAGGAGAAAAAGCGCGTCACCTTCGCCGCTTCGCCCCTAGCGGGGGGTAAATGGCGCGTTTCGGAAGTGCGACGCGAAGCTTATATCCCTGCGTCCGAGAAACCCATTCGATTTGACGCGCCAGCAGTGCGTTTGAAACTAAAAGACAAAATCGAACTGCGCGTTCCCGGTTCGCAGACGCCGCCGCCCATACGAAAAGTATTCCGACTGGTCGCGGCGGGACCGCAGCGGTTCGCCTTTGTACGCCGGGAAAATCCAGCGGCGCTGGTCGTGGTGAACAGCCGGGGCGTGGTGATTCATACCGTGTCCTTGGATAAAATCCCGCAAAAAGACGGCGATAATATCTCCCAAATTCTCTGGCGCGACGGAACCGATTTCCTGATTTTTGTCGAGCGACGCCCCGATAAGTTGGAGGAGATATACACTGAATCCTATGTCGTGGAGGCGCAAACCGGGACGGTTGCGAAACTCGCCGGGTTCCGCTGTCCCTCCCTGAAATCGGTTGCGGCTTTCCCGGACGGCGGTTTTGTGGCGCTGGCGACGGTCAGTGCGAAATATACGTCGAAGGACGAAGTCTACACCTATGACGCGGCGGGAAAGCGGACCTGGGCATTAACCCGTGATTTTGGGTATGGTCCCAACGAGGGGCCAGAAATGCTCTTCAGCCCGGAATCCCTTACCGTTCTCACGGATGGCCGCGTCGCCGTGCTGGATGTTATCCAACACACCGTTCAATTATATAATCGGAACGGGCGCTATCTCAAGACTATCTCCCTGGACAAAGCCTGGGGAAGAGAGGCTTCCTACCCCACCGATATCATCGCCGACACGCAGGGGGGATTCATCGTCCACGATTATCCGGGGTCGCCGTCCCTCATCTGGATGAATACGCAAGGCGCGGTGTTGCGAAGTTATATCCCGCGCTATACGGGCGGCGCAAGAATCGAGAATCCGGAGATTGTGATGTCGCCGGAGGGCAGCCTCTGGGTGTCCGATTCCTACTCCCTGCTTCGTTTGGACACGCAGGGACACGCGGTGGAACGGTTGGGAAATGCCCCCAGCCCAGCCCTTCTCAATACAATTTCGGAACTGCTGATTGTCGGGAGCGGGCGCATTCTGGCTGCGGACGAGCGTACCAGCGTGGTCCATGTTTTTGATGCGACCGGACGCTGGCTCCATGCCTGCAACCCTCGAAAAGCGGTGCAGGAATCCCCCGGCATGTCGTTTGGCCTGCGCAAATCGCTGCAACCCGGCCCGGGCGATTCGTTCGTTATGGACAATGCGTGGTTCGATGCGGCGGGCAAGCCCCGGTCAAAACCGCCGGGCTTCCGCACTCCCGGCGAGCGCATCCGGGGGATTTCGCGTCGTCCCGATGGAACTTGGCTCGGAAACGCCGGGGAATTTACGTCCTCCCCGGAGGGCGCATTGGCGCTGGTGGATGACCGGGGCGACTTGATGCGAAAAAGCGACTTCCGGCTCAGTCTGTTCTCCCCCACTGATGCGCCCGAACGCCTGATTCCCCTGCCCACCTCCCTAACCATTTGCCCTACGGTCGCCTATGACGGAAGGCGGGTCGTCTTCGTAGGCGACGGTCGCATCTATGCCTACCGCCCGGACGGGAAACCGCTCTGGCAATGCCCCACCCCGCCCACGAAAGACCCCGATACTATCTGGCGCCCCTTCCTGACCGAGGGAGGACGTACCCTGTGCCTTTTCGACGGAGAACGAACCGTGTACCGTTTTGCGATGCCATGAGGGGTTGGAGTTGCCGACCATATAATATAATGATGCGCGACTTGGCCCACGGGAAGGTGTGTACCGCTTGCCCGGACCACTAAATGTTATCGATTATGCTCAACGGCGGTAGGCCCGCGAGGCTGATGTCCAAGGGCTTAACGCCCGAATAATACGTCGAGCGCCATAGGGAAAAAGCCAGGGAAAGAATTTGCCGTACGCCTCACCTCTATTCTTATAGTCCCCCGTCTATACTGGGGATTCAACGATGTGACCTGTCTTATTGATCCGGGCGTTGCGTATCGGATTTGGAGCGGTAAACGACGCCGAAATCCAAGCATTGAAGTAACTATATTCGCCGTATCGACTTTCCCCGACGACAAATTTTTCGCCTGCCTTCCGCCCCATCTTGCATCGGGGGGAACGCAGGCGTTACTCGAGAATCAACAGCGAAAAATCGAAGTGAAAGGAGGGTTCAATTAGAACCTTACTACTCTTCCCATGCTTCTTTCGGTTTGGGTTGCGCCGGGGGACGGTTCAGCCAGAATTCTTCCAGGCGCCCGATCAGGGAGCGGGCGATTTCCGCCTTGACATGAATCGCTTCCGGTTGATAGTCCACCAATTGCACGACGCCGAACTCATAACAGAAGGCGACCAGTTCCGAGCGGGAGTAGGGAAACGACAGATCCATCTGCACCACCAGAGACTTGACCATCTCGGTGATGCGATCCATCAGATAAGGAATGCCGTCACGGGTAAGGGCCGAGAGATATACCGCGTTCGGGGTCGCCGCGACGATAGAGCGCAGTTCGTATTGATCCTGCACCTTGTCCGCCTTGTTGAAGACGGTGATTATCGGTTGATCGCCCGCGCCAATCGCCTGTAGCGTTTCCATGACCGTATCACGATGGCGATCGAATTCCGGCGAGGAGGCATCCACCACATGGATCAGGAAGTCCGCTTCGGAAACTTCCTCCAAAGTCGCCCGGAATGCGGCTACCAGATCGGGCGGCAGGTTTCGGATGAAGCCTACGGTGTCAGTTAGAAGCATTCCTCGTCCGTCTGGCAGGACGACCCGGCGTGTGGTCGGGTCAAGCGTCGAGAAGAGCATCTGGTCCGCCAGCACTTCCGAACCGGAAAGCGTATTCAGCAATGTCGACTTACCCGCAGAGGTGTAGCCAACAAGCGCGGCGGACGGGAACGGCAGTTTCCGTCGTGCGACGCGTTGCTGGCGACGCTGGGTACGGACTTCGTCCAGTTCGTGCGTCAATTCCGCGATACGTTCCCGCACCTTTCGACGGTCAAGTTCCAGTTTGGTCTCGCCGCCACCGCCCCGGACGCCAATACCGCCCTGTTGTCGCTCAAACTTGGTGTAAAGCGAACCCAGACGGGGCAAGAGGTAGGTCAGTTGCGCCAGTTCGACCTGTAACTTTCCTTCCCGGGTTCTGGCGCGATGCGCGAAGATATCGAGGATCAACTGTGTCCGGTCTATAATGCGCGTTTTGAGCGTCTCGCCCAGGTTCCGTTGCTGAGTCGGGGATAGTTCGTTATCGAAGATGACCACGGACGCATCCGCCTCACGCACTTCACCCGCGAGTTCATCCGCTTTGCCATGCCCGACCAGATAGGCGGGATCTATGGCTCTACGACGCTGTTCGATTTTACGGACTACTGTCGCCCCGGCGGTATATGTCAGTTCCGCCAGTTCATCCAGACGCGCCTCTATCGTATCAGCCCCATCGCCATTAGTTTCGAGCGCTACCAGAACAGCCCGCTCTGTGTTGCTTGTCGTATGCATCTTCGTTGACATTCGTTCAGGTATGATTCTAACCTCTCTCGTGGGTTTCTCGCATTCCATGCGACATTACTTCATCGTGGGACATCTGTTATCCCTCTTTATCGTTTAGCATACCGCCGACGATAAAGGACAGCAATTTTACTGTCAAACCTTTTTTTCCGACAGAGTCGCCATAAAAAAATCGTACAAGCGCCGGTCGATACCCTCGCGCCAGCATGGAGAACGTCTGAGCGTCCCCACACTGGGCACGTCACATCAGAAAGTCATCGATTTCTTCTGATATAGCGCCCTGCTGGCGAAGGAATTGCACGTTGATATAAGTTGCCGGGACAGGCAAAGATGCGTAACGCCAACAGGAACCCTGCATTAAAAGAAAGGCTCGATTATCGGCGCTTTATCAACGCTTGAAGATGATTCGATTATCGATCAACCGGACGCCGCCGATTTTTACGGCGAGAGCGACCAGAGCGCGATCCTTGATCTCATCCACCCCCATCAGGGTTTCCGGATCGATGACAGCAATATAATCGATTTCCGCGCCTGGAATGTTATTCTCCAGTAGGGTGGTCAGCCAGGCGGAAATTACCGGCCCTTTATCGGTCTGGGATTCATAGGTAGCGGCATCGAAAATATCCTGCGCCGTATTCAGCAGATACGGCAAAAACACCGCTTGCTTCCGCGCTTCGGGGGAAAGACGTATATTTCGGGAAGACATCGCCAGTCCGTCCACTTCGCGCACGGTCGCACAGGGGACGATTTCGACCGGTAGATTCAGGTCAGCGACCATCCGCTGCACGACCTTGAGTTGTTGCCAGTCCTTCTCCCCGAAATATGCCCGATCCGGTTGGACGATATGGAGTAACTTGGCGACCACGGTGGTGACTCCCGCAAAGTGTCCGGGACGATATTTGCCTTCCAGCGTCTGCGTCAGAGGACCATCCACCGTGACAGCAGTGCAAAAACCGTCAGGGTAGATTTCCTCCGGTTCCGGGGCGAAAACGAGGTGCGCTCCCGCTTCCTGACACAGGGCGATATCACGTTCCAGATCACGCGGATACTTTTCCAGATCTTTTTTATCGTTGAACTGTGTCGGGTTGACAAAAATGGAGACCACAACGGTCTTGCATTCTGCTCTCGCCTGCCGTACCAGTGTCAAATGCCCCTCATGCAACGCGCCCATGGTGGGAACAAAGCCAATAGCGCCCGTCGCACGCGCCTCACGTACTCGGTAGCGTAATGCCGCTATCCCGGTCAACTTCTCGATCATAATTTCCATTCTACCCGGCGCGACGCCCGGACGAAGAGGAATCGAGGATAGTTTGCATTTCTGTCATAAAACCGGCAACCTGAGAGCAAAGGAGGTATCACAATACGTAAAGATTTGCGGGAGGAAGAACGATGCAGAGACGACGTGGTGTGGCGTACGTTTCCGGAGGATTAGCGCTTCTCGCTTGTGCGACCTTTACAATAACGGCGCAAGCGCAGGAATCTGCAGCGGCGACGCCGGAGCAGGCTATCAACGTGACGGTCAACGATAGCGCAGTCCCCTTTCCCGGTCAGGGACCGATCCGCCGCGAAGGAACGATCCTTGTCCCCTTACGCGGCGTTTTCGAAAAATTGGGCGCAAGCGTTCAGTATCAGGCTTCGACAAAGACCATTGTCGCCGTGCGGGGCGAAACGACAATCACTTTACGCGTCGGCGACGCCAACGGCTTTGTCAACGGATTCCCGCGACCCCTATCCGTTCCTGCGGAAGTTGTGAACGGTGCGACGCTCGTTCCCCTGCGATTTATTGCGGAAGCCTTTGGCGGTAAAGTCGCATGGGATATTGATCGCCATCTGGCGCAGGTCACTACGCCGGATAAATCAACGAAACCCGCTCGTGCATCCAATGCGACCACTCCCATTGCAGAAGGAGCGGCTCCAATCGCTATTGTCCCCCCTCCTGTCTCCGAGGGGCTGTCTAAAGTCGCTGAGGCGCAACCGAAGACCACAGAGGGACAGTCAAAAGCCGCTACACCCAAATCCGAACCGAAACCGGAGACGAAGCCGGCGCCAAAGAAAGACGATCCGGGATCGAAAGCGCCCGTACCTGCTACGGGTTCTGCACTTAAAGAGGTCCCGAAACCAGATGCGTCCGCTACGGGTAGAGATACCGCGATTATCGATTCTGTCGCCTTTGAAACGCCCGCCCCACTCTTGCATGGCGGCGAGAAAGTGACCGTCACCGTTACAGGAACGCCCGGTTCGATGGTCACTATCAGCGTCCCCAAACTCTTTAGCTCTGACACTCTCCTCAAGGAAGATGCGGATAAGCCGGGAACCTATGTCGGGCAATTCAGCATTCCGTTCAACACCACGGCGACAGATATCGTCATATCCGCCAACCTCAAGGCGGACGATAAAATCGCCGAGGCAAAGGAGGCGACGGGCAAGTTCGCCGTCGATTCCGCTGGCCCCGATGTAACGGATGTCACACCGGAAGATAAGAAAATCCTCAAAACAGTACGCCCCGTCATTTCAGGAAAGTATGCGGATGTCGGAGCGAAAATAGACGCCAAGGGAACCCGTATCTTTGTCAATGAGCAGGAAGTGACCTCAAAAGCGACGATCACCGATACCGGATTTACCTACACACCGGACGCGGACTTGCCGGTAGGGCCGGTCACCGTTTCCGTGCTGGCGAAAGATGAGTACGGCAACGAAACGCGCAAAGAATGGGAGTTTACCGCCCAACCTCCGGTCAAGGCAATAACCAAAATCGTCGTCGCCCCGACAAATACGCTTCGCGCCGGGGAGACCCTCACCGTCCGGTTGAATGGCGCTCCCGGCGGAGTCGCGAAGTTCAGCATCGGCGCCGCCCTCAAAAATTTGCCTATGATGGAGGAAAGCGCCGGCGTCTATATCGGAACTTATGTGGCGAAAAAGGGCGACAAACTCACCCGTGAAAAGGTGGCGGTAACGATAACGACGAAGGACGGCGATACTATAACGCAGAACGCGCCGGAGACGATCAGTATCTCAGCGGCGACTCCGACCGCTCCCATTATCGATTCTCCGATTGAAGGCGCGAAAGTGGGTGGGTATGTCGTGATCTCCGGACGAGCGGAACCCTTCAGCAAAGTCCGGATCACGTTGCGCTATGAAGGCAAGACGCTGGGGATAAAGAAAAACGAAAATCTGGCAATAATCGATGCGGATGTTGAGGAAAACGGCGCCTGGAAATCAGAGACATTGCTTCTGGATACCCCGCGTAACGTCGGCAGCGTTATCTTCATTGTAGAAGCGATTACGGTCGCAACTACAGGCGAACTCTCCCCGATGTCGAGCGTAAGATTTAAGAAATAGAAAATTTTGCGATGATCTGTTTCCCAGAGCGTTTTTCGCGCCGGGATACAATCAATCGCTTATGGGACTAAACAGGGATATTAATGATTCTGACAGACGAGCAAAAACAGGAGTTCGCCGAGCATGGCGTACTGAAATTGCCGGGCATCGTTCCGCAGGAACTCGTTATACAAGCGCGTCGGGCGATAAACGCGAATCTGGGCGCCAATGGCATGCACCCGGATGAATTGACCAAATTTCGGGCGCAGTCTTACTGTCCCGGCTTACAGGGCGATCCCGCGATCACGAACCTTTACAATGAATCGCCGCTCAAGGCGGTGGCGGAAGAATTCATCGGCGCCGGAAAGGTCTCACCGGTGCGCGGCGGGCAGATCGCTCTGCGCTTCCCGTCCTTTGATCCGCCCCGTGAATTCCGCCCTCATCTGGACGGCATGTACTCACCCACGAACGGTGTCAAGGAAGGAACCATCGGCAACTTTACTGCACTCGTCGGGGTTTTCCTTTCGGATATACCGGAGCGTTACAGCGGTAATTTCACCTACTGGCCGGGAACCCATACAAAGTATGAGGAATACTTCCGGCAACATGGGCCGCAATCGCTTCTCGACGGACTACCACCTATTGAGATGCCCGAACCGGTACAGTTTACAGGTCAGGCGGGCGATGCGGCGTTCGTCCACTACCAGATCGGCCATTCTATCGCCAGTAATTCGTCGCCCAATATCCGATATGCTATCTTCTTCCGTCTACATCATATCGACCACGATAAGTACCACTGGGAATGCATGACAGACATCTGGAAAGAGTGGGAAGGAATGCAAAACGTAACTAAATGACGGTCTTACTGAAGAATATTATCCGGGCGTTCGCTCTGACGACAATGCTCGCGACAGCGGTAATCGCGCAACCTGCCAGGAAAGCGAGCGTCGGTCGATTGGAAGCAAGTTTTCAACTTCCGGGCATTACCGGCAATCCATTTAACGACGAAGAAAACTCAGTGCGTGTCAAACTGCGCCTACCCGATGGTAAGACAGTGACTGTCCCGGCTTTCTTCGATGGCGGCGCTACCTGGCGGGTGCGGTGGATGCCCGGCATTCCCGGTAAATACGCCTGGTCTGATGTCATCCGCAATGGCAAGGCAGTCACTCCCACGAATTACATTCATCGGGAATCTTCTGTCAGCGCTGCCGACAAACAGGGCTATATTCGCTTGAAACAAGGCGTTTTCCGCTTTGAGAATAACGCACGATATTATCCTCTCGGACATAATGTCGCGTGGGGCGGCGGAGCGGATAAGACTGTCGCCGACATTACAAAGTGGTTCGACAAGATGGGGCAAGCGGGAGAAAACTGGTCTCGCGTCTGGATGTGCCACTGGGACGGCAAAAATCTGGACTGGAATGTGCGCCCCAGTGAGATCGATCTGGAAGCGGCGCGGCGATGGGATGCGATTCTCGCGGCGGCGGAGCGAAATGGCATCCATTTTCAGATGGTTCTTCAGCATCATGGCCCCTATTCTTCCAATGTGAACTCTAACTGGGGCGAAAACCCGTGGAACGCCAAAAACGGCGGTTTCCTTTCCGCGCCGGAAGAATTCTTCACCAATGACAAGGCGCGAAGCGTCACACGAGCAAAATTCCGCTACATTGTCGCCCGTTATGGCTACTCTCCGAGCGTTCTTGCCTGGGAGTTGTTCAACGAAGTGGAATGGACGGACGGCGTTCGCAAACACCCAGAAACGGTCACTGCATGGCACAAAGAAATGGCGAATGTTCTCCATACTGCCGATCCGTGGAAGCATCTGGTGACCACCAGTTCTACTCCCAGCGTCCCGGGGATGTATGAGGCAATCGACTATCTCCAACCGCACCGCTATCAGATGAACCCAATCGCTCTGGCATCCACGCCTGTCGATAAAGGGCTGCCAGAGCGTCCCGCTTTTCTGGGTGAGTTCGGAGCGGATGCCGGTGGCACAATTGCACAGGAAGCCAACTTCCTGACCACTGCCCTCTTCACCAGTCTGATGCATCACTGGCAGGGGGCGGCGCAATACTGGTACTGGGACAAAGTGGAGCAGAGCAATCTGTATTCCCGTTTCGCCGCCGTTGCGACATTCCTGAAGGAAACGAAGCTTCCGGAGTGGAAGGACACCCGCCCTGTAGATTTCAAAGTCCAGACGTCCGATGCCGGCGAATTGACTGCGCGACCGGGTCGCGGTTGGGATAAATCGGGAAGAACGGAATACGAGATCACCTCTGATGGCGACGCTGTCGGCTTTCAGGAAATGTCTTCCTTCTTTCAGGGAACCGCCCACCGGGATATGTTCCCGGAAGCCGTCATTCGCATCAACGCCCCAAAAGCCGTGACCTTCACGGTTCGGTTTGGTAAAGCGGCGAAAGCGGGCGCGAGAGTGTTGCTGGAAAAAGACGGACAAAAGGCGGGCGAGTTGAACTTCGCCGCATCCGGCAGCGACTCTGATACCAATGCGGAACTGGCGGTAAGCCTCAGTCCCGGGGCGCACACCATCCGCCTGACCAATCCCGGCGCGGACTGGGTGACGATACGGGAAATCCACGTCACCCCAATCGGACCGACTCTCCGCGCCTTCGGCAAGGTCAGTAAAGATGCGGTCGCGGGATATGTCTATCGCTCCGCCGCAGTGACAACGTCTGGCAAGGGAGTCATCATCCTGCCCGTTCTTCCTGCCGGTAAATATCGTCTTCATTGGCGCAACGCCGTCACGGGCGCGTCCGTAAGCGATTCGGAAATCGTGGTCGGGACGACACCGGCACGTCTGACCACGCCTCCTGTCCCCGAAGCCGTCGTGTTTTGGCTACAACCACGGAAGTGACTCTCTGGAGAATCACTTCCGTGAGCCTATCTTTTAGAGAGGCTTAAAATCCGTGACGGTAAAGCCCGTCTCTTCGTCCGCGAGTTCCGGTACCGAATCAATGAAGGTAGAAATCGGATGTCCGTCCGAAGGGGCGAATGTCATCGTCATTGAGAAAGGCTTTTTGGCACGGGATGTTTCAAGGTAGTTGAAGAGTTTTTCCACGGTCGCATAGTCATCGAATGCGGCTTCCTGAATCTTCAACTCCGGGTCAACAGGTTGAACCGAAACAGTTTTCCCATTCCGCACCTCAATCCGGACAGGCCCGGTGACCGAAGGGGCAAGAAACGCCATTACTTGAAGTGTATAACGGTAGGAAGATACTCCACGGGAACTCCATAGAATGCGGTTCCGTGTCAACTCATCGGAGACGTTACGGTTGTTTCCGCCGCCGCATCCCATCAGCAGCATCAACGCTACAGCGGATGCGATGCGAGCGATGTGGTGCATATTTCCTGTAAAAAATCCCATTTTGTCCTTGCTCCTGCAATACGGTAATCGCGCCAGGGCGCTTTATCCCCCCTTGCTGATTGCATAGGATTCCACAGGAGAAGCCCTGCTTCAATACCCCGGTTTTCCATCTCTCCCAATCAGGATTGCAGACCAAACCGATTGGGAGAGATGGAAGGTACTATCTACTCGCCTAACGCTTCATTACGAGCCTTACAGGCGCGTAGCCATACATTGTTGGGCGGCGTCTCATAGCCTTTCCAATCGTAGGGATCGACGCCCGCGACCGGGATGATATTGCGGCGGTCGGCGTTTGCCGGAGACTCACCCTCCTTGATCGACCAGGGAAGCAGCGACCACGAGTTCATGTAGTGGTTCACCAGTACGCGGCGATACACCTCACTACGGTTCTTGCGAGAGCGGTGCAAAATATACCCATTGAAGAATACGACTGTCCCCGCCTTGACTTCAACCGGGATTTCCTCAGATTCATCGAAGCCGTAACTCTCAGGCGCGAAGTCGAATTCCTCCGGGTTATCGTGGGCTTTCTGAGGGAAAAGGTAGCCGTGACGGTGTGAACCGGGAATGACATACAGACAACCATTTTCGACTGTCGCATCATCCAGAGCGATCCATGCCCCGATCAGGGAGCGGTCACGGGTGGGAATATAGATTTCATCCTGATGCCATGCCTGCCCCTGAAAGGTCGGCGGCTTGACGAAAAGCATGGACTGCATGCACTTGACGCTCCCATCCCAGAAGGGCAGATGCGCGGCGGTAATTTGCGATAAAGCCCCACAAATCTTCGGGTGACGCACATACTTTTCCATCACCGGGCTAATGTAGTGCGGTTGGTGAATACACAGTATCGACCGCTGTACCTCATCATCCGTCAAATCCGCCGGAAGTGGTTGGAGGCTTTCGCAGGGATACCCTCCTCTTGAGATAGTGACGGTATCGCGCCGCATCTCCTCGATCTCGTCCATCGTCACCAGATCAGTCGCGGTCAAATAGCCGTTCTCTACAAAAAACCGGACCTGCTCCTCTCCGAGCGTCTTCGGAACGTCAATTCGCATGGAAAACCCTTTCATCAAGCCGAGTACGCAATAACTGCCTGATTTTAGCGGAGATAGCCCGAATGCGCCATCGAACGATGCTTTACTTGGGGCCTTGCTCTCGGAGCAGCCCATACTCGATGGAGTCTGCAATCGCCTGATAGGAAGCTTCGATGATGTTGGTGGAGACGCCGACTGTTGTCCATGAGTCGCCATGACTGCTGGTAGACTCGACCAGAGCGCGGACTTTTGCCGCCGTTCCTTCACCTGTCGTAACGACACGAACCTTGAAGTCCGTGAGACGAATTTCATCCAGTTCCGGATAGAAGCGGGTCAGGGCTTTGCGTAATGCGCCATCCAGTGCGTGTACCGGGCCGTCCCCTTCCGCGACTGTCAGCATTTCCTCGCCTCCGACACGAACGCGCAAGGTCGCCTCCGTGATCGGTTCCGGGTCGCCCGACCGCTTTTCCACCAGCACGCGGAAAGCGACCACATCGAACAGCTTGCGATAACGTCCGGTATGCTTTTTCAGGAGAAGTTCAAACGACGCTTCCGCGCCCTCGAACGAATACCCCTGATGTTCACGTGTGGTGACTTCGTGGAGAACCGCTTTGGCTTCCGGCGATTTCTTGTCCAGAGCGTACCCCAGGTTCGCCGCTTTGGCGGCGATCGTCGCGCCGCCGGAGAGTTCGGAAACCAGCAGACGACGGACATTACCGACCGCCGAGGGTTCGACATGGTCGTAAGCGCGGGGCGCTTTGGCGATAGCGTCGGCGTGAAGTCCGGCTTTATGCGTGAATGCGTTTCGCCCGACATAAGCCGCCCGCGAGATGGGTGTCAGATTGGCAATTTCATCGACAAAAGCGGAAAGCTCTGTCAACTGGCTGACTGCCGTATCGGTCAGACAATCAATTCCCATTTTCAGGCGCAGGTTGGCGATAATCGGAATGATGTTGGCGTTTCCGGTACGCTCGCCATAGCCGTTGACCGTGCCCTGTACATGGGTCGATCCCGCCTGCACCGCCGCCAGAGCGTTCGCCGTTCCGCAGTCGCCGTCATTATGCGGGTGCATTCCTACCGTTACATTCGGGAATGTCTTCACGACATCCGCAACAATGACGGAAATCTCATGCGGCAACGTCCCACCATTGGTATCACAGAGGCACAGGACATCGGCGCCAGCATCCGCCGCCGCTTTCAGAGCGGACATGGTGAATTCGCGGTTTTCCTTGTAGCCATCGAAGAAGTGTTCGGGGTCATAGATGACCTCCTTACCATGCGCCTTCAGATAGCGCACAGTATCGCCGATCATGGCAAGTCCCTCTTCCAGAGGAATGCGTAATGTTTCGATGATATGCCACGCGGAAGATTTACCGACAATGGTCACCGCAGGCGTTCCCGCTTCCAGCAACTGCGCCAGCAACGGGTCGTCTTCACAGCGGATATGGGGGCGACGCGTCGAACCGAACGCCGTCAATTTCGCGTGGGTCAACGGGATCGTCCGCATGCGAGCGAAAAACTCGGTATCTTTGGGAGCGGCGCCGGGCCATCCCCCTTCGATATAGTCCATACCAAAGGCGTCCAATCGACGCGCAATGCGAATTTTGTCTTCAACGGAAAAGGAAATCCCTTCCATCTGAGAACCATCGCGCAATGTCGTATCGTAGATAAAAACCTTTTGGGACATGGCTCTACTATATCATTCCCGAATAAAAGTGAAAACGGGAACGACCGGAAGATGCGGTTTACGTAGCGACTTCTGAGTCGCATCCTTCACAGGCGCTCGCATATTTCTAACCGATCACTTTTTCATAGAGGTCAGCAAATAATTGGGCGCTATCCTCCCAGCGGTGATGCTGCATCACGTAATCACGGGCGCGTTCCCCGACTGCCCGGGCAGTAATCCCGTCTGTCAAAAGCCAGGCGATTCGTTCGGCGAACTCTTCCGCATCCGAAGCGGAAAAAGCCGCGCCGCAGTTCAACGCCTCGGTCAAGGGGCGCGATGCAAGAGGCGAAAGGACAACCGGAAGCGCCATCGCCATCGCTTCCAACGCCTTATTCTGTATTCCCGCGCCGATAAAGACGGGACAGACTGCCACCGACGCCCGCTTCAAATGAGGGCGCATATCCTCAAAATCCGCAACGATTCCAACTCCTTCGGTCTGATTCGCTTTTTGAATAAGCCAGGGAGGCGGTTTTGCTCCTGCGATAATGATACGAGAATCCGGAAGAATAATTCGTAGTCGCGGCGCTATCTCATCCAGACAGTAACGCGCCGCTTCATAGTTGGCAATATAGCTCATCTTCCCGGAGAAAATCACCGTATACCTCTCACGACGGACGCTATCGTGGTCAAAATCAGGTCGAAAGTAGTCTGTATCGACGCCGTTATTGATCACTTCGATGAGAGGTAGTCGGGTAGTTGGATCCAGTTCCGCCATAGCCACCGCTTCCTCTCTCGTCGTCATCACAATCCGCCGATACGGACGGTAAGCGTCCGGTTCCCACGACTTCAATTTCTGCGCCTCAGCGCGAGAGAACGTCGCTTGCAGGAGCGACGATGCTCCCCCGGCGATTCGCAGACGCAGTTGCGTCATACAGTCTACGGCGTCGATAATTCGTGGAAGTTCACCCAGAGCGGAAGCGATAGAAGCGGTGCGGAGGTGCTCCACATGGACGATATCGAACCGTTCTTGGCGCGTGATTTCTCGTACCGCCGCCGCTAATTCCGGACTATTATCGTGCGCTACCGAGAACGGCATACGAGTCGTCAAAGCGGAAAGACAACGTCGCGTCGCCGCTGCGCGAGGATGCGGAATGATACGAATCTCTTCACAGAACTCCGACAGTTGCGAACGAATACTCTCCGTTGCGAATCCATCGTCCAATGCGACAATACTGATCCGGCGCCCCATGCGAGCAAGGTGACGCAATATATTCCACGGACGGACGCGGATCGGTGAAGGAATATACGGAGCGATATAGAGGACGCGCATACCGCTCATTCAGAGAATCAACTCCCCATAGATTTCCTTCACACGCGCTTCCGCCACCGTCGCGGAATACGAAGCGCATACCAGTTCACGCCCATTTTCCGCCAGTTCCGCCGCCAGTTCCGCATTCGTCAGGACAGCCGCCACAGCGGCGGCGAATCTATCCGCATCACTCTCTACCAGAGCGAAACAGGGGGAAATGGAATTTTTCGCTTTCATAACGATTTCTTCGTCATCTGTGGCATAGATTCCAGCCACTCCGGACGGGGTAGCGATCACCGGCAATCCCATCGCCATAGCGCACAGGGTCTTGACGGGCATTCCGCCGCCGAAGCGTAACGGCGCAATAAAAGCGGACGCTCGCGCCGCATACGGTCTGATATCCGGGGTATCCGCAATCAATTCAATACCGGGCGTAGCGAGTGCAATATCTCTGACATCCTGCGTGGGACGTGCGCCGACTACCATCAGTCGCACATCAGGGATGTAATGTTGCAAACGGGGCAGTATCGAATCACAGAACCAGCGCAGCGCATCGACATTCGGCGGCCAGAACATCGCACCCATAAAAAGTAGCGTCCGTGAATCCGTGGGGTAACAGTCAGGAAGTTGGAAATATTCCGTATCGACGCCAATCGGCGCACAACGAACCCGTTCCGCAATCTCGGGAGCGAGCGCCCGGAATTTCATTGCGTCTTCCTCGGTGACAGCAAGAACCGCATCGGCGCGGAGGCAGGCGTCCCTCTCAACTTCCTTCAAGCGTAACGATTCGAGGCGATAGAGGGGTCGAAGATACAGGTCCGCCCAATCTCCGGTCGCTTGCCCCATCTGTCGTATCAAATCATACTCTACATTATGGCAGTCCAGCACGATTTTGCAGGCAGGGATATCCAGAGGAACAAACTGCATCATCTGCAAATGATCGATATGGATAATGTCGATTTTATCTGCACTGTCTTCAGCATCATCCGCATAATTGACAGCAATCAATCTGTTGACAAAACTCTGAAGAGCGGAGTGTGCGTTACGGTTCATGAAGAACGAGGAACTCGTCAGAAGCGACCACGCTCCCGCTGCGGCGTCCCTCCAACCAGCACGATGGAGAGGAAAACCGTAAGGGTCACAAAATGGCTGCAGCGCTTGCAAATACGCTTCATCTTCTGGACAACGCACAAAAGTGACCAGGGTGACATCTCCGATTTCCGCCAGTGCGCGAAGCGTCCGGTACGATTTGATCTGTCCCCCGCTTTGCAGTGGCCAGGGTATCAGATCCGCAAGCAAGAGAATGTTGGGTCGTCTCCGGTTCATTTCAGCGCTCCCCGCCATATCGTAGCAGTCTGTTCCGCCATTCGTCGGCAGGTAAATGTCGCGGCGTGAGCTTTTCCTCGCGCTATTCTATCCGCCGCTCCGGTTGGTTGAGATAACGCCTCGTGTAGCAGTTCTGGCATTTCCTGCATTTTATACGGACTGAAGTAGTAAGGGGTATCGCCCAGAATTTCTGGCATCGCGGATGTGGAAGAACTCATAACTGAACAGCCGAAATGCATCGCTTCCAACGGCGGCAACCCGAATCCTTCCTCCAGAGAGGGAAATATGAAAACGGCGGCATGGGAGTACAACCGCGCCACCGTTGAATCATCCGGACACAACACAATGCGCACCCGGGGATCACTTTCGGCAAGTGTCCGGAGACGATACGCCGCACGAATATCAGGGGTAATCAGCGTCAGAATCGGCCTTTCTTCTTCTTTCAAGGAGCGATAAAAACCCCACAACAGCAAATGATTTTTGCGGGAATCGTCTGACGCAAACGCCAGTATCCCCTCTCGGAGATGCGGAGTTTCCGGACACGCTTCTGGCAAAAACAGACCGTTATATATCACAGCGAAATCCGACAACTGCATTTTCAGGGCATTGGATAATTGTGATGCGGAGTAATGTGAGACCGTGATGAGACGCGACGCTTTCCGCAGGGAAGCGCGGGACATTCTCGCCCAGTACGCCTCTAACGCCTGTTGTCGAAGCGACTTATCCCGTCGGTTGGGATTCAGTCCGAAAGTATCGTGCACGGTAAGCGTCGTTCGGGCGGACAAGCGTAATGGCAGATAGTTGACCGTCCCGTGAACCAGATCGGGAGCGTCCCGGCGAACTTGTGCCGAAAAAAGAAAAAAGTCCGTTTTCAGACGATTAGGCGACAAAATCCGCACCATTGACCCCGACGGCAATAATCGTCTCTGCTCCGGAGTCGGTTCTCTATCCACATAGAAAATCAGTTCCGCCTCACGATCAAAACCGGTTTCCTTCAATCCCTGCGTCAATGCTCGGATATGCGAACGAAAGCCCCCCGGTCGAGGGTGCGTTAGGGGACGTGCGTCAATGACAATGCGCGGGCGGGACTTCATCGGCTTTATCTCTATTCATACCGTATCTCTCTTCATACCGCGTTTATCGCGCTTTACGCTCCACACAAAAAAGACTTCGGCACGCAGGCGCACCGAAGTCGTGAAGGACATTCCAACAGATCGTTATGAAAGATAGCTTCCAAGCGTCGAGATAAAGTCAGATCATTGCCGGGGAAAGAGTGGGTCAGAACAAAAAATATAAGGTAAGGACACTCCCATCATCGCGCCATGTAATGGGAGCGTCCCCGCCAAGCCATAATGATCAATCTCAAAGAGCATAACCATCTGTCTTGACTTTCAGAATGATTGTATCATTACTTTATTCCGAATAATATACCTTTTCTTAATATTTTTTCATAAGATATTTCATGCTGATGGAAAAGATATTACCTGATGCTCACAGTCCTGTTGAAATGATCGCAGATATGCCTATTTCCGAGGCGATACAATAACGATATTATGGCTCTCCCGAATACTCTCACTGTTCCGCAGTTTGAAGCGCGTAAAGGTAACCTCCCTCTGGTAGTAGTCACTGCATACGATGCGCCACAGGGTCGTCTTGCGGATGCTGCGGGCGCGGATGCTATCCTTGTCGGCGATTCCCTGGGGATGACTACGCTCGGTTATGACTCCACCTTGCCAGTCACTGTCGCCGATATGGTTCTGCATACGCGGGCGGTATCACGAGGTCAGCAAGCCAGAGCGATTGAAAAAAATAGCGTGGAAGATGCCGCCCGTGGGGCGCGTCACGCCTTACTGATTGCAGACCTCCCGTTCGGGGGCTATGGGGTCACCATTGAGGACGGCGTTCGCGCCGCAGTCGATTTGATACAGGCAGGAGCGCAAGCGGTCAAAGTGGAAGGAGCCGGGGAAATCACTCTGGCGACTATCCGACGATTGATCGATATCGGCATCCCGGTAATGGGACATATTGGGATGACGCCGCAATCCGTGAACCGTTTCGGCGGATTCAAGGTGCAGGGCAAATCCGAGGAAGCGGCGGAATCCGTACTCCGTGCGGCGAACGCCATCGTTGAAGCGGGAGTTTTTTCCATGGTGCTCGAAGTGATTCCGGCAACGCTTGCCGCCCGGATCACGGAAGCGGTTCCGACGCCAACTATCGGCATCGGCGCCGGGCCATTCTGTGACGGACAGGTGCAGGTGCTCCACGACCTTATCGGGCTTACGGATGGCCCTACCCTACGCCATGCGAAGCGTTACGCCGATATCGGATCATCCTTGCGTGACGCCGTATCCGCCTACGCTGCTGATGTTCGCGCCCGTCGCTTCCCGACAGAGGAAAATTCTTTCTAATCACTGCGACTCTTGCTATGCCAACCGCTCACAATATCACGATTCGTCGCGCCGTATCGGGAGATGCCGAGGCGCTTGCGACAGTGGCGCGAAAGATTTTTGTGGAATCGTTCGGTTGGGAAAACGACCCGGATGTTTTGAGGGAGTATGTGGATGCCCGCATGACGCCGGAGCGCTTGTATAGCGAGATCGAAGATGAAGCCAACCGTTTCTTTCTTGTCTACTCCCCCGTCACAGAAAATTATGACCCAGCGCCGGGAGTCAATCGGGAAAGCGAAATTATCGCTCATATCAAGATGCGCTTTGCCCGCGATACGGCGCCTCCTTGCGTTCACGGGGAAAATGTCGCCGAGCTAGCGCGCTTCTTCGTGCGTTCCGACTGGCAGGGGCGCGGAATCGCGCAGAAAATGATGAAATTTTGCGTCCATGAAGCGAAGTCCGCAGGTTGTGAGTCTCTCTGGCTAGATGTCTTTCCGACCAACGAACGCGCCCGTCGTTTTTACTATCGTCAGGGATTCACCGATATCGGAGAGACGGAATTTCCCATGGGCCATATCATCAAACCGGTTATAGTGATGTCCCTGTCCCTATGAGATCAGCGAAAATCGCCTTTGATCCGGCGCCGATCTCATAATATCAGGGCAAACAGCCTCTAAAGCGAGACCAGGCGACCTCGCGACGGGGACGAATGAGTCGCCAGAGAATACGCACGCCCTTTTTCGCCATTTCTGGCATCTTCGGCGCTTTGCTCGGTGCGGTCTGCGATTTCGTCGGCTTCTGCCGCCGGTAAGCCCGCGTTTTTCAACATCTCTCGCGAAATGCCGAAGTCTTCCAGAATAGGCTTGCGGATTTTCGCCAGATACATACGGGGGCCGTAAATCCCCGCTTCCTCGATTTGCTGTCCTCGCGCCTCCCAATTAGGAATCAAGGCGTGAGCGGGCATCGAAAAATGGTCGAAAACAAATTTGATATCCGCGACTGTCTCCGCTGGTTCCAGCGCAAGATATGCTTTCACGCTCTTTCGGAAGAAATTATAGTGGGCGGATTCATCCGACGACACCCAGCGTAGCGTCCGGGACAATGCTTCGTCTCCTTCTTCTTCGGCGCGGCGGCGCAGGTTGGTATAGTTCAGTCCGGTCGCCATTTCCTGAATCGTGGTGTAGATAATCATCTGACGTGGAGATTCAAAAGGCAGGTTCCATTCTTCGCCGAGTAGTTGCCGTTCAAAATCTCGCATCTCTTGCTCCGTGCGCTTCCCGGAACGGATCAACCATTCCTCCAGCACGATGCTGTGTTTGGATTCTTCGTAGCCCCAGTTGGACTGGAAGTAAGCGCGTCCCCGGGAATGACGTACCAATTCCATAATCTTATGGGTGTAGTCCGGCAGGTACATTTCGACCGCAGAAAAAGATTGCACGATATCCGCCGTTAAATCGGATGCGTTCGGACTGGTCTTGTCCCAGGGAATATCTTTTTGAATGCTCCAGCGACGCCGTTCCTCCGCGTTCTTAAAGTAACGCAAGAAGGCTTCAAAGAAGATTTCTTCAATCTGCGCTTGAACGGAGCCACGGCGGGGCGCGGTCAAAGTAATATCCGGTTCGCCCTCACGCCCCTCGGTTAATATGCGCTGAACGGCGCGGTCATCGGTACTGCTCATAATTTTGATTTAATCACACGTTTTTTACTGTGCGGCATCCTGATTCTATCCCATTTTTGATTGCGATATCATAGGATGAAAGACCCAATTTGATACTGAAAGCTCGCCGCGTCACCTCATGACAAAGCGGGAGAGGGCAAGATTCATGTTTTCGGTAATTACGACGACTCCCGGCGCTCAAACGCCGCGACACCCGGACTTGCTTGATCGCTCACGCACCGCTCTGGTCGTGGTAGACATGCAGGAAGCTTTCCTGAAAGCGATCTATGGGCGTGAGTCCCTCATCACGAATACGCTCCTCTTATGCCGTGCGGCGCAAACGCTGGGAATTCCGGTTGTGATGACCACCCAGAATGCCGAGAGACTCGGAGGGGTTATTCCTGAAATTGTTGAGGCGGTCGGATCGAACGCCCAACCAGCGCTAGATAAACTTACCTTTTCCTGTGTAGGTTCTCCGGAATTTCTCAGTGCAATACGCGCCACAGAACGCAAGCAGGTCGTTCTTTGTGGGGTGGAAACTCATATCTGTATTACTCAGAGCGCTTACGATCTGTACGCTGCAGGATTTGCGCCCCATGTCGTTCCCGATGCAGTTTCTTCCCGCACAATTGAGAAACATAAATTAGGAATGGAACGGATTCGGGATGCAGGAATTAAGCCTTGCGCCGCTGAGGCGGTCATTTATGAGTGGTTACGCGAAGCGGGAACCCCGGAATTTCGACAAATGCTTGCCTTAGTGAAATAAACCACAATATTACAGATATAATTGCAAGAAAACGATTTCATCTATCGCTGTAATCTTGTTTACGGGGTTGTAAAAAAGAAAAGCGACCGATCCATATAGGTTCGGTCGCTCCCACAGCACGTGGAGAGAAAAGGAGATCACACGCGAACACTATAACATGGATGAAACGTTTTTGTCAAGGGCAAGAACCATTATTCAATGAATATTCAACCGTTTCACCCTGAAAATTACCGCTCTATATTTATTTTGACAGGAGCGGGCATTTCGGTCGCTTCCGGACTGCCGCCTTACCGGGGACCAGGTGGGTTATGGGAACAAGCTGATATCGCACGTATGGTCGATGGCGCCAATCTGCCGGAATCATTGCCCGATCTGTGGCGACTGTACAGCGCTCGTCGCCGCGCCGCCCTTGACGCCCAACCTAATGTTGCACATCATGCTATCGCCACATTTCAACGACGAATGTTCTCTACTCCGGCGAAGGCTTTGCTGGCGACCCAGAATGTCGATCATCTGCATACGCGTGCGGGAAGCGTCGTTCTGGAACTGCATGGCTCCGCTTTTCGCTCTCGCTGTCTGGATATATGGTGCTCGCAACCATCGTTTTATGACGAAGCCATCTATGAGAATGTCCCCCATTGCCCCACCTGTGGCGGATTCTTACGCCCGGATGTGGTCTTGTTCAACGAAAATCTGTCAGAAAGAATACTGGAAACGGCGCTGAATGTGGCGCATTCCTGCGATCTTTTTCTGGCAATCGGGACTTCGGGCGTTGTTTGGCCTGCCGCCGCCTTTGTCCAAATCGCCGTCAACTCCGGAGCGCGAACAATAAATGTTAATGTCGAACCTTCGGGGAATACCGCATTTCAGGAAGAATATATCGGCGCGGCGCAAGAAATTCTTCCCCAGCTACTGGGATAGCATTCAGAGATAGCCACCTACTGGGATAGCATTCAGAGATAGCCACGTTCGCCTAACGAATTCGTTGGCCGGCGATATAAACCTGTTGCAGGTTCAGGTTATTATCCAGTAACACGATATCGGCGTCTGCACCCGGAGCGATCCGACCTTTGTTCTCCCAGCCCATGTGACGAGCGGCGTTTCCGGAGGTCAATAACGCCAGATCGTTCCAACTGAGGCGGGGAAACCATGCGCGAACGTTTCGCAACGCCTGTACCATTGTCAGGATAGAGCCTGCGAGTGTGCCATCCGCCAGAACCGCTTTACCATCACCCACCGTGACCGCATTTCCGCCCAGATCATACTGCCCGTCTCCCGAACCGGCTCCCGCCATTGCGTCCGTGATCAAGATGACACCTTCGACGCCTTTGGAACGTAACGCCAGGTCTATCATTTCCGGGGCGACATGATGCCCGTCGGCGATAATTTCCACCATGGCGCGATTATCCGTCAGGAAGATCGCAGTCGCGCCGGGCGTACGGTGGTGCAAAGGAGGCATGGCGTTGTAAAGGTGGGTAGCTGACGTTGCGCCTTTTGCCAGAGCATCCAACGCTTCGGCGCTCGTCGCATCGGTATGCCCCAGCGAAACGACGATACCGGCATTACGGCAAGCCGCAAGTAACTCCGTCCCGCCCGGTCTTTCTGGCGCGATAGTGATCCGCTTCATCGTTCCGGAAACGATCTCCAACCAGCGCCCGAATTCATCCTCATCGTAGTCCCGGACATATTCCGCCGGTTGGGCGCCGGGGCGCTTCGGGCTGATATAAGGCCCTTCGAGGTGGATTCCCAGCGCCTGCGCCCCCTCCGGACAAAATTCCTTTCCCTGTTTCACCGCTTGTGTTGCCACAGCAAGTGCATGGGAGATCAGTTCCTGACTCTGGGTCATGGTGGTCAGCAGAAGCCCAGTCGTGCCAAAGTTTGCGTGGGTTCGCAGGATATTCTTTAGAGCGTCACTGGCGAAGGCATCCATGGTATCTGAGCCACCGCCGCCATGGATATGCAAATCCAGAAAGCCCGGAAGCGCCGTCAGACCCTTTCCATCGAGAACATCAATACCGGGGCTATTGTGGCTCCTGCCTGCCTCAATAGAGAGAATTCGACCGTCGGCGATTGTCAGCGTTCCCTCTTCGATAATACCTTGCGGCGTCACGATTTGGCTATTCGTTATAGTGAGCATAGGCATAGTTTTTCAAAGCGCGAAGGACAATGTATGTCGCAATGTCTTTGTCGCAATATCTATCGAAAAGTGACTTTTGCCAATCTGTATCGGAAAGGATATCAGGGGTTAAATCATGTGAGTTCGCCAGAGCCAGTAACCGACTGCCATGATAATGACTACCGGAGCCAGCGCCACAGTCAGCATTGTCGCCAGAGAAGGTCCTGACGAACCATCCGCCTTCGGCTCAAACGAGCGAACAAGACCGATGGACAGAAGATATAGGCACGCCATCGGAACCGCCATCATCATCATGGTCAGAGGGTCGTTGGATGGCGTGAGAATAGCGGCGGCGACAGCGATGCCTACCGTGGCGTGACGCCAGTATTTCGTCATGAGATCCGCTGTCAGAAGCCCGACTTTCGCCAGAAACAGTAAGATAATCGGCAGCTCAAAGGATAGTCCGAACGCCAGCATAATCTTCACCGTCAGTAACATATACGACTGCGCGTCCTGAAAAATACGGACATTCTGCAAATCATGCACATAACCTGCCATCCACGTATAGGCGGCAGGCAAGCAGGCATATCCAGTCACAACTCCTGCAAAAAACAGAAGGACAGAAAAAGGCGCAAGGTAGTTGATCGGCTTGCGTTCTTGATCGGTTAGCGCCGGTTTGATAAATCCCCAGAGTTCCAGAATCACAAAGGGAAAGGCGAGTCCGAGACCGCTGATGAAACAGACCTGCATCCAGAGAATGAATCCCTGTGCAATGTTGTTGGTAATGAGTTCGCCGCTCAGGTCATGTAATATGGGACGCAGGGGACGTGTCAGGAAGTTCATCATGGGGTTGACCATGTTGTAGGTAATACACATCCCGATCGCAATATACGCGACGGAACGGAACAGGCGGGTGCGCAGTTCCGCCAGATGTTCCATTAATTCCATCTGTCCATCCGCCGGAGCGGAAGTTGCATTCTTGAAAATTGGCAAGCCCATAGCGATTTTATTATACAGCGAGCGTAACGCCTTTGGTTCCGTTCACCCACTTTTCTTTGACGCGAACAGAAAAATACCGATAGCGCCTGCCAAAAACAAAAAGCGGTCCTTGCGGACCGCTTTTTGTTACGTCATCTAGCGTCATCACTTTTTCTTGATGAACTTATGTCGGGCAGGAGGACAATCGTCCTTCTTCTTTTTGCGCGCCGGCGCAATAGATTCATCACGGACATAGACCATGCGATCTAAAGCGGCAACCTGACTGGCAGTTCGCAGACGCGCCAGCGTGATGGTACTGATCGATCGAAACTTCGCGGGAGCGGGGGGAGCCTCCTGTTGCTGTTGCAATCCTCCGAGACCGCCACCGCCTCCTGCGCCACCACCCAGACCAGCAAGACCAAAACCTCCACCAGGAAAGCCGCTACCTGTCGCGCCACCACCAAACGGAGCGCCGCCGCCGCCGCCAGGGAAACCACCGCCACCTGGAAAGCCGCCGCTACCAATACCGCCACCGCCGCCAACGCCCGCGCCCGGAACCATAGCGGCAATCAAGTTGGACGGCCCCTGACCATCCACTTCCGCTACTGTCTCACAACGGATGACCTTACCGGCTTTGTAGGCAAACCAGATTGTCCTGTCGAGTTTCAGGTTGGCGTTACGCATGACTCCGCCGCCGCCATAGATCGGCACATTTGCAGAAGCATTGTAGGTTTGTTCAATGCGAGCGGTCTGGTAACCATCCTGCCATTCGAGACCAACCAGACGGTTTGTGGCATTGACCATTGCAGGTTTGTCCACAGTCGCCCATTCCAGAATGACCGGTGTGACTGCATTCCAGGTCTGGTTGATACGTCGGTAACCGCCGCCCAGATTCGGCAACTGCAGAGCCACATAAGCGCCCGGCTTGGAAGCGTTACCGATACCTTGATCGACAACGAAGCCACTGGAAGTCAATACACGGTAACGAGATTTGAAGTCGTAAACCTGATTCAACAGAGCGGCGTTGCCATTTCCGGCGATGAACGTCCCATCCACGACCTTATCGCGTACGAAGTATGTTCCTGAATCGCTAAGATCTTCGGGCGTGCTCTCGAAGGTCGCCCTGACATTCTGCACATCGAGGCTGAAAGGTCCGCTTGGCTGACCTGCTGACAGGTTACCTCCCCCACCGGGGAAACCGCCGCCAAACGGAGCGCCCCCGCCGCCGGGGAAGCCGCCGCCACCACCGGGGAAGCCGCCGCCGCCACCGGGGAAGCCACCACCACCACCGGGGAAGCCACCACCACCACCGGGGAAGCCGCCACCACCGCGCCGTCCACGACCGCCGCCGCCAAACGGGGCGCCCCCGCCGAAGGGGTTTCCACTACCGGAAGGGGCGCCCCCGCCGAAGGGGTTTCCACCGCCAAAGGGGTTCGAACCACCGGGGCGATTGAAATTCGCTCCCTGCGCGGCTTCAGAACGATCGCCGATGTATTTGACATTAGTGACCTGGTCGTACCGGACTTCTTCGCCCAGATTAAACCGGTAATTCATCAATATACCGCCAGACGGCATCTTCAGACCGCCTCGGTTAGCGACATTGACCGTCAGCGTCTGACGTCCGATACGTCGACCGGCGGCGTCATGGGCGATGAGTTCGATGGTATGTGTGCCATCTTCCACTGCGGTGCTGAGTTCTTCGCGCTTCGCTTTATCGGAGTCGCTTTCTCCGATGGTAGCGGCTTTAGTCGCCGAACCCTTGGTATCCCACAGAACAGTGACGGTCTGATTATTCGCCTCTACCAGATTCGTCTTGATGGCTTTGCCCGCAGGCGGAACCGCCAGACCGAACCGGAAACGATCATTAATCCCGACCTGCAAATAGGCCGCCTCGCGCAGAGCCGCGCGCGGAATCTGAATCCGCACCGTCTCGCGTACAGTCGCGCCATCGGCGGGCCGGGCGATACGGAATGGCGCCTGGGCGTTCGCCGGTTGAATTATTGCGGCGACCGCGACGGCTCCAAACGCCGTCCCGATCAGCCGACGGGTAAAATAGCTCTGCATTCTGCCTCCGTGGGTCTTGCTCGTCTCCTATATTGTACCCCGCACCGGACGAATCCTTCATTCCCTTATAATTGTTGAGAGGATTCGTTCGTTAATGTGCCACCCGATCAGCGCCCTACCGGTATACCGCCGGGAGGAGAGCCATTCTCAGACTCGATTATCTTTGTTCGTGCTGGTAAAGCGAAACGGGAGTCATCCAGTGATACATTCAACTTAATGTTCTTGACTTCCAGCGAGGTCACGCCGCCTTCGTTCGTCAGAATCGTCTTGACCGGCAAGCGAAAACCAGTTTTATTCCCGATATACACTTTGCCGCCGGTCTTTGAATCCAGATAAACGGTAGTGGGGATTCCTCCCACTTTCTCCTCGCCGATCTTTTTCGCCGTCGCCATACGCTCGCGCACCTGAGCGAACGCCAGCTTGAGCGCCCCATCGACTCCGCCCTTGAACGATTGTTTCATCGCATTCTTGTTGACGGGGATATACAGAAAGACGCCTTTATCGTTCGCCAGATAGCGCACTTCGCCGACCATCTGATCTGAATAATCCAATCGCGCCTTCTCGCCCTTGATCTCAACCTTGTAGGAGCGCACCAACGGATTACCGCCTTTAGGTGCAATGGTCTGGGTGACAGTGAAGGTAGCCGATTGGGCAAGATTCGCCCGCGAAATCGTGAATCCGTCCGTCTTCTTCTCAGGCGCCTCTTGCGCTCCGGCAACCCCGATTGCGCCGTTCAACCCGGCGATTACTGCAAGGACGACCACAGTTACCGCAACCGTCCGTTTTTGAAATTGTAAAGTCATATTATTGTGTCACACATCAGGATGCGACGACTTCATCGCCGCAACCATCAACTCTAAATCACTGATATCGTTGCCTTCCGTCTCCAGAGACGCCAGCAAAAACCTTGCGCGTTCGGCATAAGGCGCGGGAACATACACTTCGCCGCCGACCCCTTCTCCTAATGCCAATCCTGCGCCGGACGTTCCGAATTTTCCCGTCATCGCCGGGATTCCTTCCGCCTCCAGCGCCTGACGCGCAATCTCGGCGGCGATGGCATCCATTGATGTGAAAACAGTCACCGGGCCTTCGATGAACGCAACATCCGGTAATTCGCTCAATATTTCCTCGTGAGACGCGCTATTCATACCGCCCATACTGCGAGACCTTTCCTTTAGTTTATACGGATTTCGCGGAAGGTAACGTTTCCGTACCGTCGCGCCCTGTCATACGGTAGTAGTCGCACTTTTCTTGCAGGACGCAACGCTCACAGCGAGGACGTTGCGCCGTGCAAACGCGACGACCATGCCTTATCAAATGGATATGAAAGGGATAGACTTGCTCCGGTTTCAGCAGGGACGCCAGCGCATCATGCGCCTTCGCTTCGCCGATCTTTCGCTCGATCAGTCCGAGACGATGGGATATGCGAAACACATGCGTATCTACGGGCAATACCGGCTTTCCCAGCGAGAACAGCATCACGCATGCCATCGTCTTTGGACCGACGCCGGGATAGGAACGAAGGTAGGCGCTGGCTTCTTCCGTCGGCAGGGCATCCAGAAAATCCAGACGGGTCGATCCAGTCTGGTCATAGATCGCCTGGAGGACGTTTTTGATACGGGGCGCTTTCGCCGCCGCCAGGCCGCCACCGCGAATCGCCTCGGTGATTTCTTCTACCGGGGCGACCCGTACCGCATCCCAGTTCGGAAATCGTCGCCGTAGAGTATCGAACGCCTTCTCACTGTTTTTATCGGAGGTATGCTGTGAGAGAATAGTGGCGATCAACGCCCCGGTAGGATCCGCATGGGAACGCCAGACCGGAAACCCGTACTCCGCATTCAGAGTCTGGCACACCCAGTCCGCTTTGGAACGACGCGCTTTTTCCCCTACGATCTTTCCTGTTTTTAAGCCTGTTTTCCGGACGGTTACCTTCTTCGTTTTTTGTGTTTCCGGGTCTATCATGCCTCCATTACCCGCTACCTCTCCAATGCCGCATTTTCGAGACTATTACGAGCGGAAGCCGCCTTGACCGATTGGTCACTGAATGTAAACGCATATGCGATAGCGCATAGAGTGGTGAGCACGGCAGGAAGAATGAACACCGGCGCCCAGTTTGTCACGCCGTCTTTCGTGTAATATTCCATGACCCAGCCGCAGAAAAGGCTTCCCAGCCAGTTGCCCAGACCCAGCGTTATCAGATTGAGCAGGTTTTGCGCCGAAGACCGAATGTCTTTCGGGGCGACCCGATCAACATAGAGTTGCTGTACCACGAGGACAAAAGCGTATCCAAAACCGTGCAACGCCAGAGACGCGATCACGAGCCAGGCGGGTTGCCCGATGGAAAAAATAAAATAACGCAACGGCCACGCGAAACTACCCACCAGCAGACACCAGCGCATTCCTTTTGATGGTAACCAGAGCGGTAACATCAGGGAAAGTGCGGCGATTTCCGCTACCTGAGAAATAGACTTGATGGGCGCGATATATTCGTGCGAGACTTTGGTGAACGCCCCACTTTCCAAAAACGGCCCTGACAGCAGATAGAAGAATTGGAATTCCGTCGCCGCGACAAAGGAGATCACCATAAAGACCGCAAAACCCGGCACTGTTTTGAAAAGGCTGAACGCCTTACGGAACGCGAGCGGGTCTGTCTTGGCGGCGGAGGGTGGAGTATTGGGCAAGAACAGAGAGAATATCGCCATCGCCACCCCGAGGATAGCGGTCAACTGCATCTCAGCGATGGGGCCAGTCTTTCCCGAAGAATCCGCGCCGCTCATGGTCATATAGCCGAGTAGGATAAACGCGGAAACGATCCACCCGATAGTGCCTGCGGTGCGGATCCAGGAAAATTCCCGTTCCTTGCCCGCCTCATCCAGACCGGCGCGGTCAATGTGATGGAATGCGATGGCATTCGTGACGCCCAGAGTCGGCGCGAACAGTAGCGCCCAGATGAACAGTCCCCAGAAGTAACCGCCCGACGTCGTTTGTGTCGCCATCCACCAGGCTACGCCGGCTGCCAGTAGATGGGCGACCGATAAAAATCGTTGCGCGGGCATGAACCGGTCAGCGAGTTGCCCACCGAGGAAGGGCGTAATAATACAGGCGAGCCACATGCCGCCGTAGATATTACCGATTTCGCCACCGGGGATCGCCCGGTTGGTCAGGGTAGCCGACAGAATCGGCATCCATGCCCCCCAAACGGCATACTCCAGAAACATCATTCCTGCGAGTAATCCTCGTAACCGCGTCCGTGCCGGTGCACCCACATCTTCCTGTGCCGGAGAAACCGTACTTGCCATGCCCTGTCCGCCCCCTTACTTCACTTTGGCGTACATTACGCCATAGAAAGCCAAAATCCTTCGCGGATGCGTCTCAGGCTTTCCCCTTTACCAAAAGGACGCCCCGGCGACGCATCCCACAGTGCAAAAGTGGAGCGAACTATTCCTCGGACTACCCTGCTACTGCAAGGCGTTCCATTGATTGGGGGTTGTGGAACCGTTGCCCAGAGTATCCAGCAACCCGACATATTTGACGTGCCCATCGGCGTATACCGACAGGAACGCCTTGCCGGGGATATTGAAGCCGCGTGCGCCCGAGTGACGGTTCCCATCTACCTTTCGGTTCAGACTGAGCGGCGTATCGTAGGAAAGCGGCAGAATACGGGCGCTCCCCTCTCCTTTTTCGATCCGGCTATCCGCCAAAGCGATGGTGGTGGAAGGTGATGTAATCGCGCTGAGCGGACGACCGGCGACGCCATATCCGGCATCAGGGTCGGTGCTCAGCGATGGGGTCGAATATCCGTATCCATAGGTCTGCGTATCGTAGTATTGCCCCCCAACGAATTTCGCCAGACGCACAGTAGAGTCCGGGCAGTTGAATAACCCCTCGTTTTTGATGTAGGGAATAATCATATCCGCCCACCGGGGGCCATCATTCCCAAAATAGCCGATATAGCCCGCAGTCCCTGCGCCGAAACTGTATGGGGGCAGGGTTTCATCGGCGTCCTGCGCGTACATCATCAGCGCCATCCCGATCTGTTTCTGATTGGAAAGACAGACGCTCTGCCGCGCTTTTTCTCGCGCCTGAGCAAACACGGGGAAAAGCATCTGCGCCAGAATAGCGATTATAGCAATAACTACCAGCAGTTCGATCAGAGTAAACCCTGATGCGTTGCGATTTCTTGCCGTTCGAGCGCTCCCGAAATGGGCGGCAGGCATTTTGTTGTTCATTCGATTCATCCTCTTCCGATTCAATCTGTATTGAGTATTTTACGCTCCGGGTGTATTACCCTGATTGTTTCCACCACCATAACCGCCGCCGCGTTCCCGACGGCGCGATTGCCATTGTTCACGCATCTTTTGTCGGAAGACATCGAGTTTTGCCATCTGATCAGGCGACAGGATTTTCGCCATTTCTTTCTGTTGTGCGGCGCGTAGCTGTTGCATTTGAGCCTGTTTTTCTTCGCGGGACATTTTCGGATTGCGGAACATATCCCGCATCAGCGGCCGTGAACTTGCCTGAATCGCCTGCACCTGCTTTGCCTGTGCGGGCGTCAATCCCACCTCTTTGGTCATCGCTTCCATCATTCGGGCACGCATCTGTTCGCCGCCCTGCCCGCCGCCCCAGCGACCCCCGCCACCGTTGCCTCGACCGCCCTGTCCACCAGAACCGCCATAGCCACCAGAACCGCCCGCCATTGCCGCGCCATTTGCGCCCGGTTGACGACTTGCAAATTGCTTTTCGATTTCCATCGCCGCTTTACGGTCTGCGGCTTCCTGCCACATTCCGAAGCCCCAGCGACCCAGCGGAATCAACAGCGCTATAGCGATAATCGCGCTGCCGATCAGGTACCGGTTTCGGATTGAGAGATTGTTCCAACTGCCCAGCATAGGTCCCTCCTTGAATACATTGCGGATAGTCTCCGCCCGTTTTCCGTTGACGCAATCTCAAAAGATAAGTTCATCCGGTATTTATTGATTTTTCGCTGATGCAACGGATAAACAGACTCCGTACAGCGACCCGGTCCACCGTGATTATTACGTTCGGAATCGTAAAGTTGGAGGAAAACGACCTTATCGGTGCGAATACCCTACGATATGAAAGTCACCCATGTGGGACTGCGAACGACGGAAGCGGCGCGTTCGGCGGGACGCGCGGAATTGACGCCGGAACTGCTGGCGGCGAGCGGGGCGCGTTACTCGCGTAATAACGAGGGGTTAGAGGCGATACTTTCCCGGATCGATCCGCAAAACCTCGACAAATCCGTCGATTCCATCTTCCGCATGATCGACTACGGACATCAGTCCATCGCGGATATGTCTCCGGTAGCGCTGTTTCTGGATAATATTTCTCTCTACCTCGCCTACTACCTGTGGACGATCTGCCCGACGGCAGGCGGTCAGGAATCTTCCACCCGCTACATCAAACTGACTCCCGACGCCCTGATGGACGCCGAGGAACTGGGCATTCCCGACAATCGCCGTACCGAATGGCAGGACGGGAACCAGATCGCATTCGCGGCGTACCAGTCCGCCCTCGTATTCTGGGAACGGATTGCGGAAGAAAACCAGGAATTGACCCGTATTCCCCGCAGTCTTCAGGAAGATACCTCCGATAAAGCCCGGAAGACAGTCGCCCGGATGCGGCGCAACTACGCCTTTGATCGCGCCCGGTACTTTTTACCTGTCGGGGCGAAGACCAATGTCATGCTGATGATGTCGGCGCGGGGGTGGGTGACAGCGGCGCAACATCTCCTCTCGCATCCGCTCTTCGAGGCGCGAGCGCTGGGAAAAATGGTGCAGGACGAACTGGGATTGGCGACTCCGAGGTTGCTCCGGCACGCTACCGCGCAACGCTCCTATTCCGCCGGTCTGGAACGGGAATTTGCGATTCTGGCACAGCAAGCGGGAGCGAATTCTACCCCGCAGCTGGAACGAAGCGAACCGCCCTATGATCATCCGCCGACGGCGGCGCTGGATGTCTCTCTGCCCGTCGGGGTTACGCCCGACGATCTGCGGGAAGACCTTGCCTTCCACGACAACCGTTACGCGTACTTCGGCGAGAGGTTACGTCGCACCATTGTCCGCTTTGGCTGGGAAGCGGTATCGTTCGCCGAGATTCGGGATTTGAATCGCCATCGCACCGGAGCCAAATACTGCCCCTTGCTCCCGGTCGGCTTCTACCATGCCGCCGATCAACTTCCCGCCCCGAATGCGGACTATGAAGCTTCCGGCAAAATGGGCAGGGACGCTTCCCGTAAGGCGCGACAACTCCTCGCTTCCGGCGACCCGACGGCATTGTATTACGCCTTACTCGGGACGCAATATCCCTTTGAGCATGTCACCACCGCCGACAAGTTCCTCTATGAAGCGGAACTTCGCACCGGGACAGGGGCGCACTACCGCTACGCCCTGCACCTTCACGACGCCCTTGCTCTCTGGTATCAGCGCTTCCCCGAAACCAGAGGTCTGGTTCTGGAAGGAAGCGCCGAACCCGAATAACGCCAAGCGTCGTTACTTTTTATCGTTGCTCCAGGCGATCCGCATCGACTCGCACTGGGCGAGTCCATAGGAGGACCCGACCTGAGCGTACAATGCATGGGCTTCGTTCAGGAGACGATGCGCTTGCGCCACATCGCCCTCACGACGAGCGACTTCCGCCAGGGAAAGCAACGGCGCCGCTCTGGTGATAGGCCCATTCGATGTAGATAATGACGAATGCGATTCTTCCGCCAGACGCTTCGCTTCCGCGAGATCGTCCCGTTTCAGAGCGATTTTCGCCAGCCGATTGTTAAAACGCCCTATCCAGAAGCCCTCAGCCTTTGCCTGCCAGACGGCGAGACCCTCACGGTAAAGACGATCCGCTTCCGCCGTTTCGCCCTGCTCCAGAGCGATATCGCCCAGTATCCCCAACGCATCCGCCCGCGATTCGAGTTTGCCATTCTTCTCATACAGGCGGATCGCATCCTGCGTCAGTTGCCGCGCTAATGCCGACGACCCTTCCTCGAACGCCACCTGACCCGATACCTTCAAACAATCGGCGATTCCCGTTTCCTCATTCTCCTTTTGTCGCAGGGAAAGAGAATCGTTCAGGCAGGACTTCGCTTCTTTGTAGCGTCCCTGAATCCGCAGATAATCGCCGAAACGGTAGAGAATATCGGCCTCTTTGAGCGGTTCGCCATGGCTGTCGCGATGGAGAGTGAGGGCTTCCTGCAACGCCTTTTCCGCTTCAGTGCGGTTGCCCAACATCAGTTGCGTTTCGTAAAGATCGGTCAGAACCCGGACTTCGCCTTTCGCATCGCCGATTTCATGGAACGCTCTCCGCGCCTCCTCGTAACCGGCAAGAGAAAGGAGACCGCCTCCCCGGTTTTCGTCGTGCGCCGTCTTCGCCAGTTCGCACAGGGCGTTGGCAACGGCGCGTTTTTCGTCAGGCGTTGTCGCCTTCCGGCTTTGCGTGATAAGTTCCGCAAGTCGCTGCTCATCCTCTTTCAATGTCCGACCCGAAAGCGGTATTAGCGCCCCCACCGGCTTCGGTGTAGGCGCAACCGTCACCTTAACCGTTTCTTCTATTCCGGTATGACGTCCGTTTTGCCAGACAATCGCCGCCGCCGCGAACGCCAGCACGAACGCAATCCCTGCCCTGCCCCAACGTTTCCCTATCATTTCGCTTCTTCCTTTCCTTCTTGACGCCGCGCCTGTAGTTCCTGCAAACGCGCTTCACACGACGAAATCCAGCGGTGATGCCCTTTTTCCCGCCAGAATGTCAGCCCGGCGCGGTACAATCGCTCCGCCTCGTCCCATTCGCCCCGATCCCGGCGCACATCGCCGAGAACCAGATCACAGGAGACGACCGCCGCCGGGTCGCCCACTCGCTCAAAGAGTTCCCTTGCCCGATCCAGCAGACCACGCGCCTCGCTGTATCGCCCTTCCTCCCGATTCAGGCTCGCCAGATTCCGCAGACAGGAGGCAACGCCGTGTAGCAGCGTGCCATTCATCTTCGCCGCTTCCTCGAAATCATCGTGCGCCCGGTTGTAAAACTCCCGCGCTTCCGTCATCCTTCCCAATCCCTGAAGGATACTCCCATGCTGGTAAAGGATCGGGCCTCGACGCGCAAGCCCTTCAGGGCGGCGTAAGCGCACGGACTCCGCCAACGTCCAAGCCTCCTCGCTATGATGCAGCGCCTCGGCGTAACGGCAACGCGCCATACGGTTCTCCGCTATCACAAAGTGGGAACGGTGCAGATTTATCATGCGCCGTGTCTCGTCCAGGGCAGAGAAGTCATAAGCCAGCATCATCGTCACCGTCTGGTCGAACAGATCATCTTCCTCGGCATGGTGCAACGCATCAAGGAGAGCCAGAAGAATGCCGACGCTTTCCGCGTGCTCCCGGGGGCTATCGCCTCGAAATAAATCAAGACTGATCTGTGCGTATCGGACAGTCTCCGTAAAGTTTCTTTTATCCGCTTCCAACCGTGCAATTGTGATCGCCGCAATCCACGCGACGTGTGGATTGTATGCGGAGATAGCGCTCTGTAAGTAGGGGATAGCCTGCCGCAGTCTCTGCACCTCGGGATGATTGCACCCTAGCCACTCCCACGACTCACGCACAGATTCGATAAGCTTGATGCCTTCATCGCAGGGCTCTCGCCCCAAATACCAGTCAATTGCTTGTGAAAGGTTAATGATACTGACTTTGTCGTTTGTCCAACGCCTGTATTCTTCCGGACCCGCCCGATAAGCGTCCCATATTTTCGTCGTGAAGTATTTTGCGTGCCTTTCCGCAAGTCGGTCGCGCTCTCCACCCGTCAGCCGACGCCACAGGGCATCGCGCACCGGGGGGTGCAGAGCAAAGCAAGAGCTATTTCCCACCCCGATTCCCCCCATTAATGGGGGGGCAGGGGGGCAGGAAACGGCCTGTCTTATCGAGGTACAGAAAAGAAATTTCATCTCAACAAAACGCTCTATCTCTGCGCCGACAACGCCACAGACGCCTTCGGCTTGTTCTGCGGTGAACAAGCCCGGAAAGACGGACAGTAGACACAGCGAACGCCGGAGGTTCTTGGGCAATGCATCCAGACACTTCTCCAGAAGCGCTTGCAATGTCATGGCATCCGAGTACGTAAGGGGAATCTTCTCCGTGGGCGAGGTGGAAAGAATCCTCTCTGTCGCCGACCAGTCCATTTTAGCGTTCAAGCGATGGACGATGTGATCCGGTCTTTGCAGAATCAGGTTCTGAACGTCCGGATCGTCCGGGTTAATCGCCAGCAATCGCTCGGCGGCCTCTGCCATTCCCGCTTCATCGCCGGAAGCGCGACACATCGCCAGCCATTCGCGGAATAAGGCAATCACCTCCTGATGGAATTTCGACCGCTGGCGCTCCACCCAGTCAATTTCCCCGGAGGTATCGATACCTTCTAAAAAAGGCCCACGAACTAATAATGCCGCGTCACGAAGAATCGCCGCCTTTCGGGCAGGATCGCCAGCATCTTTCTGGCGTCTTACCTGCCGCAGAACGTCCCGTACCTCATCGATATCGGTAACGCACCCGGAGCGTAATCGGAGCTTGCCCGCCTCTTCTTCCAGAATATCCGCCCCAAAGGCGCTACGAATGGCTGTCAGAGCGCTACGCAAGTTCTGCAACGGCGACGCCGCCTCAGGCCAGAACCGCTTCGCTAATTCCCCTCTTTCGTTCCGTCCCGGCTCCAACGCCAGCGACGCCAGCACGCACCAATCCCTTTTCGTTCGAAGCCTCGTCAGGCACTCTCCCTCGCGCACCGCTCGTGGCGTCCCTAAAATCTCCAACCTGCACTCGCCCACGAAGATTCCTCCCCGCTGACATTTTTAATAACAATAAAAAGAATCTATCGACAAGGGAATATAACATATAAGTTTGTAAACAGTCAATCATGCTTACAGTGAAAAATGATTTTTCAGACCAGACCAATCGCCATTCTTGAAACGCTCCTGTAACGCCCCGTCCGGTAGGATATGAAGTATCACAGAGCAAAGCCGCTGGTTTCCCTGCCGCCTCGTAGCCGCTGAGGATCAGGACGAACGCATCCACTACCTGCTCTGTCTCGGCAACCTCGGTGATACGACAACTGCCGCAGTGATCCTTAAACTCACCCATTCTCCTAATGGCGAGACGCGCACCACCACCACCCGCGCTCTGCGGAACCTGCGCGATCTTCCCATCGAACGGCAGCGCCTCAAGAGCCTTGCAAATGACGCGTTCCCGAGAGTGCAAGCGGAGATCTAACAACTCGGCTCTCAGATTAGCTGGAAGGAAGGCATACGATGTTTAACCAATTCCGACAAAAAGTCCTCATCGCACTGCTCTGCGTGGGAATGCTGCTTATCCCATCGCTCGCGGACGCCCAGGTCAATGATAGCCTGTCCGTGGAACGACGCGACGGTAAGGTCATAATGACAACTCCCGCCGCAGTCATCGAGTTCGATCCCAACTACGGTGGCATTATCACTCAGATCGTCAACAGACAGAGTGGCGGTGCCCTATTAACTGGCGATACCGAATCAGCGATGGCAGCGAGTGTCTTTCCCGCAAGCGCAAAACGATCAAGCCAGCGCGGCGCCAACGACACCACCTTCTATCCTGTCAATGGCCCCGATGGTCTCAAGGAAGTGGCATTCGGTCCGCAGGCTGATGGCTCCGTCGCCTACGCCCTCTCCGGGCCGCTTGCCCTGTGCTGGGGACTGAGCGACTGGGAAAATTCCGCATCTCCCGATTGCGCGGACCTCTGGGCCGCCACGCCGGATATAGCCGACCGGGCGAACGGCCGATATGGCGGTGCGGTCACATTTAGCCGTAATAACAACCGGGCATCTCCACTCCTGGGCGCCCTTTTTGCCGGTAGCGACTCCCGATCGCCAGATTCCAGCTGGAATGAAGGGTTGGCTCAGATTACCAGCGGACAAATTGGCTATTCGGGTCGCGTCCGCCTCGCGAACGCCACCGCAGGGTCATCAGCCTCGCTTCTCTTCGGTAAATCCATTGATTGGAGCACGCGGAATGCGCGGCAGGCCATTTACAACGCGGCAGGATACGAGTTGCGCGCCTACGGAATCGGTGAATTGCGCCTCATCCGAATCAATAAGCGTGGGGAGTCGTCTATCCTGTGGCGTTCCTTCCGTGCGGTGCCATCTATTGCCTCAGAGCAAGGCGTTGTCCTGTATGTCCGGGCACTCCCACAAGCCACCTATTCTCTGATTCAAATTGCGGTCAACGGGAAACTGCTGGCCACCGTGGTCGATTCAGCCCCGGTCTCTGGACGGAATTTCGGTCTGGCCGCCTCGCTTCCCGATCCAGCAAGCTCAGCGGTCTTCAGCGACCGAATCGTGACCGACCACGGCATCATCGCGAACATTCGCTATACCGGGCTGCCCAGCGGTGATATCGAAAGTGCAATCTCTGTTCGACAGATTGGCGCTTTTCGCGGCTCTGCTGCGGAGTTCATTCCCACCAGTCTCCCCGGCGTGACTGTAGGCAACCCCTTCGCTCTGCGCGAAGCAGGTGTACTCACCAAAAATCTCACGTTCTCGCAGATGCTACTGGATGCGTCCACCGGCGAGATTCAGGCATCGCCCGAGAATCCGACGTTTGATCGCTGCCTCATCGCGCCGCTGCTGGGTGCGGAGGACGATTCGCCGACTACTCTCTATATCCGTTCTCCACTCAGTGGCGACGGTCTCTGGTGCACACCCCTGGAAGCTACCATTGACGGCGCCCCTGTGGTACAGCCCCTAGGCCGCGTGGATGCCGATACCGGCATGCTCGAACTCATTCCGTTCGCATTCAGCGACCTGGCCGGAACGGTCGCAGCAAACTCCTTCGGGATGCGCTGCCGTTTCAGCGTGGTGGATCCTACTGCCATTGCTAAGACCGCCACGACACTCGAGTTTGTTGGCGCTCCGTATTCCGGGACGGTCAGAAAGTCGCAGACAATCGTCGTCCACCTCCGCGAGACCAACAGCCAGAAATCCATTCAGGGGGAGACAGTCTCTCTGACAATCGGCGACAATGCCCCTCTCTTGGCAACAACCGGCGATAACGGGAACGCCACCTTTGAAATCCCTACCACAGATTGGGATGCGGGCGATTATCCATTGACTGCTGAGTATAGTGGGAGCGATACATATGAAAGCGCCTCTGATGTAGCGACAACATTGCATCTTAACGCCGCCACAATCATCATCACCTTCAAAGATGCGCCTTACAAAGCCACCTTCGGGACAGCAGATGGTACACGACAGATCCTCGCCACCTATGAAGACGGGACACCTGTTGCCGACGCCAACATCCTCTTCTCCATCTCCGGGGTTGCAGGCGACCCCAATTCGCTGACCACCGACGAATCAGGGATCGCCGAATTTACCATTCCCGCCGACCTGAAGCCGGGAGACTACGTGCTGACAGCACAGCACGAGTCCGCATCCGCCACTGCGGTCCTGACCGTCGTTAAGGCAGATAGTCAAGTAGATGTCGAGGTCAGCGACGACGCCAACGATCCGGCGATCATTGGCGACACTGCCCACATCAAGACGACCGTCATCAGCACAGATGGAGTAGCCATTGCAGGAGTGACCGTGGATATACAACGGAACGGTCAGAGCCTTGGTCAGGTGACGACCGGGGACGATGGCGTAGCGGAAAAAGAAATACCACTCACGGAAGACATGGGCGTCGGTACGCTTACCTTCAAGGCGATCTTCGCCGGGAACGACTGCTATAACGGTTCTGAGGGTGAAGGCAATATTGATGTCGCTGCCGCGCCAACCACAATAACGATGGATACTACCCCGGTTTCGGTGCAGGCCGGCGGCAAAGCGTCCCTCTCTGCAACACTGACGCGCAGTAGTGATGGAGCGCCACTCGCCCATCGCCCCATCCGCTGGACACGCAATGATGGCGAGACTGTCGCCACCGGCGAAACCGATGACAGCGGGACTGCCACCGCAGAACTGTACGCCGACTGGGCATTGGGTTCGTACCAGATCAAAGCCGTCTTCGATGGAAACGACCTCTACGAAGCCTCCGAGTCCGACGAGAAAACAGTAAACGTGACACGGCCAGACTTAAGGATCGAGGTGCGCGACGCAGCGGGCGATCGCGGCGATGTTATTCCTCTGCGCGGTTGGGTCTACCGCGCCACAGATGGAAAGCCACTGGAAAACGTCCTGGTCGAGTGGTGGGTGGAGCGAGAATACATTCGTAGTGACCGGACCAATCCCTCGGGATATTCTGCAATTGGCCTGCCTACCGTGGGCCGACGACCCAGCACCCGCCCCTTTTATGCCAGAGTCAAAGCGACAGCGGATTATAACGAGGGAGAAGGACAAGGCAAATTGACTATACGACCCTAATGATCGCAATCACACCTGGATGTAGCATACCAGGCTTCAGAAGCCACGCCGCCGCCGTAAAAGGCGGCGGCCTTTTTTAGATGGAGAGCATCAGGCAGTGAAGCAGAAGCGTCACACCATAACGACTTAACAAACTGTCCACCAAAACGGCACTCCCGTTCTTTTGGTGACCGGTTGCTAGCTCTCCGTAGCAATGTTTAACCAGGCTTCCAAGCCGGAAACTGCTCTCTCTCGACCCATCTTTTGAAACTGGCGAGCCAACTCTTGAACCGCCAATAGTTCCGGGCAAGCCTGACCAATGCGTTTCCAGAGCGCCAGCTCTTGCAAACTCAAGGAAGTTTTCGGCTTCAGTAAAAACCAGGCAAAATTATTTTCAGACCAGACCAGGCGCCATTCTTGAAACGCTTCTGTAACGCTTCGCTCGGTAGTATAAGTCAATCTTTCGTTGGGACTGCGTCCCAACGGTCTGTATCAAAAATTCAAAGGTAGGAAGATATGAGATTTCTGAAGGAGCTTGGAGTTGTAGTCTGTCTGGCAACTCTTGCGATTGGAGCAAACGCGCAAACGCCCGAAAAAGAACAGGAGACACCAACTGTTCAAGCAGAATCGATTACTACTGCATCAAGGACAAAGAACTTCACGCGGATTCTTCCGTAGTGGCCCAAGATTTTGACGGCAGGTCAACCTGCCACCTTCTCGGGAAGGCTAGAACAGAAAAAGAACGGCAGATACTCCGGTTTTGTAGGAACTGTCACTCTTGAAATAGTGGATGCCAGTGGAAATAAGGTTTTCAGTTCGCCTCCTAAAGCCACCAGTGACGCAAACGGAAATTTTAGCATCGGTACACAGGTTCCGGGGCGTAAAGGCGATCGACGGATTGCCAAGCTTGTTTTCGATGCTACTACGGGCGTGAATGTTCAACCCTGTTCCATAAAACGCGATAGCTATTACTTAAAGTAACTACTACGTGTCAGGGATAAAACTGGGGCAATATCAGTTCATCCTTTACGTTTAGATACGCCTTAGCCACGTTGCATTGAGGCAGGAAGAACCAGTAATGTGAACTAGTCAGTTGCCAACCAGTTCAGCCTGAATATGGGGGTAGATAACGTCAGTATCACCACAGTGAGCGCTCCGGAGCCTTGCGCTTTCATGTTGTTTGTATTGGGATTATCAATATTTACTGGCATAAATATATGCTGCCGGAGGAATTCTTCTTAGGAACAGACAGGGATTATACAAAATCTCCAATCACTGGAATGCTGTGACCGGAATCAACTTCAAGTCAAAGCGGACATGCTGAAGTATTCAGCAGCCGACAAGACTTTTATCAGGAAACCAGTTTATGAGAAACATCAACTGGATAGACTTGACGCAGGAATCGTCCTGCCCTGACAACGAAGCGGCGTAGCCGCAAAGGAATCGTGTGATGATGAGAAAATATGTGCTGAGCCTTCTGGTTGTCTCAACCCTGTTTGCCTTCTGTGGAAACGCAAAGGCGCAGGGCGGCGTAGACATTCGCTACTACGTTGTGCAGTCTTCCGGCTTATTCGAGGTTATCGATAATTCGAAACCTGCGGCGTTATTCAATAAACGACTGACCAATGAGTATGTTGCTGGCAAACGCGTCGTTGGCTTTACGGATCGCGCTTCCCGCAAGGAGAACATCATTGTTCAAGTCCGTGGAACAGGCGTTGCGGAATCGGGAGGCGTCGAAATTAATGGACGCAAACGTATAGAGGTAAAGCCCTTGCCTCTTCCCTTCGTCTTTCCTACAACGGTTTCCGCCGATGCCAACGACGACAATATCACCTCGTTTATCACCCAGAAAGGTAAAACCACTCGGCGACGATTGCCTGTGGGAACCCGATAAGCCTTTATTCAAAGCCCTGCATCGCCTTCCCACCCGGTTTAGGTGATGCAGGGGAACCTCCGTTCAATTCCGTTGGGAAGGTAATTCATGCTATTACATCGCACAGACGTCCGGAAGCACGTATTAACGCTGCTGTTGCACGGGATTTTGTCGTTGATTCTCGCCTTGATGTCCGCCGGCGTTCTTCAAGCGCAAACCAGCGTACCCGCATCCGGCACTGAGAAGCAAACACGTACAATCATTGTCCTGCCGTTCGATTTCAGTGCAGGATTCGACACCAAAGTCAGTGATGGGCTGGGGAAAATTATTGCCCAGATGATGACTGCTTCTCTTGTAAAGAGCGGAGAAGCGCAAGGCAGGAAAGTGCGCGTTCTGGATCGCTCATCTATGAAAGATGTTTTGGAAGAGCAGGATTTGGTCACTAAAAATATCGTTACCAAGGATTTAGCAACCAAACTCCAGAAGAAAATAGGCGCAGGCATAGCGATAAGCGGAACAATTACCAAGTTCAATCTGGAATCCAGGCAGAGAAATCCCGTTGAAACTGCTGTTGAAACTGCTGTTGAAATCTTCGGTGGCGGTAGCTTACTCCCAAAAGGAACCGAGTTGCATGTTGCCGCGCTAGTGAATGTGATTGATGTGCAATCAGGTGAAATTATTTACGCTTCTAACCTATTTGAAGAGAAAGACAAGACAGATAAGTTAGATAAAGATATTCAATCAGCATTAACTAAACTAGTCAAAAGCAATAGTGAGCAAAAGTCCGATGATTCCGCCGGTAAACCAGAACTAGATCCGGGCATGATGGCTCGAGCAGGCGAGGCAAGTCGCAAATTAGTGGAAAAAATTGCATCCGATCTGGTCGGGCATATACCAACAGCTACAGCGGAAGATATAGAAAAAGAAAAGGTTCTGGGGTTACCTGTACGAACCCTTGAAGTGTCCGGCTTGAAAGAGGTGGATAAAGCGGACAAATTTCTTGAAGAACTCAAAAAATGTCCCGGCATTCGAATGGCGGAGATGGATGCATGGAACGATGATGTGCTGACAGCAAGCGTTCGCGCCGATGATAATTCTTTACGAAAGATTGGCATTTACCTGGCGTCGAATCCTGAACTGAAGGCATTTGGGCTAAAACTCAAGACTTACAGCCCTGAGAAGATAGTGATTTGCGCAAAACCTTCGGCCACTAAACCACCAAACTCCGCTCCGTCTAAAAAACAGACCGCAAAACCATCAACGTCCACTCCGCCTAAGAAGCCGTAGTTGGTCGCATTTGAAAAATACTTCGACATCCCCAGGGGCTAAATACCCCCTATTCTCAGTATCAGGAGAAGAGAAAAATGCTTAGAATTTTCAAGAACAGTAGCGTCTTTGCGGCGATGACAATTGCCCTGTTATCCGCTGGACTTATAGTTTATGGGCAGGAAGAGGGGCCGGGAGCCGAGACCGAAGAGACGGTGCAAACTCCAATAGACGTTGATACCGCTCCGATAGAAGATCCAACGCTCGGGGGAACGGATGCGAACCCCACACAACCCGAACCAGAAGCGCCTCAATCTGTCCCTCCTGCCTCACCGCCAAGCAAACGGATTTCGATTCGCTACTATGTGCTTCAAGGCGGGGGGAAACGCGCCTATGAAGTTCGGCGAGGAAGCAAAACAGGTGGACGTTTCACGGTGTGGAAAAGCCCGAAAGGAGCTGTCGGAAGTCGCCCTATTTATGGTTATACAGACAGAGCGGCGGCGGGCGAACAAGTGATTGTCCATGTCGGTGGCGGTGGTGTCGCCCGTGAAGCGGGAGTCAAGTTTAGCAATGTGAAGAAGTTTTCCTCCGCGAACGTGAATCTGCCGTTCAACCTGAAGCGCACTGTAACCCCTGTTACAGGCACGAGCATATACACCTTCGTTATACAGGATGGCAAACCTACGGTAGTTAAACGCCTCCCTGTCGGTCCACGCGGACGATAGCAACCGTTATACGGACATATAAACCTTCGCTTGAATATCATTCTTCCTCATCTGGCATGATTGACCCATTCAGACAAACGAAAGAAACAATGAAATGAAGACTCATCGATATCTCGCCGCACTCATCTCCATTATTATTGCGATAGTCTGTATCGCCGGTTGCGGCGGTAGCAATAATGGCGGCGGTGGCGGCGGCAATAATGGCGGTAACAACACTGGCGGTAACAACACTGGCGGTAACAACACTGGCGGTAACAACACTGGCGGCGGTGGCGGCGGCAATAATGGCGGTAACAACACTGGCGGCGAAACGCCAACCCCAGCGCCAACCCGGGCAACTCTTCGTGTACGTATCGACTTTCCAACCGGGTCGCGATTTGTTCCTGTTTCCGCTCAATGCGTCAAAGTTTCTGTGAAGCAAGGTGAAAACGAACTACAACAGGCAATCGTCGTTAAGCCTGCCGGCGGCGGCGTTCAGGAACAGATATTCAACGACCTGCCAGCCGTTCCGCTTACTGTCGTGACAACCGCTTATGCAAATGCGAATGCATCAGGAACCCCATTGGCGGAAGGCGTTCAAACGGTCACTAATAATGGGGGGAATATTGCGACGGTAGATATTGCGATGAATTCCACCGTCCAATCCGTCGTTGTAACATCGTCATCCTCCGAAATCTCAATCGGTGATGTCACCAGCATTGCGGCAGTGGCGCGAAATGCATCCAATCAGGATGTCTTAACCGACCCAAGTAAATGGCGATGGTCTTCCTCCAATCCATCGATAGCGACGGTGGAATCTGCGGGAGCGACGGCGACGGTTCGTGGCGTCTCGGTAGGCGAGGTCGATATTACCGCCACAGAATCGGAAACGGGTAAAGTGGGAGTCTTCCATGTAAAAGCCCTTCGCCCCGCCCCAACGCTTCTCTTCCGCGACGGCGGAAGCATCTACTGGTATAACGCTCGAAAAGCGGATGCGGCGATAAAAACGACTACCCTGGGAGGTTCTCCACTTTCTCCCCGGATGACCTTGATGCCCAATGGCGCAATCGGCGTTAATGTAGCTAACTCAGGTTCTTCTGTCGTAGCGGTAGTCGACAGGAACACGGCGCTTGTAGGGCCGAACTCATCCACTTTCAACTATGGCTCTCATGGAATCGACAGCCTTTTCGGCTTGCCCGATGGCAAGATTCTGGCACATACAACGCTGGGATTCGCCGTCATCAATCCCTCCACTGGAGTCGTGGAATCGACAGGCGGGCTCCGAATCTATGGACGGATTTTCGATATTGTGCGTGGCCCGGACAATAAAATCTATCTTCTGTCGTCTAGTAGAACAGGACAGAGTAGCGGTTACGTGCTGGCGCGACTCAATCTTGGAGCCAATGACGTTCTCACTGAAGAAGTCATTCTTTTTAAACAGGCGGTAAAATTCAGTTCCATGCAATTCCTGAGCAATGGCTCTCTTGCCATTGCCGAACCGGATTCGGGTACGATACGCCTCTATAGTGTCGGCGCGAACAATGTAACTCCTCTGGGATCAGCGGTTTCGGTAACGGGTATTCGAACAATCCGGATATACCGAAATGTCTCCGTGGAAGGGGATGAAATCCTATATGCATTGACGGATAAAGGAGTACGCCGATTCTCCTTTGCGAATGGCGTTCTCAATCCGCTGGATACCGATGCCGCGCCGTTCCTGTCAAAGTCGTCTGGCGATGATATCGCCGTCTTGAATTAGCGGAACGGATTCAGGGCGATACCCGACTACCGGAAATATTTCCCGTGTCATATCCGGGAGGAACTCTATTCGATACCTCCCGGAAATCACCCAAAATCAATACCTGAAAGGTAATCTATGAAGCGAATTTCTATTTGTGCGACGGTTGCGACTATTGCAATCCTGACCCTTCTCTCTCTGCCCGTCAAAGCGGCGGATGTCAATGTGGATATCAAACCGGCGACCCGTGGCTTCGGACAATCCGTCCTCTGCACATTTATCATCACGGATAACAAAAAGCCGGTGAAAAACGCCCCGGTTGAAATCTGGTTTTCCGGTCAGAAAGGCATACAGACCACTCATGTGAAAGCGAAGACAGACGGGCAGGGGCGTGTCTCAAAAACGTTGACTATCCCACGCGACTGGAAACCGCTCACGCGCTTTGTAGATGTAAATATCAGTTGTGAGTCGGCGGCTGTCCTGCAACTGTTTCGAGTGCTGGGTAAGTAAATCCCCTTGCGAATATATGGAAAAAGATTGGATGGCAGGTTTGTAAAATTACTAACCATAACTCCGATTTATTATTCTTTATTGTTAATAAGAAAGGAAAGTCTCATGTCGGACTTATTTAAGGAATGCTCCTTTCAGAACCGGCGTATATCTGAACTGGAACGACAACTTGGTGCGATGCAACGACGCCTGACGATAACATGGGGATTGACCCTGTCGAGTTTGTCCATCCTATTGATCACAATGAGTCAATATCCGGCGACGGCTCAGTCGGGATCGCCCTACTACAAAACAATCGCCTCTCTGAGCGCAGCAGTTCGATCTCTGGAAACTCAGATGACCACGGTCAATGGAGAGGTTACGACTCTGCGTAGCCAGACCGTTGCCAACACGAACGACATAACCGACGTCAAGGAGCGACTGACGAGTGTCGAGGGTAAGACAGAAACAAATTCCAACCAGATCACTGACCTGAACTCACGGGTGGCGCAAAACGAAACGAAAATAGTAGAACTTACATCTCAAGTAGAATTGCTTTTGCTCAAGGGTGATGACGTAGACACACGCCTCCAGGCTTTAGATTACAAAACTCAGTACATCACGGCAGGGGACAACCAGACCTATATCGTGAGCGACCTGCTTGTAGACAACGGAAATGTTCGCATTACCAATGGGTCGGGTGACACCACCGTCACTAACGGTAAGGGCAACCTGATTTTGGGCTACAACGAAAGTAATGAGGATGATGGCGACAACCGGGGTGGTTCCCACAATCTGGTGATTGGTTCTTTTCATCAGTGCCCCTCTTATGGGAGTCTTATCGCCGGACAAGACAATAAAGCTCTCGCCCCTTTTTCCAGTGTGACAGGCGGCGTCCAAAATACTGCCAGCAGCGACTTTTCATCCGTTTCAGGTGGCCTTCAAAATATCGCGAGCGGCATCTATTCATCCGTTTCAGGCGGTCGTGAGAATAGTGCAAGCGGAGAATCCGCTGCCGTATCCGGCGGTATCTACAATTCCGCGACGAACGACCGCGCCTCGGTGACAGGCGGAGTGGGTAATCAAGCGAGTGGAAAACACAGTTGCGTCACTGGTGGAAACACCAATGTTGCAAGTGGCGAAAACTCATGGATTGGCGGTGGTGCAGAGAATGAAGCGAGGGGGTACTGCAACACCATTCTTGGCGGTGTAAAGAATGTCACCGATACAGATGGAATTAATGGTGGTTTCGCCTCAATTTGCGGCGGACAAAACAACGTAGCGACAGGATTTGTCTCGGTTGTCGGCGGAGGAGTAGGGAATGAGGAATTCCGGAACGGCGGATGGCTGGTTTCTTGGGACTCTCTTCACAACTAGCACGATCAGATGACCTAGTATAACCGGGTGTAATTTAAGTATCAGGTAGGCGCAACGGATGCACAACATCCTGACCAACTATGTACAAGGATTACACCCGGCATTTCTCAATTCAGGAAGGCAAGTATGTTTCATTTCCGTATGTTTTCCGTTGTCCTGTCGCTGTGCATTGTCGCGTTCGCTTCTGTTCCCGTTTTTGCGCAGATAGAGCTAATTCAAAATGGCGGATTCGAGACAGGAGATTTCAGTCATTGGAAACGATGGCAACAGGCAGGTAGTCCAGGAGAATTCCAGATATCTGGAGAGAGTCAGACGCCCTCGGAGCAGTTTCCTACCCCTGGGGCCTTCTCCGGCGATTACTATGCGGTCACGGATAGTAACGCTCCCGGCACGGATGGCCCATCAGCATATGCTCTATATCAGGCATTCATGATCCCACAAGCAACGGAGAAGGTTACACTACACTTCGATATGTTTGTGAACGACTGGTTCGGTCAAGGGGCGTTGAATACGAATGGCTTGATTGATTACACACAGTCAACGCCAACTCAATTTGTTCGAGTTGATATCCTGACAAGCGATGCCAACCCGTTTACCATCTCTCCCTCCGATATTGTCAGTAATATCTATCTGGGATTGGATGGAATTGCCCCTCCCTATTCATACTCCGGGTTCGATATTGACTTAACGTCGCTCACCACAAGCGGCCAGACTTATCAACTCCGCTTTGCGTCAGTTGCAAACCAGTTCAGCCTGAATATGGGGGTAGATAACGTCAGTATCACCACTGTGAGCGCTCCGGAACCAGGGGCATTTGCGCTGTTCGCATTAGGAATATCAACAGCGTATGTCGTAAACTTATGCCTTCGAAGGAATTCTGGCTGAGACTTCGGACATTTTGATTTTAATTCGGAGGTCAAGGAGATTGATGGTACGGCCCGCATTGGGTCGGGAGTAGGTCGCAAAACGAAATGGAGCGCGGCGCAGTGGCGTTGCGCTCTATTTCGTCTCGTATCGGCGCGGATACATCTCTCGATGCGTGCGCTGAACTTCTTCCCAGGAAACGGCGTCAAGGCAATTTTCGGCCTCTTTCTCGGAAAGACCTTGTCGCATCAGACCTTCGTGAACGTCGGCGTA
>CAIVZM010000034.1 GCA_903910385.1 uncultured Armatimonadota bacterium
AATCGTCTACTTTGCAGAACAGATGCAGTAAACTGGACATGGGGCGGGCTTTCTTTGGAGTGCGGTGTGGTAACTACACTCTATCCGAAAGCCCGTCTTATCCCGAACTCACGTTAAAAAGCGTCTGGGCGATTTGCGTGGTAGTCATTCCCTCGCCGATGCACCGCAATACCCTCATTTCAGCGGGGGTCAAGAGGTCATATAGACGCTGGAGGTCGTTGGTCTGACGGGCAACCCGGTCGAACTCCTGACACATCGTCTGAACCAGCGCGGTCGGAATCGCTGACTCGCCCCGCGCCACCGCCCGCACTGCGTCGGCGATTTCGTCCGGGGTCGCCTTTTTCAGGAGATAGCCGCTCGCCCCTGCCTGTAGCGCCTCAAACAGTGATCTTCCTTCCTCTACAACCGTCAACACGGAGATTTTAACCAGCGGAGCCTCGCTCCGAATCAGATGAATCGCCTCAATCCCTCCCATCTCCGGCATTTCCAAATCCATGAGCGTCACATCGGGCAGGGTCTCCCGAACCGTTTCGACGCCTTCACGTCCATTCAGCGCAACGCCGACCACCGTAATGTCGGGTTCCATTTCCAGACAGTCGCTGATGTTTCGGGCGATGCCCTCTTTATCATCCACCACAACCACTCGTAGAGGGGGCATTATCTCTCCGCCTTATCCGCCGACATTATGCCACTGAAACGACACTGGTTACAGTCATGGATTCTGATTACCGCACAAAGGGCCACGATTCAGGACGTAATGGACGCGGTTTCAATGGGAAGCGTCACAACAAATGCGCTGCCCTTGCCTTCGCCCTCGCTCTCCACCCACAGTTTCCCCGCCATCGCTTCCACATAGCGACGCGCCAGATTCAATCCGAGGCCCGTTCCAGGCGTCTCACGGGTATCCTCCGCGCCGCGATAGAACGGTTCATTGAAAATGCGCTCCTGATCCTGAACAGGAACTCCTTTGCCCTGATCACAGATTCGCACCGTCACCGTCCGGCCGGTCTCCTGAACGCTGATTTGTATGCTAATCGTCGAATTCTCTGGGGAATACTTGAAGGCGTTATCAATGAGATTGAAAAATACCTGTTTGACCGCCGTCGGTAGGTAAATGGACGGCATAGGCAATACGGTCTCGACACGATAGCGGATCGCTTTCGGCGTGGCTTCGCGCTCAGCGCGTTTCTGGCAGAGGGGTTCCAGCAGAACCGTCAGGTCAACCGGAACTTTCGTTCCCAAATAGAGCGGAATTCCCGCCTCTACACGGGCCACGTTCAACATCGTGTCAAGCGTCTCTTGCAACTCCTCCGTCTCCTGTATCGCCTCTGCAAGTTTCACCTCTTGAAATTCCCTCCCCCTGTCGCGCTCCAGTCCTCGCACGGCGGTCTGTAATGGCAACTTAATCGCCGCAATCTGATTTTTGAGCTGATGCTGGGCGTCCCGTAACGATTTCAAACGCGCCTGCGCGTCCGCCTCAAGGTAGTATTTTCGCCTCTCGCCGCGCACAATATCGTCGCTGAGCGCCCGTGCCGCCGCTACGCTCAGGTAGATCGCCCCCAACGCCGTGAAATGAATGGGAGCATTGGTTATGGGGTTCAGAAACCAGACAAGGTCTATCAGGAGGGATGCCATTAGAACAAACGTCCCCCGGAGAATGAGGGTGAGGTGACGTGGAAGCAAAATCAGTTCGGCCACGTCATTTTCCTCGTCAGGAGGGGCGCCAGCCACAAGCTCCGACGGCAAACCGCGCAACTTTCGCAGGGTTGAAAACAACAGGTAACAGGGCATCATTCCGCAGGTCATAGTCAGTCCGGCGCAGACGGCGAAGAGAGGCCCGACCTCATTATCGTCGTAGTTATTGGGCGAAGTTCCTACGGGGGCAACGTGGAGAACCAGCGGTGTAAAGAACAGAAACGCCATGAACGCCGCCAGAGGATATATGCGTCGCGGCGATAGCGCCTTTTCAATCGGGTGTTTGGTGACCAGATACGTAAAATGCACAAACGTCGCCGCCAGAGCGCACCCGAACGCGCCCTGCAACTGGAACAAGGACAGCGCAAGGTAGCGATTACTGAAATTAGAGAGCATCGAAAGCCGACACGCCAGAATTCCCGCAAGGGAAAAGTTGAATAAACTGAAAACCAATAATTCCGGGCGCGTACTGACCCTTTTATAGACGACGCGGAATATCGAGCCTACTTGAAAGCAAAAGGCCATCCCCAGAAGCAGAATAGCGAAATTAATAGAGGTCAGTTCCACGTTGACGGCAAATTCCAGAAAAAACTACTGTATGGTTGCCTCAGTGTACCTGATATGCCTATGTCTGAGTTTGTTATTTATCTTCGTTGGTGCTATAAAGTAGACGGAAATCTCCAACCAACTGACGAGTTTCCCGGCCTCCGTTACTATGTGCGACCCGAACGCCGACGAAACGGGTGTTGCACGCTCGCTTCCGGTGACGGAGGAATACAGCGACTCCTTATTGTCCGGCACCCGTCTGCATCTCGTACATTCCGGCATAAAGTCCGCCTTGCGCTAAGAGTTGAGGATGGCTTCCCCGCTCAACGATTTCCCCTTTGTCGAAAACTAAGATAACGTCTGCGCCGCGCACGAGGGAGAAGCGGTGTGAGGTGACAAACGTGGTACGTCCTGCCATCAGGCGTTCGAGATTTACGAATTGCCAGACGCCCGTAATTTTATGATTCCTCGTTGACGAGTTTATCGACAGTTTGCTTCCGAAACGGAACCATACCCAAAAATCGCGCTTTCGCGGTATACTTTTCGCGGAGGCGTCAAATTATGTCGTTAGCCGAATTGCTGCCAAAGGTGGAAGCGCTACCGCGAGGCGAGAAGTTCCGCCTAGTCCGCTTGCTGGTGGAGGAACTGGAAAAAGAGGAAGCGGACGACGTGACGAAAATTATTCCGCCGAACCAATCCTACCCCGTCTGGTCGCCCTTCGACGCTCACGAGGCGGCGGCGGCGATGCAGAAGATGCTTGACGCCGCAAAAGAGAAGGCGACGCTGTGACGTCCGCCCGATTTCCCTATAGCTTGCGTGACCCGAACGCGGGTGAAACGGGTTACGCGCCTCTGCTCCCGCTGAACCTGGAATCTAACGGCGTTTCCATCCCCGTTTCCGCATTGCTGGATACCGGGGCGACAGTCAATGTTCTTCCCTACACGTTGGGGGTGAATCTGGGTTTTGTGTGGGCGGCGCAACTTATCAACGCGCAACTTTCCGGAAATCTGGCATCTATTCCTACGCGGCTTATTCTCTTGAACGGAATTGTGAACGGCTTCCCGTCGGTTCCTCTTGCGTTCGCTTGGACACAGACCGACAATATCCCCATCATTCTGGGGCAGGTCAACTTCTTCGCCGAGTTTGACGTCTGCTTTTATCGTTCCCAACGTGCCTTTGAAGTGACGCCCAAGCCGTAAATATTCGCCTGACGCCCCATTACTGATTCATCCGTTCCCCGTTTGCATTTCGTACATTCCGGCGTAAAGTCCGCCTTGCGCTAACAATTCGGGGTGGGAACCACGCTCTACGATTTCGCCTTTGTCGAAGACGAGTATCACATCCGCGCCGCGCACGAGGGAGAATCGGTGTGAGGTGACAAAGGTTGTACGACCTTCCATAAGGCGTTCGAGGGCGTCCGTGATGATGGCTTCAGATTCGGGTTCGACACTGGAAACGGGTTCATCCAAAATGAGAATGTCCGGGTTTGCGAGGAAGGCGCGAGCGATAGAAATGCGCTGACGCTGCCCGCCGGACAGTTTGACACCGCGTTCGCCGATTTCGGTCTGATAGCCGTTCGGGAGTTCCAGAATGAAATCGTGGGCGTTGGCGGCGCGGGCGGCGGCCTCAGCTTCCTCTTGCGTCGCATCTGGTCGGGCGTAGACGATGTTGTCCCAGACCGTGCCGTTGAACAGGAACGTTTCCTGTAAAACGACTGCCATCCGAGAGCGCAGACTTTCCCCGGTGACGCTACGGACATCCTGCCCACCGACCAGAACGCATCCATCGTTGACATCCCAGAAACGTGGTATCAGGTTCAGAACGGTTGTTTTTCCCGCCCCGCTTGGTCCGACTAACGCGACCATCCGCCCCGGTTCGGTCACAAAGGAGACGCCGTTCAAAATGGGCTTTTCGCCGTATGCGAACGAGACATTGCGAAATTCCACCCGGCTAAACTGGCGTCCGGAGGGAAGAACGGAGGCGTTCGGCGCATTACTGACGCTTTCCGGCGCATCCAGTAATTCAAAGACTCGCGCCCCGGCGGCGTTCGCCCTCTGGATAAGTTCATTGATGGTCGCCAAACTGCTGATCGGGGAAAATAACTGCCACCAGTACCCACGATACGCCACCAGTCCGCCGACTGTAAATTGTCCTAAAATCGTCAAATAGCCGCCGTAACCGATAGACGCGATATTACTCATGAATCCGATAAACCGGACGGCAGGAAAAAAGGTGTTCCGCGCCATGATCGCTTTGTAATTCGCTTGCAAGTATCGGTCAGCGACCTCTTGAAAGCGTCCCAATTCGTATTTCTCTTTGGCGAACGCTTTGATCAAAACAAGCCCGGTCAGGTTTTCCTGAAGACGGGCGTTCACTTCGCCGAGTCGATCACGGGTCTCCCGGTAGAGGGCTTTGACTTTCACATTGAAGTAGTAGGTCAGAGGAAACACCAGAAGTACCGGGATCAGGGTCACGATTCCTACTTTCCAGTTCAAGGATAGCAGGATTCCGGCGACGACGATAAAGCTGAGCGCGTTCCCGATGACAGAATCAATGCTCTGGATGGCGACTTCCTGAAGAACGTCCACATCTCCCATTGCTCGGGAAATCAAGTCCCCGGTACGGTTCTCCTGCATATACGCGAGGGATTGACGCTGAAGTTTGGCATAGATGTCGCTGCGCAGATCGAAGATAAACTTTTGACCCACCCGTTCGAGAATGATGGATTTACAGGCATCGATCAGGCTGGCGGCGGCTTGCACCACAAACATCACGATCAGGGCGGGGAAAAACATCGCCATCCGCCGTTGCATCACTACCTCGTCGACAATATACTTCCAGACCAATGGATGAAAGGAACCAAGCGGCGTCGAGAGGAGAAGGAGAAAGACGCCAAGCGCGATACGCCCCCGGTAGGGCTTTAGATACGGCGCAAGACGTCGCAAAAGCGAGATCGGCAATCGGGCAGGGATAAGAGCGGTATTGGTAGCGGGCATACCTGCCTAAACAATGAAACGCGACAAAGGTTTCGCCGCGTTTCTTCCAGATTGTTATCAAACCGATCTTAGTGCGCCGGAGACGAAGCTTTGGGCGCGTTTTGTGTCAAGTATTCGGATATGATGACCGCATCCTCCGTTGTCATTGCCGGGGCGGCGCGTTTCAGAATACCCATAAACGCTTCGATTTCTTCTGGCGCCCCTGGATAGCCGATGTTCTGATTCTTTGGCATGGCATTAGAATCTGCGATCTTCTTTCCTTTCGCATCTAGGAAGGTATAAAAAGGAAGACCGGATTGCTCGCCGCCCCACTTTTTCATCAGCGTGTCCGCTCCGACGTTTTCGTCCGATTTCTTTTCTTTGCTTTCGAGAACGGTCAGATGCGTGGTAATGAAATATTTATCCATAATCGGCTTGAGCGTTTTGCTTTTGAGCGCGTCGTCAAGCTTGTGGCACCATCCGCACCAGGAAGCATGAAAAATCACCATTGCTGACTTTTTCTGTCCCTCTGACTGTTTGAGAGTGTTCGCAAGAACAACCTCAGCGGAAGGAGTCGCCGCCTTAGCGGTTACCGGTTTTGCGGTTTGCGCCTGGACAGGCGCTGCACATATGCTCACGCAAACCAACGCCACAGGAACTATAATACGAGAAATCAATCGTTTCATGCACTTTTCCTTGCTTTGAGGGTCATTAGGGCAAATCGGGGAAGTAATGCCACTTTGCTAATTTTTTTCGGGTTGGAAGCCAGCCGGTACAACCATTCGAGACTCGCCTTTTGCATCCATACCGGAGCGCGACGAACCGTGCCTGAGAAAACGTCCAACGTCCCCCCGACTCCGATACTAACCGGAACTCCCAGAGCGGCTTTATTGCGCGTAATAAACTTTTCCTGTTTAGGTATTCCAAGAGCGACCAGGAGGATGTCAGGTCGTGTCGAACGAATTTCTTCGACAACTTTGCTTTCTTCCTCTGGCTTGAAATAGCCATCGCGAAACCCGACGATATTTGCCTCCGGGTACCGGGCTGTCATTCGGGCGCAAGCTTCTTCCGCCACACCGGGGGCAGCTCCAAAGAAAAAGATGCGCCAGCCTTTATCAGCGGAAAGGGCGCAACACTTCGCCGCAAGGTCAACCCCACTTACTTTGGAACGCACTGGGATGCCGAGTCTACGAGTCGCCCAGATGATTCCCGCCCCATCCGGTGTGACCAAGTCCGCTTTATCGGCAATCGCCGCGAACTCCGGGTCTTCGTTGTAGGTGACCACCATCGAAGCATCCGCAGTGACGATATGCCGTGGCGTCCTCTCCTGAATAAATCTTTCAATGCAAGAAAGCGCCATCGCCATATCTACACGATCGACCCGCATCCCCAGTAGCCGGACGGAATCGAGACTATCGTAATTTACAGAAACCGTTGATTTCTCAGACGAGGTAACGCTCATTGGATTCCATTATACCCCTATCGTTGACCGGCGTCCCTGAAAAATCACGACGAAACAACGTGCATCTTTTTTGCGAAACGGAGTATAACTCATAGGACTTTAATAGAAACACCTCTTTAGAGCAACGATTATTCGTGTCCAGCAGAGAGGAAGACTGAGACGATTTATGGGATTACTGACCGGAAAGAAAGCGATTGTGACTGGAGCGGGACGGGGTATTGGTTCCGCTATCGCCCTGCGTCTTGCACTCGAAGGCGCGGAAGTTGCGATTACTTATCGCGGTTCACTGGAGGGAGCCGAGGCGACGGCGACCCGGATTCGCGATTCTGGAGGAAGCGCTATCACTTTGCAGGCCGACCTGAACGATGCGCTGGCGACCCTCGAAATGGTTCGGAGCGCCCATCAACGAATGGGAGGTCTGGACTTTCTGATTAACAACGCTTCCGGTTTCGGCGCGCCCGCTCGATTGAAAGACGCCGGATGGGAGGTTATTGCACAGGAATACGCTGAAGTAGTCCGTCCGACGATCCATGTGACAGGTTCGGCGTTGCCGATTTTACTGGATCAAAAGTCCGGAAAAATTGTGAATCTTGCCGCCACGTTGCTCCAACGACCTGCTGAGGGGTATGGCGCTCATGCTATGGCGAAAGCGGCGATACTGGCATATACCCGCACCCTTGCTAGAGAATTAGGCCCATCTGGAATCACTGTCAATGCAGTCTCCCCCGGAATGACGACCACAGAATTCACAAACTCGCTGCCTGCGCAAGAACGCAACGCTGTGAGCGCACGTACCCCGTTACGACGGTTAGCGTCGCCGGACGATATCGCTGGAGCGGTCGTCTTTTTCTGTTCGCCACTGGCGGACTTTATCACAGGATCGAATCTTGCGCCGGATGGCGGCCTGGCGGTGCTTTAGCGGTCATAACGATGGAATACGTTCTCACCGGAATTTGTCGTGCATAAAAAAGGATCACATTTGCTATTCCAACGCGCCATCTTTCGATAGTACAAGGTGGCGCTATGACAGGAGGTACAAGGTAGCGCGGTGACAAATGTGAACTTTTCTGAAGATTCGGTGTCTAAAGTGATAGATACACAAATCGGTGGCACGATGACGTTCCAATCCCGCATTCGAGTCTGAATAATGCAGACGAAGAAAATGATGGCGGGGAACCGAATGGAGATTCTTGCGCGTACTGTCAACAGGAGGGCGGACGTAAAAAACAATGGCGGAAGTAAACGCGATTGGCGGCGTTGTTGGGAGTGTGATGGATCGCATCACAGGACGACCTAAACGGGAGTTTGATGGCCTGGTTAAGCGCTATCATAAGCAGGCGTATAATATCGCCTATCGCTTGACGGGTAATCACGCCGATGCCGAAGATTTGACGCAGGAAGCGTTTGTCCGCGCTTTTCGCTTTTTCGATAACTATCGTCGCGATCTGCCATTTGAAAACTGGCTGTATCGTATTATTTCTAACCTGTTCGTCGATGATCTTCGCAGAAAGCCGAAAGCGCGCATTCATTCGCTCGATGCACCGGTAAACGGGGACGCGAATAGTGAAAGCAACGCTTTCTTCGAGATTCCGGATACGCGGGATAACCCGGAACGGGTCGTTTTGCATGAAGAACTGGATGAAAAAATCCAGAAGGCTCTATCCGCACTTCCCGCCGACTTCCGTACCACAGTGATCCTCGCTGATATCGAAGGGTTGTCGTACGAAGAAATCAGCGAGAAGATGGGATGTTCGCTGGGAACGGTTCGCTCCCGATTGCATCGTGGACGCAAATTGTTGCGATCCCGATTGGCGGGATTTAGCATTCGATAGTGAAACAGGTGGATTTCACTAAGTTTCTCGGGGAATGTTTCCCGCAAAGATACAACTCATTGACGAAACCGGAGATAAGTACGCCTTGAACTGCCGAAAAGTGAACGGTCTGCTCTCGGCCTACATGGACGCTGAATTAAGCGACGCCGAGATGCCGATTATACAGGATCATCTGGAGTCCTGCCCGAAATGTCGCCAAGAGTATGACACGCTACGTGAAACCAAGCGGATGGTCGCCTCACTAGCGATACGTGCGCCGCGAACGGATCTGGAAGATTTACTCCGAACGGGGTTGGAACGCTCCGCTCCTCCTTCCCTCACGGAGAGGTTTTCCTACTGGTGGGAAGAAAATATCGCCAGTGAAGAGAGAATGCGCGTCCGACCGCACATCCTTGCCGCGACCACGCTTTTCTCGATTGCTGGTCTCTGGATGGCGACTGCAACTCTGGACGGGTCTCATGACTGGCAACGCCGATTACCGATCACAGATTATCGGGTGAGTCCTTCCATAACAGTGATAGGCATTGAATTCACCTCAGGACATGTTCGACTTTTCGCCGGGCAGAAAGCTGGCAAGACTATCATGGCTCCACTGGAAGTGTTCTATTCCCGTGTCGAAGCCAACGGCGAGGCGACAGGATTTCATCCGGGAACTCCCCGGGCATTTTCTTCTGCGGGTTTCGGCTCCTACGGAACTTCGCTCACGCCAGCATCGTTTGGTTCCATCGGATCAGGTTCGCTGATTTCCACGCAAAGGATGACCGAACCCGGTCTCCGGTAAACTTATGCAAGGAGGCGCCTCATTGGTAGAGGCGCCTCCTTTTCTATTTAGCTATTATTCTCTGGCGTTTGCATTGGGGAGGCAGGAATGGCAGGTAAAGGGTTATCCAGCGTCGTGACGCTGTTGACGGTTGCAGGATTTTCCGGGACTGCTCTTTTCCTGAGCGCCTCCGGAAGACCGGTGACCGCACGAGATGCCGCCAGTGCAGCGTCCGCCGAATTGATCGCCGCCACCAATCTGGAAGGCGCCTTCATACGAGTGGCAGATAATGTCGGTCCCGCCACAGTCTATCTTCTGGCGACCGATGATTCCCAGCGACGTTCCGCACCCGGCCCGGACAAAGCGGAAAGGTTCCTGCCTGGGGCTCCGCCAAATCCAGAGGCTGATATGCGCCGTCGTCCTTCCTTTTCTGGCGGTTCCGGAATTATCGTACGCGCCGATGGTTATATCCTCACCAATGACCATGTGGTGGAAGCGGCGAAAAACGGGATTATTTCGGTATTCCTTCAGGATGGCACGAAGCTCCGAGGCAAGGTCTTCCGTGATCCTCGCTCGGATCTGGCGGTAGTCAAGGTCGATTCTCCCAAACCTCTGCCCTTCGTCAAATTCGCGGACTCTTCCAAGGTACGAGTGGGACAGTGGGCGATTGTAATCGGTTCGCCATTTGGACAGCAGAACACGGTGACGACCGGAATTGTCTCTGCTTTGCATCGTACTCGTGAAATTTACAGTTCCTCCATGCTCCTGCGTCGGTATGCAAACCTTATTCAAACCGACGCCCCAATCAATCCGGGTAATTCAGGCGGTCCTCTTCTCAACATTCGTGGAGAGTTGGTAGGCGTCAATGTCGCCATTTTCTCACCCAGCGGATCGAGTTCGGGTATCGGGTATGCAATCCCCGCTAATACCGCACGTTGGGTAATGGAACAGTTAGTCGCAAAGGGGAAGGTTTCCCGTAGCGCGTTAGGTGTATTACTGAGCGATATTCCTCCGGGGCTACGTCAAAGATTGGGGACGGACACCGGCGCTTATGTTTCGGTCATCATGGCGGATATGCCGGCGATCAAGGCGGGCATTCGTGCGGATGATGTCATCACCCGCTTCGATGACCGTCCGATTTCCGATGAAGGCGATCTGCGGGATGCCATCGCCGCCGCTCCGCTTGACCGTGTGGTGACGATCTCAATTCTCCGGGGCGGAAAGCCGCAGACCGTGACGGCGAAACTCGAATCATTGCCTTCGGATGGGTTCGCCATTGAAGAAGGAAGTCCGAAAGTTCCGGTATCCCCTCCTGCAAACCAACAGATCGGTATTGTCTCCCGTGCGTTACTGGCAGTGGAACGGACCAAATATGGATTAAGTCCCGATGCCAGCGGGGTTCTCGTCAAGAGCGTCTCGCCGGAAAGTCTGGCAGATGAGGCGGGTGTGGCCTCTGGAATGTTGATTCAATCCGTTAACGGAATCCCCGTCAGTAGTGTCGAGGCTCTGAATCAGGTGATGTCGACGGCGCGTTCTGGCGATACGGTTACACTCGTGGTGTTGAGGCCCGTCGTCGGAACCCGACCTTCCGAAGTTGCTGTGAACATTATCCTGCCTTGAACAAGGGCAGGATAAAAATGAATAAGTAACTTTTCGCTCGTATCAAGAGATCAGCGACGCTTCGTCACTGGTTGCGAAATTAGCGTTTTCCACAGGGTCTTCCCTGGGAGGCGACGTTAGGATTACCGGGCCATCTTTGGTAACCGCAACCGTATGTTCCCAGTGCGCCGCCCACGAACCATCCGAGGTGACAATCGTCCATTCGTCCGCATGCTCGATCTTCGATCCACCCAGCATTACCATCGGTTCAATACAGAAAGTCATGCCGATATGAAGAGGTATGCCCTTTCGCGGCTTGCCGTAGTTCGGGACATCGAGACCCGATTCGTGCGGCGTCCGTCCGATTCCGTGCCCGACCATTTCGCGAACCACATTCATGCCATGTTTTTCCACATGGCGCTGGATCGCATAACCTATATCTCCCGTCGTGCGACCGATGCGCGCCTGTTCGATTCCCCTGTACATCGCCTCTCGCGTAACCAGCATCAACCGACGCGCTTTATCACTGATAGGCCCAACCGCTGTCGTTATGGTAGAATCGGCGCACCACCCATCTACCGAAGCGGTCATATCCAGACTCACCAGATCACCGGTTGTCAGGATGCGTTTTTTGGGTACGCCATGGATCACTTCATTATTCACAGAGATACAGGTGGCGTGGAGGTAGGGCACGGCGGAGAATGAAGGCTTATAGCCGAGTAGCGCCGGCTTCGCGCCAAACGTTTTCAACGTTTCCTGAGCAATATCATCCAGATCAAGCGTCGTGGTCTCTCCCGCGACAATCGCATCACGCATCGTACGCAATGTCACCGCGACTGCGATACCCGCCTGTCGCATAGCCTGAATTTCGGAGGGCGTCTTAATCGTTATTTTTCTCATAAATCCTGAGCGTTCGACTGAATTTGTTCATCGAACCGTTATTTTCTCATTATGCGAGTCGTCTGTCAAGGTTTTGGAATCTTGCGTGCCACCGGGTAGACGATCTAAGCTTGCGAACCCTTCTTGCGAAAGGCGGCGGGAGAAAGACCATGGAACCGCTTAAAAGCAGCGGTAAATGCAAAGGGATTCTCGTATCCGATCCTGCTGGCGATATCGGAAATCGGGTAGGCATCCCTCAGTAAAAGTGCAGCGGCATGTCGCATTCTAAGATGAGTGACCTGTTGAATCGGGCTTCGGTTTGTCTCTCGCTGACACAATCTGCGAAGGTGTTCACCACTCAAGTCGGCCCTTGCCGCCAACTCTTGAATATTCCAGTCATACGAAGGATCATTTGCGACAGATTCCCAGAGTCGACGCAAGCGCGGGTCTCCCGTATCGCCAGGGCGCGCGATGCGCCGGGAGTACAGCGAGACCAACCTTGCCCAATCATCCGTCACCGCCGTCACCGCTTCATTCATCGCCTCACTGTACAGACCCCGGATCGCAGCAGATAGAGGTTGCGGATTAACCGCAGTTCGCACAGGAGAATTCCCGCTGATGAAGGGACGTTCACGCAAGGATGCGGTTGTATGCATCGCCCAGACGAAACTCCATGTCTCAGTCCCAAGAAATCGATAAGAGTGTGGAACGTGAGGGGGCGTGAGATAGGCGCCGCCGGGTCCGATACGTTGCCACCCTTCTTCCGTCCATGCTTCTCCGATGCCAGAAACGACTACCAGAATCTGACTGAAGTCAGGAGAACGGCGCGTGAACGCGAAGCCTTCCCTCGCCTCGCTCCAACCCACTAGCCTGAATCCGTATGCATTCAGGGCGGGAGCCATTTCCGGGGTTACCAGACCCTCGCGCGTTCGTCCCCCAATATTGTGTATCTCACGAAAAAATAATGTCGACATTAAATGAAGAATTATTATACTCTCACCCCGGTCCTGAGGCAAATGTCGTTACCTATGAGTAAAAGCCTCCTCGAATTACAGATTTTTGTCTTATCCTCCTGACAGACGTTCCTCATCATCAAATGTGTGTTACACAAAGGCGGATGTGGCATGCCCCTATTGCGCCCCGGTGGCATTGGGCTTTATCATGAACGAGGAATTCGGCGGCGCATTTTCGCCCGCCCTTTCGGGAGAAAATACACTATGTCTCTACCTCGTGCGGAATACCCCCGCCCGCAGTTTGTTCGTAATGATTGGCTTTGCCTCAATGGCGAATGGCAGTTTGAAATGGATTTTGGCGATTCCGGTGCGGAACGCGGCTTGAAAGAACGTGACCTTACCGGTTCGATACAGGTTCCCTTTTGCCCGGAATCGGAATTGTCTGGCGTCAATTACAAAGATTTCCTCCGCGCCGTCTGGTATCGCCGTGTCGTGACGATTCCTGCCGAGTGGACGGGAAAGAAAGCCCTTTTGCATTTTCAGGCATCCGACTATGATACGACCGTCTGGGTAAATGGTGTTGAAGTTGGTCGGCATCGGGGAGGATTTACGCCTTTCACCTGTGATTTACAGGGAGTCGCCGCACCGGGCGAGGAAGCGGTCATCGTCGTTCGCGCCAGAGATTCGCATCCGGAACCGCGTCCCCGTGGAAAGCAGGCGAACCGGTTCGCGCCTTACGCTTGTTTTTATACGCGCACGACCGGAATCTGGCAGACAGTCTGGATGGAACCGGTTCCGATAGTTGCGTCGTTCAAGCGTCCTCGCGTTACGCCAGATGTCGCGAACGGCGCCTTTCGCTTCGAGTTGCCCCTGACTCAGAACCTGTCAGGCGGTAAAATTGAAATTACGGTATCTGATGCCAGTGGAGCGGTCGCCGAAAATTCGGTACGGGCGGATCTTGATTTCGCTCCTCGTGTCGATGTTATTATCCCCGAATCTCGTCGGATTCTCTGGGAACCCGGTAAGCCATATCTCTATGATATTTCTCTTGTCCTGAAGGACGCTGAAGGAAATGTCGTCGATAAAGCCACATCTTATGCGGGATTACGGTCAGTCTCTATCGAAGGCAAAAAAGTAAAGATCAACGGCAAAACGATCTTTCAGCGATTGGTTCTGGATCAGGGATATTGGCCGGAAAGCGTCATGACTGCGCCTTCTGACGCCGAACTGATCGCGGATATTCAACGGTCGCTGGATACGGGCTTCAACGGCGCCCGGTTGCACCAAAAGGTGTTCGAAGAACGGTTCCTGTATCACGCAGACCGTATGGGATATCTGGTATGGGGCGAATTCGGTGACTGGGGGTGTTCCGGATTCGGACCATCGCAGGATCATCAACGGATGGGCGCCACTTACATCACGCAATTTCTGGAAGCGCTGGAGCGTGATTACTCGCATCCGGCGATTATCGGATGGTGTCCGCTAAATGAGACCTACCAGGAAAATGGCGATAAGATTGTCGATCTCGATGATGCTACTCGCGGAATGTTTCTTGCCTGTAAAGCGATGGATACCAGTCGGCCCGTCCTCGACACTTCCGGCTATGCTCACCGAGTTAAAGAGTCAGATATCTATGACTCGCATGATTATGAGCAGAATCCAGAGAAATTCAAGCAGAATCAAACGGGACTCTCCGATGGGAAACCGTATATCAATAAGGGATGGGATGGAAAAGAGACGAACATTCCCTATAATGGTCAGCCCTACTTCTGTTCGGAATTTGGCGGTATCTGGTGGAACCCCGCCGCCTTTGAAAATAAAGAATCCTGGGGCTACGGTGAGCGTGTTAAGAACCTGGACGAGTTCTATGCTCGCTTTGAGGGACTTTGCAATGTCCTTCTGGACGACCCGGATATGTTCGGCTACTGTTATACCCAGTTGACCGATATCTATCCAGAAGAGAACGGATTCTATACTTTTGATCGTCAACCGAAGTTCGACAATGCGAAATTGAAAGCAGTGCAAATCCGTAAAGCCGCAATCGAAGATTAGCAACGGTGGGCAAAGTCAGGGAGGGGGGTAAAGAAACCTCCCTTCTTCGCGCTAAGGATGGACTCTCTCTTCAGGAAGGGACATCATTTAAGGAACAGGAAAATCAGTTATGAATCGACGAAACCTGGGGAAATCAGGGTTGACGGTATCCGAGATCGGCCTCGGGTGTATGGGGATGTCCGATTTTTACGGAGTGCGTGATGATGAAGAGTCCATAGTGACCATCCATGCCGCCATCGATCAGGGATGCACCTTTCTGGATACCGCCGATATGTATGGCTACGGCGACAATGAAATTCTGGTGGGTCAGGCAATCAAGGGAAGACGAGACAAGGTCACCATAGCCACCAAGTTCGGAATTGTCCGTGACCGTCATGATCCCGCACGACGAGGTGTCAACGGCAGACCGTCTTATGTGAAATCCGCCTGTGATGCCAGTCTGAAACGGTTGGGCGTGGAAGAAATCGATCTTTATTACCAACATCGCGTTGATACGGAGACGCCGATTGAAGATACCGTTGGCGCGATGTCGGAGTTAGTAGAAAAAGGTAAGGTTCGCGCAATCGGTCTTTCCGAAGTGTCGCCAGGAACACTAGAACGCGCCTGTTCCGTTCATCCTATCGCCGCCGTGCAGACGGAGTATTCCCTCTGGAGTCGTGAACCGGAGGACGCCGACGGCATCTTGACCGCCTGTCGAAAGCGGGAAGTCGCCTTTGTGGCGTACTCTCCGCTGGGACGCGGTTTCCTGACCGGTCAGATCAAATCCCCGGACGATTTCGAAGCCGATGATATGCGGCGTAATTCCCCCCGTTTTCAGGGTGAGAACTTCGCGAGAAACCTGCAACTGGTCGAACGTATCGGCGAGATTGCGCGTGAAAAAAGCTGTACTCCCGCACAACTGGCTCTCGCGTGGATACTGGCGCAAGGCGAGGATATCATCCCGATACCGGGAACGAAGCGGCGCAAATACCTTGCCGAAAATCTCGTCGCCGCAGAAATCGCTCTTACTGACAACGACCTTTCCCGTTTGGAAGAAATCTCTCCTCGCGAAGCGGTTTCCGGTGACCGCTACCCGGAGAACTTGCGGGCGTTGATCAACCGTTAGCTCATGAAATCGAATCTGAAATTTTGAAATTGGAATCAGCCGATGCTCGCCTCATAGATGGCCCAATTACCGGTGATTTCTTTCACCTTGCCTTCCTCAAAGACGAGGAGGCGAGTCGCTACCTTGTCCAGAAAGAAGCGGTCGTGACTGACAACGATGACAGCGCCAGGAAAATGCGTCAACGCCCGTTCCATCACCTGAATACTGGTCATATCAAGGTGGTTTGTCGGTTCGTCCAGCAAAATGACGGGAGAGCCAGACAGCAGACATAACGCCAACGCCACCCGAGCTCTTTGACCTCCGGAGAGCGTCCCGATGCGTTGTTTCTGGTCCATTTCGGAAAATCGCAGGAGATTGAGAAAGCGGTTCACTTGCTTGCGCGGTGCGTGAAACGCCATATCGATCACATTGACAGCATGAGCGACGGTGTCTTTGGGATCGAGTTCCGCAAGGACTTTATTGAAATAGATCGGTTCGACACCACCTTCCCAGAGGAGGCGTCCAGCATCCGGCGATTCCTCACCGGTGATCAGGCGAAGAAGCGTCGTTTTGCCGGAACCATTTGGCCCGACAATGGCGAGACGGTCACCCGCATGCAGTTCAAAAGAGACATTGGAAAACAGGCATTGCTCGTCGTAGGACTTCTCGACGCATTCCGCTCGAAACAGATTCGCGCGAGCCCGCAAGCCCTGATAAATGTCAGTTACAATAACATCGGCGGGGCGAGGTTGGGATCGCTTTTTGACATCGGCTAATTTTCGTTTCAGAGCGCCGCCGGGGTCTTTTGCCGTCGCACGACGATCTTCAATCGCCTCCGCTTCATAAATCAGCAGTTCTTCCTCATGCTCGAACTGTCGTTCCAGATTCTTGATGCGGAAACGCTTCTCAATCACATAGGCGCTGTAATCACCGGGATATTCATGTAGATGGTAGTTTTCGATTTCGACGATACGATTGACGACTTTGTCCAGAAAGTGACGGTCGTGGGAAACCAGTAAGAACGCCCCGCGAATCTGATTCAACCATTGTTCCAGCCAGGCTACCCCTTCGATATCCAGATAATTCGTCGGTTCGTCGAGCAGGAGAAGATCGGGTTGTTCTAAAAGGATTTTCGCCAGCGCCGCGCGATTACGCCATCCACCCGAAAGCTGGTTTATTGGTCGGTGACGATACGTTTCGCTGAAACCAAGTTTGTTGAGAGCAATATCGATTCTGGTAGGATAGTCCCAGCCATCACGGAGTTCGATCTCCTCTAAAAGCTCACTCTGGCGCGTCATTGCAGCGTTCATCGCATCATCGTCATCGGGTGAAATGCGCCCCATGCTGTCGCTGACTTCCTCCAGTTCCTTCTCGAGGGCGCGAACCGGGGCGAATACAGCTTCCAGCGTTTCCTGCACGGACAAATCGCCTTCGAGTTCGGAAAACTGCGAGAAATAACCGATGCTCAGGCCGGGGGTAATTTCTACCTTGCCTTCGGAAGGGGCGATATCGTCGGCAGAAGCATGGCCGCTTTGCGCCAGAATGAGTTTGAGAAGGGTTGTCTTTCCAGTTCCGTTTTGTCCTATGAAACCGACCCTGTCACCCTTTTGCAGGCGAAAGTACGCCTCTCGCAACACCAAACGATCCTCAAACCGCATGGTGACATTCTGTACGCGAATTAAACTCACATTTCCCTGCGCTTTCCACGATCCTGTCCGAAGGAACCAGATCATCCTCATTGTATCGGATACATCTTTAGCAAAAATCGATAGTCAAGCTACACAACATTCACTTACTAACTGCACACTCCACCGAAGATGATCCTTTCTTTCTTCCCAACTCCCTGAGAGGAATTCGCCCTTGCGGCGATGAACGCTTTCGTATCGTTTTGCGCCAACTTTCATGAGCGAACGGGACAAAGGAATAGTCTCATGCAACGACCGCTACAATCATTTTTGGTATCCCTGTCGCTTTCCATCATTTATTCCAGTGTATCCGCCGTTTACGCACAAAATACCGATTTGACTCGTTCCTTCCCTGACACCAGCGCAAAGATTGGCCTTTTTGCGGATCAACTGCCATCGCAGGTGACAGATTGGGTCTTATGTCTTGATTCGGAGGCGACGGGCTTATCTTAATATGATGAAAAAACGCTCCGGACTGGAAATGCTATGCTCGGGAATATTTACAGGGGATGGTAATCACCCCTGGCTCAGAGGAAGTGAGTATTATTTTAAAAGAAGCAGATGCGAATGCTCATCGCTACTAGGGGCAGCAGAGTGAGTGAAGATGGGCGAGAGTCCGAACAACTGTCATCATCAACGATGAAATCGCTGGTTGTTACTGGACATTCCGCACGAATTGTACTTCAATGATGCCAATCGCGACGGATCCTGACGGAAACGATTCATCGCAAAGAAAGTGAACTCAGTATGGTTACGAGCCTCTTCAACAACAATCAGGACATCGGGGATATAACGCTTCCGGGGAGGATCCACTTCGATCCGGAAAACGATATATATAGTGTCACCGGTAGCGGCAAGAATATGTGGCTGACGGCGGACGCCTTCCACTTCGCTTGGACGCAGGTATCGGGTGATGTTTCCTTGACGGCGAACATTACGTTTCCGGAAGTCGGGAAAAACCCTCACCGAAAAGCGTGTCTCATTATCCGTCAGGATCTGACGGCAGGTTCCGCCTACGCGGATGCAGCACTGCATGGCGACGGATTGACTTCACTACAATTCCGTAACGAAAAGGATGGTACGACTCATGAGGTGCAGGCGAACGTCAGCGGACCGAAACGATTGCGCCTTGAAAAAAGGGGCGCTTATGTTCTGATGTATCTGGCGGATACCGATCAGGAGTTGCAATTTTCCGGTGCGTCGGAGCGTCTCGAACTACAAGAGCCTTTCTACTTTGGGATTGGCGTATGCTCACATGAGGAAGATGTCGTCGAAACGGCGCTATTCTCCAATGTCAGTATCGCGCCTGTATCCCCCATCTCTCAGACTCCGACTCTATATAGCGTTCTGGAGACACAGGATATCGCCTCAACCGACCGTCGTGTCTGTCATGTGACCACATCGCACATTGAAGCGCCTAACTGGCTCCTGGATGGTAAGACGCTCCTTGTCAACGGGAACGGGCGGATTCTGCAAATACCTGCCGAGGGCGGCGAACCGACAGTTCTGGATACGGGATTCGCTATACGGTGCAACAATGATCACGGCGTGTCTCCGGATGGAACCCTGCTGGTCGTCAGCGACCAATCCCAGGAAAATCATCAATCGCTGATTTACACTCTGCCGATTACCGGAGGAACCCCGAAGCGCATCACCGAGAGGGGGCCATCTTACTGGCACGGTTGGTCGCCGGATGGAAACACTCATGTCTTTTGCGGTCAGCGTGACGGAAAGTTCGGTATCTTCACCATACCCGCAGAGGGCGGCGAGGAAACGCGATTGACAATCACCGATAGTCTCGATGATGGCCCGGAATATTCGCCGGATGGTCGATACATCTACTTTAACTCTGACCGGACGGGCAGAATGCAAATATGGCGCATGAAGCCGGACGGTTCCGATCTGGAACAGGTGACCACCGATGACTACAATAACTGGTTTCCTCACCTGTCGCCCAGTGGCGAAAAAATGGCTTTTCTGTCCTACGAAAAGGAAGTGAGTGGGCATCCTCCGAACAAGAACGTCACCTTGCGTCTAATGAACCTCTTAAGCGGACAAATCACGATTCTGGGACGATTCTTCGGCGGTCAGGGCACGATCAATGTGCCGTGCTGGTCTCCAGACGGACGAAAGATCGCCTTCGTGACTTACCAGTTGATCGGATAAGTCGCGTTTACCGCTCTTTGCAGGCACGTATCTGAAAGGTCTTATATCTCCGTGAGTACAGTTCCGGGTCTTACCAAACGTTTTAGCATTCTGCAGATCGCTCTGTTCGTCCTGACACTGAGCGCTCTTGCTGTCATCCCGCCGAAATCCCGTTGCTATGCGCAGGAAGCGGCAAAGCCTGCCGCGCCAAAACCGAAATACCGACTGTCGTCGGATTCCTTACCGCAAGAGGAGACGCCCAAAGGGAAACTCGAAGGGCCGTTCCTCTTCAAAAGCAAGATACTGGTGGGAACCGTTCGTAAATACTGGGTCTATGTCCCGGCGCATTACGATGCCAGCAAGCCCGCCTGTGTGCTGGTTTTTCAGGACGGGCAACGCGCAACAAATCCGAATGGAGTCCTGCGCGTCCCGAATGTTCTGGATAACCTGATCTTCAAGCGCCAGATGCCCGTGACCATTGGAATCTTCATCACTCCGGGACAACTGGGCGAGGAATATCCGGAGACGCTCGGGTTCAGCAACCCCAATAATCGAAGCGTGGAATATGATTCTCTTGGAGACGCTTACGCTCGTTTCATTGTTGAGGAAATGTTGCCCGAAGTCGGGAAGACATATAACCTGACGAAAGACCCGGAAGGTCGCGCTATTGGCGGAGCGAGTAGCGGCGCTATCTGCGCCTTTACGGTCGCCTGGGAGCGCCCCAACGAGTTCCGAAAAGTGATCAGTCTGATCGGCAGCTTTACGGACATTCGTGGTGGCCATGTCTACCCGGAACTGGTTCGCAAGAACAAACGGAAGCCCATACGTATTTTTGTGGAAGACGGCTTCGATGATAACCGCCGCCCGGACAACCTCAAACGCGACTGGCATATACAGAACCAGTTGATGGTCGCTGCGCTAAAGGATAAACGTTACGATCTGAATTACGTTTTCGGTGAGGGTGGCCATTCAGATGATCACGGCGGAGCGATTCTGCCAGATATTCTGCGCTGGATCTTCCGGGATTTCGAAAAGTAGTGCAGGAGGGGTTGGAAAGGCGATTCGGACTTATGAAAATCAAAGTATTGTTTATCGGCGGAACGGGAATTATCAGTTCCGCCTGCTCTGCTCTTGCTATGGAACGGGATATAGACCTTTATCTGCTCAATCGCGGCAATACGCCACGAGCGGTCCCTGATGGCGCTACAGTCCTCATCGGGGATATTCGTGATCCTGAATCTGTCCGAAACGCACTGGCAGGACATACTTTCGATGCTGTCGTGAACTGGATCGCGTTTACACAGGAGCATATTGAAACAGACCTTGCCCTTTTTCGGGGCAAGACGAACCAGTACTTCTTCATCAGTTCCGCTTCAGCATACCAGAAGCCTCCCGCTTTTCTGCCAATCACAGAGTCCACGGTCTTACATAACCCGGTGTGGAGCTATTCCCGGAATAAAATTCGTTGTGAAGAACGCTTGATCCGAGCGTATAGGGAAGAAGGGTTTCCGGTAGTCATCATTCGCCCTTCGCACACCTATGACCAAACCCTCCTTCCGATGCATGGCGGTTATACTGTCATCGACCGAATGCGAAAGGGTAAGCCCGTCTTGGTTCACGGCGACGGAACCTCACTCTGGACATTGACTCACCACAGGGACTTTGCGAAGGGCTTAGTCGGCCTACTGGGCAATAGGAAAGCGGTCGGGGAAGCGTTCCATATCACCTCGGATGAAGCGTTGACCTGGGATCAGATACACTATATTTTCGCGGAAGCGGCAGGTGCGCCGTCCCTGAATCTGGTTCATGCGCCTTCCGAACTGATTGCCGCTTATGATCAGGAATGGGGCGACAGTATACTCGGCGACAAGTCATACAGTACCATTTTCGACAATACGAAGATAAAGCGCTTTGTCCCCGATTATCTCGCTACTATTCCTCTCTTCGTCGGCGCAAGAGAAGTCATTGACTGGTATGACACCGATCCGTCGCGCCACAATATTAACCCTGAATTCGATCATTTGACGGACGTGATTATCTCCGCTCAACAAAAGGCTTTTCCTAAAACATGAAAATATTGAACGTCGCCCTGGTTGGTTGTGGCATCATCAGTGAAGAACATATTCGCGCCTATTCAGCCAATAAAGAACGCGCCCGTATCGTCATCTGTTGCGATATTGACCCGGATAAGGCATCCGCCCGCGCCGAACTGGTCGGTGACGCCCGGGCGACAACCCGTTTCGAGGAAGTCCTCGCTGATTCTGAAGTGGATGCGGTAGAAATTTGCACTCCGCACCATTTGCACACCGAAGCGGTGATCGCCGCCGCACAGGCGGGAAAGCATATCCTCTGTCAAAAACCCCTCGCCAAGACGCTCGCAGAATGCGATGCCATGATTGCGGCGGCGGAAGACGCTGGGGTGACTTTATTCTACGGTGAAATGAACCGCACGCTCCCCGCAGCGGTGATGGCAAAACAGGTTATTGATGAGGGTCGTATCGGGACGCTCATCGGCGTTCAGGCGCGGACGGCGCACTGGCAGGGCGGCGTTTATATGTCCACGGCATGGCGTTATGACCCAAAAATCACTGGCGGAGGTCAACTTCTGGATGGCGGAATTCATGCTGTCGATTTGATGCTTCACATAGGTGGCCCGATTGAGTCAGTAACCGCATTTTCCGCACGATTCCGCCCGGAACTCGGCGGAGAGGATACCACAGTCGTGAACGCCAGGTTCGACGGCGGACATCTGGGCAGTCTCTTCACTTCACAAGCAGCGGGGATCTGGGTTCCGGAGGCTAATTTTATCGCCTTTGGTACGGAAGGGGCGTTAACGCTCGGGGGATCCCATGGCGCATTGGCGTTACATCGGTATGATCTTCCCGGACATAAACAAGTCCTTCTGGAACGCAACGGTGATCCTTTTGCATTCATGACCTCACGCTATCTGGATACAGTTCTGGACGGCGCTCCGAGTATCTCACCGGGAATAGTCGGGCGAGATAATCTTGCTGTCGTTCTCGCCGCTTACGAATCCGTCCGACTCGGTCGGGAAGTGCGGATAGAAGAAATCGAGGGTTAGACGGCATCGTGGCAACCGTACCTGATCTGCGAAGTCCTGACGCTGGACGAAAGGACGATGCAGTAAAGTCACCGTTTGGGCAGTTTCAAGACATAGGGTAGCCCATTCAGCGCAATCTCGATGGCGCTATGAGACATTGCAGGAAAGGCTGTGGGCGATCCCGTACATAAACTCATCGGTGGTAAAGGTGCGCGACACATGCGCTTCTATAATGGCAGAGTTCGCTACCCTATGGCAAGTTCTACCCCGGAAGCCTACGACTAGAACATGGCGCGTATGAAATCTGCTCCATAGGGATTCACCATCTTCGTGCAGGTGTGATGGCATGAGATTGTTACGGGTTTGTCTGAATCGGTTGTTCAGGACGGCTTCAAAACCGTCTGGGAAATGTCAGGCCATGGCGTTTCTGTGAATTCGGAAATATCGATACCTCATCTCAACGAGAATGATCCTGACTTCTTTGATTGAGAAAAGTGATTGTATAGAGGATTTCGGCAGCGATAAGACGAACGACGGTGGGTAAAGGACGTAACGCTTCCTCAGTTCTTTATTCCACGGAATGCGATTACGCGACTCCCGAATGAACCCGTATAGAATTTTGAAATGCTCTGTTTTCCTTCTGTCTCTGCTGTACCTTGTGGTCCCAGCAAACGCACAACTGGATGCGAGTGATCTGCGGTGCGAATACAAAGTCTCCCCGCTCAATATCTCATCGGTGACCCCGCGATTATACTGGAAGGTGAACGGCAAGGGTGTCGGTCGCCGACAGAGCGCTTACAGAGTTGTTGCTGCATCGGATATCGGACGTTTGAACAAAGACGAAGGCGATCTCTGGGACAGTGGGAAGACCGATTCCTCAGAAACCCTGCATATTACTTACAAGGGAAAAACGCTCGCTTCCGAACAACGGGTTTACTGGAAGGTAAAGACCTGGGACGAGAACGGAAAAGAGTCACGTTGGAGTCAAATCGCCACCTGGACGATGGGACTGCTTCGTCCCACCGACTGGAAAGCGGAATGGGTCAGCAAACCGACCACCCTCCCTGCTGCGCCGACGGCGACATTGGACGGGGCGAACTGGATATGGCATACCGCCGATGGCGCCCAACCTCCAGCCGGAACTCGCTGGTTCCGAGCGACTTTCCCTTTTCCTGCGGATGCCGCCTTGAACGAAGCGAAACTAGCAATTACCGCGGACGATAGCTACACAGTCACCATCAACAATGGGATGGCTCACAACGGCGATTCATGGCAAAACTTTCAGACTTATGATGTCCGGCGCGACCTCCGCGCCGGTCCGAATGTAGTCATGATAGAAGTCAAAAATGGTTCTGCCGGTCCTGCAGGCGTTATCGCCCGGTTAGAAGTGCGTTCACAGGCGGGAGAGCGGATTCTACTGACAGATGCGAAATGGGAAAGCGCCGTGACAAAGAACGGCCCCTATGCGCCAGTGCGTGTTCTTGGTCCTTATGGAATGGCGCCGTGGGGGCAAGGGAAAACCGAACGTGTCTGGGATAGAACTACCCCCTACTTCCGTAAGGCATTCCGGTTAGAGAGACCTGTCAAACGCGCTCTACTGCATGCGACCGCTCTGGGAGCGTTTGAAGTTACGCTCAATGGCAAGCGAGTCGGATCGGATTATCTTGCGCCGGGATGGACGGATTTCCGGAAGCGCGTTCGCTATCTGAGCTACGATGTCACCGGGCAAATGCAATCCGGTCAGAACGCAATCGGGGCGATTCTGGGAGATGGATGGTATGCCAGTTATCTTGCCTTTACCGGAATCAATCACTGGTATAGTGGCGAGCCAAAACTTCGTCTCCAACTGAGCGTCGATTATGCCGACGGCGGTCATGAGATCATCGGGACGGACAAAACGTGGAAAGTCGGCGTGGGAGAAGTGCAGAACGCGGACTTGCTGATGGGTTGCGCCACCGATTCTCAACGAGATATTCCTGGCTGGAATCTGGCGACTTTCGATGATTCGGGTTGGAAATCCGCAATCGTTCAACCGGATCCCAATATCATTGTCGAACCGCAAATTAACGAACCGATCCGTATCACCGCGACTCTTACAGCAAAAAAACGAACGGAACCAAAAGCGGGAGTCCATATCTACGATTTCGGTCAAAACATGGTTGGTTGGGTACGCTTGAAGGTGAACGGAAAAGCGGGTCAGACCATCACCTTGCGGCACGCGGAATTCCTGAATCCGGACGGGACGCTATATACGACCAACCTGCGTAGTGCAAAAGCGGTGGACACCTTTGTACTACGAGGCGGTCTGCAGACGCTGGAGCCTAAATTTACTTTTCATGGATTTCAGTATGTGGAAATCACAGGACTCGAAACTCCTGTGTCTCCCCACGATGTGACTGGCTGCGTCGTTTCTTCCGATCTTGCCTCTACACTCACCTTCGATAGTGATAACCCGCTACTGAACCGGCTGATCAAAAATATCGATTGGGGCTTCCGGGGCAACTCTCTTGACGTTCCAACTGACTGCCCGCAACGCGATGAACGTGCAGGTTGGACAGGCGATGCGCAGGTTTTCTCCAAAACGGCGATGTTGCACCGTTTCGCCGCACCCTTCTTTTCCAAATGGATGTTCGATCTGACAGACGGTCAATTGCCCGATGGCGGTTATCCCGATGTGGCGCCGAGTATCCTGAGCGGAGGAAATGCAGCCTGGGAAGATTCCGGTGTGGTAGTCACCTACCGTCTGTATGAAATGTATGGCGACACAGAGGCGATCCGAACCCACTGGTCGAGTTTGACCCGGTTCATGGAGCATCTGGACAAAGTCGCGCCGGAAGGTATCCGCTCCGCAGGCTCGTATGGCGACTGGCTACTACTCGATGGCCCTCAGCAATCCCCTATCCACGGAACCGCCTACTATTACTATTCAGCGAGTCTGATGGCAAAAATGGCGGACGCTATTGGCGAAACAGCGGATGCGGCGCGTTATCGGGCAGTCGCGGAAAAAGTACGGGAAGCCTTTCGAGCGAAGTTTGTTGGGGAAAACGGGGTGGTATCCGATGGCGGCAAGGAAAGTCAGACCTTCTATGCGCTCGCCATCGCCTGGGATCTGATTCCGGATAAAGACCGTCCTGCTGCGACAAAACGATTGACGGATTTGATTGCCAGACGAGGAGATCATCTCGCGACCGGATTCATCGGTACGCCTGTGCTTCTGCAGGCGCTTGCCAGAGGCGGAAGGGCGGACCTCGCCAATAAGCTGGCTCTGACCGAAACCTACCCGTCCTGGCTCTATCAGGTAAAAATCGGTGCGACGACCATGTGGGAACGATGGGATGGCTGGCTCCCGGAAAAAGGTTTCCAGGACCCCGGAATGAACTCCTTCAACCACTACTGGCTGGGATGTGTCGGGGAGTGGCTGTATACCGATCTTGCCGGAATCGATACCGATGGGCCCGGTTGGAGCAAGGTGACGATTCGTCCTCATATTATCAACGGTCCACGACGCGTGAAATGCTCGTATGACTCCTTGCGTGGGAAGATCGCCTGTTCCTGGAAACGACAGGACAACGGCAAACTCGATGTCGAGGTGACCATACCGGCGAATGTTTCCGCGACAGTCACCCTGCCCACACCCGATGCGATGAAAATCACCGTCGGCGGCAAACCGTTGACATCGATTACCGGAGTGAGTTCTGTACGGTCTGCGGACGGTGCAACGATCTTCACCCTGGGATCGGGAACCTACCGCTTTCTTGCGGAGATTGCGGAATGAATGGGATTAACGGAGCGCCGCTTCTGAGAACAACTGGGTTGTCCAAATCGTTTGGGGCGGTAACCGTTCTGGAAGATGCAGGGGTGGAGCTTCGGGCAGGGGAAATTCACGCGTTTCTGGGAGAAAACGGCGCCGGAAAATCTACTCTGGCAAAGCTGATCGCGGGCATTTATCGACCTTCTGCGGGACAGATCGAACGCAATGGTCGTCCGGTCACCATTCACAATCCCCGTGAAGCGACAGAACTGGGAATCGCCCTGATTCCACAGGAACCGCGAACCTTTCCAGACCTTTCCGCCGCAGAAAATATCTTCGTCGGACGCCTGCCGATGCGCTCTGGACTCGTTGACTGGAAATCCCTTTACGGTAGGGCGGAAGAACTGTTACACGAGTTGGGAGTCGCTCTTGATCCCCGGCAACCGGCACGTAGTCTATCCGTCGCAGACCGACAGATGCTTGAACTGGCGGGGGCGCTTTCTCTGAATGCGGAAATTCTCCTGTTGGATGAAACGACCGCATCGCTGACACCCGGCGAAGTGAGTCGATTAGAAGTTATCCTCCGCCGACTTAGCGCCGCAGGAAAATCAATCGTTTTTATTGGTCACCGCATGGAGGAGATTTTTTCTCTGTGTGACCGGGCTACCATTCTACGGGATGGCAAGATCGTCGGGGAACGCATGATCTCCGAAACCTCACCCGAGGACCTCCTGAGATTGATGGTCGGCAGGGAAATAGGTGAGAAGGTCGTTCGCGGGAGCGTCCCCACAGGAAAACCTTTACTCGAAGTAAAGGGATTATCGCAACCGCCCCTATTTCATGACATTTCCTTTTCAATCCGTCGAGGGGAGATCGTCGGTCTCGCCGGTCTGGTCGGCGCGGGAAGAACGGAAATCGCCTGCGCCCTCTTCGGTCTGAGTCAGCCAACTGCCGGAACCATTTTAGTAGACGGAAAACCCGCAGAGATCCGATCCCCACGTGATGCCATGGGCTATGGAATGGCGCTGGCTCCGGAGGATCGTCAGAAGCAGGGCGCATTTCTTCCCATTTCGTTGTGGGAGAATGCCAGTTTATCGTCACTGCCCCGCCTATCCCGCAGAGGATGGTTGAAAGATAGCGTATCGCGCACCCTGACGACGGAATGGGTAAAGCGCTTATCCGTACGTTGCCGGGAGATCGAACAACCCTTGCATGAGTTATCAGGAGGGAACCAGCAGAAAGTCGTCCTTGCCAAATGGCTCGAAACGCAGCCGAAAATCCTCCTGCTGGATGAACCAACACGCGGAATAGATGTCCATGCCAAAACGGAAGTGCATCGTTTGATCTGCGAACTGGCGGATGCAGGAATGGCAACATTGCTCATTTCGTCCGATCTGCCGGAAATTCTCGCGCTCAGTGACCGCATTCTCGTTTTGCGTTCCGGGCGTATTGTTCGTGAGTTCGATCGCTCTGAAGCGACCCCCGAAGCAGTGATTGCAGCGGCGGGAGTGTCGACCGGCTTACCGGACAAACCGAGGAGCATGGTGGCATGATCAACAAGCTCTTTCAGCGTCGCGAAGCGCCACTCCTCATTATTCTGGCGGCTCTGGTAACTATTGTCTGTCTGCTGCAACCGCGATTCCTCTCTCCCGGCAATCTGCAGAGCGTCCTTCTCTGGCTACCGTTACTCATTATCGTCGCTCTGGGCGAGATGGCGGTCATCCTGACACGCGGAATCGATGTGTCTGTCGGTTCTATCTTGGGGTTATCGGGAATGATGACTGCCATGGCGCTACGGGACTATCCTGAACTAAACATTTATGTAGCAGCGCTGTTAGCGACAGGAATCGGAGCTTTTCTGGGAGCTATCAATGGCGGATTGATAGCCGGTGCGGGGACACCTCCCATCGTCGCGACACTGGCGACTCTGGGAATCTATCGGGGGCTGACATTTGTTGTCAGTAGCGGGAAGCAAGTCGACGACTACCAGTTACCCCGCAATCTTGCCCGATGGTCGATTGATGGTCCTTTTGGCTTGAGCATCCCGCCTTATGTTGTCTGGATTGCACTGATCGTAGCGGCGGCGATGCATCTCTTTCTAACTTACAGCCGAACGGGACGCGATTGGTATGCCATTGGCGGCGAGCCGGATGGCGCATCGGATCGTGGGGTTCCCGTTCGACTCCAGACATTCTGCGCCTATGTGCTTAGCGGCGCCGGCGCCGGATTAGCAGGTCTGCTCTACGCCTCGCGTTTTGGAACGGTCAACCCGGCGAGTATTGGAAACGGTTTTGAACTGCTTGCCATTGCTGCCGTCGTTATCGGAGGAACCAGTATCTTCGGCGGTTCCGGCACGATTGCCGGTGTGTTGCTGGGATGTCTTTTACTTGGGGTTATCAATGTCGCGCTTGCGGTATTGAATATCGCCGAAACCTGGCAATCCGCAGTCTACGGAGCGGTTATTTTGATGGCGCTATTGACAGATGATGCAGCGCGACGGCGATTGATGAAGGGAGCGAGACACAAATGATCTCGTCTCGCATTCGCCGTCTTTGGAATGCTTATGCACCGGAAATCGTCGTGACGATTCTGCTGATTCTCGCATTCGTGATCAGTGGGTGGCGTGAACCGCGCTTTCTGGATGCCGCGTATCTATTTGACCGCTCGACGTTGTATACGGAAATCGGTCTGTTGACGCTGAGTATGACGCTGATCATCGTCGCCGGGCATATCGATCTCTCGGTCACCTCTATTATCGCTTTTGTCGGGGCGATCATCGCAACATTGTACTCCCGTTATGGAATCCCGTTCTGGCTACTGATTCCGCTTGCTCCTGTTTTTGGCGGCTTTCTCGGCGCGGTAAACGGTTACTTTGTCGCACGACGTAATTTACCCTCTCTGGTGGTTACCCTGGCGACAATGGCATTATATCGGGGTATGGCACAGATTCTTCTTGGTGATAGCTCCCTGATGACACCACCAGATTACACCGGAATTGAACGAGTCACTCTGCCGCATACCTATCTGCATACGCCGCTAGTGATCTGGATTACTCTTTGCCTTGTCTTTGCTGCATTGTTACACCGCACCGTCTTCGGGCGCTATATTACTGTCACGGGCGTGAATCCCGAGGCGGCGCTTTATTCCGGAGTTCCAGTCGCCCAAACTCTGATACGGTTATTCACGCTTTCCGGCGCAATGGCAGGAGTATGCTCGGTGTTATTACTTTCCCGGCTTGGTGTAGCGCGTTACGATCATGCAAGAGGTTGGGAACTCGATGTAATCACCGCCGTCGTCCTGGGCGGAACCAGCATTTTCGGGGGACGCGGGACGATTTACGGTTCTGTTGTTGCATTTTTGCTGATCACCATAGTTCAGACAGGTATGGGAGTGGCAGGGGTAAAGGCGGAAATTCAGGTGACCGCGATCGGCCTGTTGCTGCTTCTGGCGGTATTGCTATCCCGGTTGACGACAGGTCGCAAATAGAAAAAGTTCTGGAGGATAAAACTTGAAGAAATTACGTTTCTTTTTAATGGCTTTTGGGGCATCGCTTACTCTTCTTGCTGGATGCAAACCAGATACGCCGCCTGCTAGCCCAACAGCGACGAGCGCAACTCCCCCGACAACCGCAACGGAGGCTGGCACTACGACGGCCACCACATCGGCGCCTGCTGGCAAAGTTCGGGTCGTCTATATTCCCAAGAATACTGGCAATCCTTACTTCGATGGGGTCGTCAAGGGTTTTGAGCAAGCATCAAAAGAAATCGATATCGATTTCAGTACGACCGCACCCGCGCAACCCGATCCGACCGCCCAGATTTCCTTTATCAAAGATGAGATTCAGCGTGGTGCGAATGTCATCTGTATCACCCCGAATAGCGTGGATGCTCTGAACAGCGTCTTCGATGATGCTCGTGCGAAAGGCGTCAAGATTCTGACCGTCAACGCGGACTTGACCGGAAACGAGTCGCACCGGGATGGAGCTATTCTTCCTACTGATTTTGACAAGTTGGGCGCAAATCAGATTGAACTCATCGGTTCTCTGATGAAATACACGGGGAAGTTCGCCATCCTTTCGGCGACAGCGGACGCACCGGATCAGAATTTCTGGATCAAGGGAATGAAAGAAGCTCTTAAAGACCCGAAATACGCGAAGATGGAACTGGTCGGCATCGTTTATGGAGACGATAAAGACCAGAAAAGCGTTACCGAGGCGGAAGGTCTTCTGACCAAGTACCCAGATTTGAAAGGGATTCTCGCTCCAACTTCCGTCGGCGTAGCGGCGGTGGCGAAAGTGGTTGAATCTCGCAAGGTTGCCGATAAGGTAATCGTCACGGGACTTGGCACACCCAATACCATGCGTCGCTATCTGAAGGACGGTATTATTCCCGCTGTCGCACTCTGGAGCCCGCCGGAAATGGGATATATCGCCGCTTATGCCTCGTTTGGCATGAGCAAAGGGGATGTCAAAATGACACCGGACGCAAGTTTCAAGACAGGAAAAATGGGTTCCCGGATCGTCGGAAAAAATGGCGTTGTCATTGCTGGCCCCCCGCTTGTCTTCACAAAGGACAATGTCGACAAGTACGATTTTTAGCGCATTGGAATCATCGAAAGAAGGAATATGCAGCAATGTCGAAAGAAATTTCCGATAATACGGAATCAAGTATGACGCCACTCAAACGCCGTGAGTTTTTGCTGATGGCGGCGGGAGCCAGCTTGTATCTGGCGTTGCCCTCTATAGCGTTTGCAGAGGGCGCGAAATGGGTATCTCTGGGGAAAGCGGATTTATTCGTAAAGGATCAACCTCGACAGGTCGTTTTGCCCGATAACGGTGGGACGTTATGGGTAACACGGGGAGCGAAAAATAAATATACCGCAGTATCCGCAGTCTGCACGCATAAGGGGGGAATCCTGAACTGGGACGCCGCACAGAAGCGATATATCTGTCCGTTACATGCCGCCGCATTCGATCCAGAAGGTAAGAATGTGGCGGGAACTCGCAAGCATCCAGAAGAAAAACTGCCAGCCTTGCCCGTCGTTTCTGTCAAAGAGAAAAAAGGGGAAGTCTTAGCGGACATTTCCACTTTGCCCAAACCTGCGCCGAAACCGGAAGCGGCGCCTACGCAACCGACAGTGGCTCCGGCTACTCCCTGATAAAGTCATATCGGATTCTGTACGGACTCCTCCTCAAGCAGCGTGTTCGAAGGAGCCATTTCAGGAATGGTACAATAGCGCGGACGAGTACACCCACTCGTCCCGCACATCACCACGCATACCTAAGGAGGAGTATCTATGCCGAACCCGATTGTGGCGGTAGTGGGCCGTCCCAATGTCGGCAAGTCTACCCTCTTCAATAGACTGACCGGAAGACGTATTGCCATCGTTGAGGACATTCCCGGAATCACACGTGACCGTCTCTATGCAGACGGAGAATGGAATGGCCGCGCTTACACCCTGATCGACACCGGGGGTATAGGCATGGACGATCCCGATCCTTTACAAACCCAGATACGTCTCCAGGCGGAAGTTGCCATGGAAGAAGCGGATGTCATCCTGTTCCTTGCAGATGTCGAGGACGGAGTGATGGACACCGATCGGGAACTGGCGAATCTGCTTCGTAAAGGCGAAACCCCCATATTTCTGGTGGTCAATAAAGCCGATAATGCCGCACGTGAGCGAGACGCGGTTGAGTTCTATGAACTGGGATTGGGCGATGTCCATACCGTTTCCGCACTCTCGGGACGCGGCGTCGCGGACCTTCTGGATGAAGTGGTCGCCGCCTTTCCGCCCGAATCCGATACGGATGAAAACGATGACTCCAGTGTCAAAATAGCGCTCATTGGTCGCCCGAATGTCGGTAAGTCTTCCATGCTCAATGCGCTACTGGGCGAGGATCGGGCTATTGTATCGCCTATCGCCGGCACTACTCGGGACGCTATCGATACGCGCATGCTGTGGGAAGGGAATGAGCTTGTCCTCATCGACACGGCAGGTATTCGTCGTTCCGGGAAGATCCAGGGAACAGTCGAATATTACAGTGTCCTGAGAGCGCAAAGAGCAATCGAACGTTGTGATGTAGCGGTGACGATCATCGACTCGGAAGAAGGTTTGCGGGATGGTGATAAACGCGTCGCAGGAATGGCGCACGATGCGGGCAGAGCGTCGGTCTTGTGCGTTAATAAATGGGACTTAGGGCGTAATATCACGATGGAAGCGAACCCGGGCAAAAATCCTATAGCCGCTTTCACTGAGCATTTACGCGACGAGATGCCGTTTGTCGCATATGCTTCGCTCGCTTATTGTTCCGCTCTGAAGCGCACCGGTATCGGACCGCTGGTGGAAACCTGTCTTACAGCCGCGGAAAACCATGCATTGCGCGTCGCCACGGGAGAATTGAACCGCATCGTTCGCGACGCCGTCGATTCACGTCCGCTCAACGACAAGGGTCGGACGTTCAAGGTGAAGTACGCAACCATGGCGGCAGTAAAACCGCCGACCATCATTTTGTTCGTGAATGATCCGGAAATGATGCACTTCTCTTACAAGCGATATCTGGAAAATCAGATTCGTAAACACTTTGTGTTTGAAGGCACTCCGATCAAACTAATCGCTCGAAAAACCGAGGATAAACGGGACTCAGACTGACGCCAGAGCCTCGGAATACTTTGAAAAGAATCGCCCGATGTAGAGCAGGCGAATGCTATGCTCAAACAGATGGCGATTGCCTCCGAATCGATAAGAAGGATATTTTGCATGACGTATAGCCACGATACGACTGCGCCGCGTATCGTCGCCCGGTTGCGTTTCGCCGATGATAAACGCCCGGATGCCGGCGGCGAATTACAACTGCTCAGCGATTCCCGTTTTGTCTTCGCGCCTTCGCAAGTATTGTTCGAAAAGATTCAGAGCGTACTGTCACGCACTGATGAAAATGCGCTACGCTGGGGAGTTGTCGCAGTGTATGGTATGACAGCGCTCGGGGTTCTGCTATGGCATAAAGAGCGCAAAAATGAGGGGGGGGTCATGTTTGGTATTGCCGGAACGGTGGGCGTTCTCGGCGCTGCGATTCGAAACGCAGCCCGCCGAATCTCGTCCGGAATCGATTCCCCGCGCCCTCTTACCGAGATTCGTTTGTTGCAGGGAAACGATGGCGGTCTGACAGTCTGTCTTTTTGGTCGTCGCCTGAACAAGATATTGTTCACAATCAGCCCGAACGAATTCAATCCGGAAAACGCCGAGGACTTTATACGAGCGATTGAGGCTGCTCGCGGGCAGAAATAGTCGTGCGTCACGCTGCATATACTCTATTGGGTAGGAAACGAAAGTGACTTTTGAGGCTGTCTATAAAGGAAACCAGGAGTGTGTCGTTACTCGTGAGGACGGCAAAATCCTGACAACCATGACCGGACCGGAATATGGCGGCGATTCTTCCGCATTTTCCCCCACCGATCTGATTGCAGCAGGTCTAGTCACTTGCATTCTCACTACTATCGGTATATGGGGAGTGAAACATAATGTCGATCTTTCCGGTGTAACCGCACAAGTCGAGAAAGCGATGACAGAAACCGCGCCGCGCCGGATTGGTAAGCTGGTAGTCACCGTAATGCTACCAGCAACTCTGCCAGAAGAGCTTCGTCCACGAGTGGAACGAGTCTCGCACTCCTGCCCGGTTCATGCCAGTCTCCATCCAGAGATCGACTCTCCCATCATTTTTTACTATTTATAATCGTCTTTTCTAAACAATTCGACCAAAATCAGGTTATAGTGATGCAACGTTGCGGTTTCGAGACGTGGATAAGATAGGCGACAATCGTCGACTACGTCCCGAAAATTAGCCCAAAGAGAAAAGAGCTATACCTGATGAAAGTCACCTCCGCCGCCGAAGGAAAACGCCTCGGCATATATTTGCTGATTCCTGGTCTGGCTCTGCTAATGACAGCGGGCTACATCGCGTTCCGTGAACTACGTTTCCGAACGGTAGCGGTTCCCGCTATCGGAAAATATACAGACGAAGGAGGATCGCCCGTCGGCGGAGGTAGGACGTGGAACGACTACGCCCGCAACTACCAGATGAAGAGGATCGCCCGTCGGCGGAGGTAGGACGATATTCACATATTACATTACCTATAAATCGCAAGGAGGCGGTTCTTACCAATTCATTGAATCCGGGGTCACTGAGCAGTTGCCAGAAGGAAAACCTCTGGATATTCTCTACGATCCTTCCGACCCCAAAGAGGCACGGCTTTCTACCCGCGATGGTTGGTACCTTCCACGCAATCTTGGACCTGCTGGGTTTCTGTTTACTATGCTGGGATTTGTCCTCATACGCCGACGTTCCGTGCATTCGTCCACGAATTCCCCTGAGACGACTGCCGTGAAATAACCGCATTTTGCCTCACATCGCCATGGTTTATTCGTCGCTATCCCCTGAAATGCCATAACGATCCGAATATGTCGCCCCAAGATATATCGCCTCAGACAAAGTAGGCGTCGATAGTTGGCTTCCAACGGGCTAAATCCGGTGCGAATGAGTCGGTTCAAGAGGCTTAGACGCAATCGGTGGAATAAATTAAGCAGGTTCGCTATAACGCCGTGTATCATCAAGTTCAGCAATGCGCTAGCCCCAGAAATTCTATTTCCGGGGCTTTTTTCTATCAAAATGGTGTGAACAAACGATGCGGCTTTAGGCGATACCCAAAATATTTGCGGTTTTACTTCTTGACATTATAGATAAGTTCCTTTAGAATAGAATCTGTGAAGAGACTAACACGAAGTATGTGAAAGTCTATAACAGAATGCAAACTAACGGGTTGCTGGATGTGATTAAACGTTGAGGTTTATCAATCTCGCGCAAATGAGCATCAGATAAAATCCGGTAGTTTTTGCTCATATTTTGGTCAGGTTCATTGCCAGAATCGAAAGGAAGTCCGAGATGAATCGGAAAAATCAATCTTCGCACGGCTTCACTCTTATTGAGTTGCTCGTCGTCATCGCCATCATCGCTATTCTCGCCGCTATCCTGTTCCCCGTCTTTGCACAGGCTCGGGAGAAGGCTCGTTCTATCTCCTGTCTGTCCAATACCAAACAACTTGGCCTTTCGGTCATGATGTATGTTCAGGACTATGACGAAATGTATCCGATGCGACAAAATCCGGATCAAACCGACGCGAACGGACGATACCCACACATCTAGGAGATGCTCAGTTCGTACGTCAAAAATGGAACCAAATCACCAGATAGCAACCCCGTTGATGGTGTCTGGTCGTGTCCTTCAGCTTCCAACCCAAAACAATCCAACCAGCTGGGATGGAATGCAGGCGTCTTCCCGGACGGCGACGCTTCCTGGAATAACCATAAAGGTGGTCCCTACATCGGAATGGCGGCAATCGATTCCCCGGCGAATATCCTCGGTCTCGCGGACAAAGGCGCTAACTCCGGTGCGGAAAACTGGATGGAAATTGTCGTCGACCAGTGGGGTTTCGCTGACGCCAGCGTCCTTAATGGGGATGGTTCGATCAACGTCAATGCCGATACCGGTAAGTGCGCCGATGGTTCAGCTGACCCGAATGTCTGCAAAGGAGCTCTTGCCAAGGGAGTTGGCGACTGTGACCTCGCCGCCGGCTCTCAGAACTGGAACTGGGATCGTTCCTGCTTCCTTCGCCCTCGCTACCGCCACAGCGGAACCACCAACGTGACCTTCCTCGATGGTCACTCCAAAGCGGTTCAGCGCGGTAATCTGTCGTTCTCTAAGAACCTGTACATCCCGGCGCTTCACGGAAGCCTGTGGTAGGAGTCCTGACACTGATGCGATCTAATCGAATGTCTATACGCTGGATGACGGCGCTTTTGACTCTTGTCGCCCTTCTCTCTCTGACTGCAGGTTGCGGTTCTCAAGACCAGGGAATCACGGTCAAGTATGACCCGGAGCAAAGCAAAAAACAGGATGAGAAAAGCGTAGAGGCGATTAAAAATAACCCGAATATTCCTCAGGCGCAAAAAGACGCGATTATGGCGCGGATGAAAGGTCGGGGGGCTGTACGCTAATGGCGTTCAGGTGTGAATAACATCAGCGCTCACGGTAATGTCTCGCCCCGGTTGGGAACATCGTTCCCAACCGGGGCGTCTCTGTTTCCCTGAAGCGTAGTTCTCTGATAGGATTAACTATCGATACCAGATAGTATGAATTATCTCACAGGATCAACGCTTTTTTTATCTTTTAAATGATGACAACTACTCCCTCAAAAGCATTTTCGCAGAAAAGTTCGCGGTTGATGCCTTTACTCCTGATAGCGCTTATCGTTGTCGCGGGCTATGGCGCTTATCTCTGGAGAAGTCAGCACATCTTCCGCCAGTGGCTTGAGACAGCTTCGCTCGAAGAACTCGCCGCGGCTGCGCCAGATCATATAGAAGAAACGGAGTTGTTCGTTCGACTGGGAATTCGCGCCCGTGAAGCGGAACAGTGGCCGCGCGCCGCAAAAGCGTTTCAGCATGCCGCAGAACTCGCCCCCGATCGACGGGAAGCCTGGGTAGGTTGGGCGCGATCGACTTATGACTTCGCCGACTTTCGCGCAGCTGACGTTATTCTGTCCGATTTTATTCGTCGTCATACCAACGATGGGCAGGCTTTTCTGGAACGCGCCGCGATGCGCCGGGATGCCAAACAACGGGAGTCCGCGTTTGATGATGCCGATAAAGCAACGCAATTAATCCCAAACTCCGGCGAAGCATGGGCGCTACGTGGCGATCTGTGCCTGGATGCCGGCATTCCCGGCGAAGGTGAGAACAACTACCAGAAGGCTCGCAAGCTGATGCCGGATTCCCCCTGGCCGCACGTCGGACTGTATCAGGCGTTCATCGCTCAGAAGAAAGATGCGGAAGCCCTCGAAATGGCGCAAACCATCAACTTGTACTTCAAAGAAGTCAAGGAAGGTGCACTCTATCTCGGAGAGGCGCAGGTAGCCAGCGCGAAAACTCCGGAAGAATTCGATGCAGCACGAAAAACGCTGAAAGAGGCAATGGGAAATGAAAAAGAATTACGTCTCATGGATCAGTTCTCGGTAAATATGCTTTTCGGGCAATCCTATTACAACCAGCAACGATTCGCGGAAGCCAAACCTTATCTCGAAAAAGCGGAAGACATTGTTTCCGGTAATCCAGACCTTCTCTTTTTACTGGGAAGGACATATCGCGCTCTGGGCGAAACGTCAAAAGCGGATGCGACATTGACACGGCATCGCGAAGTGTACGAAAATACGGCAAAGATACGTCACTATCAAGCAAGGGTCAAAGATGATCCGACCAATGCAGGGTTAAGGATGGAATTCGCTCGCTGGTACGCTGCGCACGGATATGTTCCCGCCGCTCGAACTCAATATGAGGAAATGATTTTACGTGGTCTGGATGTCGATGCCGCAAAGAAGGCAATTGAGGAACTGGACAAAAATGCACAAAAACCCTGAGGCGCGATCAATCATTCTCGCTATCGGGATGCTCGCTTGTCTCACCATGCTGCCGGGATGTCAATCCAAAAATACGGTTAGCGCTTCCTCGCCGACTCCTGCTACGACGACGGCTTCCAACGGTATTCGCTTTACGGATGTTGCGGCGCAGGCGGGACTGAAATTCCTCTTCGAGATTCCAGGCAAGCGTCCCATGAATATTTTGCAATCGATGCCAGGAGGATGCGCCTTTCTTGATTATGATGCAGATGGAAACCTGGATATCCTGCTGATTTCCCAGAAAATCGCGCTTTTTCGCGGAGATGGTAGAGGGGCGTTCACCGATGTCACTGCGACTGTCCTGCCGCCACTGAAGCAGGGATTTTGGATGGGAGTAGCTGTCGGCGACTACGATAATGATGGCTTCGACGACCTCTATATTTCCGCTTACCGTGGCGGCGTCCTCCTGCATAACGAAGGCGGAAAGCAATTTAAAGATGTCTCTGTACAATCCAGCATTACCTCGCAACCATATGGTTCTTCCTGTTCGTTTGGCGATTATGATAACGACGGTAAAATTGACCTTTTCATTGGCAACTATGTGCAGTTTAGATCAGATTCCGTTCAACTCTGCAAAGTAAAAGATATATATACCAGTTGCTCCCCTACTGTCTATGAAGCGGAAAAGGGAGTCCTTTACCGCAATCTAGGCGGAGGAAAGTTCAAGGATGTCAGCGCCGAAACAGGCATGGACAAAACGACGGGAAAGGTTCTGGGCGTCCTCTTTCTGGATGTCGATAATTCTGGAAGGCAGAGTATCTATCTCGCCAATGATGAAGTCTCCAGCGACCTGATGTACAACAAAGGCAACGGGAAATTCGAAAATATCGGTGAGATGGCGGGAGTCGCCTATAACGAACTGGGAAAACCGTTCGGCGGAATGGGAGTCGATTACGGCGATATCGATCATGATGGAAAGACGGATATGATCGTCGGCACATTCACGGTTGAAAACAAGATGGTGCTGATGAATCAGGGAGATCGTCTTTTTGTAGATCGTAGCGAACCTATGGGAGTCGCTTTACCAGCGCGAAATTACCTTTCCTTCGGCGCTCAGTTGTTCGATGCGGATAATAATGGCAGACTCGATCTCATTTTTTGCAATGGTTATATCGCCGATAACGTGGCGGAATATGAGCCCACTCGCACCTATCGCGAACCAACCCTTCTCTTTCGCAATGACGGCGCTACCTTCGCCGATATCAGCAAGGAGGCAGGAGAAGCTTTCCAGAGGCCGATTGTCGGACGCGGTCTTGCGGTCGGCGATTACGACAATGATGGGAAAATCGATATCCTGATCGCGGATGGAGAAGGCGCTCCCCTACTACTGCACAATGATTCCAATACCGAAGGGAAGCATTCGGTGACGCTTCGCCTGATCGGAACCAGGTCAGCCCGCAACGCCTATGGTTCCCGTATCATAGTCGAAACGAAATCGGGGAAATCGTACTTCTTCTGTCATTCGGATGGCTCCTATCTGTCGGCATCGGATAGCAGGATCCATATTGGTCTTGGCGCGGAGCAATCGGCGAAAATTACTGTAAAATGGCAGGATGGCTCATCACAGACACAGGAAATATCGGACACGGGACAGGTCATCACCATTCGTCAAAATGCGAAATGATACAATTTCCCTGTGTCCACATCATCCTTACTGACTTTGAAGCCATATCGCGGGATGACCCCTGACCCGGCAGCGGCGACGCGAGCCGCCGTCAACGTGTTCCGGCAGGGATTATTGCCTATCGTCGAGATATTTTATTCGCTTCAGGGCGAAGGCGGTAGGGCAGGGCAGGCGACGGTCTTTATTCGTCTGGCGGGGTGCAGTCTGGCGTGTTCTTTCTGTGATACTGATTTTCGTGTGAAGCGCGAGATGCGTCTTGAGGAAGTAGTGGAGGAAGCGGCATCCTACCAGTCGCCATGGGTGTGTCTTACCGGTGGCGAACCCACGTTGTTCGATCTGAAGCCCCTTTGCGATGCGTTGCATAACGCCGGATTTCTCATACAGACCGAGACTAATGGCATGCACCCTCGTCCCTCGTGGAATCTGGATTATATAACCGTCTCTCCCAAGGAATCGGAAGGCGGACATCTGAACCCCTGGTATTTGGATCATGCAACTGAGTTTAAATATGTTATTGATAACGAGGACGATATCGCTCGAGCGCTGGAAAATCCGACAGCTGGCAACCCAATCGGTCCGGCGCTTTACTTACAACCGAACGCCCTCAATCCAGAAGCAGTCCGTCTTTGCATCGAAGCGATCAAACGGAATCCGCATCGGCTTCGTCTCTCACTGCAAACCCACAAGTATTTGCAAATCCCTTGATCCAGAGCGAATGGCTTTATGCTGAAGGAAGAATCATACGCTCATTCCATCACCGTTAGAGAATGCAATCATGCCATTGACCGCGATACCGCGATGAATATCCGTTTCACGGTCTTTGTGAACGAGCAAAATGTCCCAGCTAACCTTGAAGCGGATGAGTTCGACGCTAATGCCCTGCATCTGCTGGCGGAAGACGGAAATACTGGGGAAGCCATCGGCGTCGCACGCATACTGAATAAAGGAAATGGCGTCGCCAAGATCGGTCGGGTCGCCGTTTTGTTGCAATACCGGGGACGCGGCATCGGTAAAGTCCTGATGGAGGATGCTATCCGCCGCATCCGGGAACGAGGATTTGAGAGGATTATCCTTGACGCGCAAATACAGGTCGTTCTCTTTTATGAACGGTTGGGTTTTATTCCAGAAGGCGATATATTTGAGGATGCCGGTATCCCCCACCGACACATGACGCTGTCCTTGATTGCCCGATAAATGAGCAATCACATAGAATTCGTCCGGTAACCGACAGGGGATATACCATTGGTCAGGCTTTATGATTCCAACGGCAATATCTGCGTTTGCCCGGTATCTGCGGCGCGTAGCCCCGCTTCCAGAATCTCCTGGGCTATCAGTCCCACTTCCAGCGAGCAGACGCCCTCAGGCTTCATCCCGGTATCCAGACAGTGAATCAGATATTCCGGTCCGCTCCGCAGGGGAAATTCAGTCGGCGCAGGTGTAATGATCTCCACGGGTTTTCCGGGACGGTGCAAATGAAGCTGTCCGTTCTTCAGATCGACCGCTAACGCGCCTTCCGAGCCATAAGCGATGGGATTCGGCCCTACGTACCCGGTCACCTGAGTCCAGGACGCCTCAGCGACGCCCATCGCATGATCATAGAGCATCGTGACCACAGCGTTGTCATCAGGAAGCGGGTAGTCTTTGGCAAGTACGGCTCGTAATCCCGTGACTTTCTTCGGTCTGCCGAGGATTCGTGCGCACATAGCCGCCCCGTAGCAGATGTAATCCATATAGGCTCCGGCTCCGTTTTTTTCGCCATCGTAAAGCCATTCGTAGAAATGTGGATCACAACCGATCTCTTTCGGGCCATTGTGAGCGGAGCGATATTTGAAATAACGTACAACGCCGATTTCTCCCGCCAGCAAACGACGTTCCAGTTCCTGAAATGCAGGAAACCAGGCGGTTGGCCAGTTGACGAGGAAGGATATTCCGGCAGACTCCGTCGCAGTAGCGATTCGTTTCGCCTGTGCGTAGGTCGCTGCCAGTGGCTTTTCGGTAATGATCGCTTTCACGAATCCGGAAGCCGCCTCCACCATGTCTGCATGGACGTTGTTTTCGGCGGCGATTTGCAAAATATCCAGATTGCCGCGCTCGGCTTCAATCATCTCTTGCCAGGTAGCATAAAGGCGGATTCCCGGGACTTTTGCGGCGATCTTGTCTCGCAAATCGGCGTTCACATCGCCTGCCGCTACAATTTGAGCATTGGGTATTGCCAGCCATCGATCGATTTCACCCCAAACATGGTCATGCACCAGACCCGAAATCCCGACCCTATATGTCGTTGTCATTGACTATTTCCCCCGGTTACGAACGGTTTTCAGTCCCGTGTTCGTGACCTTCTCCCTGTTTTCTTTTGAAAGGTCTACACCAGCATTGTTCGCCGTAACCGGGTGATTAGCCTCCTCTCGCATTGCCTGATGATCGCCCCAAAGTCGGGTAATCTCCGCTCCCAGTAACAGCAGTATCGAGGTGTAATTGATCCAGAGGACGAGGATCATCAAGCCCCCCAGGGACCCGTAAATCTTGTTGTATCCGTTCTCGCCGCCGAAATTTCGCAGGTACAGTGCGAACCCTTGCTTCGCCGCTTCCCAGAGAATGGCGACGACAGTTCCCCCGACCGCCGCCTCACGGAAGTTCACCTCCGCCGATGGAGACGGTAAGAAACGGTAAATGACGGTGAACATCACGACATTGACGGCAATCCCCAGAACGATGAAGATAAGTTGTAACCACCACGGAGAAGGGTTGGGCAATCCGGCGAACCAGGGAATCGGATGCAATGCGGCGGTTCCCGCCGAGGTCAGCAACGAGAGGAAAAACAACACGCCTGTACCCAGAAGTAACCCCAGAGCATATAACTGTAATTTTAAAAAACCGCGCGTTTCTTGGACGCCGAAAGCGGCGTTCATCGGTGGGATAGCGTTAACGAAGATACGGCTAGCGGTCCAGAAGAAGGTCACGAGTCCGATCACGCTCGCAATGCCAGAAAATTCCATCAGACTCTTCGCCTGCTCTGGCACTTTGGCATCGGCAATGATTTTTGCCGCCTGAGCCGATGCGTTCGCGCCGGGTAACAGTGAAGTGACGAACCTTTGCACTGCTTCCGTAGCCTGTGCAGAATCATGATAAATCAGTCCCACGGCGGCGACGCCAAAAATCAGGATGGGAACCAGCGACAGCAGAGCATAAAAAGATAACGCCGCCGCCCATGCGCTACACTGATCTGCAGTAAACCGGTTATATAGTTCACGGAGGAGCGACCACCACGTGGCATCCGCGGAGATAGGATTTTTTCTGACATCAGACCATTTGATGTGTTTGGGGTCTGCGGTTTCTTTGTAATCTCGTTTCATTGCTAATGAGTGAACCATTTCTATTTCGGAGCGTCCATACCAAGGAATAACACGATAGGAAAGGTTTCAATTCTGTGTTCTTACAACGCAAGCGCCACACGGTTTTCACTACTCTGACTCTCTCTATTTTAATGAGCGTCGCAGCTGTAGCGATTGGGGCTGTATCAAAGGCTGCGCCACCTGACAGCAAGAAAAAAAATGCGAGTAAAAACGACCCACAGATGCGACAGTCACAGGATACCGTCGCTCACTCCTCACTTGTCGTGTATGATAACACCCCGTTGACCGAGGAGCAGAAGATTGTTCATGTCCTGAACCGTATGGGATTTGGTCCGCGTCCCGGCGATGTCGAAAAGGTGAAAGCGCAAGGATTGAACCACTATGTCGAATTGCAATTAATGCCAGAAAAAATTCCGGATACCGCCGTCACGGATAAGATCGCAACTTTGAACTTGCTTCAGCAAACCCCAACGCAACTGGCTGAATTGTATTACTCTGGTTTGAAGAAATCAGTAAAAACCCTTCAGGCACGACAAACGATGGCGCAAACCGCTGGAATCAATCCAGATGCGACAATGGCGGATGTGCAAAAGGCGGTAACGGAACCCGGTAAAGCGAAAAAGCTAAAAGAAGCGATGAGCGCTCTCACACCCAAGGAACAAGAAGATATCAGGGAATACCGGGATCTACGGGCTCGAATGCGCGATGGCAACATTCAGATGGCGGCGGAAAAAGTGACTCGCGCCGTTGAATCCGAACGTCAATTTCAGGAAGTGATGACGGATTTCTGGAGCAACCATTTCAATATCGACATCCGAAAAAACGCCTGCGCCGTATACAAAATAGTCGACGAGCGCGATGTCATTCGACCGAATCTCTTTGGCAAATTTCGCGATCTGCTGGGCGCATCTGCGAAAAGCCCGGCGATGCTGATTTATCTGGACAATGCACAGTCGTCCGTCGAAAGAGCGGTGAATCCGCGGACGGACGCGCGACGTCAAGCTATTGTCAACCGTCTCCGGGCTCTCGGTATGAGCAATGGCGAACGAACGCAGACTGCAACGAAGAATCGCGCTCAAGGCGGGATCAATGAAAACTACGCTCGTGAGTTGATGGAATTGCATACGATGGGCGTCGATGGCGGCTATTCGCAGAAAGACGTTCAGGAGCTCGCACGCTGTTTGACAGGTTGGACAATTGATCGCCAGTCGGGCCAATTCTTGTTTGCGAAAACTCGTCATGACAATGGAGAGAAACGATTTCTGGGACGCGTCATCCCCGCCGGGGGAGGAATGTCGGATGGCGAGAAAGCGCTGGATATTCTCTCCAACCAACCCGCGACGATGCGATTTATTTCCACGAAGTTATGCCGCCGTCTAGTGTCGGATACTCCTCCCCCGTCGCTGGTCGATAAATGCGTCGCCACCTGGAAACGAACTCAGGGCGATTTGCATGAAGTCTACCGTACCATTGTGATGTCGCCGGAGTTCTATTCACGACTTGCCTACCGCCAGAAGATCAAGACTCCATTCGAGTACGCGGTTTCTTCCATCCGTGCGCTCGGCGGATCGATAGATCTGTCATCGCTAACTAGCAATACGATTTTGGGGGTTAAGCCGAACCGTGGCAAAAGCCTCAATGGGAACCTTGGACGCACTACAACAGGACAGATCACTACTCTGGGTCAACCTCTCTATCAGTGTCAACCGCCCACCGGATGGACGGAAGACTCGAAGCAATGGGTATCGACCGGGGCTCTGGTGGCGCGATTGAACTATTCTCTGGCGCTGGCGGACGGAAAAATAACCGATGTCATCTTGCCCCCGCTTCCCTCGACATCAAACTCCGAAGCCGAAGTGAACGCTCTGGCGAAACAATTGTTAAGCGACGAACTGACGCCATCGACACGGGCTACGCTACTCAAAGAGGCAAATGCTACCCCAGAGAATGCACATATTGGACAGAAGAGAGATACCGTGTCACGACTGACCGCGCTGGTTCTGGGATCGCCGGAGTTTCAACGGAGGTAGGTCTACTTCCCGCACACCATTACCCTTTCAGGAAAAGAGAAATGAACATTACACGACGAATATTCCTCAAAAATGGCGGACTGGCTTTAGCATCTATCGGGCTTGCCCCGGTAATCGGCCCCGCGTTTTTGCAACGATCCGTGTTCGCCGCTGAACCAGATGCCTCAAGACGCAAGAAAACGCTGATTTGTATATTTCAACGTGGAGCCATGGACGGACTTTCGGCAGTGACACCTTATGGCGATGCAGAATTATATAAACTTCGCCCCAATCTGGCGGTAGCCGCGCCGACATCCGGCAATAAAGGCGAATCCGCGCTCGATCTGGACGGGTTCTTTGGTTTGCATCCGTCTCTTTCCGCCTTTCTTCCCCTGTATCAATCGGGGCATCTGGCTGTCATCCATGCGTGCGGTTCGCCCAACACGACACGTTCTCATTTTGATGCGCAGGATTACATGGAATCTGGCATCCCAACCAGCAAGAGTGTCGCAGATGGCTGGCTGGCGCGAACCATAGCCCAATGCCCCGAAGACCGGAAGAACGCTGCAAATCCGTTCCGCGCCGTCGCACTAGGCGGCTCCTTGCCCCGAAGTCTACAGGGAGATTCGAATGCGTTAGCGATACCCGACCTCAAAACATTTGGCGTCGGTGGCGGTATCGCCCGATTGGCGGGTGGGAATGGCGATGTTGCAGGAGGTTTTGAGACGCTCTATAACGATGCGGTTGGCGATGTGCTGCACGGAACCGGGAAGGAATCCTTTGAAGCGATCAAAATGCTCAAAAAACTGAATCCAACCGCTTATCGTTCCGCCCCCGGCGCAAACTACCCTACTGGAAAATTTGCGGAATCGCTCAAGCAGATCGCGCAACTCATCAAAGCGGATGTCGGCGTCGAAGTAGCCTTCGCCGATGTAGGCGGATGGGATACGCATGCCAATCAGGGAGGAGCGCAGGGTCAACTCGCGAACCGTCTCCGTGAGTTCTCCAACGCTATTGCGGCGCTTCATCATGATCTCGGAGACCGAATGAACGATGTCGTAATCCTCACGATGAGCGAATTTGGTCGAACAGCGCGGCAGAACGGAACAGGAGGAACCGATCATGGTCATGCCACCTGTTTTTTTGCTCTCGGAGGCGCGGTGAATGGCGGAGTCGTTCTGAGTAAATGGCCGGGACTGGCGCCAGAGCAGTTAAACGATAATCGCGATCTGGCGTTGACTACAGATTACCGTGCGGTCTTTGCCGAAGTCGCGCAAAAACATCTTAAGGCGACGCATATGGAAAAAATATTTCCGGATTACCGCGTGTCCCAAAGTGATTATCCGGGTGTCCTCCGTTCCATTTAAACGACACTGATACAGGTTGGCATCGTCCGTCATCCGGCATTGACGAAGGAATGAAAATTTTGCTTACCCGGTATAATGAAGGGAAATCGCCCACCAAAATAGAGGAACAGCTAAAAACCGATGCCCCACCCGATGCATGACGATATTGAACAAACGCTTTTCACCGAAGAACAAGTCCGGCAACGAGTTAAAGAATTAGGCGTCGAAATCGCCCATGATTACGAAGGCAGAGAGCCGCATCTTGTTACTATTGTCAAAGGATCGATGCCATTCCTTGCAGATCTGATGCGAGCGATTGACATTCCTCTGACTCTGGATGTCATCGGTATCTCTTCGTATAGTGGCACGCAGTCCTCCGGTGAAGTGCGATTGACCAAAGACCTGGATGATTCTATCGAGGGTCGGCATGTTCTTGTCGTCGAAGATATTATCGATACCGGGTTGACTCTCTCTTATGTCCTCAGGAATTTGCGTCAACGCGCCCCTGCCTCGGTGAAGGTGGTCACTTTTCTGGATAAGCCTTCAGGACGCGCCGATGCCGCCTTAGTGAATGCCGATTATGTGGGATTTACGATCCCGGATGCGTTCGTCATTGGATATGGTCTGGACTGGAATCAGCGATACCGCAACCTTCCGTACGTGGGAATACTCAAAAGAGATGTATATGCGGGACCGCTGTAACGACCGTTGGTGACAAATGCACATCTTCAATGGCGTTTCAGCGTCGTCCCGAATTCTATTCCGCGTGCGATATATGAACGGATAATGAATCGCCCTGGAGAAAGAGAGAATGAGATGAGTAACACAAACTCGGAAACATCGGAAATGGAGCAGGATAATTCGGAGGGTGGCGCCGGCAATGGAGGAAACTCTCGGTCACCTGAAACACCTGTGACGATAGAACGAGTGGCGGATACCGCTCTGGGAGCGCTTGTTTCTATTGCGGAAGCGGTCGATAAAACGATCAAGTTGCTGAATGAACATGGCCCCGCAATCGCGGAGGCATGGAAAACCAAAGGCAGACCAGTTCGCGAACGCATCGTCGAAGGTTTACGCGGCGCTCCCTTTGCGAATACAACCGTCGACACTCCCTCAGCGCCGTCCATGACTCCGGAAACCACGACGACAGCAGGGGAAGAAATCAGCGCTCTGGAGCGAAGGGTTCGCGAGTTGGAGCAACAGATAGCATCGGGCGATATCCTTTTCGAAACGCCCTCTGATTCAGGGGAAACACCGGATACGTCAGAAGAGACAACCGCAGAATCTGCGACTTTTAATGGCGAAGTCTGGGAAGCTCCCGAGGAACGCGATAGTCTGTCGGATTCGCCGTTCGCCATTTCGGAAACTTCCGAACAGCAAAAAAAAGAATTTGAAGAACAGGACGATGAAACTCCGTCCTCCGGAAATGATGCAGGGAGACAGGCGGATTGATTCAGACTCCTCCAGATTGGGAAGGGAAAGACGATTCACGGCGGCTTTATCTGGCATCCGCATCGCCGCGACGACGTGAATTACTGAATCGACTCGGCGTCCGTTTTACGGTAGTCGTCAGTCGTTTTCCCGAGGAGTCACTGTCCCATATGACAGACGGGGAAAAATATGTGGCGGCGGCTGCGGAAGGAAAAGCGTACGAAGTTGCATCCCGCCGCCACGGTCTGATACTGGGGGTAGACACGGATGTTGTCGCCCCGGATGGAGCAATTCTGGGAAAACCCACGGATGCGGAGGATGCGAAACGGTTGTTACGGCTACTTTCTGGTAAAACGCATTCCGTATACTCAGGGGTCACCTTACTCGAATCGGTTGAAGGCGAGGGTCTTATCAAAAGCCAGACACGCGTCGTCCGCACAGATGTGACGTTTATTCAATTACCGGAAGAAGCTATCGACGCGTATGTTGCGACCGGCGAACCCATGGACAAAGCGGGAGCCTACGGCATGCAGGGATACGCTATGCCGTTCGTCGCTAGAATCGAAGGTGATCCGTCGAATGTGATCGGTCTTCCCCTCGCAACATTATCGGAAATGCTTTCAGACTTTAAGCTACGTTTATGGAACATTCCTCAGGATGAGTCCGTCAACAAAACACAACAAACATGAGTCGGGTAATGGAATTGATTACGCCTGATTCGTTGGAAGCCACATCGAAGCGTTCCTATGTCGCTTTCCGTCGTATCGGTCGGGTTAAGGAATATAATTCGGAATCTCATATCGTCGGTAAGGTATTCGTTGATGGATGGCCCGCCGAGATGCGAGTGGAATGGAACCCTTATCGAGATGAACTCGTTCGCATTGATATTGCAGCGACCTCCGATGGGGATCTCAGTCGCGCCGCAGATGCGGCGATGTATCGCTTCGCGAACGCTTTCAAGCACGTCACAATAGCGGATTTCACTCCTCCTCGAAAACCGCTACCAGTAAGTATCATTGTTGTCATTCTCGGCATGGCTTTCGTTGCTTTGATTGTCGCGTATGCGCTGCATATACTGCCTTTTTCCGGCTAGAATAACATCATGTTCGACGAGCAGAATCCGGAAGATCCCATCCAAAAACCCGCCATCCTTTTCGTCGCTGATTTTAAGGATGTCTCTGACTGGTTTGATGTTGCCTATCTTCTGAACTCCAAAGAGCTTGATTTGCAAGCTGTCCTTCTGCCTGCTCCTGATCCTGATATTGAAAGTGGATTGACGGAATTATTTTCGTTACGGAAAAGATCTGATAGCGGCGGGGAGAAGCGAAACGTCTCGCGAGAAATTCTAATTGTTTCCGGAGCGAATGCATTACAGAGTATCCTTGACGAATTCCTCGAACCGGTCAATATCATTTCCACCGGAAGCGGTTCCGACTTACTGACAGCGCTGAGAACCGACCCCGACCTGTTTCGCGCAAAAGTGGCTCGTTGCTTTTTGATCGGCGGTCATGCCAATGATTATTCGCAGGGGCGATCCGGTGAACGGATTCCCATTGATCCGCGCTTGAAGGAGATGAACCCGGAAAGATTCGACTCCTCTGGAGACATTCGCATTCCGGCAGAGAAACAGGAAGACTTCCTGCGACTGCTGACCAGTGGGGAAGGCGTTATATGGTTGCCAGGAGACATCTGTTTATGGCGGTTTTCGGCAAGAGGGCTACTTTCTGAGGGTGGGGCGATCTGCGATTTTCTTCTCCACAGACTGCCTCTCGCTTCCGGGAACTCGGAATTGCCCGCGTTGCTGTCTTCGCTTCCCGCGTTTTTTCTCGCCGTCCAACCTGATCCGTTCGCCTGGATGCGGTTATTTCGTGTCGTTACGGCAAAAGTGGTTACTGATGCCAAGTCGCAGAAGATCGACGCCATCGATATCAATTCGGAGAAGCCAAACCTATATATGGTGATTGCAATTGATAGCGCCGTTCTCAGCAAATTCTACGCCGCCGGTTTGAAAGGTTGATTGGCAAAGAATGCCCGCTTAGCGGAGTTTCACGCGATACAATACGACCAATGATAGTACTCGGCATTGATCCGGGCACCGCTACCGTCGGATTTGGCATTATCGACTATAAGGGGGGGCAATTACGTCCGATTGACACCGGCGTTTTATTGACGTCCCCTGATCTGCCTTTTCCAGACCGACTACATTCGATCCACACGGATATCCATACTCTTATCGACCGTTACAATCCGGATACGGTAGCGACGGAGCGGCTATTTTTCAGTCAGAATGTGACCACCGGAATCGATGTCGCCGGGGCGCGAGGAGTTATTCTGATGGCATTCGCGGAGCGAAATCTTCCCTGGTCAGAATATACGCCCTCGCAGGTTAAGATAGCGGTCACAGGGTACGGTCGCGCGGACAAAAAGCAAATGCAAGTCAATGTCACGCGACTTCTGAACCTTGCCGAAATTCCCCGCCCGGATGACGCCGCTGATGCGCTCGCCGTCGCTATCTGCCATGCCCATTCGATTCGCTGGAACGCCATCGAACAAGGCTCGGCGCTCCCTGTTAATACCCTGAAATCGGTGTGATCTGTCGCCGTTTACCCATCGTTGAAAGTGATACCCCTTGAGGAATCCACCCTCTGAATCCCCTTTGTCAATCCCGAAAAACGGAACGATAGAAGTGTATGAATGCCCCCAGTATAAATCCTTCGCCACAGAGCGCTCATCAGGAACTCTTTTGCGAATCAGAGCATCTCAAATAACGCCATTCATGATTATGACGACAGTCGCTCACGCTATCTGGCGTGCGTGATAAAATGATTTGTGGTTTCGAATGGCAAAATTTGCCTACTCACTGCGCCTTTCGAGGCGTTGAAAGCGCGATTGACAGATGGAACAGACAATTGAAAATACTCGCTTAACGAACGGCTACTCCAATAGTAATGGAAATAGCAACGGCGAGAAAACGGATTCGATGACTCCGGAAAAGGCGACTTGGCGCAATAAAGTTGGGCTTGCAGAAATGCTCAAGGGCGGCGTCATCATGGATGTCGTCAACGCAGAGCAAGCCCGTATTGCTGAAGAGGCGGGCGCGACGGCGGTAATGGCGCTGGAGCGAGTTCCCGCAGATATCCGTAAAGATGGCGGCGTCGCTCGCATGAGCGACCCGGCGATGATCCGTGAAATCATGGATACCGTGACTATTCCGGTCATGGCGAAGTGTCGAATCGGACATATCGCGGAGGCACGCATTCTGGAAGCGATCCGTGATAGCAAGGGCGACCGGGGAGTCGATTTTATCGATGAGTCCGAAGTCCTTACCCCTGCGGATGAGCAGTATCACCTGTACAAGCACGATTACAAAGTCCCGTTCGTTTGCGGTTGCCGTGATCTGGGCGAGGCGCTTCGCCGAATCGGCGAGGGCGCAGCCATGATTCGCACAAAAGGCGAAGCGGGAACCGGAAATGTGGTCGAGGCGGTTCGCCATATGCGCACTGTCATGGGAGGGGTTCGCCGAATCCGGACGATGGATGAAGCCGAACTGATGACGGAAGCGAAAAATCTGGGAGCTCCTTATGATCTCGTCCGTTATGTCTGGCAAAATGGCAAGCTACCGGTACCGAACTTCTCTGCGGGCGGAGTCGCGACTCCGGCGGATGCCGCTCTGATGATGATGTTGGGCGCTGAGGCGGTCTTTGTCGGTTCCGGCATTTTCAAATCCGGAGACCCGGCGGAACGCGCCAAGCGGATGGTCGATGCAGTGACCTTTTGGAATGACCCGGAAAAGCTGGTCGAAGTCAGTACCAATCTGGGTGAACCAATGGTCGGTATCGATATACGCCAGTTGGATGAGAAAGATCTTCTCGCAACGCGAGGCTGGTAATTTTTTCAGCATAATCCTGTGGGTGATACAGGGCGACGAAAACCGTTTTCGTCGCCCTGTATTTTTTGAGGCTTCTTTTCCAGCTTCCCTGCATACGATACAGCCAGATGTCATGAAGATTTTAGAAGTGCGCCGTCATGCCAAACGTTTTCGGCCAAGTGAGCATCTGGCGCAGGTTGGTGTCACCCACGCGCGCAGGGTGGGCGAAACAATGGGAACGTTTTCTCTGGTGATTTCTTCGACATTGCCCCGCGCTTACGAAACCGCCATTGCGATGGGCTTCGCGGTCGATAGACAGGAAGAATGGCTTTCCGATTATCCAGATATGATAGAAGAGGAACTCCCCTATCCAGTAACCTTCGCCCAATACGCGCAAGCGGCGCGCTCAGACGAGCAAGTGGAGGCGTATTGTCGGGATCAAGCGCAACACTGGCTCTCGGTCGTTCGGGAAATATCTGACGGGACAGCGGCTTTGTTGACTTCGCATGGGGGCGTCATCGAGATGGGCGCTATCGGTTGCTTGCTAACTGGTGGTAACAATGACAAAAACTGGCGCGATGTCGAAAACTACGGTGACGCGCTGAGTTATTGTGAAGGCATTCGACTTGAATTTGACGAATCCCGAATCGTACCTGTTATTGACTCTTCTATTCTCCGCGTCATACCCTGAACGATATTTTGACAACAGAGTAACAACTATGAGCGAACCCGGTAAACTTGCCTATAAGATAAAAATCGGCGTTTTGGCAATGCAAGGGGATTTCGACGCCCACTGCAAAACAGTTGAAGATGCGGGTGGATATCCTTTTCTTGTGCGAACCCCGCAGGAAATAGTGTCGGCGGATGGTCTTATCCTGCCGGGTGGAGAATCCACTACCATCGGTAAGCTTCTCGTACGCTACGGACTGGATAAAGCTTTGAAGGAGGCGCATTCGAGCGGAACGCCTGTGTACGGAACCTGCGCTGGAATGATCCTTCTGGCGAAGCGTATCGAGAGCGGTGCGGAACGCGGCGGGCAAACCACACTCGGACTGATGGACATTACGGTGGCGCGAAATGCCTTCGGTCGTCAGGTTGATTCCTTTGAAAGCGATATACTTGTGCCGGAAATCGATGAAAAGGAACCGTTCCGCGCTGTTTTCATCCGGGCCCCGATAATTACAGAAGCTGGACCAAGTGTGAATATTCTGGGATGCGTTCAAGACAAAATCGTCGTAGCGCGTCAGGGTAATCTGCTGGTTTCCGCATTCCATCCAGAACTGACGAATGATGGACGGATGCACCGGTATTTTTTGAACGAGATTGTTCGTCCGTCGTTAACAGAGAGATAGTATATCCTTTCGATGGGACTTTTCGGCATCAAAAAACTGATCGCTCTGGGAGCAGGCATCATGGCGATGGCAATGGGCGCATCGTTACGTATGAATGTGACTAATCCTTCCCCATCGCCTTCCACGATAACGCAAGAAACGAATATCAGTGTTTCGGACGGGGATGGTCTTCCTCGTTGGCAACGTATTTGGACAATCTCTGCGCCGGGCTTTCATGCGGGAAACCTTTCTCCTGATGGTAAGAATGTCGCGTGGGTGGATCAATCCGGCATTGTACGACGCGCAGACCCAGCGACGGGCAAACCGTTATGGCAATCGCCCCGGTATCACGGTGTCAATGCCGTGCATATCACCAATCTCGGCGTCACCCTCGCCTATGCGCGTCTAAACCCAGGAGAAGCTTCCGTACGTATTCTGGATGCCGTCGCAGGTCCGTCGCGCTCCGCGCTCATTCCTGTGGAGGGCGCAATTTGGTGTGTGGAACCAACTTATGATGGTCGCCTGGCGGCAGTAGGAGTCGGTTCGGCTGCCTTATATTTGATACCTATTCGCACAGACGCCGCCTGGCCCGGGGTCTCGACAAAATTGAATGGTATTCCTGAGTCGCTTTCGATTGCGAAATCAGCATCGCTGATTCTGACCGGAACCTGGCTCGATTCCGGTATCAGCGTCTGGGGTTTGGATCGGATACCGCGCTGGCGACGACACGAGCGCCAGAGTGGACGTACTCAGAATGTCACTCTATCCGCCGATGGCTCCACCGCTATCGTCGTCTCTGGTATCGGCGACCAGAAGCGAGAAGCGCGCTTGAGCGTGTGGGATGCCCGTACCGGAGCGCTAAGATGGGCGGAAAACCTGGAGGGTGATTCTCCCCGGTCAGCGGTCAGCGCCGATGGAAAATTTATTGCCATCTCATATCACAGGCGTATAAACGAAAGGGAACTAGCGGTCAGCCCGAAGGTAGCGCTATTCGATAGCAAGGGTAAGCGGTTATTTGGAGATAAAGGCGGTCACTTTTTTGAGCCAGAACTTGTTTGTCTTTCCGGCGATGGTCAACGCCTCACTGTGTATGATAAGGAAGGCAATTTGTGGACTCTGAATCGTGAAGGCAGAATTGTTTCGCGCTTACGACCACAGGCGAATTCAACGGGCAAACCCATACATATCGATGATTTTTTCGCAACTGCGGATGGGCAAGGACTGCTTTTATACCGAAGCGACAAAACTCTCACTCTCTATAGGGCGACCCTCTAAACAGGATTTACAATGACTGATAAGAAGATAGCATGGAATCTTGCCGAAGATATCCGAAGCTACATTTCGAATCCTGATGCAGAACAGGAGGAAGGATTGTTCCTTCGCATTTTTGAATATCAATGGAGATTCAACCGAACGTATCGCGCCTATTGTGATCGGCGTAATCTTTCGCCTGATAACATCTTACGGTGGCAGGACATTCCACCCGCCCCGGCAGCGGCATTCAAACGCTTCGAACTCCGTTGTTCTCCACTGGAGGACGCTGCCATAGCAAACGGCGGAATCACTTTTGATTCTTCGGGCACTTCTCAATCCGAAACCAGTCGGCACTATATGGACGCCCCAGCATTATCGGTTTACCGCACATCGCTACGGGGCGGGTATAGAAAATATGTACTGACTGATTTAGAATCGCCCGAAATACTCGCTCTGATGCCGACACTCACCGCTGAGAGTCCCTTTTCCTCTCTCTCCTTCATGCTGGAGGAGTTGATTCATGACTACGGCGGCGCGTTTCTGGCCGGCATGGGATGGCAAGAGAAGTTGAGGAACTCGTTACGAGGACGTACCGAACCGGTCGTGTTGTTCGGGACAGCCTTTGCCTTTCTACATTTCTTCGATTTCAGTGACGAACAGTTCTCGCTACCGACGGGCAGTCGCATTGTCGAGACCGGAGGGTTCAAGGGTAAGTCACGCGAAGTGTCTCGTGAGGAGTTATATTCGCTCTTTACTGAACGACTTGGCGTACCGGCTACTCATTGCATCAGCGAATATGGCATGAGTGAACTGGCATCGCAATACTACGAATCAACCTTTTACGATTTCACAAGAGATGTCTCTCGCGTCTCGCGAAAGGTGGCATCCCCAACACTCCGCACCCGCATTGTGAACCCGGTAACCAACCATGATGTCGCACCCGGCGAGGCAGGGCTACTGGTGCATTACGATGTGTGCAATCTCAACTCGGTTGTCGCAATACAGACCGAAGATATGGGAATCTGGGCGGACGATAAAAAGGACGGTTTTCACCTGCTAGGCCGTGCACCGGGAGCAGTTTTGCGAGGATGTTCCCTTACCGCAGAAGAGATGGGGAACGCACTCACAAACTCCAGAACAGCGACATAGCCCCGCGCTCCCGGCGCAATAGCGATCCATTGCGACAGTACGGAAATGCATTTCGGATTCAACAGGGACGCACCATGCAGAATGAGCGCGAACGCGATCACAAATTGTGTCATCAGGAGCGCCAGATGAGTTTTTGGCATTCTAATTTTGTGAGACATTTCGGAAGTTTCCCAAAAAATCTCACAATGCAATCTCAATAAACGTTCCCAATTGTCACGCGGTATGGCGACGGCTTAGAAGTTGATCTGCAGTGACGCCAATCAGAATAACGGCTCCCATAACCGCGAAGTTAAGTGAACTGGGAATGCCCAAGAGATTCACCAGATTCTGGAGAACCTGTAGTAATGCGGCGCCGAGTAAGATACCGACCACCGATCCTTCGCCGCCCCTCAGGGAACACCCCCCCAGAACCGCCGCCGCAACCCCATACAGTTCAAAAAAGTTTCCATGCGATGAAGGCGAAACGGAGTTAGTATAAAAAGCGATCACCAGCGAAGCCACACCCGCCAGAGCGCCCGACACAATATACACGCTGGCGATCAGGCGGCGTGTATTGATTCCGGCATAACGAACCGCTTCTTCATTCCGTCCCATTGCGAAAATATAGCGACCATAAATCGAGCGGTGCAGCGCTACCCAGAGTAGTCCCGCCAAGACGAGAAGAATCAGGAAGGGAATCGGGACGCCCAGAAAATTGCCGACTCCGATCTGTTTCAGGCTTTCGACTCCCGCCGCATCGCCGAAACCCTTGGTCTCATCATTGGCGATAAACCGTGCAATCCCACGGTAGAAAAGCAAGCCGCACAGTGTGACGATAAACGGTTGTAAATTGACACGGGAAATAAAAAAAGCGTGGATTGATCCCAGAATCATCCCAGCCAGAATGATCGCAAACACTGCCAACGGGGGCGAAACGTGCCAGTCGACCAGCATCATCGATAGCAAAACGCCGAGTAAAGCGAAGACCGAACCGACCGAAAGATCGATCCCGCCTGTCATGATGACCAGTCCCATGCCGAGACTGAAAATTCCGTACATCCCGATCAAACGAGCAGTATTCTGGAGGTTCGTTGCGCTGATGAATCGCGGGTTCAGAATTGCAACGACGATACACAGTCCCAGCAGCAGAAGGAAAATGCCAGTTTCTTTGCGAAAATTTGAAAACATAATCTTGTTTGCGAATAGCAGGAGGGCGGTAACCTCTGGAGCTCTATCCCGCTACCTTTCCTGAAAGCGCGTCGCCTACCGCCAATCGCATCACATTCTCTTCGGAAAAATCGGTTCGCCCGAGTATTCCCGTAATTTTTCCTTCATGCATGACAGCGATACGGTCGCTCACTCCCAGCACTTCCTCCATGTCACTGCTGATCAGAAGCACGGCGACGCCATTCGCGGCGAGACCTCGGATCAAATCGTAAATCTCCGCCTTCGCGCCGACATCGACGCCGCGTGTCGGTTCATCGAAGAGCAACGTTTTAGGTTCCATGGCGAGCCACTTCGCCAAAACCACTTTTTGCTGATTACCTCCCGACAGCGACTGCGCTGGAGCATCCGCCACCTGTCCGGCGTTAGCTCCTCCTTCGCCCCGTTGTAGAGCGGAACGCACATTCAGACGGGTGACCATATCCTCCGCCATTTTGCGTTCTTCCTGGCCACGGATAATACCCAGAGTGGCAAACGCTCCCAAATTCGGCAAACTGATATTTTCTCGAATCGGTAAAGAAAGCGCAAGACCGGAATGTCGACGATCCTCAGGAATCAGATAGACCCCGTGAGAGATGGCATCGGCGGGAGTCTTAACCTGAACAGGGCTTCCATCCATATAAATTTCACCGCCTGTAGCAGGAGCGATACCGAACAACGCTTGCGCGATTTCCGTCCTTCCCGCTCCGACGAGTCCGGCGAAACCCAACACTTCCCCAGCACGAACTGAGAAGGAGACTTTTTCCGAAGGGTATCGTGGCGTTTGTAATCCTCGCGCCTCCAGACGAACGGGAGCGTTCTGATCTGTCTCGGCATCCCGAACCGCCACACGGATATCACGACCAACCATCAATCGGACCATGGCATCACGTGTGATCTCGCTTTTCGCCAATTCACCCGCATTTTGCCCATCCCGAAGACCGGATACTCTGTCGGCAATGGCTTCCACTTCATTCAGACGGTGGGAAATGTAGATGATGCTAACGTTGTTTTCATCACGAAGTTTGCGCGTCAGGGTCAACAAGCGCTCGGTCTCACGCGGTGTCAGGGAGGAGGTCGGCTCATCCATAATGATCAACCGGGCATTTTGCGATAAAGCGCGGGCGATCTCCACCAATTGCTGATGCGCGATGGACAGTAGACCGGCGGAGGTGTCCGGAGACATATCAAGACCGAGCGGTTCGATATACTTTCGCGCTTCCTCGAACATCGTGCGCCGCGAGATCAACTTCAGTGGACCGCCGAAAGTAGGCTCACGTCCTAGAAAGATGTTTCCTGCGATATCGAGATTTCCGAGAACGCTCAACTCCTGATGGATAAAAGCGATTCCGAGCTTCCCAGCGTCTGAAGTCGACCGCAAATGGACACTGCGTCCCTCAACTAGAATCTCTCCGGCATCAGGCGCATGGACACCACCCAGAATTTTCATCAGGGTGGACTTTCCGGCGCCATTCTCGCCGATCAACGCCAGAATCTCGCTCTCTCCGACAGTCAGAGAGACATTGGATAGCGCGGCGACCCCGCCAAAGCGTTTGACAACGCCGCGCATTTCCAGTAATGGACTATGGGGAGCGATTTTCGCGCTCCCCGAAACGGAATCAGGCTGGTTTACGTCCACGTAGCCCGTCCAGCTTTGTTTTGAAGGCGTCGACATCAGCCTGCTTGATCACCAGAGTGGGAACAATGATCTTTTTGTCCGCAGGAACCGATGAGGAGTCACCACCCTTGATTTTCGCCAGCAAAATCATCGACTGATAACCGAACTCGAAGGGTTGCTGAACGATGGTTGCGGAGATATCTCCCGCCTTGACTCCTGCAAGCGTTTCGTCTTCTTCGTCAAAGCAGACGATTTTGACTTTGCCCAGCATTCCGGCTTCTTTCACGGCATTACGGATAGCCGGGCCATTATAAGACCAGAGGCCGACCAGACCCGCGATATCCTTGTAGGTGACCAGAGTATCGGCGACATTAGATTTTGCGCGAACTTTATCGGTATCATCGGTTCGGGTATCGATAATCTGGATGGCGCTACCCTTGAGAGCTTCCGTGATTCCCTGCGCCCGTTCCTTGGCGTTCTGTGCGTCCTTCTTACCGACGAACAGCATGATTTTCCCGCCGCCCGGTAAGGCTTTCTTGATTTCTTCGCCCGCTTGCCGACCCGCTGCAACATTGTCAGTACCGACATAGCAGGTGCGATTGCTTTCCGGAGCATCGCTGTCCTGCGTGATAACGATGGCGGTCTTAGCGGCGTCATTGAGCATTTGAGTCTGCTCTTTGGGCGTTACCGGGCTGATCGCAAATCCGTCGATGCCCTTGGTCAAAAGGTCATCAACCAATCGCTTCTGATCGGATGCCGTTCCGTCTGAGGGAATGACAAACTCGATGTCTGCGTTCGGTAATTCTTTCTGCGCCTTTTCCGTCCCCTTCCGGGCGATTGTCCAGAAGTCCGAAGAATTATTCGTCACAAAGGCGAGCTTGAGTTTTTTACCCGCTTCCGCGGGCGCCGGGGAGGCGGGAGCGCCGGTTGCAGGAGCCGCAGGAGTTCCCTTATCGGGAGCAGTTGTGGATGCGGTCTCGGACGGAGTCGGATTACAACCGGCTATAGCCATTAGAATCGCTACGACCGGCGCGACCATCACTCCGCGCCGTCGCGGTATCTGTAAAAAGGTTTGAAACATGGTTATCCTCTCGAAACTGACCGGGTATTTCGCCGAAACCGGGCGAAATTCCTTGCTAACCTACCCCCGAAGGCGACGCAACAACGTAATTCTTCCGATGGGAACCCACTCCGCCACCAGAATATCGCCGTTTCGCAGGAACATGGCATCGTGCGGATGGATAAACTTGCCCGGTATGAACTGTGATCGCGGCGCTCCGCGCAGATTGGAAGGTTGCCCATCGCCCAGAGAAGCGACGACCTTATTGTTTTCGTCCAGTAATGTCACCACGCTACTCAGATCGGGGACAAGCATCAGCCCTCGACGGAAATCGAAATGACAGGGTTCGCGCATTCCTTCCGTCACGAACTTGACATGCTTACCGTCCATCGTCATGTACTGGATTCGTCGGTTACCCCGGTCTGCGACCGCCAGCAATGGCTCTTTGCCACGAGGATCGACCCACAGACCGTGCGGCGTATTGAACTGTCCCGGATCGCTACCGCGTCCGCCGAAGGAGCGGATATATTCCCCGGCGATATTGTACTGATGCACCCACGAGGAACCGTAGCCATCGCCGACATAGAAATCGCCATTGGGCGAAAAGGCGACATTGGTAGGGATGAAAGCGTCCTTTTCGCCATACTTACCGGATTCGGTGGGTAGCCCCTTCTCCCAGATAACCGTGCCATCCAGCGTCGTTTTCACGACCTGACGGTGTGCCGTATCACAGTGGTAGAGGTAGTCCGTTCCTTTTTCTTTTCTAAGGTCAAGTCCGTGTCCGCCACCTTTGAATCTGGAACCCCAAGACGTCAGGAACTTGCCTTTCTCGTCGAAGACTGCGATGGCATCGTCGCTTTTGCTCTCCGGGTGGACGGTATGAGATACATAGATCCTGCCTTTGGAGTCCTGCGCTACTCCCTGGGTATCCCCGAAAAGGATATTCGGCGGCGGCGTCAACCAGTCATGAATGCATTCATAACGGTGTTCTCCGCTTCCGATAATCAAGGGGCCGTCCAGGCGAGCGGATGCCCACCCGCGAGCGCCGAGCGTCAAACCTGCTACCATCGCACCGGCGGAACGTAAATAAACCCGCCGCGAAATCTTTTCGTTCATCGAAAATTCTCCCTGCCGAAGAGGTCAGCTCCTCGACTGCTACCAGAACGTACCCTACCCGAAGTAAAAGACGTGGATGATCGAGTATATCGTTCTTAAGCTCTGTAATCTTATACCTGTCGTCTTCTGTGTCCTCCCTGTTTCTGATACAATCCTGCGATATGAGCCTGATTACAGCGTCAGGGGTTGTTAAGGGGTTCGGAGCGCAGAGCGTTCTGGACGATATTTCCGTTCGTGTGGCCCGTGGCGAGAAGATCGGCATCGTCGGTAAAAACGGCGGCGGTAAGTCCACCTTTCTGAAAATCCTGATCGGCGAACAGGAAGCCGATAAGGGGTCTGTGCGCGTCGCGCACGGTGTCCGCATCGGTTATCTGGCGCAGATAAACCTTCTGAGCGAGGAAAGAACCGTGCGAGAGGAAGCGAAAACCGCTCTGGTCGCCCTTTTCGATGCGGAGAATGAGCTTCGCGAGACGGAAAAACTTCTGGCGGAACAACCCGACGACGAAGACGTGCTGGACGCCTACGCCGCCGCACGGGACCGTTTCGATTTTGCCGGAGGCGACCGCGCCGAAGAAAACCTGTTTGCGGCGATGACCGCTATGGGCTTCTCCGATTCGGATCTGGACAAGGCCGTTTCGGTATTGTCGGGCGGGGAAAAAACGCGCCTTGCGATGGCAAAATTGCTCGCCTCCGCTCCCGATGTCCTTGCCCTCGACGAACCGACGAACCACCTGGATATCCGGGCGGTCGAATGGCTGGAAGGGTTCCTTCAACGATTCCCCGGAGCAGTCCTGATCGTTTCCCATGACCGTCGTTTGCTGGAAAGCGTCGCCCAGACCATCTGGGAAGTGGAAGCCCGAAAATTGAATTTTTACTCCGGGGGCTTTAATGGCTACCGCGAACAACGCGCCGCTCAACGCGCTCGTCAGTTAGAAGAATACAATCGCCAGCAACAGGAAATCTCCCGTACCGAAGAGTTTATCCGGCGTAACATCGAGGGACAGAACACACGGATGGCGCAGGGGCGCCGTAAGATCCTCAACCGCATGGAGCGTCTGGAAGCGCCGGTCAATGAACCGACGAAGATGCAGGCGAAAATTGCCTCTTCTGGTCGCTCCGGTCACGAAGTTGTGGTCTGCGAACGCGCCAACAAGCGGTATGGCGACAAAATCTTGCTTGATAACGCCAATTTCATTCTCTATAGGGGAGATCGAGTGGGAATCGTCGGCCCGAACGGAGTGGGGAAATCCACACTGTTAGAGATGATACTGGGTGAACAATCACCGGATTCCGGGTATATCCGGCGTGGACATGGGGTCACTGTCGCTTACCACAAGCAGGAAGCCGATGAATTCGAGCCGGAACTCTCCGTTCTGGAGAATTTTTACGAAGCAGCTGGGATGACGGTCGGTGAGGCGCGTTCGTACCTTGCAAAGTTTTTGTTCACTGGCGATGATGTATTTAAGCCGGTTTCTGGTCTGTCCGGCGGGGAACGCGCCAAACTCGCGATGTCACTCATGGCGTTGAGTCCCGCCAATCTCCTGATTCTGGATGAACCGACCAACCACCTCGATATCTGGTCCGTGGACGCCCTTGTCGAATCCTTGAACCGTTACGACGGCACGTTGATCGTCGTTTCCCATGACCGCGCCTTGCTGGATGCAGTATCGAACAAAACTCTCGCTCTCGAAGGCGCGGGTAAGTTGGAAATGTTTGACGGCCCGTATGCCGCTTACCGTCAGGACTTGGTGGCACGTCAGGCGATTCTCTCTAACCCGTCGTCACAATCGAGCGGGAGAAAGAACGCCTCTACCGTTCCAGCCGCGCCGCCCGCCAACGCCCATGCGTTGAGCAAAGAGCGTCAGAGATTACAGAAGCGCGTTCAGGCGATAGAGATGGAAATCGAAGCGCTGGAAGCTAAACTCGGCGAAGTGGAATCGGGGCTTGCCGCGCCGGATTCTGCGGATCATGCCGTATCGCTGTCTCATGAATATGCTCGGCTCAAGGACGAGATCGCCGAGCGGATGCAGGAATGGGAATCCGTCACCCTTGAAGCGGAAACTGTCGGCACAACTGGTTGAGAGTTGCGCCGACTTTAGACCTGTAAGATCAACCGCGCCGGGGCGAACGTCTGGCATCAGCGGGATAGGCTACTTTTACAATTACCTTACGTCCGCGGATTTTCGTGCGATTCAGCGCTGCGATAATCTCCTCGGCGCGTTCGCTGGGCGCTTCGATAAAGGCGGAACGATCCAGAATATCGATTGCGCCGACCGATTTCCCGGTCAAGCCGACAGCGCTGGCAATCGCCCCCACCAGATCAGCGGGACGCAGTCCATCCTGGCGTCCGAGGGGCACGAACAGACGGGTCATGCCCGGTTCCGGTCTCTCGGAATCCGCCGCAATGGCATCATCGGAATCTTCCACCACCGGCCCTCGCGATTCCCACAGCATCTGTAACGCAGCGGCAGCGACATCGGCAGCGTCGAATTCTTCAATCAGTGCAGACACTACCGGGCGTTGGGCGTCATAATCATCCGATTCCAGCCGCGTTCGCAATGTATTCAGGAAAGTTTCCCGCCGTCGCGCCGCCACATCCGCCGCCGTAGGAATTCGGGCAGGAGAGATTTTCGCGCCGGTCATTTGCTCGATCATCTTCAGATTGCGGCGTTCTCTGGGCACAATGAGAGTGATCGCATCCCCGGTGCGCCCGGCGCGACCCGTTCGCCCGATCCGGTGGATATATTGCTCCACATCCCAGGGCAGGTCATAGTTGATGACGTGTGTGACCGTCTCGATATCCAGTCCACGCGCCGCGACATCGGTCGCGATCAACAATTCTGAACGACCTTCCTTGAACGATTTCATGACCCGGTCGCGTTCCGCCTGATTCATGTCGCCATGCAACGCTTCTGCATCATACCCACGTTGACGCATCGCTTCCGTGAGTTCGTTCGTCTCCTGTCGCGTTCGGCAGAAGACAATGGTCGGACCGGGCGTCTCCATATCGAGTACCCTCGCCAGAGCATCCCGCTTCTTTCCTGGGGCGACCTCATAGTAGGTCTGGTTGGTGGTATCGAGCGTGCGTCGCCGACTTTCGATCTTCACGGTCTCCGCATTCGGCAGAAACTTGCGAACAAGAGCGGCGATACGTGGCGGCATGGTCGCTGAGAAGAGTGCGACTTGACGTGTGGTCGGCAGTTCCGCCAGAATAGTTTCGATATCCTCGATAAACCCGAAGGCGAGCATCTCGTCCGCTTCATCCAGAGCACAGAATTTCACCTGCGACAGATCCAGAGAACCGCGCCGTAAGTGATCCTGAATACGTCCGGGCGTCCCTACGACGATTTGCGCTCCGAGCTTCAGGGCGCGGAACTGGCGGTCAATGGGTTGCCCTCCGTAGATGGGGGCGATCCGCATTCCCGTTCCCTTCGACAGAATATGGAACTGTTCAGCTACCTGAACGCAGAGTTCACGCGTCGGAACCATCACCAGAGCCTGCGTTTGCGTGTCGCGCGCATCCGCGTGTGCGAGCAACGGTAGGGCGAACGCACCGGTCTTTCCGGTTCCGGTCTGCGCCTGCCCGATAAGGTCGCGACCGGATAACAGCAGAGGAATGGAACGCGCCTGAATCGGCGTCGGCGTTTCCCATCCTGCCGCCTTCACCGCGAGTCGTAACGGTTCCGGTAGTCCCAGATCGTCGAAAGTCACCGACGGAGCCTCCATATAAGACTCAGCCTCAACATCTGGAACCGGATTACTCCCCCGGTTCCCTTTCGGTTCCTTGATCGGTTTATTCGCATCTCCTTCAAACATTTTGGGAGTTGTGCGCGGGGGTCGCGGGGTTTTGGTCGCCACAGGATTACCTTCCGGTTTCAATCCAGCGGGGCGCGTTTTCTTTTTCAATTAAGTTTGTTTTCCTTTAAATTCACAATGGATAATATCAGGTCAATCGACATTGCGAATGAACCGGCGTGTGGGAAAATCACCTCAATTCCTGAAATCTAACGATGATGTTTCGAGGTAAATCCGTGTTTTTAACTCATAACGAATTAAGGCGGAAATCGCAACTATTTTCGTCAGCGACGAGCAGTTAGAGTTCTATTTATCGGTTCGGACATCATTCAATGGGAGTGACATCCGCCCAGGAATAGCCGGATTTTACATCGGCTACCAATGGGACAGTCAGGAAGTCGATATTTTCCATATGTTTGCGAACGGTGGCTGCAAGGCGAGGGATTTCCGACGGAGTTGTTTCGAACAGGAGTTCATCATGGACTTGCAACAGGAGTTTGGCGTTTAGATTCTCTTCCTGGAGCGCCTTGAAAACGGCAATCGTCGCTAACTTCATGATATCGGCGCTACTCCCCTGAATCGGGTGGTTGGCAGCGGCGCGTTCGGATGCCTGCCGGAACTGGAACACACGAGAATTGATGTCTGGGATATAGCGACGGCGACCAAAGAGCGTCTTGACATAGCCGTTTTCCTTAGCAAACTCAATCGTCTCATCCAGATACTTGCGAACTCCGGGGAAGCGGGCGAAATAGGATGTTTTCAATTCCTTCGCTTCCGAAAAGGTTATAGATAGTAGCCGGGCGAGCGCAAACTCGGAAATGCCATAGATGACAGCATAGTTGACCGTCTTGGCGTTACGTCGCATATCGGAGGTCACTTCTGACACGGGCAGTCCGTATATTCTCCCTGCGGTATATTTGTGAATATCTTCACCGGAAGCGAATGCCTCAACCAGTTCCGGGTCACGGGAGACATGGGCGAACAATCGCAGTTCGATCTGGGAATAATCCGCCGAAACAAGGACGTTACCCGGTTCCGCGACAAACGCACGTCGGATTTCCCGCCCGATTTCAGTCCGGATCGGAATATTTTGCAAGTTAGGGTTACTGGAAGAAAGTCGCCCGGTCGCCGCAACTGTCTGATTCAGGGACGTATGAATGCGCCCCGTGTCCGCCCGGACAAGTAACGGCATGGCGTCGGCGTAGGTCGATTTGAGTTTCGCCTGCTCCCGATGGGAAATAATCAGGGACGCAATCGGATAATTAGGCGCGAGTTCTTCGAGAATATCCGCCCCGGTGGAATAGCTGCCTGTCTTGGTTTTCTTCCCGGAAGGCAGTTTGAGTCGGTCGAACAGCACTTCGCCTAACTGCTTGGGCGAACCTATAGAAAACTCCATTCCAGCAATCCCGAAAATCTGCGTTTCGAGTTCACTGATTTTCGCCTGCATCTCCTCGGAGAGGCGACGAAGAACCGTCACATCCGCACGGACTCCATTTAGTTCCATTTCCGCCAGAACTGGCGCAATCGGCAGGTCTAGATCGCGCATGACGGGCATGCCTTCCTCTGATGAAAGGCGCGGTTCCTGCACCTTACGAATGGCAAGCAGGGCGTCCGCCTCTGCGAGGGCTTCGCTTCGCTCATGCCCTCGTATAGCGTCCTCATCAAGCGCTTTCCGCTCCTTTTTATCCAGCGGGTGCAGTTCACGTCCAGCATAGTCTGCAGCGACTTCGTTTAAGGCGAACCCGGTGCGTCGCCCGGCGTTAAGCAGATAGGCGGCGAGTTCCGAATCAAAAACGATGCCCCGAAGGGTAATTCCATGCCGTCGCAGGACGCCGATATCGCATTTCGCTTCATGCGTCACTTTGGGAACGTTTTCGTTTTCGATGAGCGCTTTGACTTCTTCTGGCAGGGGGATCGGGATGTAGTAGACCTTCCCTTCACCTACCGCGATCGTCACCCCCAGAAGCGTCTCATCCAGAATACCTTCGCCGTCTGTGTGCAAGCGCATACCAATGCCGCCGTCACGGGACGATTTGATATCCGCTATCAGATCAGCGGTTATAAGCGGAGAATTAACATCGATGTACTCACCAGGAACCGAGATTAGTTCCGGTTGCGTGGGAGTCGCGGTCGATTCTCTGTCATCAGCGAACGGATCGTATTCTTCCAGATTGAGGTTAACTGCGTCCGTGAACAGGTTGGGGACGGCAGGTTTCCCCGAAGGAACCGCCACAGGCGCGGGAGCGACGGTTTTGTCGGTGGGGATACGTCGCAGCATCTGACGGAATTCCAGTCGCTCCATCAACGAGCGCACCTCATCCCAGTGAGGTCGGTGTTGTGCGACATCCAGAGCGGGAAGATCTGTCTCCAGTGGGACATCAATTTTTATCGTCGCCAGACGCTTGGACTGGATCATTTGCTCTGTCCCAGCCACCAGCGAGGCCTGGAGTTTTGCCTGTTTTATCTCATCCACATGGTAGATCAGGTTTTCCACCGTCCCATATTGCAGAAGCAACTGGGATGCAGTCTTTTCTCCCACACCGGGAACGCCCGGAATATTGTCCGAGGTATCCCCCTTCAACGCCCGATAGTCGGTCAACTGAGCAGGTTTTAGCCCATAGCGCTTCTCTACCGCCGCTTCATCATAAATCACCACATCGGTGACGCCCTTGACCGTTGTCATGACGGTGACGCCGGGTTCCACCAGTTGCAATGCGTCCAGGTCGCCGGTAACGATAACCACTTCATAACCCAGATCACGACCGCGCCGCGCCAAAGTGCCGATAATGTCGTCCGCTTCAAATCCGGGCGCTTCCAACTGCGGAATATTCATTGCAGCGGTCATCTCACGAGCAAGCGGCCCCTGTGAGATCAGTTCGGATGGCGTGGAATCTCGCGTTCCTTTGTATGCGGCGTATTCGATATGGCGGAACGTCGGTTCCGGCCGATCCCATGCCATGGCGATCGCATCCGGCTTCTGGTCGGTCAGAAGGGTTAGCAACATCATGGTAAAGGAAAAGACTGCATTTGTCGGCTGTCCCGCGCTCGTCGTCAGCGAACGCATGGAAAAGAATCCGCGATAAAGCAGCGAATTTCCGTCAATCAAAACCAGTTTCTTCGGGGCGTTTTCTAACATAATCTCATCACTTAAACCGAACGCAATCGATTACCTTTTGCCTCACACAATTGATCCTGTAAGCGGAAGTTATTTTTATAGAGGCTTCGTTTTCACACGGACGACGTTTCTCGTCAAGACCAAACTAATTTCACCGTCACGGGAAGTTGCGCCTTCTTTTGCACTGCTTGAACGTGGTACAACCCGGCAAAAGCCGGTGTGTCCACTTTCCCGAGAACAAAACGATGAATGCCGTTTTTCTGTTGGAATGGCATTGCCTTATCTTCATTCTACCGCTCGGAGTGGCGACTGTTCTGCTGCTACTCTCCGGGCTTCGCCTTGGTGGGTATCGGGGAAATTAAGACTCAGCAAGGAATCAGGGGGAGATTTACGTTTACATCGGAAACGGGTAGTATGTTGTTGTGACCGTGAATATCCCCGACGATTGGCGTAAGGCGCTCGCGACCGAATTTGAAAAGCCCTACTTTGCGGAGTTGTCGGATTTTGTGGATGCGGAACGGAAGGAATACACTGTCTTCCCGCCAGAAAAAGATGTCTTCAACGCTCTCAACATGACGCCTTATGAAAATGTCCGGGTTGTGATTCTGGGGCAGGATCCCTATCATGACGATGGACAGGCGCACGGCCTCGCCTTTTCGGTACGACCTGGCGTCTCAATCCCCCCATCATTGCGTAATATTTACACGGAATTGACCAAAGATATTTCCGACTTTGTCGCCCCGAAACATGGGTATCTCGCTTCCTGGGCTGAGCATGGTGTGTTGCTGCTCAATACCTGCCTGACCGTTCGCGCTCATGAAGCTAATTCACACCGGGGCAAAGGCTGGGAAACATTCACCGATGCGGTGATTCATGCAGTCGTCGTCCGAGAGTCTCCCGCTGTCTTTATTTTATGGGGAGTTCCCGCACAGAAGAAAAGGGCGCTCATAGACGAAACAAGACATACAGTCCTGGTTTCTCCCCACCCTTCTCCCCTATCAGCGCGAAAGGGATTTTTTGGAAGCGAACCGTTTACCAGAACCAATTTCGCACTGGAAGAGCGACACCAACCTACGATTGACTGGCGATTGCCACAGGTGATTAAGTAATGCCCCGTACTATCTATATTATCGACCACGCTCGTCTCTCCCCTTCCGAGCAGGCATTCGCCGTAACGCTCCAGGGATTAGCCAACACCCGCGAGGCGCGAGTCTGGATGCGCACCGGACCGGGAAGCCTCAGCGCCATCGTTGAGAAGGAACTGCGAAGTGAAGGCGTCGATTTTGTCGAGACTCCGACCATATGGGAACTCTGGAGGCGCTTGCGCGGCGAGGTGAAAGGCGGCATCCTTTACCGCGCCGGCACAGAAAGTCTGAGCGTTGCTACCGCTCTTTGCGGCTTGCTACAGGCGGTCGCAGTGGAGGAATCCCTTCGTGAAAAGGCGACAGAGGCAGGATTAACAATCCTCAGAGACGTTCGCATGGATGATGACCGCAAAACGCTGGCGCAATACAGAGATCGCTTTACTCGTGGCATCCTGATCGAACAGGCGCTGGACAAGCCGGGGCATTTGCGGGACTTCGCCGTCGCCCGACGGGCTTTCACCTTCTCCGCCGGAAAAGACTCGGCTTTTCGTACCGAGGTGGTGCGAACGTTAGGGCCGAACGCACTGGTATATGGATGGGGTCCGGATGAGTACCAGTGGGTTAATGATTTGAGCCGCGCCAATGCAAGCGGAGTCGCCGCCGATTGGTCCCAGAACCTCTCAGCGCTTCAGCATATCCCTGCAAGCAAATTACGTCGTCCTCGTCGTCCCCTACCGGAGGATGAAGCCAATGTCCACTATGTGTCGTTCGTCCTCAGTGACGGGGACAATATCCAATGGTTGGGCGGGGGGTTCCCTGGGGATACCAAGTTCTGGGCGAGCCCCTTGCGCGGGACTTTCCCCATGACCTGGGAGATCGCTCCTATACTTTCTGAGGTCGCCCCTCGCGCACTGAGTCATCTCTATGCCACGGCGAAGCCAACGGATGGCTTCGTTACAGGCGCAGGACTGCCAGGCTATACTTTTCCGCATCTTCAGACCGACCGGACAGCGCTGGCTAAACAGACGGCGCCGGTTATGCGCAAGGCGGATGTCACTATCGGCAGCGTGTTAAATGCCAATGAAGGCGACCTCAGAGATACCATCCCACTGCTCGAGATACCGGAAATGGACGGCATTCTGTATAAGGACTACTCCCCATACAACCGTCGTAAAGGCGAAATCTTGTGGCATCGAGGCAAACCCTGTATTTCTTACCGTTGTCTTCTCTGGAACGGTCTTATGGAGCCAGAAGATGTCGCTCGTGAAATTCGCACATTACCGGCATCACCGCGTACCGATCCACAGAGTTATACTTTTGTAAATGTCCATGCCTGGTCTTATGGCGCAATTGGCGGCCCACTGGAAGCGGTTCGTCGAGCCATAGCGCTGCTCCCTGCTCATGCACGGGTTGTGACCGCAGATCAAGCTATCTCCCTGATGCGTCATCACTTCAAGAATCAATCGTAGACAGGAAGAGCGATAGAGATGTCCTGAAATATGGTCCTGAAATAAGGGGTGTACGGATCAAAAGCAGCTTTATTGCTCTTAAGTCTCAAACATATCATATTTTCACCAGTATAACTCTATAGTTACGCCTCGTTGAATGTCGTAAATCATTAAGTGTCAGGGCGAATCCTCCCTGCTATACATAAGCGACAATGCACACAGTGGTTTCAATTCCATCCCAGGCGGCATTTCCGGTGGCAGTTTGCGGATGAGAGGAAAAGGCTGTATCATGGACCGTTTGCAACGGTTGATTAGCCCTTGTAGCTCAGTGGCAGAGCACTTCTTTGGTAAAGAAGAGGTCATGGGTCCGATTCCCATCAAGGGCTCCTTTGTCTTAAGGACGGTGCGGCGCTGTGGAGGAAACTTCCGCGCCGCTTTATCGCGTTTAAGGTCGCTCGACAACATTTAGAGCGTCTGTAAGGAAAGTTAAAGAAATCATGGGCAAGGCGAAGTTTGAGCGTAACAAGCCTCACGTCAATATCGGCACCATCGGTCACGTCGACCACGGCAAGACCTCCCTTACCGCCGCCATCACCAACGTGCTGGCAAAAGCCGGCGGAGCGCAGGCGCGTTC
>CAIVZM010000035.1 GCA_903910385.1 uncultured Armatimonadota bacterium
AAGGTGGGCAAGAATTGTTGACAGAAATCGTCTACTTTGCAGAACAGATGCAGTAAACTGGACATGGGGCGGGCTTTCTTTGGAGTGCGGTGTGGTAACTACACTCTATCCGAAAGCCCGTCTTATCCCGAACTCACGTTACTATACCAAGAAAGCTACCCGCAGGGAAACGAAATCGGTAACAGATACAGTAACACATTGGGAAACAATACATGAACGCATACATTCTGGGCATTGATATGGGCGGAACGAAATCAGCCGCAATCGTCGGTTCTATGACAGGGGAAATTATCACCCGCGTTTCCGGGGTGACTCCCGCTCAGGAGGGATCGGACGCTATTGTTCCTTTTCTCATCAATCTGGGGCGTCAGGCGAAAGCGCAGGCAAGGGTCGAATTGACAGGGATCGGCATTTCGGCGGGCGCTCCGGCGGAAGCGCGGCGCGGACTTGTCTTCGAGGCGCCAAACCTGCCCGGGTGGCCGCCCGATGGGATACCTCTGGCGACCATCTTCGCTGAAGCGTTCGGCATTCCGGCAGCGCTGGAAAATGATGCGGACGCTACTGCGCTGGCGGAATGGCATTTCGGCGCGGGGCAGGGAACGAAGACGATGGCGTTCCTGACCGTAGGGACGGGTATCGGAGCAGGATTGATACTGGATGGCAAACTTCATCGGGGCGCCACCGGCGCAGGCGGTGAAATCGGGCATATCGCGGTAGAGCCGGAAGGCAGGCGGTGTAAATGCGGATTGACGGGCTGCCTGGAAGCTTACTCGTCCGGCCCTTCCCTGACCAGAATCGCCATTGAAAACGGCTTCACCGGCGAAGCGACCGGCCCCGCTGTGGTCGCGGCGGCGCGCGCCGGAGACACAGCCGCACTTGCCGCTCTGGAGACAGCAGGAACCATGCTGGGGCGCGGGTTAGCCACCCTGTGTATGTTGCTCAATCCGGAAAGGATTGTGCTGGGAACGCTGGCGGTACATGCCGCCGATCTTCTGATGCCACCGTTGCAACGCGAAATAACCGCACGGACATGGTCTCGACTCAGGGAAAATCTGCAGATCGTTCCCGCCGCCCTCGGTGACCGTGCGCAAGACCTTGCCGCTTTATGCGTTTATCTCCAGCGATTCCCGCCTCAGGAAAACGCAGGGACGGAAACTTTCGGAATGTGATTCCCCATCAGAGTCTGGCGTTAACGTCCTTAGCTGACGCTTATGCCCAACGCTTCAAATACCGGGTGTCGTTTGAGACCAAGCCCCTGCGCTTTTTCCGCTTCCGTTCGCGCTTCGTCCTTTTTGCCCTGCGCCAGCAAAATCATTGCGAGGTTCGCATGAAAACCGGCTTGCTTGTCCTGAAGACGGATCGCTTCGCGGGCGGCGGTTTCCGCTTCATCCCATTTTTTCTGGTTGAACAGGCATCCCGCTAACTGATCGTAAAAGAAGGGGTTCTGCGGAACGAGTCGTGTCGCTTCCCGGAAGTACGGTTCCGATTCGGGAAATTTACCCTGAAAGAAAAGGGACATTCCCGCATCGAACTGGAACTGCGGCGCTTTGGGCGCCAGACGCACCGCTTCGAGAAACTGCTCGGACGCTTCCGGAACGCGTCGCTGTGCGGCAAGAGACTGCCCCAGCAGATGATGTCCGAGCGCCCGCTTCGGATCGAGACGGATCACGTCACGCGCCGCCGTTTCAGCGTCTTTGGGTCGTTGCTGGCGCAATAGATTCAAACCGAGAAAAAGCGGATAGTCCGCTTGATTGGGATCGAGTTTGATCGCCGCACGAAAGGCCGCCTCCGCTTCGCTCGCACGACCTTCCTGTCCGCTCAGAACATTTCCCAGACCGAACTGATACTTCCCGTTGTTGGGCTGTAACCGAACCGCTTCTCGCTGACTGACTTCCGCCTCCTTGAATTTCCCCTGCGCATAGAGAACTTGCGCCTGAAGCTCACGATAATCCGCGTTTTTGTCGTCCAGGGCGACCACCTGATTCACCTGCGTCTCCGCTTCCGGCAGTCGCCGTGAGGCGAACAGGGCGCGACAATACTCGGCGATATAGCGGGCGTTCTTGGGGTCAAGTTCCACCGCCCCCTTCAGGAATGCCGTCGCTCGCTGTGTCTCCCCTTTTTTCAGTGACTCCGTTCCCTTCTGGAATCGCTCCGCCGCCGTAGCGGGTAACGCGGGCGGCAGGTATTTGGCTCCGGGAAGCGGGGGAATAGCACGAGCGGGCGTTGCCGGCCCGACAGCAAGAGCGAGGCTCAATCCCGTCATCACGGCAAGAGTGACAAGCGACAGATCAGAATGACTTTTCCGAGCGTTTATAGGTCCTGTTTTATATGCTGCCATAGATCGATTCCTTCGGATGAGCGTTTCCGACGAAGATTATACGATTTCTACCGACTGAGGCGTCTCCGGGTTCCCTGACGCCAATTCCGAAATCCTGAAATTCATCAAAAATAAGATCGGAACCTCTCCTGACCGGTGCGGACATAAGACGGGGAATTTTTTCATGTCGCCTGACATATAGGTAACGGCGACTGTACGAAGCCGCCCCGAAAATGGTTTATGGAGGATCAGAAAATGTCAGCAGCCGCATCGCTTCCCCTGGTTCATATTACCGCTCCGCCGTCCTCGCCGATGCCCGAAGGACAGAAGCCGCCGGTTCTCGTCCTGCTACACGGGGTAGGAAGCAACGAATACGATCTGCTGGACTTAAAAAACTACCTTGACCCACGCCTTTTTGTCGTATCGGTGCGTTCTCCCCTGACCATCGGCCCACAGGCATACGGATGGTATCCCGTTCATTTTACCGAAGCGGGCGCAGTAGGCGATACGGCGGCGGCGGAAAAGGGACGACAGACTCTGGTACAGTTTCTGGAAGCGCTCCCGAGCGTCTACGATATTGACCCGAAACGTCTTTACCTGATGGGTTTTTCTCAGGGTTCGGTCATGTCCCTGTTTACCTTGCTGACACGACCTGATCTGGTTACCGGAGCGGTGATCATGAGCGGAAGAGTGCTCCCGGAGGCATGGGACGCCCGCGCAGATGATAACGCGCTTCGGCATTTGCACGTCCTTGCCGTTCACGGAACCCAGGATAGAGTCTTACCTATCGCTGACGGGCGTAATATCCGGGAGCGTCTGTCGTCTTTACCCATAGATTTCGATTACAAAGAATATCCTATGGGTCATGCCGTTTCTTCGGAAAGCGTCGCCGATATCGCCTCCTGGCTCACCTCAAAACTGGGATAATACTCACTAAAAGGAACAAAATGTAAGATTCTCGCAACATCGTTGATAAAATGTTATCAATAGGACTATACTCTGGGGAACAGCTCAGGGAAAACGGTTTCCCTGAGGCGTCCTGCCCGGAAAGAGTTCATAAGCGCCGATGGCCTCGATACGCGAAGTAGCGGCGGAAGCGAAAGTTTCCCCCGGCACTGTCAGCAAAGTCCTCAATGAACGTGGAAACGCCAGCATCTCGCGGGCGACGCAGGCGCGTGTCCGGGAAGCGGCGGAGCGTATCGGCTACCATCCTTCCAGTATCGCACGCGGTCTTGCCGGAATGAGGATGAACGCAATCGGGGTCGTCATGGCTTATGACGAGGAATCCCTCACATCAGACCCTTACCTTGGTCCTTGCCTGGATGGGCTCCTCAGTATCTACAAGCAGGAGCGACAGAAAGTAACTCTCTTTCTCGAACAAAACTGGGATGCGGCATTACAAAACATTCCGTTTTACGGCGACGGACATTGCGATGGACTGGCGCTCATCATTCCGCGCACGACACACCCCATCGTCGACACGCTCCGCTCCCAACGTCCGCATCTCCCTTTTGTTCTGGTCGGTGACAGCAGGGAGGGAGAAGGTCTCACGTGTATCGATCTGGACAATGTCTCGGCAGGACGCATGGCGACTGAACATCTGATTTCTCTGGGACACCGCCGTATCGCCGCCTTTCAGGGAAACGCGGATTTCTGTAGCAACGACCAGCGCTTCAAAGGATACCGGGACGCACTCGCATCCGCAGGTTTGCCCTATGACCCGGAGATCGTTTATCCCGGCGTGTATTTTGCGGAATCCGGCGTGGAGAATGTCCGACGGATGCAGAAACAATTCACAGGAGATAACCGGAGCGGTCGCCCCTCAGCGATTTTCTGCTTTAGTGACAGTATTGCCTTCGGAGCGCTGGAGGCGTTACGTAAATATGACATCCATATGCCGACCGAAATTTCGGTGATCGGCATCGATGATCTGACCACAACCGCACAACAGCGGGGATTAACGACGATTCGTCAATCGGTGCGATCCATTGGTCAACGCGCCGCAATCGCTCTGCTCGGGTTGGCGCGAGGCGAAATCACTCCGGGATTCCGCGATTTACAGCTTCCGGAACTCGTTCTTCGCTCTTCAACAGTAGCCCTTCAACAGTAGCCACGGCTTGACGGTACATCTGATTCCAAGATAATGGATAGTCTGAAGCTTTCCCCATACCACTTGTATTTTTTTCTCACAATCACTCGTCTCATAGTGACTGTATGAACCCTATGTTTCTCATATGGAATGCGTAATGTGGCGAAGTAAAGCAGACGAAAAAATATTTTCTTTTTTCTTTAGCAATTCGACGAAGCGGCGCTATACTGTTTCTGACGGCGTGTTGGCCTGTTGCATGTTAGCGTGCAAGGCTCGCCTTATAAAAGATGCGTCGTCAGAAAAGACACCACTCATTATGTCACGCAGGAGGAATACGATGTTCAATCAATGGCTCAATCTACAGCCGGCTCACAACGTCGCCGATTCCGCCTGCCGCGACTTCCTCACCCGCTCTCCACGAGAGACGCAGTCAGGAATCAATGGTAACCGGTTTACCTTCCTCGCAGGAAAAGATCCCGCAGGAGTAACCGGAGACTATCGCGCCATCGGCGCAGGCGGAGCGGCGTATGCCAATTCTTGCCTGGTCGGCGGTTCGCTAGACCATTGACACTATCCTGATGATGCGCGACCGGAGGGTCTGAAAAGACCTTTCGCTGTCGAGAGCGGCGCGGAATCGCGGCAAGCGATTATCGTGCGGCTCACGGTCGCGCACAACACGGCGAAAGGACGCCTTACAACCGTCCCCGCCCCGACTGTCCCAATAACGCAGAGACAACCTCATATCGTGTATCGCCGTCTCCGGCAAGGAACTATTATAGCGTTAGTGCGTGTCATCACGCCTGCGTCAGGTTCCGGGAAATTCCCCGCCGTGAGAGTATCCGGTCAAATGCGAACGCGCTCTTATTTTCAGGGCGTCATCGCGCTCCCGGTATATCTATGGCGCGCCCGCTCTATGTCTTGTCTCCCGCGTCCGACCTTCGGAGAGAACGATTCGTGGACACAACTATATCTTTGTTGACGCACGCTCGCGCAGGCAATGCTGTCGCGCAAGACCGTTTGCGGGAGACCCTTCGCCCGCGTTTAGAGTCACTGGCGGGATATTACGCTTCCCGCACGGGAATGGATTCCGCTGACCTGTTACAGGAAGCGTGGCTGGCGGTGTTCGAGGCTTTGCCTACGGTGGATGTGACGGTCGGGACGCCAACGCAGTTTCTGTTGAAGCACGCCCGCTGGCAGATTCTGGATCATATCCGCTGGAACAAGCGCCGCTCACACGACCGGATCGATGACATGATGACCGAGAGCATCGAGGCGGAAGATCAGGCTTTCGGCCACTCCGCTTCGCGTCCTTCATCGGGCGACGTGGAAACGCTTCTGTTCGTGCAGGATCTGGAGCGCCGCCTGAGCAAGCGACAGCAGGCAATCCTTCATGGACTGATGGAAGGTTGCACCTGGCGGCAGATTGGCGACGAACTGGGTTGCACTTCGGCGAATGTCGCCTACCATGTACGCGGCATCCGACAGGCATACGCTGAAATGGTGCAGGCGAGCCAGTCTGGTCGCGCCGGAAACTGACCCAGCGGGGAACTGCGGGAGCATTGCTCCTGCCCCGTTGGGCGTTCCCGGTACACTCTTCCTGTCACTGCCGATTTGACGCTAACGCGGAAGTGACGGTATAATTTTATGTTCCTGAACCATGGAGAGGTGAGCGGAATGGTATCGCAACCGCCTTGAAAGCGGTCTCACCTGTGAAAGGGTGTGCGGGTTCGAGTCCTGTCCTCTCCGCCTCGAATCTTTACCCCGGACGGATATTGCTCTTATCATCCGGGGTGAAGACTCCCCTTAGTAGCGGTTCGCGCTATCGGTAGGATTCCTCCCTGATTGGCGGAGTAGATTGTCGCCACTGCCATTCCGATATCCACAACCACCGCTCCTTCCAGGACAATCGATCCGCCGCCCTGTTCGATAAGCGCCAGCAGGAGCGCTCGCAAACCGAGCCATGCCCCTATGAGATGGATATCGATGGTCGTACCCGATATTTCTCTCGACGGCGCTGGAATCATCAGGAAGCGACGGGATAGCGGGCTTCAAAGGCAGCGACCGCCTCGGTCAATTGCTGCGCCTTTTCCTGAATTCTTTTAGCGCCGTCTTCTTCGTAGGGAATCAGATCCGCCAGTGCGGTCAGTTCCGCCTTGATCGTTTCATATCCGGCGTTTCCTTCCGCCTGGTTGGGGAAGTAGACGGTGTGGAAGAGCCAGCCATACAGAGTGGCAGTCACGAAAAAACCGGGGTTTTCGGCGCGTCCCTGCTCCAGAGTCACGCGGGCGTCTGCATCTTCGGAGTCGTCGGGGTCGCCGAGTTCTTCGTCACGCATAATGTAGCCCTGCGCCGGTCCGATCTCATCTTTGGTCGCCCCGCTTTCGTAGGGATACCATTCCGCCCGCCATTCGTCCTCAGTCACAGTTGTCATGGATCGATTGTACCCGAAAGACGATTGACAAAGGAGGAGAATAGAGGAAATTCACAAAGGGCGAGTTATCCTTTTCGGGGCACGGGTGAGGTTTCCGTCTTTTGCCTGCAATTGGCTAAAATGGCGGATATGTCGCGCTCACAGGCGTTGTGAGTGAGCACAGTCCCCTGGCGGATCACAACACGCAGTTTATGCAGAAACAGCGTTTTATGCCGGTTCCGTCGCTATGTTCAAGCATCTGTTAGCGGCGAGGGCGCAAAATAAGATTCGCCCGGCTATTGACCACATTTACCCTTTTGAGCAAGCCCCAGACGCGTTGCGTCATCTCCAAAATGGTTGCCACCTTGGAAAGGTAGTTATCGCTTTATAAGGAAGGGGCTTGCAAGAAATTAACCCATAATCCTGCAATCGACTTTGATAAGAGAGGCGCTGCCCTGCCCCGACTCCATTTAAACGATAAAAGAAGGATAGGCATTTGAACGGCAATATTGAACTGGCGGTTTTAATTACCTGTCACAATCGTGTACAAATCACTTTACAGTGTCTTCGTTCGCTTTACGGGCAGGTAAACGCGCCATTATTTGATGTCTTTCTCGTGGACGATGGGTCTACCGATGGCACAGGCGACGCTGTACGCGCCGAATTCCCGCAAGTCAATATCATCCCCGGCGACGGTAATCTTTACTGGTCGGGCGGTATGCATACGGCATGGAGTCACGCATTGGAGAAAGGCTACAAAGCCTATATATGGCTTAACGATGATGTCACGCTAGACCCCGATGCTCTGCAACGACTTTACGCCGCTTATCGAGAATCGCTTCGCCCCGCTATCCTGGGTTTTGCCGTGCGGGACACGAAAGAAGGCGTCCTGAGCGCAACGGGCGGTATGCGTAAATCCTGGAGAATGCATGTCAGCGAGGTAATTCCGGGGGACAAGCCTGTGCTGGTGGACACGATTTGCGGTCAATTCACCCTGGTGCCCGACGAGATTTGCCAGAAGATAGGAATTTTCGCTCCCTATCTGATTCACTATTTTGGCGATCTGGAATATAGCCTCCGGGCGCGACGAAACGGATTCGAAATTTTCCTGTTGCCCGGAACCGCCGGGGTTTGCCCGGCGGGGGGTTGGAAGAAAATTCCGCCCGGGGTCAAGGGGGTACGAATGGAGATGTCGCCCAAGCGGCTTCCGTTATCTGTGGGCGTTCCCCTGTATCGCCAGTACGCAGGCCCTCTCTGGTCTATGCATTTATTTCTGCATTATTTCAAGATATTTATAAAAGGGACGTATTCGCCGAGTTGACGGATTGTTCTTATCCGTTTCCCCGAGCAATTTCCAGAAATCGTTGACCGTAGCCTTGAACATCTCGCTTATTTTGCTCTCGGGCGGCTAACTCCCTGCCCATATCCGGGCCGGGCGATTTCGACTCCCACCATTCCTGCATTCGCGCCGCTAATGCTTCAGGCGACTCGCGTGGAAAATAGACGCAGTCAGGAGGCGATTGCTCGATATTTACGGGTAAATCCGACGCGATAATCGGTCGCCCGAGACAGCGAGCATCCTCCATAACAGTGCTCCAACCTTCAAACAGTGAGGGTTGAATGACTGCAAGGGATTGCCGCATCAACTGGATCTGATCCAGTCGCGGAATCAGACCGAGCAGATGAACTTGCCCCGTTAAATCCTGATCCTCAATCGCTGACCGAATTTGCTGCGCGAATCCGGGACTGCGGTAATCATCTACGAGCCCCGTACAGACCACGGTAGGATAAACGCCGGTCCCTTTGAGAAGCGATAGAGCGCGGAATACCAACAGGTGGTTCTTATGCTGAAAGAATTGATTGCTGATTAAGAAAAAACGCTCGGGAAGATTATATTGTCGTTGAACAGCGTTAGGGTCTCCCTCAAACCATAAGGAATGAGGCGAGGTCTTAAACTGCAAGACTTCGGTCCGGGTAGTCGCATCCGGGTAAAAGGTCTGGAAATCCGTCTTTGCGGCATGGCTGCTAAACACGACGCGGGCGGCTTTGTAGGCCGCCATGGAGTCCATCCAGTCCCGTTTATGAATATCCGATTCCGGAAAGAAGTGCGGAAGATGCTTGTGTTGAAAATCCGGTATCCAGTGCGCGCTGCGGCGAGAGTTTGGTCGGACGTCCAGGTGCGGAAACGCAAAATCGAAGCGCTCCCTGTCCACTAATTCATCATACTTGGGATTGTAGCGCTTTAGCGCAACCCTCTTGTACTGCCATAACGCACGATTCACCAGGGTTCGCTGGGCGAAGTCCTTCTCATAGTAATACGTGCGGCGCAGGTGAGGTTGGAGTTCGCTATGGAGTACGGGATCAATGGTCGGCGGACACACCAGACTTATATCAAAGGTGGAACGTATGTCTTCCGGTTGGTTTGCCAGCGCCAATATCAGGTTGCGTATATATTCGACGCCTCCCATCCATTCCCGGCCTCCGTGCATTATCAGCGCTATATGAAACTGCTTTGCGGGGTTCATTGAATATTCTTGTCCGTTACAGAGTGGTTGTCGAAAGCTCGACGGAATTACGACGTTATTATGACGTTATTGTGGCGTTGGCTTCGTCGCTAAAAAGGAGTACATTTCTCCCGGAGTCCCGATACGCGCTTTTAACCCGGCATAAACGTCCTGTATCCATTGGATCTGACCGAGACATTCTCCAGTCGTTTTTCCGAGTATTCGCATGAGCAAAGGGGTCGCCAGAGTTCGACGTTCTGCAACCGTTCGCGGCGCGTAATTGATAACGCTATCGAGCGGTGCAATCGTCTTCTGTAAGGTTAGCCCGGCGGACTTGATAGCGTTTCTGTATTCGTCCAGAAGAAAGGCGTTTTCTCCGCCATAAAGATGGTGGAGCGGATGGGAATCCAGAAATAGGGGCAGATCCGCTTTTCGCGCAATAACATGCTCTCGCACGGCAAGGAACTGGCCCCCCGGCTTCAGTACGCGCGCCGCTTCCTGGCATAATAACCCGAGGTCATGCGCGCGGTGTAACGCCTGACGAGCGTAGACGATATCAAAGTTGTTGTCGGGAAAGGGCAGTTTCTCTCCCCATTCTATGACTATGTTAATCGGCAGGTTGGTCGATCCCGCCATATCTCCAATCGCTTTCGCTCCGACCAGTGGGCTTGGATCCGGCTCCAGCGCCGTGACGTTATATCCCTCGCGGGCGAAGGCGTAACTGGCGATTCCGCGACCCGCGCCCAGATCCAAAACGTCGCCTTTATCTATCCGCCGAAACAGATTTCTGGTTTCCTGCCACTCTTCACTCTGGCGGAAGCGCTCCGCCGCTTCCGGCAACGGATCATCGAAATAACATTGTTGCACCAGAATGGACTGATGAGGATCGTCCCGTAATGACTGAACCGCCTGCTCCCAGGTATGTGAATAGGATTTCATATCTACGTTATTTTGAAATGATTAATGTCGCGATTGCCCGACTGCATGCGGCGAAGTCTGGATCATAGTCCCTGTCGCTGGTTGCGTTAAAGTAGCGGGAATCATGAATATTGAACGCCACACATTCCCGGCAATGCTCCGCCGAACTATGGCACCAACCCCCTGCCTCATACTGGAAAAAGTGTCGCGTAATTTCCGCCTCTGGGAACGCTCCCACCAGCGCTTCTAACTCATCGGCGTCAAATTGCTGGTAGTATCCGAAGTCCGTCCACTTTCCATAGGGGACGGTTATATAGATGCGCCCGCCCGGTTTAGTGACTCGATACAACTCCTCAGCCGCTTTGATATAGTCATGTCGGTTAGACTCTCGCCATTCCGGGTTTGCCGAATAGATCGTATTATCTTTGCCAATATGTTCTAAGGTAGAGATACAGGCGACTTCATCGAACCATTCCGTGCGGAACGGAAGTTCGCGCATGTCTGAAAACGCATAGGAAATTCGCTTCGCCCAGAACGATTCCATCTCCGGTTCGAGCGTTACGATTGTCAGGTCTTTACCGCAGATCACAGGATGATTGACAATGTGGCGGAAGTTCAACGAGGAGCCAGCATCCAGTAGACGCCCGGAACCCTGTCTCAAGTTCGCCAGAAGCCAGGGCAGTTCGACGACACGCTCATCCAGAAATTCACCGTATTTTTCTGGTAGAGGAAGCGATTGAGCAAACGCTTCTTGCATCGTTTGATCATGAATAACGGAATTGATGCAGGCGTCGCGAAATGGCAGGTATCCTTCTGTCCAGGGTCTCTTTCCTCCCTTTACGTAGGCGGATATTTTCCGGTTTTTCGCAAGTTTCTGGGTCTTGTCCATAGCGGAACGAACGGAATGGAGAGAATTTCGTACCAGTGAGCGAAGCATTACTGTCCTCTAATCTTTTAACGCCGGGGCGCTATCTTTCATACAGATGAACCACTTGCCGACGGATAAATTGTCTTCCCATTTTGAATCAATGACATGGACCCGGGTATAAACGGAATGAAACCTGGCAAGCCACCAATCAACGGAATTATTGTGATAGCTATGCCAGGGGGTAATCCAACCGTTGTCCTTTCCGTTTCTCGCAACGGGCAGATGATGCATGGAAGAAAATTTTGTTATTCGACGCGCCTCGGTAATCAGCGACAGAACGCCTTCTTCCGTGAAATGTTCCATTGAACCAATGGAGTAGGAATAATCGAAAAAATCATCTTCATATCCTGTGACGGTCGCATCGCAAACCTTCAATCGCTCCCGGGGTATTCCCCGTTCTATCGCTTTGTTAATCAAAAAATCGGAAATATCACAGCCATGTATTTCAAGGTCGTTAAACGGCGCGAGTATTTCCATGGTCTTGCCCGTTCCACACGCAATATCTAAGGCTTTACCGTGGCAGTTTGCCATTAAGAAGCGAATTTCCGTCCATGCCGTGCCCTCGCCCCAGGTTTCCAGAGCTTCGCCCATAGCGGCGTCCCAGTAAATATCCAGTGCCTGAGTGGAGCCATTACGAGCGTGGGAGGAATCATCGCGTTCCCTTGCTTTGCGAGCTGTCGTTCGTACAGCGGTTTTGACGGACGCGACCGCGTTCCACACTATCGGCGGCGTGCATTGATTCAAAAGTGATTTTTTTGTCATCAGTCGGGGCTCTACGTTTTATAAGCGATTTTTTTATCCTAAGGTGACAGGTAATTGTGACGAAGCGGAAAGATACTTCCGCTCTCAACGGACTGAGTTTTTCAAATGAAGCAATCGTTTTTGGCGGTTAATGAAATTTTCCCATGCAGGCAATGCGGCATTGGACGATATTACGCCCCCTGAGAGGAAAAGCGTCTCGCCTTCCCCGTTCGTTCTCATTCACAGTTGTCATGGATCGATTGCAGGAGAAAGAAAGTTGATACAGGAGGAGAGTGATGAAATTCACGTAGGGCAAGCTATCCTTGACATTTTGGAACGCGCCCGCCTTAAAATCCGGTATAATGTTTATAGAATTGTAAGGAGGCGTCAACGGTGGAATTACGTTCGGGCAATCCCGCATTTTCGGATAAGACTTTTGACACGTTTGAAGATAAAGGCTTCTTCAATAAAGCGACTTTAACGGAGCGAATGACGGTCGAAGGAACCGCGACCAAGACAGGTATTCTGCTACTTATGGCGGTTATCACCGCTGCGTTTACCTGGAATCTAACGCTAAACCCTGCGACGATGGGATTAGGTTGGGCGCTGGCGATTGGCGGCCTGTTTGGAGCCTTGATTGTCAGCTTGATCACCTGTTTCAAGCCAACTGCGGCGCCGGTGACGGCTCCGATTTACGCCCTGCTCGAAGGACTGGCGCTCGGCGCGATTTCCGCCCGCTATAACGACCGTTACGAAGGCATTGTCGCGCAGGCAATCGGCCTGACCTTCGGCGTGATGGCGATTATGCTGATCGCTTACATGGGCAGATTGGTGCGCGCGACGCCAAAATTCACCATCGGGGTTATTGCGGCGACGGGTTCTGTCGCGCTACTTTATCTCGTTTCCATGGTGATGAACCTTTTTGGCTTCCACATGCCTTTTTTGCATGACAGTGGTCCAATCGGTATCGGAATTAGTCTGGTAATCGTAGCGATTGCGGCGCTGAACTTCGTGCTTGACTTTGACCTGATCGAGAGCGGAGCGCGACGCGGAGCGCCCAAATTCATGGAATGGTATGCCGCTTTTGGTCTGATGGTCACTCTGGTCTGGCTGTATATGGAAATCCTCCGCTTACTGTCGAAGTTGAGCCGCCGCTAAGTTCAGCCTCGAACGTATAGACGAAAAAGCCCCGGTATGCACAGCGTACCGGGGCTTTTTTTATCAGGTCTATTACGTTTATCGCTATTACGTTTATCGCTATTACGTTTATCCTGTTTCCGGCATAAAAGTGGGCATGACAACCCCGGTCGGTTGTTGCCATGCGCCCCGAATTTGCGAGAAGTGAATCTCACAGTTTCTCGCGCCCCACGAATAGAGACGCCGCACCAACGACTCCCGCTCCGCAGGGACGAGGAAAACCGGGGAAAGACCGGGACGATTGAGCAGTTCCGCCCGGATCAATGCCGCTGCGCCATCGTCCGTCCGAGTAACGCCCGGGCCAAGCATTGTACTGGCAGGATGGGCGATAGAGATTAGAAAACCTTCGATATCGCCGCGTTCGCTCTCCAGAACCGATGCGCTCCATATACCGTCGCGATTCCGGAGGAAATATTCATAATCTTTTTGCCGCTGAATACCGACCAGTTCCCTCTCGAGCGATGCCATAGCAGGGGCGTCATTCGGAGTTGCTGGACGAACCCGCTCGCTCTCCGGCAGGGCAGGAATTTCAGACGCTTTTTCCGCCGGAAGGAACATATCCTGAAACGCCATTCGAGGGACGAAACCCAATCGCGTATACAGCGAAAAGGAATCCAGATTCATCGCACTGGAAACGAGACGCACCGGCAGATTTATCGCCTCCGCTTCTGCAATTACACGATCCAGCAGGCGCCGTGCAATTCCCGATCCAAAATAATCGGGGTGCGTGTTCACGATCCCTACCGAGACATGAGTGGGTCGGGGATGCACGAAACAGGAACCGACAATTGTCTGCGTGGATACATCGACAGCAAGCAGGCAACGACCGGGGTCTAAGTCTTCATATACCCGGCAGAAGATTTCGCAATCGGAGGGCGGGCCGGTAAAAATCGGCATGTTACGGTTCTTCTGATACCAGGCGTTTGTAGAAGCGTAGATCAAGTGCGCCACCGACGCACGGTCATCCGGTTCCATTATTCGCAAAATTATCTCGCTCAACGGTTGCGTGTCCTCAAGGCTTTCGCACGATCAGAATCCGTCCCACTCATACCAGGCGGCGGCGGGAGCGGGAGGAAATACGGCGCGTAGTTCGTCGGTATCCGGTTCCTCAACTCCATAAAGATAGGCGAACGCCTTCCCACGCTCCAGAGAATTGAGCAAGGCGGCGACTTTGGCGGTTTCCATTTCACATTGTACGGCAAGTTTTTCTACGAAACGTAGCGGTACAGTCACGCGGGACATCCACCACCCGGCGAAATCATTACGTCGATCCGAGAACAGCGCCCATGCTTCCGGAGAAAGCGCCGCCGGAATGTAGGCATTCTTACGATTTTCCGCAACCGCGACAACGGCAACGAGGAGGCGCTTCTCCGTATCGCTATCCGTGGCGGCGATTTCCAGAATCTGCACCATTTCGTCGTTGAGCTTATAGCGGAGATATCCGGTTACCTGCTCCGAACTTTCAGCGACCAGCAGGTTTTCCGGAACGTTCGTATCCTGCACATTGAGCCAGCCTGACCAGTACCAGTCCGGGCGTTCGACGGTCAACGGTCGTCCCGCATTATAAGAGGTGTACAGAGCGCGGATAGCAGGCAGATCGGTGGCGGTTGCAGGGCGCACACCCGACGCGTACCGGGGGAAATCTTCCGAGATCGTGGCGCTGTAAGCAGGGAAGGGAGTGATCATCCACCCCAGACGGGCGTAATAATCATGAATGCCTGTTCCTAAAAGCGAAAAGTCAAACGGTTCCGCTTCCATATAAGCGATTGCACGACGGAGACAGGCGGTAGAGCGACCTTTACCCCGTTCCTCCGGTAACGTCCCGACATTGGCGATCCCTGCCATATTCAATCGCAGATCGCCTCGTGCGACCGTTCGTCGCACAATGGAGACGGCGGAGACCAATCGTCCCTGATCCTCACAGACAATCGTGTCTTCTGGTCGCCAGGTGGCATCGCCCCGGAAGTACTTGATAAAGTAGTCCCGACCGGTTTCCGGAAAAGCTGCCGCCCAGAGGTCCAGACATTCTTCCTGTTCGCTTACACGCAACGCCCGAATATTCATACAGTTTCCTGACCTGATTTCCTAACGCCGTCCCAGAGAAACGGTCGGAGCCTCTTCTAAAGAGTTTTTACCGTATTCCCGCCGTTCCGTCGCAAGCGGCAGGTCATATCCGACCCCACGTTGCGCGGCTATAGCATCCTCATTTTGCGCCGCCTGTTGCGTTTCCAGAGAATCGAGACGTTCTTCAACACGAGAAAGGGCGGCATCGAAGCTCATATCGAATCGCGTCGTCGTTTCGCGCAAGACCGCTAATTCACGGCGCAGACTATCCACTTCTTCCGGAGTCAATCCGTTGACGCCACCTTCTATTCCCTGCTTGATACGCGCCATTTTCTCCCGATGCGCCAGAATATTCTTGATTATCCAGACAGGCGTCATCAGCGCAACGGTTCCGCACCCGATTCCTGCCAGAATCGCAATCAGTTCTCCCGGTCCCATTATTTCAAAATCCTTTTATCTTCCCTGTCCCATGGTCTGTACGTCCGCCGATTCCTGCACTGGCTTAACGGGCGCATACGATTCCGCTCGTTCGGAAATCGCCTGACCGGCCTGCTGTGTCTCAATGCTATCCACACGACCTTCGAGTCGGGATAACGCGGCATCGAAGCTCATATCGAAACGCGTCGTTGTTTCGCGGAGGTTCATTACCTCTTCACGCAAAGCCTTTAGTTCCGCTACAACATTTGGCGGCAGATTCGTTCCCCGTTCCGCCATAATACGCGCCATTTTTTCCCGATGGCTGGTCCAGATGGCGGTGACCGGAATACCGAAACCGGCAAGAATCGCTACAAGCGCAATGATTGATCCCAAAGTATTATCCTCTCTGAAGGCCAGACCGAGCGAAAACCATCAGCGCCGGTGGTCGCCCCTCAATTCGAGGGGGCGCGATTCTTCATCTTCCCTTACGGGGTGCGACGATGTGTCCTTTATCTGACTTTCCACATAATTCATACGCTGTTCCAGACGGGTAATAGCAGCATCGAAACTGATGTCGAAACGCGTCGTCGTCTCGCGTAACGTCGTTATTTCCCGTCGCATTTCTTGCAACAGCGCCAGCGAAGCGTCACTTTTGCCGGATTCCTTTTCCGCCCGAATCCGTTTGGCTTCGTTTTCGCCCTCGATCCATTTTCCGATCAGAGAGCCACCGCCAAAAATCATGAAAACGGCGACCATTCCGACAACCCAGCCCATGTCCATCGCTTGCGCCCCTTCTGATCCAGCATTCCGCCAGAAAATCGTAGAACGATGCGGAATGAAGTCCTCAGGAATTTCCCTGCGCCGATTCACCCCGAGCGACCGCGAACGCCTCCGCCAGGTTCAATCGTCCCGCATAAATCGCTTTACCCGTAATGACCCCTTCAATGCCATCCGGTTGCGCCCTAACGAGATTTTTGATGTCATGAATTCCTGAGACGCCGCCGGAAGCGATCACGGGAACACCGACGGCGCGAGCGAACGCGGATGTCGCTTCGATATTCGGACCTTGTAACATGCCATCACGTGCAATATCCGTAAACAGAAAGCGTTCCGCACCGAGTCCGACCAGCCGCTTCCCAAAGGCTTCCGCCGTTTCCCCGGTCTTTTCCTGCCAGCCCTGCACCGCAATATATCCTTCGGCGGTATCCGCTCCAATAATAATACTTTGCGCGTATTTCTCCAGCATCCGTGCCGTTAATTCCGCATCCCGCGCCGCCGATGTCCCGACGATCAACCGATCCGCCCCCAGCAATAGAAGACGTTCGATAATTTCCAGTGACCGTATACCGCCGCCGATCTGCACCGGCACAGATACAGCGCCGATAATCGCCGCAATCGTTTCCGCTTCATGGGGAACTCCGGTGCGTGAAGCGTCCAAATCAACCACATGAATCCGTGTCGCTCCCTGCGCTTCAAAAGACCGCGCCACGTCCACCGGATTTTCGGCGACCTTCTCGGTCGTCCCAAAATCCCCCTTTTGCAAGCGTACTGCCTGCCCGCCTCGCAAATCGATTGCCGGTATCACTTCAAATTGCATATCGCGCTTCGTATCTCTTCCATGGTTCTATCGGTTCCTGAACCGATTGCGTCGTCATTTCACATCCGTGCAAAGTTATCCAGAATCCGCAGACCTATTGAAGAGCTTTTCTCCGGGTGGAACTGCACACCGTAGATGTTCCCAACAGCGACGGCGGAAGCGTAGGGCGCAATATAGTCCGTGGTCGCTGCGGTCGCGGAGGGGTCATCCGGGGCGCAGTAGTACGAATGGACGAAATATACCGTCGCCGACTCTGGCAACTGGGCGAACAGGGGCGTTTCCTGTATCGGCTTCAGGATATTCCAGCCGATTTGCGGCACTTTCATTCCACGCGCGGCATCGCCCATGTTTTCCTCGCCGAATTTGAGTACGCGACCGGGTATCAGGTTCAATCCCTTATGCGTTCCCATTTCCTCACTCTCCGTGAAAAGGAGTTGCATGCCCACACAGATACCCAGAAACGGCTTACCGGAATGCGCGGCATCCAGCGCCACTTCTTCCAGACCGACGCTTCGCAGGGTGTCCGCCGCCGCCCCGAAAGCGCCGACTCCGGGCAATACCACATGGGATGCCGCCCGGATCATCTCCGGATCACTGGTCACGCAGACCGTATGACCGGACGCCTCAAACGCCTTTTGCACCGAGCGCAGATTGCCTACACCGTAATCAATGATCGCGATTTGCGCTTTTCCCATGGCTTTAAAGCGTTCCTTTGGTGGAGGGGATTCCGATTATGCGGTCGTCCAACCGGGTAGCGGCATCCAGAGCGCGACCGAATGCCTTGAAGGCCGCCTCCGCGATATGATGAGCGTTTCTTCCCGCCAGTTGTTGAAAGTGCAGGGTCATTCCGGCATTGACGGCGACGGCGCGGAAGAATTCTTCCACCAGTTCGCTAGCGAATGTCCCAATGCGGGAATCAGGGAAAGTAAGTTCAAAATACAGGCCGCCACGTCCCGAAAAATCAAGGGCGCAAAGTACGAGAGACTCATCCATAGGAATCGTCGCCGACCCGTAACGCACCATCCCCTTTTTATCCCCAACCACCTGCCGCAATGCCTGACCGAGAACGATCCCAACATCCTCGACGGTGTGATGATCATCGACATGTAAATCGCCCTTCGCCTCCACGGTAAGGTTCATCAGTCCGTGTCGTGCGATATGGGTCAGCATGTGGTCGAAAAAGCCGACTCCGGTGGAAAACTGGCTCGTTCCGTCACCATCCAGAACCAGCGAAAGAAAAATTTCCGTCTCCGTCGTACTCCGACGAATCTCAGCGCTGCGCGGGGAATTCATGCGGAGATTATACCAGAATGCCTGTCGCAGAGTAGGATGATTAAAGAAAGCGATTGTGCCCGGCGTTACAGGTCAAGTGAATCGCGGACGAGTTATACCACATCCGCAAGTACATCCAGCAAAACCCGTCGCGCTGGCTATCTGGCGAAGACGCGGGCGAATTCCCCGAATGATTACCACATCGCCGGGGTGGGGAATTCTCCCTAACAGTTTGTCCTGTAGGGACGCACGCAGTGCGTCCAACTCCCCTGCCAACCAGTCTGCTACGAATGGGATTGCCGGGGAAATGGCAAAGGGCGTTATTGGCGTCGGCGGGGGTCGAGTGTATCGCGGAGACCATCGCCGAGGAAGTTCAGAGCGAGAACAGTCAACGATAACAGAATGGAAGGAGCTATCAACAGACGGGGGTATGAGCGGTAATAATCCAGAGCGTCATTGATCATCCTGCCCCACGAAGGATAAGGACGCTGGACGCCGATTCCCAGAAAGGACAGTGTCGCTTCCGCCAGAATCACGCCCGCCATATCCACCGTAATCGCCACCAGAATCGGGGAAAGCAGATTTGGCAGGATGTGACGGAGGATGATGCGGGAATTCGTCGCCCCCATCGCTCGCGCCGCCTCGACGAACTCTCGCTTGCGTAGTGTCAATGCCTGCCCCCGCACCAATCGCGCCAGAGGCGGCCACCCGGTGATACCGAGGGCGAGAACCACCAGCAGGATCGAAATGGCGGGAGAGGAAGCCGCAGTCCCCAGCGCCCCCAGAAGCAGGATCGCCAGCAGGATATCCGGGAACGCCAGCATGACATCGGTCACCCGCATCAGAGTGTTGTCCAGCCAGCCTCCGGCAAATCCGGCGATCAGACCGACTGCCAGACCCAGCGTCACCACCATCGCTTCTACCGCAAGCCCCACCGTCAACGAGATACGGGCGCCGTACATCAGACGAGAAAGCGTATCGCGTCCCAGTTCGTCCGTGCCGAGCCAGTGTTTTGGAGAAGGCCCTTGCATCCGCTCCGAAAGGGATTGCCGGGCGAAATCGTACGGCGCGATCAGCGGAGCAAGCAGGGAAATGATGACCAGAGCGCCCAGGAAGCACAGACTGATCATCGCTACGGGATTGCGACGTAATTTCTGCCAGAACGTCGGCGGTGCGGCGGCGAGTTCGACTTCCGCCACATCCGACGACGGCATCAAAAGCGGGGCGGCGCTCATGATTTCACCTCCGCCTGACGTCGGATCTGGGCGGCGGCGACGCGGGCGCGTGGGTCAAGCAGTCCGTACAGCACATCTACCAGAAGATTGACCAGCACAAAAATCGTCGCCAGCAACAGCGCCATGCCCTGAATAACAGGATAATCGCGATTGAGAATAGAGCGGATCGATTCGTTTCCGATACCGGGAATGGTGAAGAATGTCTCTACCACAAACGAACCGGATAGAAGGAAGCCGAAAGTCGTCCCGGCGACGGTCAGAATCGGCGGAAACGCGTTTTTCAGGGCGTGCTTGAACAGTACCGTCGTCGGCGAAAGACCCTTCGCCCGCGCCGTGCGGATATAATCCTGCCCCAGCGTCTCCAGCATCGCCGAGCGGGTCAGTCGCGCGATCAGGGCGAGCGACCGGGAAGCCAGCACAAACGTCGGCAGAACGAAGTACTGCCAGCCCATACGACTCGGAATGGCGAAACCGACCACCGGTAACCATTGCAGTCGCACGGACAACAACAGCACCAGAACCGGCCCCAGCACGAACGACGGCACAGCGACGCCCAGTAAAGCGATCGTCATCGCCGTACGGTCGAACCAGCTATTGGCGTAAACGGCGCACGCAATCCCCAGCGGGACTCCGATCAGCAAAGCCAGAATCAGAGCGCAGGTCGCCAGCAGAGCGGTATTGGGAAATCCTCGAGCAATCCGCGTCGTCACCGGTTCCCGGTTGATAAAGGAATTTCCGAAGTCTCCCCGTGTCACGATTCCCGTAACGTAATCGGCGTAGCGTACCAGCGGGGAGCGGTCTAATCCCCACTCATGCCTGATTCGCGCTTTGAGTTCGGGCGACGCTTTTTCCCCCAGCGCAATATCCACCGGATCAGCGGGCGACAGGTACCCTGCAAAGAAGACCAGAAAGGAAATCGCCAGTAGCGTCGGAACCGCCAGCGCCAGACGGATTGCAAGAAAGCGAAGCATTGAGGGAATTATACAGTAGGCGACGACCAATCGTTACTCTGTCGCGCTTTATCTTCCGAATCGCCGTCCCCTCCGGGTTGAATCCTCCGCACTATCAGAAATAACGCGGAGGAAAGGCATGTTTACGCTTTGAGCAGGACGCTTTCGCGATCAAAGAGAGTTTTCGCAAAAGCGACGGCAAGGAGAGCGTACACGAATGAGGAAGCCATCGCCAGCGCAAAAAAGGCGGGGTTGAAAATGCCTTCTAAAGCCTGCTTTAACACCAGCGCCGCATTCAACACCGGGACGAGCGCATACAGAATACTGGAATCCGACTTCAGAAGCATCGACATGATCGCCGCCACCGAAACCAGCAAGATAACCGGCATCAGGTAGGTCTGCGCTTCTTTCTGGTTGCGGGCGTAGGTCGAAACCGCCAGAAGCAGTCCGGCTCCCAGAGTCGCCAGCGGAATCTGTACCAGAATCATCACCAGAATCGTGAAAGGTTCCAGATGCAGTCCACCGGTGGCTTTCGTTATCTCCGACATTCCTCCCCACCCGGTATAAAGCGGCCAGAGCAAACCCACCACAGAAAGCAGACAACTGATCAGGCAGATCAGGGCGATATTCAAAAATTTCCCGAGCGCCAGATCGAAGCGGGAGGCAGGGGAAACGAGTAATGTTTCCAGAGTGCCACGTTCTTTTTCTCCGGCTACCGCATCGTTGGCGGGGGAGACGCCGCCGAGAATGGCGTACAACGCGAGCATATACGGCAGGAAACCGGCAATCAGAACCATCGCCACATTACCGCCGCCCTTGATCGGCTCTTCTTTCGTATCGAAGGGACGCGCCAGGTCCAGTGGCAGACCGTTAGCGATCAATCGTTCTCCAGTGACTGCCTGTCCACGTTCCCCGATAGCGGTCGCCAGACGATTGGCAGTCGTTTGCGATGACTGATTTCCTTCGTCCAGAAGGATAGTGACCGTCACCGTGTTTCCCGCCGCAATGCGAATATCGGCATCGTCAGGCAGTATAGCGGCGACTTTGAACTTTCGGTCACGAATCGCTTTTTCCGCCACTTCCCGCGTCATCGGGGTGAAATCGGCGTTTTTCGCTTCTTTTAACGTCGCGACGGTCGCCGGGGCTTTTTCGCTGTTGACGAGCGCGATTTCGAGTCGGGTCTTTCCTTCCTCAGTCGCCTGTTTTTTCGCCATACTGACGACAAGCCCTAAAATGAGTGGCGTGATTAACAGAGGCGAAACAATCGTATTGAACAAAACGCGCTTGTCGCGGAACGCCTCTCGGAATTCTTTGCGAAAGACGACCAGCGCACGCCCCCACCCGGACAGGGACGTAAGTTGCGGGGCGACAGGGGTTTCAGGCATGAATTTTCCCTCCGGCATCCAGTTCTTTATCTAATGGTTCGCCTATCAGTCGTAAAAAGACATTCTCAAAATGGATTTCGCCCGTTCGGGCGCGAAGCTCGTCCGGTGTGCCAATTGCAGCGATTTTTCCGTTATAGATCACCGCAATCCGGTCACAAAGGGCTTCGACTTCGCTCATGATATGAGTGGAAAAGAGTACCGTTCGACCTTCATTGCGGCAACGGCGGATAAACTGCTTGACGGATCGCGCCGCCATGACGTCCAGCCCCGAAGTAGGTTCGTCAAAGAACAGTACCGGCGGATTATGAAGAATAGCGCGCGCGATTGAGGTGCGCTGTTTCTGCCCGGTGGAAAGCTTATCGCAACGTCGGTCTGCAAACTCATGGATTTCCAGAGCGTCGAAAAGATCATTCATACGCGTTTGTATTACATCGGGGCGCATTCCGTAGAGTTCGCCAAAATAGGCGAGGACTTCCCGGGGCGTCAGTCGCTCGTACAATCCTGCGGAACCTGTGAGATACCCGATAGAGGAACGTACGCTCTGAGCATCTTTGCGTATGTCATACCCGGCAATCCTTGCCGTCCCCGCGGTAGGTTCCAGAATTGTCGCCAGCATTCGAAGCAAAGTCGTTTTGCCTGCGCCATTTGGTCCTAAAACGCCAAAAATCTCTCCCGGTTGCGCCGTGAATGACACCCCGTCCACCGCTCTAAAGGCGCCTTTTTTCTTATCGGCGAATGTCTTACCGATTTCTTCCACTTCGACCATACGGAAATATCCTTCTACCACTACGGACACCTGTTTCACGAATTGGTTGCGCGGCTTCCGCTAACGGTAAAATAAACACTCAAACCAACTTAACGAATTATTAATTTATTCACAACAATTCAATAATAATTCATCTGATTGACCACTTTGAAATTTGAAGGAAAACCTGAAATCATCTTAAAACAATTGTTCTCTTTACGTGAAAGGATGGCTTGGGGTACAATCCCGCAAGACTTCTCCACCCTCTCTCATCGTATCGGTTCAAATGGAGAATCTGCTCTCAAAATAGAAGGTTATCCAACCCGCATGGATGAACGCAGTATTGTACTGGCGCGTCTGTGGGATGAATTTCGTCGCTTGAACGCCGAATATTTCAACAACGGCCTCATGCTACGGGAAATTCGACTCTCGACGCGGAAACAGTACGGCGGTTATTACCGCAAATTAGATGGTCTTATCGTTCTCTCGTGGCAAGCTTACTGTGATTATGGCTGGGAAGAAACTCTCAATACTTTCCGCCATGAAGTCGCCCATATCGTCTATCAGGATCACTCGCGCCAGTTCTGGAACCTGGCGATTCAGTTGGGATGCAATCGTCGCTACGCCTCGCCCCCATTGAATCGCGAACACGCTTATTGCCGTTATGTCTACGCCTGCCCTGCGTGTGGGGCAAAGGTCTTCCGCCGAAAGCGGTTGCAACGCGCCTCGTGCGCCCATTGCGACTCGCGTTACAATCCCGCCTACAGTCTGAGTCTGATCTCCGCCGCTATCGGAGGTCGCCGCAACGCGGTAAGCAATCGACAGGCGGTCAGCGCACGTATGTAGTGTAATACTTTAGTTAAAACTGAATATTTACGGGCGAATCTGATAGCCAGAAACCAGTCTGGATGCCAGAAAACGGGGTGGGGAGCGAATCTAAGGCTCTTCGCCCCGTTGTCCCTTAAATCGATTCCGGATCAACCAGACTCGCTATCGCCACTATCCCCTTCCTTACCCTCTTACTCCTTCATCGCCGTCCCCCTATAAATTTTCAGAGGACGCTTTCCGGGTTTTCCGTCCTCAGGGAGTGCCTTTACCAGAAGATAGCTGGGAGAAGCATCACAATACGCTTAAGGCGGAGAAATACTATGAAAGACACGCTTCTGGAAGTCCTGGATATCAATGTCGATACCGATGTTGAAGAGGACGAAGATATAGAACAGACCCTGAGCGAGATGGGCGAAGGAATTGTCGAGACGATGGTTCATGGCCCGCGCGCTCTGGCAAACGGTCGTCCTGACCCGCAGTGGGTGCGTGGAACGTGCCCGGAATGCGGCGATGAGCTTGTCTCCAACCTGTACTATATCGGCGGCAAGGGCTACCTTCTTGTCTGGGAATGCTGGAGCGGATTGGGCGAACGCCCCTCCTGTTGCTATCGCCGTGTCCTGTAATAGCCGCGGCAGAGAGTTAAGAGATAGAGAGTTAAGAGATAGAGAGATGCACGAAGAGATGGCGATTGTCACCACCATGACCCCTGCCAGCGCAAATAATCGCGAGGGGGGAGAGCGGGAAGTAGCGCGTGAATTGACGCGCGTTCAGATTTACAAGCATGTCACCCGCGACCGTTTACTGGAAATAAATGACATGCTCAGTCTGGAACCGCGCCGCAGTAAAATTGCATTCACCTTACTGGAATTCGATGAAAACTACCGCGTGGCGACACGGGTGCGGCACTACGCCGACGCACCGGATTTCAAGCTGGTCTGCTGGGACATTTTGAACAACTGTTTCGATGAATGGACAGACCACAAAGGCACTCCCCATGAGGATATTTTGCAGGCGAGAACGATGACCCTGCGTAAAGACTCGAAGTACCGCCAGCCATTCGTCATCAAGATTGATAACGGCATCGGCGAGACCATGCCAGGCGGAGCCGTGAAGATGGTACGGGAGATCGACTCGCTGACGCTTCTGCTTTCGGAACGCGATGCCCGTCGGTTAGCGCAGACCGTTCTGGACTATATTCGCGACTGGGAGACAATCAATTTCCGTAAACGTCAGGAAGCGCAAACGGTTCTTGTTTCTTTACCAGAACAGATGGAACATTCCGCCCCTGCTTCGTCGTCTGAGAATAGGAAAATTGCGACTTCTACCGGCGCTTCCAGAGTTACGACAGAGGAAGAAGAACACACACCAAAATCACGACGGGGCAAGTTGACGTCCGTTGCGTGAATTACAGAAGAAAAAGTCGCTCCGAAAGGAGCGGCTTTTCGTGTATGTACGCTCTATAAAACGGTGAGATGCCCCTTTCGAGGAAGGGTGTATCCATTCGCAACCACCTTCCCCCATCTCCATCCGACGACTGCAATCGTCTTGTTTGTCGACTGCAATCGTCTTGTTTACAGATGAACGCTTGATTCTTTTTCGACGACGGGTATAATCAACACAATGGTTCCCCGAAGGTTCGGGGACGCTTCGGAGGAAAATATGCCCTACGTTATCGCCGAGCCGTGCGTCGGCGTCAAGGATAAAAGTTGCGTCGCAGTCTGTCCCGTAGACTGCATTCACGGCGGCGACGGTGACGATCCCCAGCTCTACATCGATCCGGCGGAGTGTATAGACTGCGGTCTATGCGAGCCCGAATGTCCCGTGGACGCTATCTTCATGGAAGATGAAGTTCCGGCAAAATGGAAAAATTTCATTCAGTTAAACGTGGACTTCTACAAAAAATAATCGGATTGACGCATTAACGCTCAACTTAAAGCGGTTCTTTTCTCTGATATGACAGGGTAAAGAACCGCTTTTCCATTTCGGACGCAATTTGCACCTTCTGTCCATAAACGCTTTATATGATGAAAGCCTTATAACGGTAAAAAGTCGAAAATCAAAATGGAGCCAGTGACGCCAGAGACTCTGACCGCACGAATTTGTGTACGGACGTATGAATTGGATTCGTTCGGGCATGTTAACAATGCCGCTTACCTGAACTATCTGGAGGAAGCTCGCTCCGAGTTTCTCAAACAGATGGGACTATCTTTTCATGATTTCGCCCGATATGGAGTCCAACTGGTCATCATGGAAGCGCACGTCTATTACAAATCTCCAGCGCGATACGGCGACGAAATAGAAATAACGGCGACGTTCCGGGACGTGCGTCCCGCTTCCGCCTTTATCGATTACACTCTGACTGAGATTGCCAGCGGTAGATTGATCGCTACCGCAATCACCAGAGGAGCGTTTGTGGACGCATCGACGGGTCGTCCGGTTCGCGCTCCGGAATCTTTTCGAAGCGCCTTTACAACTTTTTCGACAGCCCCGTCCCCCTGACTCCGCCGGCGTATGCGCCCAGAAGCGTACAAAAATCCTACGCCGCGAGCCAGCGGTAACCATTTGCGAATCTGCAGGGTCTGCAATACATGAAAAATACCGATACTGTTACTGCGCCTCCCAATTGCGTCCCCTCACGTGCAGAAAAGATCCCCCCGCCGGACAGCAGGGGACGACGGATCGCCATGTTTCCTCTGACACGGATTATTCTGGCGTTTCTTATTATTGGAATAGCGGCGCTGATCGGACAAAGCCTTCCCCTCGCCATTCAAAAATTATTACTTCTGGCGAACAAGGAATTACCGACCTTTATTTCTCAGGTTCTATCCGCCGCTTTCGCTCTATCAGCATACCGTTTTTTTGTTCTGCTCCTCGAACGGCGATCCCCTTCGGAAATGGATACGATGGGGTTGATAAAAGAACTGGGGACGGGTCTTGCGCTCGGCGCAGGGATTATGACTGCGATAGTTGGGATACTATGGTTGGCGGGAAGCTACCATGTCATAGCAACGAACCCTGTCTCTATACTTTTACCCATCATCGGCATCAGCATCATTTCGGGCGTCGTGGAGGAAATTCTTTTTCGTGGCATCATTTTTCGCATCACCGAAGAAAGCATGGGTACAATCTTTGCACTTATCGTTTCCTCAGCGATTTTTGGCTTTCTCCATGCTGCAAACCCTGGCGCGACATGGTTTAGCTCTCTTGCCATCGCTCTGGAAGCGGGCTTATTACTGGGGATGACGTTTGTCCTGACCCGACGCTTATGGTTATCTGTGGGAGTCCATGCAGGATGGAACTTTACGCAGGGCGGAATTTTTGGCGTTCCCGTCTCCGGGACTACCGTCAAGGGACTGCTTGTCCCGCGTATTACCGGACCGGAATGGTTGACCGGAGGAGCGTTCGGAGCGGAAGCCTCTGTTATCGCGATCCTTATTTGTCTTTCCACTTTCGCCGTGTTGACCTTTTTTGCCGCTCGTCACTCCTATTTCATCAAGCCGTTCTGGAACCGAACGCGCCCGTCAGACCGGACGCACGATGATGGTATAGAGACAACGGGATAAACCCTTATATGTTTCCTTAATTCGCATTTCGGGTACAATAGAAACTCATACCTACCATCAAGGAGCAAACTCCCTTTGTCTATCCTCGTTATCGGCGGAGCGGGCTATATCGGTTCGCATACGACGTTGACCCTCAAAGAGCGCGGCTATCAGCCCATTGTCTTCGATTCACTGGAACTCGGACATCGTAAAGTCATTGAAATTCTGGATGTCCCATTCGTGCATGGAGATTACGGCGACCTTGGCGCGCTGAACCGCACTATTAAAAAATACGATGTGGATGCCGTAATGCATTTTGGCGCCTATGCGTCCGTGGGCGATTCTGTTGTAGACCCCGCCAAATATTACGAGAGCAACATTGGTAGAGGATTGGTACTGCTCCGCGCCGTTCTGGACAACGGCATCAAGAATTTTATTTTTTCCTCCTCCGCCGCGACGTATGGCGAACCACAGATCGTCCCCATTCCGGAAAATCATCCCCAGAAAACGACCAATCCTTATGGGGAAACGAAACTGATGTTCGAGCGCATTCTGCGCGACTATGACCATGCCTTCGGACTGAAATCGGTATCGCTCCGCTACTTCAATGCGGCGGGCGCCGATGCCGAAGGACGATTGGGCGAAGACCATACGCCGGAATTACACATCCTGCCGCTTGTCATTGACGCCGCGCTAGGACGTCGCCCCGATATCAAGGTCTTTGGAACGGACTGGGATACCCGTGATGGCTCCTGCCTACGGGATTTCGTCCATGTCTATGATCTGGCGGACGCGCATATCCGGGCCCTGGAATACCTCAAAAAAGGTGGTTCCACTACCGCCTATAATCTCGGAAACTCTTACGGAACCACGGTACTTGAAGCGATTGCCGCTGTGGAAAAGGTCTCCGGCAAGAAAGTCACGGTCGTCCCTGCGCCGCGTCGCCCCGGCGACCCCGGACGCCTCGCCGCATCCTGTGATCGTATTCGTGAGGAACTCGGTTGGGATCCCAAATATCCCGATATCGAGACCATCATCGCACACGCCTACAAATGGCGCGAGTCGCACCCCAACGGATACAACTCCTGAAAAATGGCTCACATTAGTCCCGGAAGTGAGAGCGGCGCTTCCGGGACCGTTCCGCAGTCGCCTCTATCCGCCTCGCCCTGGTATAACCGTGACCGAAAATCTTACGGCTTCTAAACGGTCATTTGCAAATAACTCTCATAGCGACGCTGCTGGATTTCCCCACGCTTCAATGCGGCGCGGATGGCGCACCCCGGTTCATTTCGGTGTCGACAGTTGGGAAATTTGCATTCCCCCATCAGAGGAAGCATCTCCGGAAAATTGAAGGCGATGTCCTCGGTGGGAACATCCCAGAATTCGATTTGGCGCAGACCGGGTGTGTCCGCAACCCATCCGCCGAAGTTCAACCGCAACAGTTCCGCTCCGACCGTCGTATGCCGTCCCTTGAAAGTGACCAGACCGACATCGCTGACGCGCAGTTTCAGACCGGGTTGTATAGCGTTCAGCAAGGACGACTTACCGACCCCCGACGGTCCACAGAAAGCGGATATACGCCCTTTGAGACGCTCTTTAATATCTTCGATCCCCTGCCCCGACCGGGCGCTGACGGCAAGGACATCATAGCCAACAGCGCGATAAGAATCTGCGATTTCTTCGAGTTCGGCAGGGGGGGCGAGATCGGCTTTGTTCAGCACGATCAGAATATCGAGTTCGGCATCCTCGGCAAGCGCCAGAAAGCGATCTAACTTATAGAGGTCAGGACGAGGTTCGGCGGCAGCGAAGGTGATTATGACCAGATCGAGGTTTGCTACCAGAGTTTGACGTTCCCGTTCATTACCGGAACGCCGTGTCAGTGCGGCGCGACGCGGCAATACCATCTCGATAACGCCAGTTTTACCGGATTCTTCTACAGCGATTTCGACCCGGTCTCCGACTGCAATGGGGTCTGTCTCTTTGAGCTTTTTGACTTTTTCGACACGTTGGCGACGGTTCGGGCTTTCCGGGTAAGTTAAATTCTTTTTCAGATTTCCGCGTAACTTGCAGGCGTAAATTCGCCCGGTATCGGTTTCGACGGTATAAAAACCGTTTCCCGCTCTGGTCACCACACCTTCACTACGTTCCTGAAAAATCTCTCGCAGTTCAGGAGCCGCTTTAAGTTCACGCATACATTAGTAGCTTTCTCCTGTCACGGAATGAATTGCGCTCACTTACAATCGGATTAAGAAGGAACTTATTCGATATATAAACAATCACCGATTGAGCGAATTTCCTGCAACAGATAAAAAAAGTTGAGTTGCGGAAACAAAACATCCCCTGTAAAGCAGTATAGCATAATTGCACATTCCTTACCGAGACTTACAGGACAACGCGTAACGGAGCGAGCGGAGCGTTCATGGGTTCAACCAGGTTCAAAACAGTTCAACGGAAATCTCAAGGCGGCGCCAGACGCGTCGCGCTTATTGTTACGCTTCTTTGTAGCGCGGCTCTTGCGGTCCTGGGCGGACTGGCATTCCGTACCATACATAATATTGGCGGAGAAGGCGGGGCGAAATCGGTCATTGAAACGTTGCGTGATCCCCGCGCCAAATTCCCAGCAGATAAGAGTCGTATAAACATTATAGTCTACGGTAAGGACTACGACTACGACTCGATGGGGAATCGCTTTACACAGGGTTCTGGACAGGGTCGCGGATCGCGCACAGACTCCATCGTTGTCGCATCACTGGATCTGGACCGTAAGACGATCTCCCTTCTTTCAATTCCTCGTGATACCCGAATTGAGGGAGAGGACGGTAAAATCGGAAAAATTAATGCCGTCTATCGAAACCATGGTCGGGAATCATTCCTCAAGACCGTCACGAACTTGCTCGGAGTTGAGCCCGATTACTATGTTGGTATCAAGTCGGATGCCATGGGTAAAGTTGTAGATACTCTGGGTGGAGTGGAAGTCGAGACGCTGGACGCCATGGAATACGTGGACGCTCATGCGGGTCTCCATATCAACCTGCCCAAAGGAAAACAGGTCGTCAATGGAGAGCAGGCTATTGGCTTCGCCCGTTTCCGGGAAGCGGATATCTACGAACGCGATGAGAAGGGTATGCCCATCTATCTGGGCTATAAAGACCGTGCGGGAAACCCTGTCTTCAAACGCCGTTCAAAAATCGTCCACTCAGAGGAAGAAGGCGACCCTCGTCGTATGGCCCGCCAGCAGCAACTCATCAAAGCGATGGCGAAGCGAGCCACCTCAGGCGCGAACCTTTTTCAACTGGATCATCTGGTCAATGTCACTCTGGAGCAATTAGAGACTAACCTTGACCGCATGCAGATTTTCGCAATCGCCGCCCTGTTCCGAACCGCAAACCCGGACTCCATTGTCACCGGGACGTTACAGGGGCACGGCGAGATTCGCGGCGGCACGTATATGGTTATTCTGGATAAAGATAAGAAAAAGGCGGCGGTAGACTGGTTACTCAAGGGCGACGAGACCGCTGCCAATCACCTGACCGTCGTCTCCGTAGAGAATGCCACGGAAATACGCGGCGCGGCGCGGCGCGTGGGCGATTTGCTGAAACAGGAAGGGTTCGATGTCGCTCACATGGGAAATGCCACCCACGCCTCAACAGCGGTTACAGGAAGCCCAACTCCCCCTTCCGGCGCGGAATCGACACGGATCATTTATGTCAAAGCCTCTTTCGCCCAACGCGCCCAGCGCATCGCTGAACTGATCGGTGGCGGGATGCTGGAAAAAAGCCGGGTTCCCGACCATGCCGGCGTCGAAGGCTACGAACACGAGCTTTCCGATATCCGCGTGATTCTGGGGCGCGATCTCGCGGTGAAATACGCCACGCTTGTCACCGAACGCTGAGCGAGGTTCGGTTTACGGCTCCGTCAGATCTAACATTAACGATCTGGCAATACGGTACAATACACCATGAATCCAGTAACTCAGACCCAGTATCGTGCGGTATTACTCTTCGGCGCACCCGGTTCCGGTAAAGGCACGGTGGGAAAGGCATTGGGAGCCATTCCCGGATTTGTCCATGTCGCCTGTGGCGACCTCTTCCGGATGCTGGACACACAGACCGCTCTGGGTCGGGCGTTCATGGAGTATTCCTCCAAAGGCTTACTCGTTCCGGACGAGATTACGGTAGCCATGTGGAAAGATTCCATCGACTCGATGATCGCGGCGCACGCCTTCGTTCCGGATCGGGACACCCTGGTTCTGGATGGCATTCCGCGCAACGTAGCGCAGGCAAAAGAACTGGAGCCTTTCCTGACCGTCATTCGTATTCTGCATCTGGTGTGCTCAGATGAAAATCTGATGTTTGAGCGGATTCGCCGTCGAGCATTGAAGGAGAACCGGTTGGATGACGCTTCCGAAGAGGTGATCCGACGCCGATGGGAAGTGTATGACTCAGAAACGCGACCCGTTCTGGAACACTATTCGAAAAAAATCGTTACTCAAGTGGAAGCGTCCGGGTCACCCTTACAGGTAATCCATACCATTCTGGGTTATATGATTTATGATTCCGCCCAGACTCGTATTTAGAACAAATTACAGGAAGTCTCATATCGCGCCAATGCCGCATCACACGACAATGACGGGACTCTTACCCCAGGGGTCGAAAAGAATCGTGCGTTGACGATAATTCGCTCAAGGACGAGCGTTCGGCGTACCCATCACACAAGACGGGTTTTGGGTTGATCGAATTACTCATCGTCATTGCCAATTATTGCTACTTGGATGGTCATGTCCGGTCGGTCAAGCGCGAAGTGTTCGTTCATGAACTTACTCCGGAAGACCAGAATCTCCTTATCGGCGTCCGTTATATCGGGGATAAGTGGATGGTACGCGAAGAGTAACTCCGGAATAGTTGAGAGGATTCAGCGATAACGGAAAACGAACGTCCCGAAAGCATTATTCCTGTCACCAAGCGACGAAAACCGCATATTTCGGGCTATACTATATAAGACGGTAACCCTGTCGCTTGATACACATATGCCCATCTTCGAATTTAAATGCAACGTCTGTAATAATCCCCGTAAATTTTCGGTTCTGGTAGGAGTCGTCGCGGATTCAGCGCCCCCCGTGTGTCCAAAGTGCGGCAGTCAGGATGTCACCAAGACGGTTTCACGCTTCGCCCGTATTCGCTCTGAAGATGAATCGATAGACTCGCTCGCCGACCGCGCTGAAGGGATCGATGAAAATGATCCTCGCGCCATGCGCGGTTTAATCCGCGATATGGCAAGCGAAATGGGAGACGATATAGACGCCGACGAATTTGAAGCTCTGATGGAAGATTCCGCAAATGATGGCTCGTCAGGCGAAGATGATTTCTGAGACAGGAAAATGACTCAGGCGGATTCCCCTGTCGTTCATCTACGGCATACCGGGACTGCTCAAAAAGGTTGGAGGACTAAATGGCTTTCGGAATAGCGCTGGTCGGGTTACACCACTGGTATACAGCTTTTGGCGTTGTGGACAATGTGAATGCTGCAGAAAACGCTTCGCTGATCGGGTTGGCGGAGTTGCGTCCGGAACGGTTGGCGCAGGCGCAGGAACGCTTCAAAGATCATACGGTCACGGGAAACGCCGACGAGTTGATCCATGACCCGGCAGTGAACCTGGTAGCCCTCTGCTGTTCGACCGCACAAGCGCCGGAACTGGCGACCCGTGCGCTCCGCGCCGGAAAGCATGTCCTCTCGGTGAAGCCCCCGGCGCGAACGCTGGCGGAAATGGAAGCGCCGCTTCTGGCGGCGAAGGAAACCGGCAATTTTTACGGCTCTTTCGAGTGCCTGCAACGGCTTTCCCCTCGCGCTCAGATTTTGCGGGAGTTGATACAAAGCGGCGTCATCGGAACGCCCATGGCGTATTACCAGATCGGGCATGGCGGGTTGCCATCGCCATGGCCCGGCGAAACCGGTCCCTCCTGGTGGACGGACGCCGCACAGGTTCCCGGTGGAGCATGGATCGATCACTCTATCTACTCTGTCGATCTCGCCCGGTTCGTTTTTGGCGGGGAGATCGTTTCCGCCAACGGAATTATTGAAAACCGTGTCACTCCCGGTCTGGCGCTGGAAGACTATGGCATTTCCCTGATGCGGCTAAAGCCCGATAATGGTTCGCCGTCCGTCAGTTTGATATTCGAGGACACCTGGTCGGCGAAGCCGGGATTCGGCGTCCATCGCAACGAAATTATCGGGACGGAGGGGCGCATTACCGGCGAGGGTAACGAATGGGTCGTCTCGAAACCGGGAAACGATGTCAGTCGTCACGTGATTCCGGACGGGCCTTTCTTCAATGTCGGGCCTTTTGTCACTGCTCTGGAAACGGGAACATCTTTACCCTTCGGTTCCTCGGACGCCCGCGCTAACCTTGCCGCCTGCCTTGAAGTCTATAACTCGACTACTCATCATTGATAACGGGAAAGGATGCCGCACGTAATTCGTTCGGCATCCTCTTGTTATAGAATTATTACTGGATAATAATGGATGAGCGGATCTCTATTAAAGTAATCCTCTTCACCTTCCTCAAGGCATTTAAAATAAGCCAGGCAGGAACTCGGCGCAATAGCGCCTAATTTTTCACCAGCAAATTTAGTCGCTCTGGCGATCATAGTCGAGCGTACAGACCGGAATATTACATTTTGACTCCTTCTGATTTACTCCCATCAATGATTAATGCGCCGTTCGAGGCGAAGAAGACTCTACGGATTGGTTTTCTCGGCGTTGGCGGACGGGGCGGCGGCCTACTGGGTGAAACATTGGCTGCCGGGCGATTGCTGGCGAAATCGGATGTCAACGTTCAGATAGCCGCGATTTTCGATACCTCGGTGGAGCGGGCGCGAGCAGCGGCGGCGCGAGCGGAAAAGGAAACCCAGATAGCCCCGCGAGTCGAAACGGCGGATTTCGGTTCGATCCTGTCCCGTGGCGAATTAGACATGGTCGTTATCGCCACACCCTGGGACTGGCATGTCCCGATGGCAATCGCAGCAATGGAGCATGGCATTCATGCCGCAGTGGAAGTGCCGGCGGCAGTGACGCTGGAAGATTGCTGGGCGCTCGTGGACGCTTCCGAACGTACTCGACGCCACTGCGTCATACTGGAAAACTGCATCTACGGGTATGAAGAACTGTTGATGTTCAACCTTTCGCGGATGGGCTATTTCGGAACGATCACACACGGCGAGGCCGCCTATATCCACGATCTGCGAGACCTATTGCTTGCCGAGCATAGTGAGGGCCTCTGGCGACGATTCCCGCATGTAGAACGCAAAGGCAATCTTTATCCCACTCATGGGCTGGGACCGATCGCCCGTTGTATGGATATTCACCGGGGCGACCGCTTCACGCGCCTTGTTTCGATGAGCAGCCGGGAAGCATCCCTGACCGAATACCGCGATGCGCATCTTTCTCCCGATGACCACCGCCGGGCGGAGAAATACCAGAACGGCGATATGAATACGTCGCTCATTCAGACCGCTCTGGGTCGCACTATCCAGCTTCAGCATGATGTCACCACGCCCCGACCTTATAGCCGTGGCACTTTGTTGCAAGGGACTCAGGGAGCGTTCCGTGACTTCCCGGCGGGCGTCTACAAGAACGGCGAAGGCGATCATGTCAACTGGATGCCACTCGAAAAAGTCAAGGAGCATGAACACCCGCTCTGGCGCGATATGGGACAACTCGCCAAGGATAGCGGAGGACATGGCGGGATGGATTTCCTGATGATGTACCGCCTTCTCTACTGTCTTGCGGAGGGTCTCCCGCCCGATATGGATGTCTACGACGCCGCCGCCTGGAGCGCTCCCGGTCCCCTTTCCGACCAATCGCTCGCAGAGGAAAGCCACCCGATAAACTTCCCGGACTTCACGCGGGGAAGGTGGAAGGACGCAGCGCCTTAGTTTCTCGCCTCATACTTTTGCGCCCGCCTGACAAATCCAATATCCGTCATTCCGAGGACGTTTTCCGTCAGGGGAACATGTACACTCTCTACAGAGCTTGTTCCCCTATGATTGACATTCGACCTGCGACCTCAATGACATTTGAGACGCCTCCGCCACCGGTGGCGGAGCGTCCGATGTTGCCCATCGTTGTACTGGCAGTGGCGGGCATTGCAATGCATCTGTGGATGCAATATGCGTTTTACAGGGGGAATTCGCCCGTTTTCCCGCAAAGCGGTATTGCCCTATCAGATATTCCGCTCTTCTTCGTTCTGGCATTCGGCGGCGGCCCGCTGGTTTTCGACCTTTTCCGTAAGCTGACAAAACGGGAATTCGGGTCAGACTTGCTGGCGGGTATCTCGATTATCGCCTCCGTCGCGCTTCACCAGTATCTTGCCGGGGCGTTGGTCGTACTGATGCTCTCCGGCGGACAGGCTCTCGAAGCCTATGCGGCGCGAAGCGCCTCCTCCGTCCTTCAGGCTCTGGCGAAAAGGATGCCAACTCTGGCGCAACGACGGGAAGGAAACGCCCTGATCGAGATTCCGCTGGAGCAGGTTGTCGTGGGCGATACACTCGTCGTTCTTCCACATGCTCTATGTCCCGTAGACGGAACAGTGTTGGAAGGGCACGGTTCCATGGACGAATCGTATCTGACCGGCGAACCTTATCAGGTTTCCAAAGCGCCCGGTACGAATGTCCTTTCCGGAGCCATCAATGGCGAAGATTCCCTGACTATCCGTTGCGATAGACCGGCGCACGATTCCCGGTACGCCAAAATCATGCAGGTCATGCGGGATTCGGAACAGCGTCGCCCGCATCTGCGTCGCCTTGCCGATAGTCTGGGCGCGTGGTTTACCCCGATTGCGTTGGCTATCGCAGTGACCGCCTGGCTCGTGACGGGCGATTCGATGCGCTTCCTTTCCGCCATTGTCGTCGCAACCCCCTGCCCCTTGCTCATCGCGATCCCGACCGCAATTATCGGTTCAATCTCACTGGCGGCACGACGCGGCATCCTGATCAAAGACCCAGCGGCGCTGGAAAAAATTAGCGAGTGCCGAACAGCGATCTTCGACAAGACCGGGACGCTGACCTACGGGCGACCGCTGCTGACCGAAATCGTCACTGCGAACGGATACACGGAAAATCAGACGCTCGCTCTGGTGGCAAGCTTGGAACGTTACTCCCGACATCCCCTTTCCGCCGCGATTGTCACGGCGGCGGAAGCGGCGAATGTCCCGTTACAAATGGCAGCGGAAGTAAATGAAGCGCCCGGCGATGGGTTGCGGGCGATAATCGATGGTCATCGAATCCAGATCACCGGTCGTGGGAAACTTCTCCGGCAACATCCCGAATTGCAGGAGTCTCTGCCCGCCGTCATGCCGGGCATGGAATGTATCGTCCTCATCGACGACCAGTTCGCCGCCGCCTTCCGATTTCGGGACGAACCCCGACCGGAAGGAGCGCGTTTTATCAGACATCTGGGACCTCAGCACGGCGTCCGCCATGTCATGCTTGTCTCCGGCGACAGGGAAGCGGAAGTGTCTTATCTTGCCGAACGCGTCGGCATCACGGAAGTATTCGCCAGCCAGTCGCCCGAAAACAAACTGGTGATTGTGCGGGCGGAAACAGCTAAGGCGCCTACCCTTTTTCTGGGCGACGGCATCAATGACGCACCTGCTCTGACAGCAGCGACAGTCGGCGTCGCCTTCGGCGCCAATAGCGATATCACCGGGGAAGCGGCGGCGGTAGTGATTCTCGATAGTTCGCTTGAAAAAGCGGATATGCTGATTCATATAGGGCGCAGGATGCGCGTTATTGCGTTGCAGAGCGCTATTGGCGGGATGGCGTTAAGCGTCGTGGGCATGATCCTCGCGGCGACAGGATTTCTGACGCCGGTAACGGGCGCGATCACGCAGGAAGTAATCGATGTTCTTGCCGTATTGAATGCACTCCGCGCCGCCTTTCCTCCGTCCACGCTCACGGATTATTAACCGAACAGGACTTCTCGAAATCCCTCAGGTGAAGTTCGCCCGGAATTACCGGATATGAAGGAGTTGACAATGGGAAAAACAATGCGCGCCTGCGTATTTCATGGCAAAGACAACATCAAAGTCGAAGAAGTCGCCCGCCCGGTTGCCGGAGTCGGTGAGGCGGTCATCCGGATCACCCTGACGACGATCTGCGGAACAGACCTGCATATCCTGCGCGGTGAGTATCCGGTAAAGCCGGGACTGGTCATCGGGCATGAGCCGGTCGGCATCATTGAGGAGTTAGGCGTGGGAGTCACCGGGTATTCGGTCGGTGACCGCGTGCTGGTAGGAGCAATCACTCCGTGCGGGCAGTGCCATGGTTGCCTGGCCGGGCATCTCTCGCAGTGTGGGCATGGCTCCGGCTACGAAGCGATGGGCGGATGGCGCTTCGGGAACACGATCAATGGCTCTCAGGCGGAATATCTGCTGGTTCCGAACGCTCAGGCGAATCTGGCGAAAATCCCCGATGAGTTGACGGACGAGCAGGTCGTCTTGCTGGCGGATATCGCTTCGACCGGTTTCAGCGGCGCGGAATCGGGCGGGGTGAAAATCGGTGATGCGGTCGTCATTTTTGCCGAAGGACCGATTGGACTCTGCGCGACAGCGGGCGCGAAATTGATGGGCGCATCGCTGATTATCGGCGTGGACTCCGACCCGGTGCGTCTGGAAATGGCGAAAAAGATGGGAGCCAATGTCACGCTGAACCATCAGGAAGTGGATGTTGTGGCGGAAATCAAAAATCTCACAGGCGGCGGCGCGGATGTGACCATAGAAGCCCTCGGAACACAGCAAACGTTCGAGAATGCCCTGCGATCCTTACGCCCCGGCGGGACGCTCTCCAGCCTCGGCGTCTATTCCGGCAAACTCAGTATGCCTTATGACGCGTTCGCCGCCGGTCTGGGCGACCAGAAAATTGTCACAACACTCTGCCCGGGCGGCAAGGAACGGATGCGTCGCCTTATGGAAACCGTCCGTTATGGCAGGGTAGACCTGACGCCTCTTCTAACCCATACCTACTCGCTTGATAAGATCACGGAGGCGTATTCCCTGTTTGGTGAACGTCGCGATGGCGTCCTGAAGGTCGCCATCAAGCCTGCCTCGGCGTAAAGGGATCGGACGAATCTCTTATTTCACTTCTACGGCGGTATCAAGCGCTGCCGCCGTAGAAGGATAAGACCCGTCCTTTTTACTGCCGTCCTTGCTTCAGAACAGTCTTTTCCGCTTCGCCGATAGTTTCGGAAGTCTGACCGCTCCACCAGGGTGCGCCGCTTACCGGAGGGACTGAAGGCGACGGTGTTTCAGGGACGTTTACGGCATCATTTGTTGGATTACCAGAAACAAAGTTCGTAACCGGGTTAATAATGACCGGGCTATTTTGCGCCGACCAGGACGATGCCCCGCCGTAAACGACCGGCGCAAGAGCGACAGGTATAGCGACCTCCCGCCGCCGTATCTGAATTTCCGCCAGAAACGCCGCTTCCTGCGCCGTATCGGTAAAGATCCGCCGGGGAATCGTGAGAATTTGCCCGCCTGTCCAGCGAACAAAATGATGCTCTTTCTCCGTAAAAACGCCATCAATTGCCGCCCAGGGGATTCGTGTATCGCCCAGATTGTCCGCATTGACAAAGATTCCATCAGGTCGGATAGCCACGGTTCTCCTCCCAATATCCAATTGATGCACAGAGTTCTTCCCACCGTGTTTTAATTGCGATTGTATTTGAGCCCGAATAGCGGATTTTGAGCGTGACATAAAAGACAACATTAATATGATAAACGGTGGCAGGATAAAGAATGGAAACGGAGTGAAAGACGCTACTTGTTGAAGTACAACTATAATGGATAATAGGGTCACAAAAATACTGGGGAGAATTATCCACCGCAAGATACGAAACACTTTCTTCGTCTCTGGCGTGCCATAGGTGCGAAAGTAAAAAGCCTCGACGGCATCATCAACGGTATTTTCGTAGTTGAGCATCATTGGATATTCTCCACCTGAAGCGTGGTCTCAGCGACACGCGTCTTCGCATCGTCGTATTTCATTACCCACCCGTCCATACGCACTATCCGCCGTGACGCTGTGTCCGGTTCTGCGCCTCCGCATCGAGGGTAGCGGTTGTTTGACCGCTCCACCAGGGCGCGTTACTGATGGGAGTCTTCGGCGCCTCGTTTGTTACAGCGCTCACCGTCGGGGTCAGGGAGAGAGTTGCGGGAGAAGCGACCGCTCCGGCGCGGTAGCGTTCCGCTTCCGCCAGAAAGATGGCTTCCTGAGCAGTATCTGCGAAAGCGCGGCGCGGGAGGGACAACGCCATCGCTTCCGAAACAAATAGATAAATCTGGTCTTTGCCCTGCATGACGGAGGTTATGGCGTTCCAGGGATACAACGATTGACCAATCGTGGCAACGGAACGGACGCCGTCCGGGCCGATAGTCACAGTATGCTCTCCCAGAAACCCCTGAAGTCCTCCAATTCGCTCCTGGGCGCGTACCTTTTGGCGAATCCCTATGCGATGCAGGTAGGGATATATCAAAGTGATCAGCGCCCCGGTGATCAGTATCGAAACATATGAGGATAGCGATAAGTGAGACCCATCCAGCAAACGGCTTAGCAGAAAGGAAAAGCTCATGGCAAAAAGCGGCATCATCCATCGCGCACAGAGATAGCGTTTCCGCAGACGGGGCGTATTAAAGTGGCAAAATTCATTATAAACCATAGCATCCTGAATGGTATTATCGAAACGAATGGTCATGAGTATGCTTTCGGATATGTAATCTAGTTAAGATTGTACCCCAAAAAGGTACAGCAGGAGCATCATTTTCCGGTTGTTGCGTCTCGAACCCGCACAGAGTATTCACGTCTCAAGCCAATATGCAGGATTTTTTGACAGGAAAGCGCTATAATCGATCAATCTGGCGACGGCGCCTTTTCTTCTGGATTTTTACCGAACGATTCTATTTTTCAGTCAGGAGCCTTACTGGATGTTCTCATTCCGCTATCAGCCTGTAATCGGGCTGACTGTTTCGATGGCGCTACTGCCATTTTCACTGCCATTGTCCGCGTGGGCGCAAAACGCTACGCCGTCCCCGCTTCTTGTTTCTGAGCGTTCTGCGGTCGCAAACCGCGCTTATGCATCGTTTGATTCCGTCGAAACCGCACTGTTAACGGATGCAAAAGCAAACTCGGAAATTCTGGCGAATCTGGAATTCCTGAGCGATAATATCGGCCCCCGCCTTACCGGAAGCGAAAAGCTGAAGAAGGCGAATGAATGGACTGCAGGCAAAATGAAAGAGTACGGTCTGCAAAACGTTCATTTAGAGCCGTATACTATTCCCATCGGTTGGGAGCGCGGCGCGATTTCGTTCAAATTACTTTCCCCGGATGAGGGCTTTACGCTGACTGCCGCCCAGATGGCATGGACTCCCGGAACCCGTGGGAAAGTGCGCGGTGATGTTGTCCTGCTCAAAGTTGCAACGGAGGAAGACCTTGCCGCCTATAAAGGCAAGCTCAAGGACGCCATTGTCATGCAGGGGGCGCCGTCCGAAGTAGGTCGCGTCGGCGATAGCATTGATAAAGCTGATCCGAATCCGAATGCGCCGAAAAGTTACACATCTCTCGGCGTCCTGCCCCGACCCACCGCCGGACCGCGCGATTACAAGCCCGGTCAACCTGCAACCTACGCCTCCTTCCGCGCTTTACGCCAGAAAATATCCGCCTTCCTCAAGGAAGAAGGCGCGGCGGCTATCCTGATGGATTCCTCTAAGCCGCACGGTCTGTTAAATATGACCGGTTCCTGGAGCAGCATGGGAGCCTTCAAGGATGGAAAGCCTGAAAAGACGCCGCTCCCGACGTTCTTTGTCGTCCATGACCACTATGCCATGCTCTACCGTCTGGCGCAGACCGCTCTCAATCAGAACAAGCCCAGTCCGAAGGTAGAATTAGAAGCGAAAAGCAAATTCGTAAAGGGTCCCGTGACGGTTTATAACACCGTCGGCGAAATTCGCGGTTCCGAAAAGCCGGATGAATTCGTGGTTCTGGGAGCCCATCTGGATTCCTGGGACTTGGCGCAAGGTACGACGGACAATGGCACGGGAACGTGCGTGGTTCTGGAATCCGCCCGCATACTGGCAAAAAGCGCGGAAAAGCCGCGCCGCAGTATTCGCTTCATCCTCTTCAGTGGGGAGGAACAGGGTCTTTTCGGTTCCAAGGCATATGCAGAAGCGCACGCCGCAGAACTTCCCAAAATGCAGGCCGCTCTGGTGCATGACACAGGAACTGGTCGCGTAACCTCGCTCGGTCTGGAGCGTCGCTCAGAACTGCGTCCCATCATGGAAGAGATTACGGCGCCGCTGAAAGACCTTGGATTCACCGGAATCGGCGATGCGGGCATTGGTCCCGGAACCGACCACTGGTCGTTCCATGAGAAAGGCGTTCCCGGTTTCGCTTTCCTGCAGGATGGTGCGGAATATCGCTTCACGCACCATTCGCAATCGGATACGCTGGACAAGGCCCGCCCGGATGATCTGATTCAGGGCGCCCAGTGTATGTCCGTGCTGGCGTTGCGTCTTGCCGGTCTGCCGGATCGCCTTCCGCAAGGGTCTCCTAAGCCGATGGCGGCCGCCAATTCCACGCGCATGACGGGGACGGACGAGCGCAATCATGACCATGACCACGGCGATGAATAAGTAAATTCGCCACAAGAGAAGACCGGGGAAACAGCGAAAGCCGTCCCCGGTCTTTTTTGCGTCAGAATGCCGCAAGTAGTCGCCCGGAATAATAATGCGCAGGCGGGCGGTACAATACAAAAGCATGGCGAAAAGTGACAGGGCGTTTTATGCCGGGATAGGAGCGCTGGCGCTCTTGATAGCTTCGATACCGTACCTCTACGGTCTGCTAAATCCTCTGCCGGGGATGACTTACACCGGGCTAACGTACAATATTGACGATGTCGCGGTTTATCTGTCGTGGATCCGGCAGGCGGCGGACGGGCATCTCTTTCAGCGCAATCTTTTCAACACTGGCGATCAACGCGGCGCGGTTATCAACCTGTTCGCCTTGCCGCTGGGCGGCGTTTCCTATCTGACATCACTCACGTTACCGCTGGTGTACCATCTGGCGCGGGTCTTATTGGGCGCAGCGTTTCTGTGGGCTGCCTTTCTCTTGATCCGCGAAACCATTACGCAGGAACGGGCGCGGCGGTGGGCGTTTACGTTCCTCTGTTTCGCGTCCGGTCTGGGGTGGGTCTTTGGAGGATATGAACCGGCTCTGGGGGACAACCAATCAATCGACCTTTACCAGCCGGAAGCCATATCGTTCCTCTCACTGTATTACACGCCCCTGTTTCTCGCCGCCCTGACCCTGATGGTCATTTTCATGACCGCTGTCGTGCGAGTTGAACGGAGCGGAAAGGCGATTGATATCTGGCCTGCCGCCATTGCAGGCGCGTTACTGGGTAACTTCCACACCTATGATGTCATTACTGTGTTCGCCGTCTATGGCGCGTTCCGTCTCGTCTCGGACATCAGGAATCGCCGTGTGAATAGTGCGGCATGGGTCGCCTTCGTCATTGTGTTGCTACCCACCTGTCTGACAACCGCCTATACGTACTATGCCCTGATTCAAGACCCGTTGTTTCGAGCGCGGAATGTCATCACGCGCACCGCATCGCCGATCTATGTCGCACTCGGTTTCGGTCTGCCCCTGCTCTATGCGCTGGCGTCCGTTACCCCTGCCATTCGGAATCTGCTGACCGACCGTCCTGCACGAATATTGCTGGCGCTATGGGCGGCGCTCGGACTGGCATTACCGTATTTGCCCTTTGATTTCCAGCGAAAATTGATGATGGGAGTCCATATCCCGATTTGTCTTCTGGCAGGGTGCGCTATTAGTGGCTTGACGGCGCGTCTCTCCGGTGATTTCCCCAAAATTGCCGCGCTCTTTGCGCTTCTGGTGGCAATTCCCTCGAACGCGCTTTTTCTATTGCGCGATATCGGGCGATTGGATGCCAATATCGGATCGACGGAGCATCGTCCCTTTTTGAGCCACGGTGAGGCGGGCGCTCTGACCTGGCTTCGCGATCACGCGCAACGCGACGAGGGTGTTCTGGTATCGCCCGACCCCGCTTCGCATAAACGATTCCCGTTCTTTCCTCTACGTCCGTATCTGGGCGTTCTGATTCCTGCCTGGACAGGTTTGCCCGTCTATGTCGGACACGGCAGTGAGACGGCCCGTTACGGTGCGAAGCTTGCGGAAACCCTGAATTTTTTCCGGGACACGACCGGGGATGATCTGCGCCGCACGTTCCTTAAAGAGAACGCCATCGGCTACATTGTATATGCCAACGGGCTTGCGGTAGGGCAACCCACGGATGCTCAAGGCAACCCGATTTCCGATGCGCAAGGTCCCTACACGCCGGTCAGTTGGACAGACGAGCGCTTCCCACCCTATTTAACCCCGATTTATTCCGGCGACGAACACGAAAAAATCATTACGATCTTCCGGGTAGAAAAAGGCGAACTGTAACAAGATTCAGGGAGGATACAGGCTTCAGGCAGGCGCATACAGACGCGTTGAAAGAGCGCGCTTCACTTCCACCTACGATGGAGTTAGCAGCGGGCGCTTTCAACACGTCCGAAGAAACCGTAGAAAAACCACCGTCTAACGACGTCCGCCGAAGCTGACGAGTTCGCGGGGGCTGTTTCGCTCCCGAGTTCGATCCGATACCATTCGGGCTTCGCCCTGCACGACGCGACGACCGGAAGATGCGTCCGTCGTCGAAGCGGCGGGCATCGTCGGCGCAGTCTTTTCGAGTTCCTGGCGTCCCCGCTGAATCGTGAGTAACAGAGCGCTGGAATGCGACTCGATCTGTCCCATGGCGCGTTGAATGTGGGCTTCCAGAGCGGTCAAAGTCTCTTTAGCGTAAGCATCCGCTCCGGCGCGGATTTCCGCCGCTTCGGCATCCGCCTGAGCGATAATCTCACGCGCCTGCGCTGTGGCGATCCGGGCGATTTCCGACTGATCGATCAGGGATTGAGAGGCTCCCTTCGCACGCTCAAGGGTTTGCGCCGCTTCGAGTTGCGCCGCGCCATGCAGTCGTTCCGCCTCCTCACGCGTCGCCGCCAGCATTCTTTCCGCTTCGACCTTGACCGCTTCCAGATGTTCGTTCGCCGCACCGTGCGCTTCCAGGCGAATCCGGTCTGTATCATCGGCAAGCTGGCTTACTTTCCGCATATCTTCGGGTAGCGAGGCGCGTAACTTACTGACCATCTGAAAAAAACGATCTTCATCCATGCGTACAAAGCCAAGGAATTTAGGGGCATCCTCGACCATGTCTTCAATAGCGTTAATTATCTTCAACGTATCCATTGATACGAATCCTCCCGGTTTATGTTTTTGCTCGTCGTCAGCACAAGATCCGACGGGTAATCTTCCTTTTATCTTCCCTCTAAACAAGACTGACTGATCCCATTGACGGATCAATCCATCAACAACCTTACAGACTCTTTCGCCCGACTACAGTTCAAAAATCCGGTTTCGTACATCTCTTATACGCCGGGTTCTTCGGACTTGCCGAGGGGCGCAACAGATTGAACCAGCAAACGCTCTTTCAACCGCACTTCTACATTCTCGGGAACCAGAACGGAAATATCTCCCTGTAATCGCGCAATCTCCTTGACCAGAGAAGACGACAGATACAGATGTTCCGCGCTGGTCATCATAAACATCGTCTCAACATCGGGCGCCAGGCGACGGTTCGCCAGAGCCATCTGGAATTCGTACTCGAAATCCGAGACAGCCCGAAGGCCTTTCAAAATCACTTTCGCTCCTTGCTGACGAGCGAACTTCACCAGCAGGCCATCGAATGTTGTGATAGCCACATTGGGCAAATCAGCGCATGCTTCCGAAAGCAATTGCACCCTTTCGGAAGCGGAAAAAAGAGGGTTTTTACCCGCATTTATTCCCACTGCGACAATCAATCTTCCAAATGCGCCCGCGCCACGCCGAATAATATCCAGATGCCCGTTAGTCGCCGGATCGAACGATCCCGGATACACCGCTGTTATTCCTTCAGTATAACCCGGATGAGCTTCATTCATCATAATTTGTTACATTCCGCTTACATTCGACTTGGTACGCCGTTATACTGTCCGATTTTCACGCAAGACAGCACGAAATGACCTATACCGGGTACATCAACCTGCCGTCGAAATTTGTGCTGCGCGCCGTTGTTTCTCGACCGCACTTTTTAAAAAGCGATTTTCCCGAGATGCGAGATGAGAATCCTGCTCGATAATTAAAAAAGCATCATCTCTCGCTTCTTTTAGAATTTCAACATCCCGTAAAACATCCGCCGCTTTAAGAGTTGGCAGACCGGATTGACGGACGCCAAAGAATTCGCCCGGACCGCGCAGACGTAAATCCTCCTCCGCGATACGAAAACCGTCCGTCGTTTCCGTCATCACCCGCATCCGTGCGATACCGTCCGCCGTTTTGGGATCGGCGATGAGAATGCAGTACGAAGCGTGAGCGCCACGACCAACGCGACCCCGTAATTGATGTAACTGCGCCAGACCAAAACGGTCTGCATCTTCGATTACCATCACGGCGGCATTGGGTACATCTACGCCGACCTCAATAACGGTGGTCGCCACCAGAATTTGCGTTTCCGCAACGCGAAAGGCGTGCATGGCAGCATCCTTTCCGTCGGAAGTCAATTGCCCGTGCAATAGTCCGACGGCGAACTCAGGAAAAACGTGTTGCGCAAGATGCGATGCCAGTTCGGTAGCCGCTCGCGCCTGCATCTTTTCCGATTCCTCTACCAGCGGACAAACGACAAAAACCTGCCGCCCTTCCTGAATCAGTTTTCGGACGCCATTGTAGACGGATTCCTTATCGGCCACCTTTTTCCAGTGCGTCTTGATCGGCTTACGCCCCGGCGGCAACTGGTCGATGATGGAAACATCCAGATCGCCATAAACGGTCAGTGTCAACGTGCGCGGAATAGGCGTCGCCGTCATGACCAGTACATCGGGCATGACATCGCCGCCTTTTCCGGTCAGAGCGGCGCGTTGCAAAACTCCGAAACGATGTTGTTCATCAATGACCGCAAGGCCCAGACGTCGGAAGGTCACGCTGTCCTGAATCAGCGCATGCGTCCCCACAACGACGCCCGTCTCTCCAGAGGCGACACGCTCGCGCACCGCCGCCTTCTCCTTCGCAGGCCGAGACCCTGTCAGCAAGTCGACGCGAATACCCATTTCTTCCAGCGCATTACGGACTCCCCGCAAATGCTGTTCCGCCAGAATCTCCGTAGGCGCCATCAAGGTCGCCTGATAGCCATTCCGTACCGCGATCGCCATCGCCGCCATCGCCACCGCCGTTTTGCCGGAGCCGACATCGCCCTGTACCAGACGATTCATCGGGCGAGGCGCCGCCATATCCGCCGCGATTTCCGACACGACTCGATTCTGTGCATCGGTCAGGGAAAACGGCAAAATGTCCCGAAACTCTCGGAGCGGAGAGGATACATCGGAAAAAGCGACGCCCAGTTCGCCCGCCGCTTCCTGTCGGCGCTCCGCGAGCAAGAGTTGCAGGACAAGCAGTTCTTCGTAGGCTAATCGTCGTCGCGCCGCTTCTAACTCCGTGAATGTCTCGGGGAAGTGGATGCCCCAGAGCGAAGCGATTATTCCCGTAAGATTCCGATTTTCCCGCAAAACCTCCGGTAATGTTTCCGGGACCGCTCCGGCGTATGTGGATAGCGCCGCATGAGCGATTTTGCGGAGCAGGCGCTGGCTGACTCCCTCCGTCGAGGGATAGATCGGTACAATACGCCCGATAGAAAGCGAATCAACGCTTCCTCCGGCGGACTCATCATCGAGGGGTTCCCATTCAGGCTGGGAAAATTCGACCGCAGCATACGCTCGCTTGACCGCGCCATAAACCACGATCCTCTTTCCCATCAAGGCATCGAAGGTAGCTTTCATCCGGTACTGATTGAACCAGGTAAGGGAAGCGATACGTCGGGAACCATCGTCGAGTGAGACTTTGGTGAGCGTCAACTGTTTGCGCAGAACGCGGTTTTCGACCCCGGTGACTACGCCGACCACAGTCGCTGTCTGTCCATCCTGCAGTTCCGCGATGGAGGCGAATTTCGCCCGGTCTTCGTACCGACGCGGAAAGTGATACAGCAAATCGGCAATTGTGAGCAGTCCGAGCCGCGCCAGCAAATCCGCGGTTTTCGCGCCAACGCCAGAAAAGACAGTCAGAGGAGTTTTTTCGAGGGAAATCGCCTCAGAGGCGGTAACCGCAACAGAAGGAACAGCAAGGTTCGATGTCCTCTTTCGAGGTTCCGTTTCCCCACTCCGCGCCGCATCGGAGGCTAAAATCACGCCCCTTTCCGCCATGTCGCCTGTTACTTTCGTCATACGTCCGAGCGGAGTCGCCCGGCCTCTTGCGTTACCAGAATATACGCTATTGTAGAGCGTTAGGGGATTATAAGCCGAGCGTCTCGGAGTGTCAAGACAAATCGCAGGCGAACGTTTCCCCTATATCGTGGAACCTTATTTCAGACATTTACGAGACGTTTTCACCTGAAAAGTTACGGATTTATTGATTATCGACAACGGATCATCAGTCCGCAACAGCCACAATATCGACAGTTACCGGGTGATCCTGCTTGACGGAAAGAAAGAGGAAGCGTGGCGTCGGAATCGCAAAATCCCGGAGACGTATCGTAAACCGGGCGACGATATGAATCGTATCGCGCCCGCTATTATCCCTTCGGCGCGTTATTGTCACCATAGGGACGACCTCTCGGGTGACTCCGTGTAAGGCAAGGGTCCCATGCAGAGAGCCCGACAGAGGCTTGTCGAAATCCAGAGAAGGAGCCCCCGAAGACGGAATATCAATCTTCGTCAGAGTAAATAGCGCAGAGGGAAAAAGGTCAGTCAGCAGGTGATCCCGCCGCATTTTAGAATCCCTTGAAGTGTTACCGGTAGCGAAGGTCGCCGGTCGCACTTCAAAGCGAGCGGCAGGATTATCGGCGGGGCGACGCGGACGACAGGTTATCTCTCCCGAAATCTGATCGGTCTGACCGGCATAACTTTCGATATCCGTTCTTGCCTCAAAGCGCACTTTCTGACCTTTTCCGGGAATGATCCTGTAGGTTACCGTTTTATCGGTATCGGAGGTTTGCCCTTGCGCTCGGGCGGTTACAACAGGGAAAGCGCTCACCCCCAGAAGTAACAGGCACAACATAAACGCCAGCGGATAATTTCGCATTTGTCCCAATTAATACGTTTGCAAGGGAATGGTCGTTTCTTTCTCGTCGCGCTCCAGCGACATCGTTTTGCGTTAAAACCATTTATTCTGACAACAAAAAACTGAAACGGCAGGAATGAACATCATCTCCAAAGAATCGTATATCGTTTTAGCGTCGTCGCGTTTATAGCGGGGACGCTGGAGGAGGTTTGTTCACTTGCTTCGAAATACTCGTATCCTGATGGGAATGACCGCCGCTGTCGCTACGACTGCGTTGATGAGCGGTAATGCGACGCGATCAGAGGCGTTCCCGCCATTTGTCGCAAAAGAAGGTAAGCCCTGCGCCTACTGTCATGTCAAGGCGGAAGGTGGCGGCAAGCGCAATTATCGCGGTATGTATTATGATGCCCACGGTAAAACGTTCGCCGAATTCGATGATGCCGCCGAAGCGAAAAAAGCGGGCGTTGAAGTAGGATCGGACCCGGACCCGAACGTCAAGCCGAAGTCTTGGACCGCCCCCAAGGGTGCAGAAGCGACGGCGAAGCCCGCCGCTGAACCTAAAGCGATGACCGTCGCCGATGCTCAGGCAAAGGCTAAGACCGCACAGGCCACTTATCAGAAAAGCCCGAATGACGCTAAAGCGAAGAAAGCCTATGCTGCCTCGGTAGCTGATCTGGGACGCGCTACCATGCTGGATCAGTCCATCCCGCCCAAGAAGCGGTATCCGGACGCCCTGAAGTTCTATCGGCAGGCGTTGACCCTTGACCCGACTAATAAGGTCGCCCTCGAAGACAAGAAGAAAATCGAGGATGTTTACAAGAGCATGGGCAAGCCCATTCCTCAGTGATAACAAACGGGACGCGAAGCGGGATAAGTCCCGCTTCACGTCCCGTGATCACATCGTGACCAGCTTACCGCTCTTCCGGACTCACCTTATTGCCATCCGCCCGACGACAAAGGATGATTTCCGGCGTTCGTTCTATCGTAAAGGCGGTCACTACTTCCCAACCTTCCTCGTCCAGGCGATCCAGAGCGTCCTGTAGATGAGGACCGAGATCGGTATGATGTTTGGTTTCCCAGTGCGTACGCCGCATGTGCAGATGAAGATGCTCTTTGTACGCGTTGTCAGCAAGAGCGTCTGAGGAGGCGTCCTGCCTCATTGTCGCTATCATTGCGTTCCCTCTTGATCTTTCCGCCGGGATTAGCGCCGCGAGTCCGATACGTTCGCTGTTGAACTTGAGTTGTGATTGAATCGGCTTCCACGCCGCCCCCTTCATTATACCGGATCGTCTGCGTATCCTGAGACTCCTTATCCACACCACGGAGAAATCTTCCCTTCGATCTTGCACGGATCCGTACAATAAACGAGGAAATGTTCCCCATATACGAAAGCCCGGTTTGGCGCTACTGTCCCGCTATGATATACTTCAAGGGTTTTCAATTACGCACTTCGCCACCTTTCGGTCTTGAATCGCTTTCCTGCGGTTCTGGCAGGCGGAGGAGGAGACCGCTATTACCGGGGATACCGGAGCGGTCGGAAACCGGGAGTATTCGAACAAATGGCGACTATCGCTATGAAAGACCTGCTCGAAGCAGGCGTCCACTTTGGACATCAGACGCGGCGCTGGAACCCGAAGATGAAACGCTACATCTATGGATCGCGCAACGGCATCTACATTATCGATTTGCATCAGAGCCTGAAGCTGTTCGATGACGCGCAGAAGTTTGTGCAGGACATCGTTCTCGATGGCGGTACCGTCCTGTTCGTCGGAACCAAGAAGCAGGCGGCGGACGCCGTTCAGGAAGCCGCGGTTCGCTCGCGCCAGTACTTCGTCAACAGCCGATGGCTGGGCGGCATGCTGACGAACTTCCGCACCATTCAGAGCCGTATCGGTCGTCTACGCGAACTCGAAGCGATGGAACGCGATGGCATCTTCCTCAAGCTTACCAAGAAGGAAGCCGCGCTTCTGACGGAAGAAAAGGAAAAGCTGGAGCGCGTTCTGGGCGGCATCAAGGATATGCCCCGTGTGCCTTCCTGCCTTTTCATCGTCGACCTGAAAAAAGAGCATATCGCCGTGGCGGAAGCCCGCTCCCTCGGTATTCCGATTGTCGCTATCGTTGATACGAACTGCGACCCGGACGAAGTCGACTATGTCATTCCCGGAAACGATGACGCTATCCGCGCCATCAAGCTCATCACCAATAAGGTCGCCGACGCGATTATCGAAGTCAAGCAACATGAGTGGGATGAAATTCCCGAAAGCGGCGTTCCGTCCTTCGTAGACCCGGACGCTCCGGGCGCCGCCCTGACCCCGGAAGACCGACGACGACAGATGGAACTCGATGCACAGGGACTGGGCTTCGATTATGACGCGGAAGGTCATCTGGTAACGCCGGACCCGGCGATTGACGCGGCGTTTACCGCTTCCGACCTGAACGCGCCGCAAGTCAGCGGCGAAGCGATGTTCGATGTCAACGCGACTTCGGATACGGTCGCTTCGACCGACGGCGCGGCGGACGCTACCGTACAGGAACCGGTTGTCGCCGAAGAATCTGCGGCGGCGGTCACTGCCAGCGCCACCGAAGGTCAGGATTCCGCATAGTCGGTTCATCAAGACCGCCGGCAGGCGGCGCAGGGGACGCGCCGTTATGGCGCCTCTGCCGGGTACAATGAAGGGGCGCGCAGAGCGCCCCTTTTACTGTGTGTATAGTTTAGCGTTCACACGCGTTTAATAAGTCACAGGCAATAGATTTTCACTTTTCCGTTAATCAACCGGCGGAGAAATGAGAACGGATATTCTCGTCGTCCGCTGCGGGCGGACGAACGAAAGGGAACAATATGGCAGCGATTACCGCGCAATTGGTCGCCCAACTCCGGGAGCGAACCGGACTGGGTATGATGGAATGCAAGAAGGCCCTGACGGAAACCGAGGGCGATCTGGATGCCGCTATCGAATTGCTTCGTAAGAAGGGCACCAAGGATAGAGGCGAGCGAGTCGCCGGCGAAGGCATTGTCATGGCCCACGTGAGCGATGACGGTAAGACCGGAGTCCTGGTGGAACTGAATTCCGAAACGGACTTCGTCGCACGTAATGATGATTTCAAAGCCCTCGCACGCGCACTGGCGATGAAGGCGGCAAACTCGCATGCCGAGACCGTGGAAGAACTCCTCGCCGAAGCGCATGATGATGTTAGCGCCGCAGAGAAAACCGTCGCCGGAGCTATTAACGCCGCTATCAACCGCATCGGCGAGAAAATCGTCATCGGCCGGTTTGTCCGATTTAAGGCAGTGGATAACGGCATGATTACCGCCTATGTCCACAGCACGACGGGCGCGGGAGAAGATGGCGGACGCGTCGGCGTTCTGGTCGAAACAACCGGAACTCCCGATGGAACGCTGGGTCGTGAAGTTGCCATGCACATCTCGTTCGCGAAGCCGAAGTTCTTGAAGGATGAGGAAGTTAACGCGGACATTCTGCAAAAAGAGCGTGAGATCATTACCGCTCAGACCGCGCAGGATCCCAAAATGGCAGGCAAGCCGGAAGCGGCGATTAATGCGGCTGTCGAAGGTCGAATGAAAAAGTACCTCGGCGAGGTTGTCCTTCTGAGCCAGCCCTACATCCGCGAAGAAAAGAAAACGGTCGGTCAATTGGTCGGCGAAACGTCCGGCGCGCAAGTAACCCGTTTTGAGCGGTTTGAAATCGGCGCGGCGGCGTCCGGTGCGGTAGCATAATTCGCTGGTTATAAAATAACGTAAAGAGAAGGGCGAAAACGACAGTTGCAGGGTAATTCCTTCGGGAATATTCCGTCAGACGCCGTTTTCGCCTTTCTCCTCGTCCCCAAAAGTCAGAAATATCTGACAGGGAAAGGTTTTACTGCGCGTGGAAAATGTACGCCCCCAATTCAAACGAGTCCTTCTAAAACTGTCTGGCGAAGCGTTCGCCGGAGATCAGGGACACGGAATCGATCCCGCTGTCATTGTTAAGATCGCCCGCGAAATCGCGGATATACATGCAGAAGGAACCGGTATCGCCATTGTCGTCGGCGGCGGTAATATCCTGCGCGGACAGGTAGCCGCTTCCGGAACCGAGGGCATGGAACGCGCGACGGCGGATTATGCTGGAATGCTGGCGACCGTCATCAACGCGCTCGCTCTGCAGGATGCGCTGGAAAAACTCGATGTTCAGACCCGAGTGCAGACCGCGATTGCCATTACTCAGGTAGCGGAACCTTTTATCCGTCGCCGTGCGATTCGCCATATAGAAAAGGGTCGCGTCGTCATTCTTGCGGCAGGAACGGGCAATCCCTACTTCACCACCGATACCGCCGCCAGCTTACGCGCTCTGGAAATCGGGGCGGATGTCGTCCTGATGGCGAAAAACGGTACGGATGCGGTCTATGATAAAGACCCGCGTAAGCATGCCGACGCCGTTCCCTATGCGACTCTGGGCTATGAAGAAGCCATCGAGCGCAAACTTCGGGTTTCCGATTTGACCGCCTTTACGATCTGTATGGAAAACGACATGCCGATCATCGTCTTCGATATTTCCCAACCGGGCAATATTCGACGGGCGGTCATGGGTGAACCGATAGGGACATTAGTCGGTCGAATCAAGTAAGTCACACGTTTTTCATATTCGCCTCCGCTGGAAGCGGTCGGAAAGGGTCAGAACCTGATTTTTGACACACGCTTTCGCGGGCGGCGATAGAGAGGTTAATAATATGGGCGTACCAGAGATTCTCCGTGAAACAGAGAATCGAATGAAAAAATCGCTGGAAGCGGCAAATTCCGACTTCGCTACCTTGCGAACGGGTCGCGCCAACCCTACCCTACTGGACTCCGTCAAAGCGGAATACTACGGGTCTCCGACCCCACTGAACCAGCTAGGACAGATTACCGTCTCGGAAGGACGCACTTTGGTCATCGCGCCGTATGACCGCACTGCGCTGGCGGCGATCGAGAAGGCGATCCTCAAGTCGAATCTTGGTCTTCAACCCATCAATGATGGCGTCAATGTTCGCGTGAATATTCCGCCGTTGACCGAAGAACGTCGTAAAGACCTGGTAAAGCAGCTGGCGCAAAAAGTGGAAGGCGCACGGGTCTCCCTTCGCAATATCCGCAGGGATGCGATCGAGCAGTTCAAAAAAGACGAAGAAGTGACGGACGATGACGCGAAACGCGCCGAAAAAGATGTCCAGAAACTTCTGGACCGACACTTCGCCGAGTTAGACGTTCAACAAAAAGCGAAAGAAGCGGAACTGCTGGAAGTATGATTTCGAACGATGTGGCTTTTCTTCATGAGAACGTTTTTAAGAAGAAAAGCCACATCGAAACTACCCGAAAATCCTGTATTTCCATCCCCTGATTCCCTGACAGTTCCCTCACAGATAAAAGCGGAAGTTAGCGTCTCACTACAGCCGCCAGTTAACGCCCATCATATCAAGCGTTTATCCAGTGGTTTCTTCCGTATTGCAACGCATGTCTCCCATTTTCTTACTTGTCCCCATCGTTTTCACTTCAGATGACGTAAACGGAATGCGTCTCGCTCATCCTGCGCTACATGCTCTCTTTTGTTTCTGATGGCAAAGGGGGAAGAGCATGGTACAATGAGCCACAAAGCGCTTTTCTGGACAAAGTGAACTGCAGGGCAGGGAGGATACTTATTCCTCCGCGCCGAAATCTCAGAAAAGACGGTCAGGCGCCGAACCGGCGCTTCCTTAGAGAGCGAGCAAAACTTCGGCAGGGAAAAAGGGTAGCGGAACCAATGAACGCCGTCGCGGAAAAAATGGTAGTGCGAAACGGACTTTTCGTCAGAGACGATCTGGAATCACGAATTGCCGAACTGGATGCGGACAGAATGCCGCGCCATGTTGCGATTATCTGTGATGGAAACGGGCGCTGGGCTACCGGGCGCGGGTTACCCCGTCCGCTCGGGCATCGGCAGGGTTATCAGGCGACCCGTCGTATCGTCCGTTCCGCCTCCGATCTTGGTATCAAGGCTCTTACTCTGTACGCCTTCTCCACCGAGAACTGGTCGCGCCCCCGTTTGGAAACCGACAGCCTGATGCGCCTGTTTGAAGAGGGCGCTCAACGCGAACTCAACGAACTGCACGAGAATGGCGTTCAGATGCGCTTTTCCGGTCGATTGCATGAGCTTCCCGCCTCCCTTCAGAATCGCCTGAAGATCAACGAAGAAAAAACCAGCCGCAATACCGGTATGATCCTCAATGTCTGTCTTAACTATAGCGGGCGGGCGGATATTATCGATGCGGTGAAATCACTGGTCGAGAAAGCGTGCCGTCAGGAACTCTGCGCGAAAGATGTTACCCCGGAACTGTTTTCCGATCACCTCAGCACCGCAGGTTTACCTGACCCAGATTTGCTGATTCGCACCGCCGGCGAAATGCGCGTTTCCAACTATCTGTTATGGCAAATCGCCTACGCAGAACTCCATGTCACTTCAACCCTCTGGCCAGACTTCGATAAAATCCACCTCGTGGACGCCCTTTTGGACTATCAACGACGCGCACGCAAATTCGGCGGCGTCACTCCCGCTTAGAAAGTTATCGCCTTATGCCCCGTGTCGAAAGCAGTATCGTCATTGCCGCACCGCGTGAAAAAGTGATCGCCGTGGCGCGAGATAACGAGGCGTTTCCGGAGTTTATGGCAGATGTCGCCTCGCTCAAGACGACCGAGCGTTCCGGGGATGGGTTACGCGTCGTTTCCGAATGGGTTGGTATCGTCCCCAAGTTCGGGAATAAAATTGCCTGGGTCGAAGAGGACATCTGGGATTTGGAGGCGGGAACCTGCACCTTCCGACAGCTTTCCGGCGATTACGATCAGTTCGAGGGCGTCTGGACTTTCACGGCGGAGGGCGATGACGCTACCCGCTTCGATTCCCTGCTGGACTATCGTCTGGAAATTCCGCTGGTCGGGGCGTTGATCAAAACCATTATCCACAAGACGATGCAAAACAATCTGGATGCCACCCTGAAAGCCATCAAAAAACGCTGTGAAGATTGATTCACAGGCGATTTCTCTCTGACTTGCAGGGCGGCGCGTTGTCGCTATAACTTGTCGCTATAACTTGTCGCTATAACCGCAGTTAGCCCGCTTTTTCGAAAGCGATCGTCTTGATCTGCGTAAAGAATTCCTTCGCCGCCTGACCCTGCTCCCGGCTGAACGAGGAAGACCCCTTCATGCCACCGAACGGCGCCTGCGGTTCAACGCCTGCCGTTTCGCCATTGACCCGGATCAACCCCGCCTCGATTTCACGGGCGAAGCGCAAGGCGTTGCCCAGATTCGAAGTGAACAGCGATGCAGAGAGGCCATAGGCGATATCGTTCGCGACAGTCAGGGCGGCATCGAAGTCGGCGACTCGGATCACAGTCAGCAACGGCCCGAATACTTCCTCCTGCGCGATAGTCATTTGCGGCGTTACCCCGGCAAAAACGGTCGGTTCGATATAAAATCCCTGAGCGAACTCTTCGCCGGTGGGAACGCCGCCACCGCAGAGCAGTTCCGCGCCTTCTGATTTCGCCTTTTCGATATAGCCGAGGATTTTTTGTTGCGCCTCGCTTGTGATGACCGGACCGAGATAGGCATCCTTGTCCGTTCCCGGACCGAGTTTGAGAGATTTCACTTTCTCTACAAGGCGCGCCGTGAATTCGTCGGCGACTTCTTCCGTCACAATGGCGCGAGAAGTCGCGGTGCATTTTTCCCCAGAGGAGCGCATCGCTCCCTGCACGGTCAGTGTCACCGCCTGCTCCATGTCACAGTCAGGAAGGATGATCACCGGGTTTTTCCCGCCCATTTCGAGTTGATATTTCGCGCCGCGTTCGACACAGGCAAGAGCCACTTTTTTGCCGGTGACCGCCGAGCCGGTAAAGGAGATTCCATCGACGCCATTCGCCCCGGAAAGCGCCGCTCCTGCTGTCCCGCGTCCCTGAATGAGGTTGAAGACGCCCGCCGGAAGTCCCGCTTCGGCGAACACTTCCGCCAGAAGATGCGCGGTGTGCGGCGCAAGTTCCGAAGGCTTCAAAATCACCGTATTCCCGTAGACCAGCGCAGGAGCGATCTTCCATAGCGGAATCGCAACCGGGAAATTCCACGGGGTTATCAGACCGACCACGCCCAGAGGGACACGCTCGGTGAAAAAGAGAGCGTTCGGGTTGACGCTGGGAATGACATCGCCGCCGATGCGCAGACCTTCTCCGGCGTAATAGCGCAGAAGAACGACGCCGCGTCCGGTCTCGCCGCCGGACTCCATCAACGTTTTGCCTTCTTCGCGTGTCAGGGCGGAGGCGACTTCATCCTTGCGCCGCGCCAGAATATCCGCCGCACGATACAGGAACTGCGCTCGCGCATCCGGAGCGAGTTTACGCCACATCGGTAGCGCCGCCCGCGCCGCCGCAACCGCCGCCGCCACATCTTCCGCACCCGAATCCGCATATTTCCCGACAATATCCCGCGTATCCGCCGGATTCCGACGCTCAAAGGTCGCTCCGCTTTTTGCCGCGACCCACTCACCGCCAATATAGTTATTGAAAGACATATTCCTCCAGAGAATCCTATTTCTTGATTCCTGCCAGACTGATGAAAAACCCGGCGCTCAGTAAAACGCCCGCGACGATAAAGGGGATCAAATGCCCTATCTCATACACCGGAGAGGCCGCCGCCGCTCCCAGCAACATACCGATTCCCTGCGCAGTTCGCACTGCCCCGATAACGCCGCCACGAGCGGCATCTCCCGCAATCCGCGAGATCAATGCCATATAGGCAGGGAAGGCCAGAACAAAGCCCACTCCGAGCAGTGTTCCCAGAACGACCAGCGCCCACTCGGTTTCCAGTAAAAGGATCAACCACAACGCGAGAGCGCAAATGCCCAGTCCGACATGAATAGCGCGGGCGTTTCCCCATCGATCCGCCAGTCGCCCCGCCGGAACGGATATCGCGGCAATGATTAATGCGGGAATCAAGAGCAGAAAACCGAACTTCGTTTCCGCAACCCCAAACCGCTCCATAGCGAAAAGCTTGATATTCGGCGAGATCAGACCGATACCCAGAAAGATGAGAAAGACCAGAAAAAGTAACAGCGGCATCCGCTTCAGAGCGCTTTTGATTCCACCGGGTAACGATGGATCCGAACCATCCGTTTCCGTCGTCGACCGTGATCTATCCGTTTGGCGCGGTGCGACAACGAACCCGATAATGGCGCAAATGAGAAAAAACAACGCCGCTGAGAAAAACGACGGAGCGTACCGCACGGGGTTTTCTGGCGGCAGTTGCATGGATCGCGCAAAGAAATCATTCAGACCGCCGCCGACCAGCGGACCGAATGCCAGTCCCATCATATAAGCGACATTGAGCGTCCCCATTGCCGCTCCCTGATGCCGTTCGCCGGCTCTGTCACCGATTGCCGCAAAGACGGCAGGCCAGAGCATCGCCGCCCCTGCGCCGTCGATCATCCGCAAGACGTAAAGCGCGATTATACCAGCGTAGTGTCCGGTTCCTTCCACCGGAATCCGCAGAAACGCTGTCGCGATACAGGTAAAAACGGAAATCAGCGGTCCCGCCACCATCAAATGCCGTCGCCCCAGACGATCCGCCAGATGACCCATCGGACCGTTCAGCAGAGCTTCCGCCAGCAGAAATGCAGCGATGGTCGTCCCTACCAGCGAAGGCAAGTTCAAACCAAATTTGACATAGACCGGAATTGTCGAGATATTGACGATCGCAAAGCCCAGTTCCGCCAGCGCCGCAATGGCGGCAATCCCGATGAGAAAGCCGCGCAGATCCGCAAGCGACAAAGCGTTTTCGCCGCCGCCTTTCGGCGTAGGCGGCGCAGGCGAAGAGTCCGCCGGTGTCCGGACATCAGACGGAGGACTGGTAACAGGCATCGCCCTTCAGTATAACACAACGACGCCAGACGCTTTTACGAATATTTGAGAGCGAAATCTGGAATAATGCCACAGCGATTCCTTGCGAAACGGGCATACTTTCGCTTGCCGATGTTCTCCTGATTTACAGAAAGTTGAAAGCCCTATTCCGGATCGCGGACGAAGTTTTCGCCGTCTCCAGCGGGAACGCTAACGAGGCATATGTGGTAAAATCTACAGGTTATGGCAAAGAAATACGCACATCGGCAACCGATTGCAACGTGGAGCGGGGTCGTCCTCCTCTCCGCGCTTTTGCTTTCGCCTGTCACGGCGGCGTCTTTCTTACGTGCGTTGGCGGAAATCGGAGTACCGCAGACGCATGCTAACACACCTATTAATTCGGGAAATCCGGCTCCGGAAAATCCCCGAACCGCATCAGTCACTGCGCCGCGCCGCGCCGCAGAGGAAGAGACCCGCGCCTTACGCGCCGCCGCTCTTGCCGGTCAGTTCCGCGCCGTTCGCCTGGATTCCGATCCGGAAAATCCGTACGCGCTGGTGACGGGCGGTGTTGATTACGCTATTTTCCTACCGTCACGCGTCGTTTTACGCATCCCCGATGATCCGATGCTGGCGGATGCTCCGATGCACGACCGAAAACCTGCGGAACGTGACGCCCTGCGCCATCGAACGCCTCCACGCGCCCCGCCCGTTTGATCCTCCCTTCACCTTTCCGCATCTGTTTTCACTTCACTTTGCGAAATAGGGCGGTAATCCTATGCCTTATTCCTGTACCATCTCACCCACGCCCATTGCGCGTCTGTGGTAGCCGAGTGGTCGAGAACGTTTTAAAATCAAACGGAACCAAAAATGAATTTTTTAGCCAAATTATTCGATACCAACGAACGGGATGTCACCCGATATCGTAAGGTAGTCGAAAAAATCAATGCACTGGAACCGCAATTCCAGAAGCTCACGGACGAAGAACTCAAGGCAAAGACCACTGAGTTCAAGGAGCGCGTCGAAAAATTTCTGGAAACGCAAGGAGGACGTGAAGCTCTCCTCGCCAAAGAAAAAGCCGCCTTTAAAAATACGGCGGAGTCAAAAGTATTTCGCATCGCCATCGACAAGGCGCTGGATGCTATCCTGCCGGAAGCCTTCGCTGCTTGCCGTGAGGCGAGTCGGCGCGTCCTCAATATGCGTCACTTCGATGTTCAGTTGATCGGTGGCATGGTACAGCATGATGGTCGTATCGCCGAACTGAGAACCGGTGAAGGCAAGACGCTCATGTGTACGCTGGGAGCCTACCTGAATGCGCTCGCTGGGATGGGCGGGCATGTCGTTACCGCCAACGACTATCTGGTCAAACGCGACGCGGTCTGGATGGGAGCCCTGTTCCATTCCCTCGGACTGACAGTTGGCATCTTGCAGGGTAGTTCGCCGGAAACGGGCGAAGGCGGCGGAACATTCATCTATGACCCAACCTACGAAGACCCGTCCGTAGACGGTCTGGACGCCCGCTTCAAGTACTCCCGGCAGACATTCAATCGGCGCGAGGCATATGATTGTGACATCACGTATGGCACATCATCTGAGTTCGGCTTCGATTACCTGCGCGATAACATGGCCCCTTCCCTCGATCATATCGTTCAGGATCGCGGTCACCACTTCGCCATCGTCGATGAATGCGACAGCAACCTGATTGACGAAGCCCGCACCCCGCTTATCATCTCCGGTCCCGCCGAGCGTTCGTCGGAACTGTACCAGGTCTTCGACCGCCTGATTCCGGCGCTGGACCGTGGCGAACAGAAGAAGGACAAGTACGATGTCGAAACGGACGAAAAAGACTACACGGTAGATGAAAAAGCGAAGAGCGCCTCTCTGACCGAAAAGGGCTTTGAGAGGATTCAGAAAGCGCTTCGCGCCGCCGGGTATGTTCCCGCGCAGAATCCCGATTACGAAATTGCGGATGACCGGGAAGCGATGCAGTACGCTACTTCCGCCCTGAAAGCGCACGCGGTCTTTACCAAAGACAAAGATTACGTCGTCCGGCCCAATCAGGAAGGCAAGCCGGAAGTTGTTATCGTGGACGAGTTCACCGGGCGTCTGATGTTTGGTCGGCGCTGGTCGGACGGTCTGCATCAGGCGGTAGAATCCAAAGAGGGAATCAAGATCGAGAATGAGTCGCAGACGCTGGCGACAATCACGATTCAGAACTATTTCCGCCTGTACCGGAAACTGGCGGGCATGACAGGAACCGCCAAGACAGAAGAAGACGAATTCCGCAAAATCTATGCTCTCGATGTCGTTCAGGTGCCCACCAACCGGCCCATGGTTCGAAAAGACCTGGCGGACAGCATCTATAAGACCGAGGAAGCCAAACTACGCGGTATTGTCCGTGAGTTGATTGTGCTGTACTGCAAGCAGCAACCCGTCCTTGTCGGAACGCGATCTATCGATATGTCGGAGCGCGTCTCCAGCCGTCTGACATTCCAGGCGCTGGAAACGATTGCGGCGGTCGATCTGTTACGCGCCAAGCTGGAAGAAAAGCGAAAAGCGCTCGGCGCGGAATATAAAGGTCTGTCCGATTTGTTGAATACCAAATTGGAAGCGCTCAATATCGCTAAACTTGCTCCCGTCGCTCGCGCCGTCGGTCAATCGCTCAAGATGCTGGATAAACCCGTACTCGAAGAGTATGGCACGCTTCTGGGTGTGCCCAAAGAACATTTTGACCGGTTGGAAGAAGCAATTCAGCACGGCATCCCGCACAATATCCTGAACGCCAAGTACCATGAGGCGGAAGCGCGTATTATCGCCGAAGCCGGGCGACGCGGTAGTATTACCATCGCCACCAATATGGCGGGACGTGGCGTTGATATCCTCCTCGGCGGGACGCAGTACAAGGAGCTCAATGAAAACGCCGGCGCAGTTCTGGACCAGTCTTATCGTCGTGGCGGCAAACGTCCCGCGAACTCGGTCGGTCATGTCGTCGATAAAAAGGACGCTCTGGGCGACCCGGAAGAACTCGGTCCCGCCGGAGCAGGAACGATCTCGCTGGATGCAGACCCTGCTGAACTCCTGCGCGAACGTGAGTCGGTCAAAAACCTCGGCGGTATGTACATTCTGGGTACGGAGCGCCATGAGTCCCGGCGCATCGACAACCAGTTGCGCGGTCGCTCTGGTCGTCAGGGCGATCCGGGAACTTCCCGGTTCCACCTCTCGCTGGAAGACTACCTCTGGCGCGTTTTCGGCGACCGACAGAATACGATGCTCATGAAGGGTTGGGAGGAAGATCAGGCGGTGGACATGCCTTTCCTCTCTAAGCTGATCGAGCGCGCTCAGAAAAAAGTCGAACAGCACAACTTTGATTCCCGAAAGCATGTTCTCGAATATGATGACGTTCACAATGTCCAGCGTGAAGTCATTTATCGGGAACGGCGCAAAATTCTGGAAGGCGCGGATCTGCGTGAGACCATCACCTCGTATCTGCACGAGACTGTAGATTCGTCGATGGCCCTTTATTGCCCGGAAAGCGTCCCGGAGGAAGAGTGGGATCGGACCGGTCTGTTTGAGCATCTCAATCAGCAGTTCCCCCTCTCACACTTTACAAACATCGAGGAATTGAGCGGGCTAAAGCGCTCCGAACTGGTCGACGCTCTGCATGACGCCGCCGACGACACCTACGAAGCGAAGGAAGCGGAAATCATCGAGCAGACCGGCGATCCGGAATCCATGCGCCAGTTGGAGCGTCATATCGCGATTCGGGAAATCGATCAGGCATGGGTGCACCACCTTGCCGATATGGACTACCTGCGAGAAGGAATCGGTCTGCGTGGGTATGCACAGGTCGATCCGCTGGTCGCCTACAAGAAGGAAGCCCTGGAAATCTTCGAACGGATGCAAGGGGGTATTCAGGGAGCCATCGCACGCGGCGTCTTTATGGCGCAAATCCAGATGGAGCGTGAGGAACCGAATCTGTATGACCTCATGCGTCAGATGGAAGCGGCAGGATTTGTCGCCAACAGCGACGATTCCGAATTCGATGAAGCGGAAGAGATCCCAGGCGCAGTGCGATCCGCGCCAGTGATCGATGTCGGTCAGGGAGCGTTGCTCGCCGCCGCCATGGCGGCGCAGCAAGCGAAACCCGCAACGGCGGTTGAGACCGTCGATAAAGTCGGTCCCAATGACCCCTGCCCCTGCGGTTCCGGCAAGAAATACAAGAAATGCCACCGTAATAAGCCTCTCTAAGGCGAGACGCTCCAAAGAGCCGATGGCATTTGCCATCGGCTCTTTGAATTTCAGCCCATTATCTTTGCTCTACCTTCGGCGTCGAATGCTGATAAACGCCCCGACGGCGAGTGGGAGAAGTAGCAGGGACGATTCAACCGGGATTCGGATTACCGGTCGGCGAATATCATGGTAGCTTGGGCGAGGCTTGATTTCGTTCTGGTCGGCATCGCGCATAAAGTAAAGTTCATCGGTTCCCGGTCGCGGTGACTGGGTATCCAGAAATACCGTTAGATAGGATGGTAACGTAGCGTTCGAGGGGATCGCCGATTTCAAAACAGCGCTTCCTTCGCCAAACGTCGGCTTTCCCGCCCATTCCACACCGCTCTGGTTGGGGAGCGCCACCCCCAGAGCTTCCAGCGAAGACGATGGCGAATCCGACCTCATCGTCGAGAGCATTTTCTGTAAGTTTTTCGCTCCCCATACCGCACCCGATTCACCCAGCCCCGCCCCCATCCGTCCCTCGTCCGCAAGCAAAAAAATCCGCAGGGAACGGGGATACGAAGCGATATTCCCCTCTGCCGGTGGTTCCCGGTAAGGGTAAAACGGACGCGATGCCGTGAATGACATCCGGACGGGTCGTAATTGTAGCTCCACAGGGGTGGGAACGTCACCTGCGGATTCCATTGATGGTCGATTTCCGCTTACCTTGAATGCAGTGATAAACCATCCCTTTTCCACATAAGGCGCAAGCCATTTTGTGATGGTGGCGCTGGCGGGATACCCATTACGACTGAGGTAATCATTGAGCGCTGCCGCATCCGTCGCCCGAAGCGTTGTCGCGTCATAACCGGATACTTTTTCAGTCGATACCACTTCAACCGGGGATGCGCTGGCAGGTTCTGGCATCGTTTTGGCGGCAACGGAAACGGACGGCGCAGGATCCCGGGGAAACAGCAACCAGTAAAACTCCGGCTTGGTATCTATACGTTCCACGATTTCCGGACGCAGAACTTCCGCCAACGTATCGAACAGTTCATCATTCGCTTCGCCTAATTCCGGCGCCGATGGAGTCGGGACCAGAAAGGCGAGACGGTCAGAATCCGCCGTAAACGACGCCCGACGAATAAAATGCTCGACGCCTTTGGTCTTATCCCAGAAGATCGCCGCCGTTTCAGACGTAATCCGAGGCGGCGGCCCTTCGGGAACGATTGGTAAGCAGGCTAGCGCCGGTAATAGCATCGACGCGGAAAGACCCAGAGCAGCGGCGCCCGTAGCGAAACCCCAAAAAAGTAATGATTTCATAAAGCGATTTGCTTCCGTCCTTTGCTTTGTCAGGGAAACGCGCATTAAGATTACCCGATAATGACGATTGCATGGTCTCTGTTCTTCGCTGGCAGGAACCACGTTCATTCACGTCGAAACGGAAGAGACTACTCCATGTCTCCCGAAAGAAAACGACCAATGCCGACCGTACCAATCCGTATTATCCAAATTGCCGTTGCAATAAGTCTCTCACTGATGACGCTCACGTTATCGCTGACGCCCGTTCATGCACAGAACGACGCCAAAAACGATGTGGCGGAATCCGTTATCGGCCCCAATTATACCGATGCTCCGGAACTGACCGTGCCGGCGGACGCCCCCCGGGGGACTGTTCATCAGTTCACCATGGAGTCTACCGACAGTAAGATATATCCCGGTATCGCGAAAGATAAGCCCGGACAGGTTGTGCCTTATCAACGGCAGGTAGCAGTCTATGTCCCGAAGCAATATGTCGCCGGAACGCCCGCGCCGATTCTGGTGGTGCAGGACGGACTCTGGTATAAAGACACGCTAATTCCCATACTGGATACAATGATCTATCAAAAGCGCCTGCCGGCTATTGTCGCTATTTTCGTCCACAATGGCGGCGGAGATGCGCAGGGCAGTCAGCGTGGACTGGAATACGATACCGTTTCCGGTGTCTACGCTGAATTTATCGAACAGGAAGTCCTACCCCGGGTGGCAAAAGACTACAATCTGACCTTCACGAAAGACCCGAACGGGCGGGCGACCATGGGAGGCAGTTCCGGCGCCGCCGCCGCGTTCACGATGGCATGGTTCCACCCGGAATGGTATCGGCGGGTTCTGTCTTACTCCGGGACGTTTGTCAATCAGCAATCGCCGCTCAATCTGGCTTTACCGCATGGCGCCTGGGAATACCATGAAAACCTGATCGGGAAAAGCAAGCGCAAGCCCCTGCGTATCTGGCTCCATGTCAGCGAGAATGATAACGGTTCTAAACTGGACGAAGCTTCCTATCACAACTGGGTCATGGCGAACGAACGCATGGCGGCGGCGCTCAAAGCAAAAGGCTATCCGTATCGCTACGTCTTCGCCAAAGCCGCCGGACATACCGATGGAAGGGTCACGCGGCAGACGCTTCCCGGCGCTCTCGAATGGCTCTGGCAGGGCTACCGAATCCGTTAATCGGAAAATTCATAACGCTACGTCTTCCCAAAGGTGGTTCCATCATCGGGAAGGCGTAGCATATTGGCGACGTTTTCGGGCACACGAGGTGAATATATTCACTTTACGCGCAGAGACATTACGAGACATTTACAAACAGCTTAACCTTTTTTATACACCAGAGTATCTGTATTCATTGACTCAAAAGGGGATTATCAAGTTGCATGGTGTTCATTATTGCGTTATCTTTGAAGCGATCCCTGTGATCTTTCGGTAGCGATATCCTCCTGAATACGATATACTATATTCATAGTCGAGTTGATAAGCCCACAAGGTGGGCGAGTCGATCTGACTTCGACAGGCGACATTGCTATCAGAAGCAAGGTCGCTTTTTGCATTTCAGGGTTGGAAGACGCCGAAATAGCCCCTATTCCCTCTTGCCTCTTGTCAGATTCCCATTTTCAGTCCTTTCATCAGTCACGCAAGGAAGCGTTTCCAAAGGCTTGATGGAAGAGGAGTCATTTCGCCTCATTACCAGGCATTGTATCGAGGAGGCTAACTTACAAGGAACCAGCGGAATATGAGGTCGCTATAGACAATAATGAAACTACGACCTTTTGCCATTCGAGCGTTACCTGCGCTTTTTTGCCTGTTTGTCGGCATCGCGACCTGCCATGCCCAGGAGCCTGCGCCAGAAGCGAAGGTTGAGACAGCGCCGCCTACCGGTCAACCGGCAGGGACGATCAGCGTCAGCGCCCAGCCGGTAGGGAAGTTAAAGGAGACGAACTCCGGCGTCAAGTTTTCCGCGCTTGGCGCCCCCTCGTCCGTCGTGGCGCGACCTTCGATTCCTGTAGTTGCAGACGCGATCAGCTTGTTGCAGGCATCCGCGCCAGTAGGCAAAAGTGGTAATGAGTCCGTTCTGGTTCACGTGTACAAGCGCTACAATGCGCTGTTCATGGATATATTGACAGCGAAAGCGTCTCAGACATGGACGCGCCGCAATACGGTACGACTGAATGCCCCTTATCCGGACCATCCTGAAAGCCTGCAAATTACCCTGCGTAATCTGTCGCCACGACAGCACAGCGGAGTAATGATTGTCGCATCCGACATTGCGATGCACTATGTATTCGCTTTTCCCAGGGGTCTGGGCGCCGCCGTAACACAACAGCTGTTTCTGGTAACATCCAGTAACGGATCGCAAAGCACATATTCATTCGGTGATCTGGACACGCGCGGTTACGCGATCATCAAGGCAAGCGTACAAAATTCGGGCGAGGTCAAACCTGATAGCGTCGTTAAATACTTTGTCTGGAGCGGGACTAAATTCGTTCCCCGCGCGACGAACTGACGCACTGAAGTCGCTCCGCGCCGTAGACCGAGGGCTACTTCGCCCCCGGCGCCGGGGTCTTTACCTATTTGGACTTCCCCTCTTTCGGCTTATCCGTTGCTCGAATATGGGGAATATGGGGCACCAGGTTAGGGTCGTACTTTGAGCCAGCGGATACCTGAATCATTGTGATACGGATGCGTGTCGGGAAAAATTTCTCTGGATCCGTCCGGGTATGGGCTTTATTCCCATCCCTGTCTTTCATGACAAGATCCATCTGCTTAATGCCTTCCGTCCAGATAATGGAGTTATTCTCCCAGAACGCAGTCATAGGCACATCCTTGTCGTAAATGCCTTTTTGCGTGTAAGGGTCGTTGCCGGTACAGCCATAACCATTTCCCTGTCCCTTGTTCGGAATATAGCAGAGGCTCCACTGCGTGGGTTCGCCGCTATCAGGGCGATCCAGTACCTCAGTGCGAATATGCACTGTGCCGTTTCGATAATCGACCGGACTGGTCCAGTCACGCGGTCTCTTCGGATTTATGGCTTTTCCCGTGACATAGTAATGCGATTTGCTTGGCGTCGAGTTGTCTGCATCCGCTTTGGTGAACGTGAAAGTGACATCGAACAGAACAAACTGGTCCGCCTGCGCCGCCTTTTGCGACAGAAGCGGAATCAAGAAAGCGCCCAGCAGGACAGTTACCATCGAGAAACGATTCCTGAACATAGCGACTGTAAAACCTCCACGGTTTCCGGCATTTGTAGCCAACCGTCTGGTATCGTTGGAGTGACACCAGTTAGAGTATAACCTAAACTAACGCCCTTTGTCCGAAAGAGGGCGACTAGTTGATCGTTCGCCCCGCATCAAGCGACAATTCAGGCGACTCGCTACGTTGCGGTCGCCCTGAATTCAATCCTTCGTTTCGGCAGGATAGGAATCGATTAGAGCGTATCAGAATCCCGTTCCGGAAACGCCACGGTAAAGAATCACCGGCGGAGAGGCTACGCCGGCAGCCTTCTGACGCTCTTTTTCCGCTCGGAGTTCGGTTATCAGACCAGGAACCTGATGCGGGGCTATAGCAGGCTTCGCGAAGGCTTCGGCAAAGACGCTCCAGAATAAATCGATATCGTGAGAGAGGTCAAAGATCATTACACCCTGCGTGGAAGCCGCCGCCGCCTGTAAACATCGTCGTAAAGCGTCTGGCCTGCCTTTGAACTTATCGAGGGCAAGACCGGCATATACGAAGGACTGGTCATTGATCGCACGATTGGAAAACTGCCCCGCCGCCTCTACAGTCTCGCCGATATTATCGCCCTTGGAAGTCGCTTCCAGAATCGTCGAGTTCTGAAAATAACAGCCCGTCGTGATAAAGTCCGTCAAACCGGCCCATCCTGTCTTTCGGTACGAATCATTCAAGAATCGGAATCCCGCCGTTAAATCATCGGCGCCCCAGTTCGCCCCGATATCCGGGTAGTCCGGGTACCAGGAGCCGACATAGGTTGAGACGGTCGCCGCAGGACGAATCGTCTTAATCGTACGGACGCATTCGGCAAGATAATTTCGCAGAGTCAACGCTCGAAAGGTCAGCCATGCCTCGTAATACGGTCCCGGAACTTCCGCACGATTCAGTGTGGGAAAGTCAACATCGTAGCGAAAAACATCATCCGGCCACTTGATTTGCTTACCGATAAACGTTTCGAAATCACGCCGGGCGGCTTCCGAAAAATCCGCATTCAGCGAAGCGTAACGCAATCGGTCATCGAAGATAAAGCCATCCACCGCATAATTTTGCGCCACTTCCGTCAGCATATTGAGAAAACGGCGGCGCACTTCTGGGCTATGCGGATTGGTCATCAGCGGAACCTGTCGATCCGGTCGCTGGCTGATCGGAACGAAATAAGGCGTATTGTCCAGCGTCAATTTGTATCCGGGGAGGGCGTACAGGCGCAGAAAGTTCACCGATGACTGCGTATTCGCGACCAGAACCGCCCCTCCCGGCGGCAATTTGGGCGATAGCGCAGTAAGAGCCCCCGCAGTCATTTGCGCCACGACCACTCCGGTGGAATCGATCAGCGCAACATACGCCCCGGCATCCAATTTCGCAATTTTGGAGATATCCGTATACAGGCTCATATCATCCGGGTCACGCGGCGCCAGATTCGCCCGGTCCGTTACCGGATACGCTCCCGTTCCGCTGACATCCCGGCGGATGCGCAGTCCCGGTTCATACAGGATGGTTTGCCAGGCGGGATTGTCATAGCCGGGACCAAGTTTGAAATCCCGGTGACCTTCCGCGAAGACATTCATGTTCACCAGCAGGCCGATTCCCTGCAGTTTCGTTTGCGTGACGAATTCCTTCAGAGGATCGAACTCTATCGGGAGGGTCTGCGTCCCCCAGGGGCGAACCCATTCGGTCAGTTTGGGCGCATAGCGGCTCGGATAAAGCGTGTAACCCACAATAGGCTTCACTTCGAAGACGATCGTGTTGAATCCAGTCGCTTTGATTTTCGCCACGAGAGCTTGAATCTTGGCGGCGGTATTAACTTTGTTGAGGTTTGCGGTAGCGTCGATCCATAAGACGCGACCTTGCAGACCGCGCTCCCGTGTCCATTTCTGTGCGATCCCAATGCCATTATTGCCTTCATCCAGCGGAGGAGCCGGGAGATTGGCAAACGGAATAAAAGGAGCTGAGGGCATCGCAGGAGGTTGCACGACAATAGACGATGGCAAAGCAGGGATAACTACGGCGGTTGCAGGGGTCGCCGGAGCGCCGGTCGTGTTCGCGCCGCCAGTCGCAGGAGGCTGGGCAGAATTGTTCTTCGCCACTTTTTTCACCTCAGCAGGCGTTTTGACCGGGAAAGAGACAGGAACAGGGTTTGTCGCCTGCCCCAATGCCGCAGAGGAGAGAAAGGCGACACTACAGAAAATTCCTGCCCATTGCCTCACCCGGGTTAACAAAACAAAGTCACGCCGAAACGCGACAGCGCGATACGCTACCACTTACCATGTCCTTCGCACAAAAAGTAATTTACCAACAAAATCTTTACAGTATATCTTGCTTCCGGCTGCTAACCGCGCTTATCCGCCGCCATAGATGACCGGCTTGAGGACGCCGATATAAGGCAAGGAGCGGTATCGTCCCAGATAATCAAGCCCGTAGCCAACCACATACTCCTGATCAATCGTGAAGCCGGAGTAATCCGGTTCGATACCCCCATTGATTCTTCGGGAAGGTTTATCCAGCAGGGTGCAGACCTTTACCGAAGCGGCGCGGCGTGATTTCAGGTTGTCCACCAGATACGAGAGACGCAGTGACATTCGTGGATTGATCACATCCTCCAGCACCAGAACATGGCGGCTTTCCACCGGTTCATCCAGGTCTTTGAGAATACGAACGACGCCGGACGAACGCGATTCCCCGCCATACGAACCGATGGCGACGAAGTCAAAGGACAACGGCGCGTCGATATGGCGCACGAGGTCCGCCAGAAATAACGTCGCACCCTTCAGTATGCCGACCACGACCAGGTCTTTGCCTTCATAGTCCCGACTGATTTCCGCCCCCAGTTCGACGACACGAGACTGAATCTGCGCTTCCGTAATCCGGATCGTCTCAATGTCGGGGTGAATCGAAGAAGCCATAATGTATCCCAGAGGAGCAATATTCCGCCGTGTGGCACGGCGGCGCATAAACCTTATCAGGATACGCCACATACGACTGCAGTGCAACGTTACTTCCTTCCTGTTTTTTATTTCCATGTCCAAAAACGGCGAGATTCCTTCGTCCGGGACGTGTAACATGTCAGAGTAATGATACAAAACAGTGAAAAAGCGATGCCCCGGAAAAGCCTGGACAACGACGCCTGTTATCATGCGCTGAAGACCCGTGACTCCCGGTTCGACGGGGTATTCTTCGTCGGCGTGAGTTCCACGGGAATCTATTGCCGTCCGGTCTGTCGGGCGCGGCTTCCGCGACAGGAAAACTGCGGATTTTACCCCAGCGCGGCGGCGGCGGAACGGGCGGGATTTCGTCCCTGCCTCTTATGTCGCCCCGAACTCGCGCCCGGAAAAGCGCGAATGGATGCCGTCGGTCGTCTGGCGTCTCTGGCGGCGGCGAAAATCGAAGGCGGCGATCTCGCGGATTCCGATATACCCCAACTGGCGGAAACGCTGGGAATATCCGACCGTCACTTACGCCGCGTCCTGCAAAATGAACTGGGCGTCACGCCCATCGGATTGGCGCAGACGCAACGGCTATTACGGGCGAAACAGTTACTGACCGATACCCGTTTGAGCGTCACGGAGGTTGCGCTGGCGAGCGGTTTCACCAGCCTGCGCCGTTTCAATGCGCTCTTTCAGGAACGCTACCGCCTGACGCCCTCGAGCCTGAGAAAACAGAGTCATCTTCCCGAAAGGAGAACGCCGATGACGGACAGCGAAACTATCGTCTGTGAACTGGGCTACCGCCCGCCGTTCGATTTCGGCTTTTTCCGCCGTTTTCTGGCGGGGCGACTGATGAAGGGGGTCGAAGAGATATCGGAAGATTGGTACCGGCGCACGGTGGAAATCAACGGAAAGACCGGATGGATTTCCGTTCATCTGGCGGAACGCGGACAAGTACGCCCGACCCTGCGGGTGGAAGCGTCCGCTTCTCTCCTGACCGTGCTTGCGCCCGTACTGGAGCGGGTGAAACGCCTGTTCGACCTTTCCGCTGAGCCGCAGGCTATCGTGGAGCGATTGGGAGTTCTGGCGGCGGAAAATCCGGGCATTCGAGTTCCGGGCGCTTTCGATGGTTACGAGACAGCGCTTCGGGCGGTACTGGGTCAGCAGATCAGCGTCAAGGCGGCGACCACCATTGCCGGACGAGTGGCGGCGGCGTTTGGCGACCCGATTGAGACGCCCTTTCCCAATCTGACCCACCTTCCGCCGAAGGCGAATCGTATCGCCGACACCTTACCGGAAACACTGATCGCACTGGGAGTCATCGCGACGCGAGCGAATTCGATTCTTGCCCTGTCGAAAGCGGTCACCAAGCGGCAAATAGTTCTTGAACCGACAGCGAATATCGAACCGGTTCTCGCCCGCTTGCAGGAAATCCCCGGTATCGGCGCGTGGACAGCGCAATATATCGCTCTCCGGGCCCTCGGATCGCCGGACGCTTTCCTTCCCACCGATCTGGGCGTCATGAAGGCGCTGGGTGAGACCAACCCGAAACGCATCTTGCAAATCGCCGAAGAGTGGCGCCCCTGGCGAGCCTACGTCGTCATGCACCTGTGGAATTCGCTGGGTTAAGAAAATCGATACGAAAGGACGAGGAATGTATTTTACACGCATGGACAGCCCTGTCGGGGCATTGACGCTGGTATCAAATGGCTCTGCGCTTATCGGACTCTACATGAACGAGCATAAGCATGGCCCCGCGCCGGAGGGATGGGTGGAAGATGCGGAAGTCGCGCCCTTACCGGAAACCCAGCGGCAATTACAGGAATACTTCGACGGGACCAGGACAACTTTTGATGTGCCGCTGGCGGCGCAAGGGACGGAATTTCAGCAGCGCGTCTGGAAAGCGCTGTGCGATATTCCCTGGGGCGAAACGATCTCGTACGGAGAACTCGCCCGCCGCATCGGCGACCCCGGCGCATCCCGCGCCGTCGGCATGGCGAACGGTCGCAACCCTGTTTCCATCATCGTCCCCTGCCACCGGGTCATCGGCGCGAACGGCAAATTGACCGGCTACGGCGGCGGCATGGAGCGTAAAGCGTTTCTGATACAGCACGAGAAGCGCGAAGCGGTAGGGTATATCAGCAACCTGTTTCCGTTCGACCCGAAGTAGCGCTCGGTTTAAGCGGGCTGTAATAGGCTCCTATTTCAAGCAACTGGCAACGACGATCCGCGCCATGCCACCAACAATATTGATTCAGGGGAAGAAAACCGATATGGCGTCCTTCTCCCCTCACGATTTCCGAAGGACGTTCGTAGGAGACCTGCTCGACCACGGAGCCGACATCGTGACAGTGCAGAAAATGGCAGGACACGCCAACGTGACTACCACCGCACGCTACGACAGAAGAGGCGAAAGGACAAAATGAAAAACTGATGGGGTGACTCTAGAAAAAAGTCCTGTGAAACTAAGAATCGGACGAGATATGCACTGGCTTCAAACAACGAAGTATGCGAGTTCGAAACTATGTCGTCCAGAGATTTCCTCCTTGTTTCCAAATAGCAAGCCCTTCTCGTCAACTCCAATGATACTTCCTGCGATTGCTTCCTCAGCGACATACAATCGCTGCTCCAACTCTCCGGTCGTGAGGTTGAGAACCAGCAGTTCGTAAGCGCCGCGCTCACTTGAAATGATTCCCGCCTTACCCTCGGCTAACAAAATATAGAGAAAGGGAACGCAGACCTTAAACGTCACCTCGTTTATTCTCTTAGCGAAAGTTCGCTCCGAAATCTCCAATGTCCACAGACGATGCCCGGATTCGCTTTCTAACCAGAACTCATGTTCCTTCCATTTGGCCCCATCTCCATGAAAAACGGTTCCCTGCGGTAATACCACTACCGGGAAAGTGCCATCGCTCCGATGATAAACAACAACGGTTTCCTCGTGAATCCAAGGAGCAACAACGAGACCTGTCCTGAGGTCAACAAATCCTTCCAGCGTCTTGACCAGGCCATCCTCGCTGACCGAGGATCGTGGCGCTGCCCTATATTGTCCTGCGTCCTTCCAGTGTTTTTCGCGCCATCGTTTGCGCATCTTGCCCAGAACGGTTCTGGGTTCGGGTTCTGCCGGGAAAAGGGGGATGCCTTCGTTCAAGTCGAAGCGGTACAGACCGAGGTAAGATTGATCGGGAACCAACATAGTGGCCAGGATAACGTGATCGTAGAGGGCGAGAACTTCTATACCGGAACGACTATAAAAGTCTGGCTCTTCCCACAGAGCGAGGCCGGTGGAACGGTTCAGGCAGAAATGGGTCTCCACGATGTAGTCGGGCGTAAACAGAGGCGAGATACGGAAGTCCCGCTCGACCCAAATCCGATTAGGAACGTAACGATAAGTCCATAAAGGCGGCGTTTTGAGCATTCAGCAGATATACCACCTCTCATACTGTTTTACATCGCCGCTACCGTTTCCGGTAATAGTTAATATCCGCCTGAATCAGTTGCGCACTCGGCCTTAAACTAAGGCTGAATGCCAATTCGCTGGCGCTTTGAATATCCTTCAGCAAACCGCCTTCTTGATAAATAAATTGTCCTTGTGGCCCTTTCCATATCCAGCTGAGAACATTCAGCGTGTAGGCCGGCTCGTATTTTTCAGCGAGTTCGGCAGGGATTGAGGAGGCTGTCCCCAGCGCTTTTGTATCGACGCCCGTTAATCGTACTAATGCCTTCATGATCGCTCCTTCATCAGGAAGCGGTATTCCCTTCCCTCTGACTGGTTGGATAAATATCTTTGCCGGTAAATATTTCCAGCCTTTCAGTGGACCAACCAGAATTTCGTTAAAGGGTTGTGCCTTAAACCGGATAGAGTAACGCCCTCCAATCTCTACTGCGTTCTTTGAAAGCACCTTAGTGAGTGTAGCCCATTGGCGATGTTGCGCCTCTTCTACGACTTTATCTGGATCAAATGCCTTCTCAGAATGAAAGGAGAGATCCGTCGCCTCTCCACTGAAATATCCTAGTTTTCGCCCTGCCTTAGTTTTTGCAAAGGCTTCGGCACCCTGCATCAGCTTCCTGTTCAGACCCATATTTTGGGTTAGTAGTCGTTGACCTACCTGTCCACCTCGCACTTTAACCGACATCAGCGCCTTTAACAGAGCGTTTCCCCTGCTGATTAATGTAGTCTGCAATGCCCCATCTATTAATTCCGAGATGGCTTCACTCCCCCAATCGACAGATTTGCCGCTTACAACAGAGATTGCTAGATTTATAGGAGCGGCAACCAACACGTTAGCCACGGCCCCTTGAGCATAATGTGCTAACGATTGGCGAGCGGCTGCTTTCGCAGCCTCACGTGCAGCGACTTTGGCTGTTTCCTCAACAACGCCCTTGGCAACTTCCCTTTCAATTGTTAGCGCACTCGCTTTAGCGGCGGCTCCCGTGGCCGCCGCTCCCGTTGCCCCTGTGATAACCGCCGCTCCAACCGTTTCGATAGAGACAGCCAACACTACTAATTTGCCTGACTCCCACAGACCTGTCAGCAGCAAGTTCCCAAGACTCGTTTGCCCAGTCTCGTACTCACCCCAAACCTGACCAAAATGGCTTGCTCCCCCATTGAGGAGATGCTTGTCAATCCAAGGGCCGACCGGATTATTCCACCAAAGGTCGTAGAGATTCTGGCCTACAGTTTTAGGAGGATTAGTGCCGCTGGGATCCACATTTATCGTCGGTCTGTTCCCTACGTAGCTATACCTCGGTTCGGTGTCTACGGGGTCAACGCTGAGCCATTGTCCCGTCGTCGTGTCCAGCCACCTTGCTCGCACATACGTCAGTCCCAGATCCGGCTCCTGCCAGTAGCCCAGTCCCCCCCCGAACACAAACGGGTTGTCAGATAGAGTCCCACTGCCACTGAGGACATTTCCCCCGGCGTTCACGCAGAGGTCGGCGGCGGTTCCCATCACTCCCTGCCAAGCGAACTGGTAAATCCGTGATTCCGAGTAACGGGTGCATACTCTGGAGCTTGCTCGGCATCCGCATGGGAACGTTGCTCTGAAACGCGGCGGCTCTCAGGCCGCGGCCAACTGGCAGATACCGCAGAGCTTGCTCCGAGCGAGGCTTCATTTCATCGTTGCAGGTGCGTCGCTACGAAGGGGAACACTTTAAAAGCTCACCCGTAAATCTTGGCGCCATCATCTTCTGCTTGCTCGATTTTGACATCCGTTTACTTAACAAAGCCCTGACCTGGACAATCCGTTTAAAGGCCCGCTTCCCGCAAATAGGGGGACAGGTTCAGACGAGTTGCCAACCCATAGAGGTCTTCGCCTCGATGGTTGGTTTTCCGAGGATCAGCCCCGTGATGCAACAAGAACTTCATGATCTCTATCTGGCGCTCCTCCAAGGCATCCATCAGCAAGGTCGAACCCGTCTCTTTTTGGCCACTCCAATCCTTGTCGTTACCCTTCTCGCCGTCCATCATCACCGCTGAGGCCATGATTTGCAATACTTCACGGTTTCCCCGCACTGTTTTCAGAAAAAGATGGTGAGTTGAAGGCATTGGTAGAGGAATTCCTTATCTATATGTTAACAGCAAAAGACTAACGAGACCAACGCTCTATAATCCAGTCGTTCTTATAGATGGAGAACAGTGCGTCCACCGCTATTTCGTCAAGAACCAGCATTGCCATCTGTCAAAATTATTCTTTTCGATTCGTTTTCTGGTAAACGCCTACTCACAGATAATTTGCGTATTGACTGATATCAACCTGTAAGCTAATATATTCTTATGAGTAATGCTTCGTTGCCGCCGTTCACTGCGGAGGGTCTGCTGCCCGTCGGCGATTACGCGCTTACTTTCACAGAGTTGCGACGGAGCCATCTGGTCACGGGCGCAGGAAATCTATCATCGACCTGGGATACGCCATGGAGAGAGACGCTCACCGACAATCTGGAGACAATGGCGGAGCAACTCTGGGCAGTCGGGATAACGCGCATTTTTGTGGACGGATCCTTCGTTGAGGACAAAGACCATCCCGGCGGTATAGACGGCTATTTCGAATGCGACCTCGCCGAATTAGCGTCAGGACGATTGGTCGCCGCCCTGAACGCTCTGGACCCGTATCAGGTCTGGACGTGGGACGGGCGCCAACGACGATCCTCTCCAGCAAGCGTGAAGAAGCAGTTGCCGATGTGGCATCAATATCGGGTAGAACTCTATCCCCACGCGCCGGGACTCATGTCGGGCATCGCCGACGAGTTTGGTAATGACCTGGAGTTCCCCGCCGCCTTCCGTAAGTCCCGCCAGCATCGGGCGAAGGGAATCATTTTGTTAGAGAAAGGGCAAGCCCTATGATCCGAACCGGAAGTGAATACCAGGCCGCATTGAGACAGATTGAGCAAGATCGTCAGACGGCGGCTTTGCAACGAGAAGCCCTTGCGGACAAGAACCTGACGCCGGAGGAAATAGAGCGGGTGATGGAACCGCTGATCTCATTCCACTTGCAACGGGTTGAGGAAGCCGAATGGTACGAGCGGGTTCGGGCGGGTAACCTCTCCCCTATCCACGACCTGAGCGCCATCGGGCAAGTCCTCATCGGCCTTCGCATTGCCCGCAACCTGACGCAGAAACAACTGGCAGCAACGTTGGGCGTCTCCGAAGCAGTGGTGTCGCGAGACGAGAAGAACGAGTATCACGGCGTCTCGATGGAGCGAGCGCAACGTATCTTAGAGGCGCTGGGCGCGTCACCATTGCTCTCTGTGTCTTACCAGACAGAGACCACCGCGCCGAAACGACGCATCAAGCGCGAACGGGTTGCGGTCTGACCGCAACCCGGAGCGTTTTCTGCCGGGAGAGAATGGGGGATAAATTCCCCCATTCCCGGTTCCGTCTCAGGGGTTAGCGTTCCGGTTCGAGGATGCCGTAATTGGCGTCCGTGCGACGATAGAGAACGTTGACCTGCCCCGTCTGGGCGTTGGCGAAGACAAAGAAGTCATGGGAAAGCAGTTCCATATGCTCCACCGCTTCTTCCGGAGAAAGGGGCTTGATCTCGAACTGCTTGTGACGCACGATGCGTCCTGTTATGGGTTCTGGCGGCGTATCCAGGATGGTCGGCGCCGTGCGTAACGTGGCGACTTCGCCATGATGGCCGTAATGATGGTGGTGGGCGTGATGGTTCGTATGACCATTGCGGTGAGAACGACCTTTATGCTTCTGCATCTGGCGTTCCAGCTTGTCGGCGACCCGGTCAATGGCGGCATACAAATCCGGCCCCCGGTCTTCGCAACGGGCTTTGACGCCGTCGCCCTCCAGAAGAACCTCCACCCGTTGCGTCTGTCCCTCGACGCAGAGCGCCACGTGCGCCCCGTGCAGCGTCGCAAAGTGTTTGGTCAGTTTCCCGACGCGACGAACGGCATACTCGCGCATTGCCTCCGTCACCGTAATCCCTTTACCACGAACCTGAACATCCATAGACGCGCCTCTTTCCTGTTGAAGCGGTCTGTGTAGGCTTCCCGCCTCAACCGTTAGATTCGAAACAGCAGCGCGACGGCGTGGGCGGCAATGCCTTCGCCACGACCAACAAAGCCCAAACCTTCATTGGTTGTCGCCTTGACGCCGATGCGTTCCGTTCCTATACCTAAGTGTACGGCAATTTCGGTCTTTATTGCGTCCGCGCGAGGATTTATTTTTGGAAATTCCGCAAGGACAGTAATATCCACATTTCCGACGCGCCAGCCCGCCGCATCGAGATGGGTTTTCACCTCATCCAGAAACTCCGTCGAGCGTCGATTTTTATGTCGCATGTCCGAAGGCGGAAAAAGCTTCCCGATATCGCCCATGCCCGCCGCGCCCAGAAGCGCATCGCACAGAGCGTGCAGGACAACATCGGCGTCCGAGTGTCCTTTCAGTCCCAGAGACGCTTCGGGGAACTCTACGCCACCCAGAAAAAGACGTCTTCCCGCCTCAAAAGGATGGACATCATACCCCTGCCCTACACGAATATCGGTCATTCACTTTCCCTCAGCGCAATCGCCATCAAGGTAGCGTCTTCTGCATGCGTCACTTTGAAATTCCGTGGGGAACCCAGCGCAAAATAGACGGGTTCTCCCAGACGGCGGATTAATTGGGTATCATCGCTCACAGTCAGCTTTTCCGCAAGCGCAACGTCATGCGCGGCGCGGATCAGGGGAACGGGAAAGACTTGCGGCGTCTGAATCGCCCGGAGATGATCCCGGGGAATATATCCAGAAACCGCGCCCGGCGCGTCCGGATTCTCCGATGCCAGAGTATCGGTGATTGGGAGAGCGGCGACGGACGAGGCGTTTTTCTCCTGCGCCAGATTCACGGTCCGTGAAATGACTTCCGGCGTGATACCGCAACGCGCCGCATCATGGATCGCAACAAAATCGAACCCGTCGCACGCGGCAAGTCCGTTGCGCACCGATTCCTGACGATCCTCGCCGCCCGACACCACCGCCGTTACCTTACCGCCGCCAAATTCTGCGGCAATGGCATGCAAAAGGGGCAGTTCCTCGAACTGCCCCACCAGAATAATCGCCTCGATCACATGGCATCTTGCAAAAGCTTCCAGCGTCCATCCCAGAATGGGGCGTCCGCCCAATTCCGTCAGAACTTTATTTCTGGTCGCGCCGAATCGGGCGCCGCGCCCCGCCGCGGGAATAAGAGCGCACACTCGCCCCGTATCCGCCATCGTATCCGCCATTATTGACGGGTCCGCCATCGTAATCGTCTTCCCCTTCGTTATCACTATCCACCATCTGCGCGAAAATCATTTTACCGGCGACAGTCTGCATCAGTGAAGTGACCCGCACGGCGACGGTCTCGCCCATATGAACGCGTCCGTTCGCGACAACGATCATGGTGCCATCATCCAGATAGCCGATTCCCTGCCCCGGTTCCTTGCCTTCCTTGACCAGCATCACGCGCATTTCTTCGCCGGGCAATACGACCGGTTTGAGCGCATTGGCAAGTTCGTTGATATTCATAACGGTGACGCCCTGAAGTTCAGCGACCTTGTTGAGGTTATAGTCGTTGGTGACCAGAGAACCATTGAGCGCCTTTGCCAGACGTACCAGACGCGAATCCACTTCCTCTCCCGGAGGAGCGTATCGGTCATAGGTTCGCACGGTCAATGTCCCGGACAATTCCTTCTGCATCTGATTGAGAATGTCCAGACCCCGCCGTCCCCGCGCGCGCTTCAGGGAGTCCGAAGAGTCCGCGATGTGCTGTAATTCATCCAGTACGAAGCCGGGAATATACATCGGCCCTTCGATAAATTTCGCCCGTGCGATATCTGCCACCCGACCATCGATGATGACGTTCGTATCCAGCACCTTGAAGTGGTCTTGAGGGACTTTATCTTCTTCCGGCGGCGGCGGCATATAGAAGTGAATCTCTTCCTTCATCGAAAGCGCCGCGACGGTCGAAAGGTAGGTCACCGCGATACCGACCAGCATGACTGTACCGAAAGCGATAATCTTGGTGGTCACCAGTTGAATGATCGGCAGCGATAACGCCACCGTCAGGATCAAACCGACAACCAGACCTGCCGACAACGCCAGTTTGTCCCGTATCGACATGACGCGAAGTTGTTCGCCCAGCAATTCGATACGTCGAAAAATTGCGCCGCCGAGGGCGAAACCAAAGATGAGCCCCGCCGCAACGAACACCACCCGGTAGACCCACGATAGCGGGGAATCATCCCCGCTTTTGGTGACAAAGAACGATCCCAGCCCGGCATCACCCCGAACATAACGAAGGTAGGCGTCTACGGCATACCAGCCGAAAAGAGAAATCAACCCCGCAAGCACCAGCGTAAAAGGAAAACGGATGGACGTCATCGAGCGCCAGAAACGATTCCTCGTCGAACTGGTTTTAGAAGGTTTGTTGTTGGTTGAGTTGGTCACTTCGGTCACTGCGGTGCGTCTCCCCGGCATTCCTCGCCAGCAGAAATAAATTATCAGCGCTAATTAATACGTCAAGAACGACAATGAATACCGCTCATCAGCGCCGGTCAATCGGGACAGGTTACTTTTATGCTTTAACCTCAATTATGCTTTAACCTCGATCGCCTCGCGCCACACGCAATCGCGCCTGAGCATGTTGCAGGGCGGCGTTTGCGGCATCGCGCTTGCTGGCGTTGCCCGCTTCGAGCGTCGACAGCATCTCACGGGCTTCCAGAAGAGTCTTTTCGGCGTGGTCTACATCAATCTCAGTTGCAAACTCGGCGGTATCCGCAAGTGCGGTCACTTTTTCCCGAGTGACTTCGACAAATCCGCCCGATATGACCAGCGTTTCTTCGGCGCCGCTCGCCAGACGAACCAGACATTCCCCGACGCCCAACTCCACCAGCATCGGCGCATGCCCCGCCAGAACGCCCAGGCTGCCCGTGATTGCAGGGAGTCGCACAGAGACCGCAGTTTCAGCCAGAACAGTCCGTTCTGGAGTAACAATATCCAAAGGGAAGGTTGCTGCCACAATAATTCCTTTAAGGTTAACCCGCTTCCAAATAACGAGGTTGCGGATCGCAATAGTTCCCTGATTGTATCAGATTTCTCGCGTTTAAAGGCTTCAGGCACACTTTATCGGGAAGGAACTTCGCGGATTTGCGTCGAAATAGAACGCGCTATGTCGGATACGGCGGTGACACACCTAAAACGGGAAACAGGCGGGCCGCGAATCGGCATTGTCGGTTGCGGCGCAGTGGGCGAACTCCACCGTGATCGCATGCTGGCGGAAGGGGTCGATATCGTTGCGATCTCGGACCCGGACGCAGACTCTCTTTCCCGTATGGCGGCGAGGTTGCCGCGGCGCCCCCAACTCTTCCGTTCGGAACTGGACTTGCTGGCGGCGGGAGTGGTGGATGCGGTCGTCCTTTGTACTCCGCACGGGCATCATGCGATTCAGGCGAACCATGCGCTCGATGCGAATGTCCATGTCCTTGTCGAAAAGCCCTTCGTCACCAGTACGGCGGCGGGCTCCGCTCTGGTAGCCAAAGCCACAGAACGCGGTCTCGCGCTTTTCGTCGCATATACCCGGCGCAGTCGAGGGCATGCCCGTTTTCTGCAAATCGCCGCCCACCGTATCGCCCCCTTACACCGTATCGCTATTACCCGCGCTCAACCCTGGTTTCAGACACATCGCCGAACATGGCGGATTCATGGGGGCGAAGGCGGCGGATTTCTGCTGGACGCCGGTGCGTCCATGCTCGATTTATTGCTAACCTTGATACCCGAATCGATTCACGAGGTGGACGCCGTTCTGGAACGTCCCAATGGAGTCGAAGTGGATGTGCGCGGCTCCGTTCGTCTTACCTTCTCCGGGGGGGTGCGGGTCGAGCTTTCGCTGATCGGGGATGCAACCGAAAAAATCGAACAGTTCCAGTTGTACGGCGAGCATGGAACCGCCGGATGGTTATTGCGCGAGGATGCGCCCCATCAACTGTATCTTCGTCCTCCGGGCGGTCCTTCGGAAATCGGCGATCCGGCGACGCATCGAACGCTTTCCCCGGACGCCGCCTTCGTCGCCGCTCTCCGCTCCGGCAGAAGTTTTGGTTCAGATACCGCTCGCGATCTCTACGATGCCGCCTCCGCGATTCCCGTTGTCGCCCTGATCGAACGGATTCAGGCGGAAGCGGTCTGGAAGTAGCCCTCTATCGTAAACCGACTTTCGAGACGCCCTGAACTATATCGTAATTCCCTATCCTGAAATCTACGAAAGCGGCGGCGTGCGGCGGCGTACGCGCTGCCGACTCCCTACGTCACAGGGTATAATTGTTACCGTCAACGCCCCGCCCCGGTACGCTTTGATGCCGGGTAAATTTGGGGCAAGGAGCAATCGAAAAGTGGCTGTGCATAACGTGACCCTGATTCGCGGCGATGGAACGGGGCCGGAACTCGTTGAGGCGACCCGGCGCGTCCTCGAAGCGGCAGTGGCGACCAATGGGTCGTCCTTTCAATGGGATGTCGTCGAGGCGGGGGTGGACATCATGGAGACGGCGGGGACGCCGCTCCCGGACAACGTCCTCGAATCTGTCCGCAAGAACAAAGTGGCTCTCAAAGGCCCCATCACGACGCCTATTGGGACAGGATTCCGCTCGGTGAACGTCGCCCTGCGCAAAGAGTTAGACCTCTTCGCCTGTATCCGCCCCTGCAAGTCTTATGTCGGCGTCCGCAGCAAGTACGACAACATTGACCTTGTCATCGTCCGCGAGAACACCGAAGACCTGTATGCGGGCGTCGAGTACGACGTCAATAGCCCGGAGGCGAAGGCCATTATCGCCATGTCCCCCGGCAAAATCCGCGACGATGCCGCGATTTCCATCAAGCCGATTTCCATCACCGGAACGCGCCGCATTGTCAAGACCGCCTTCGATTACGCGGTCGAAAACGGGCGCAAAAAGGTGACGGCGGTCTGCAAGGCGAATATCATGAAGTATACGGACGGCCTGTTTTACCGGGTCGCCCGCGAAGTCGCCGAGGAATACAGGAAGCACGGCATCGAGTACGATGAGTGGCTGGTGGACGCGATGTGCATGCAACTTGTCCAGAAGCCGGAGAACTATGACATTCTCGTAATGCCCAACCTCTACGGCGACATCCTCTCCGACCTGGGAGCCGGTCTTGTCGGCGGTCTGGGCGTCGCTCCCGGCGCGAACATCGGCGACGATATGGCGCTCTTTGAAGCCACCCACGGCTCCGCCCCGAAGTACAAGAATCAGAACAAGGTCAACCCGACCGCGCTGATTCTCTCGGGCCTTCTGATGCTGAAGTATCTCAAGGAGGACAAGGCCGCCGCCGCGCTCGACAAGGCCGTTTCGGAAGTCATCGCCGAGGGCAAGGATGTCACCTACGACATGAAGCCCGACCGCAACGACCCCACCGCCGTCGGCACCTCCCAGATGGCCGACGCCATCATCGCCAAAATCCAAGCGGGGTAATTGCAGAAACTTTGTACCCCTTCTGTTTATCAGAAGGGGTACATTGATATTCCAATTATAAACATGGGAACTTCTAGCAAAAAACAACAGCCAACAGTAATTGAGTCTCTGGCAAAGTATGTCGAATTTATTTCAGCGCAATATACAGATGATATTGTCTTGTTTCGGGGTCAACGGACGGATTGGCCGTTAGAGCCTAAAATTGCCAGGATTAAGAATGTGCCTGACCTATTTATAGCCGAAAAGGATATTATTAATGATTTCAAAAGACAAAGCATTCCATATTTGGAATACGAACCGCAAAGCGACTTGGAATGGATGGCTATTGGACAGCACTATGGATTACCTACCCGCCTTCTTGATTGGACTGTAAACAGTCTGACAGCCATGTGGTTTGCTGTAGAAAAACCTCCAATTGAAAACAAGATTGGTGTAGTATGGGTATTTTCGCCACCACAAGAGGATATTGTATCGCCTGATACGATTAAAGATCCGTTTTCTCCTCGTCTAAATTTGGTTTTTCGTCCACGCTATATTACAAAAAGAATTGAGGTCCAAGGAGGCTGGTTCACGATTACAAAATATTTTACCGAAAAACGTAGGTTTCATACATTGAACACGGTAGCCAGGCTTAAACAGCGTTTTGAAAAGATTGTTATACCCCACGATAAGTTTGCGTCGATAAGAAAAGACCTACTTCGTTGTGGGTTTCAGGCATCGTCAATTTATCTAGGACTTGAAGGAATTTGTACTTCTATCACGCAAAAATACTTTCCGGTAGAGAACATTAGTCAGCCTGTCGAAGCAAAATTAGAAAAAAGCGAATAATCAGCCTGAATGTTCCCGACAACAACCCGTCGGATAACAGTCCGCAAGTCCTGGTAAACCTGACCGTTACCGGAACGCCGTCCGGGGTGAACATCCTGAAAGGGAAAAAAAGGGACGAACAAGCAGGGCGTTCAATACGTCATTGAGGCAAAAATCGGCGCGTCGCCGTCGTGGACGCTCATGGACGCCGTGACCGCGACCAAGTCTCGCGCAGACTTGCTCGTAGAACACATCGCCCCCCCCGGCGTCCGCGCAACCTACCGTATCACAGCGCGTCGCCGCACCGTCCTCAGCGACCCGTCGAACGAGGCGGTGATTTACGGGTAGGTGTTGGGTATTGGGTGTTGGGAAATGCGATGAGGCGTCTGTTTTTGGGTTGTGATGCGGCAATGATTTTCGGGTAGTATTGACGTACTTTTATGCCCTCTCGTTCTTTACAGCAATGGCGCACTGTCCGCGTGGCGGAACTGGACGAAATGGAGAACGCGCACCGCTCCGTCGGGGGGATTCGGCGCGGGAGACGCCACGCGACCCGGCAACTCAATCACGCTTACACCCTGCTTATCGCCTCGCAGTTTCAGGGCTTCTGCCGCGACCTTCATACGGAGTGCGCCCGCGTGATTGTCGCTTCGACGCAGCCGCCCAATTTACAGGCGTTCATGGAGGAAGGCTTTCTGCGCGACCGCAAATTGGATAGAGGCAACCCCAATCCGGGAAACATCGGTTCGGATTTTGAGCGGCTTGATATTTCTCTATGGGCGGATTTGTACGTTCTGAGTCCGCGCAATCGTCAACGGCGTCGCGCCCTCGAAGAACTGAATGAATGGCGAAATGCGATTGCCCACCATGACTTTACAAGGCTCGGCGTGAGCGCGATACAATTACAGCAGGTGCGGAATTGGCGGTCGGCGTGCTACCTTCTGGCGCAAGGAATGGACTTCGTAACTCACGCCCGCCTGACCATTTTGCTGGGCGCTCCGCCGTGGTGACGGAGCGAGGAGAAAATAATGGCGCATAAGACAGTGGAAAAATCGGTTTCGCCGGATAAGATTCGCGTTGGTCAGCGGGTGCGCTTTCATCGCGGGGTTTCGGCGCGGGAGGCTATCGTCATTGAAGACCGGGGACCGCTGGATATTGGCGGCGGGCAGGTCGTTCGTATCCGCTACTTCGTGGATTACGCTGGCGACGGCGTATTAGAACCTGTCGAAACCGAAACCGCCGCCCGCAATGTCGAAATCCTTGATGAGTTTCCCGCCACCGTCAGCACGTCCCAAACGTCTGACGCCATTATCGCCAAAATTAACGTGGCGTAACCGGGCGCGTAACCAAACTTGCCTCTCGCCTGTCAGGCAGACGAGAGGCAATATAATTTAGCAGGAGTTAGATGTAAATGGCGACCGTTATCGTTGAAGAAAAGTCCATGACGGACGAAGAGTATCGTGAGGAGTTTTATCGCCTCATGGCGGAGATAGACGCTATTCGCGCCGGGTTTAAGGAAAAGGACGAGCGAATCGCTCAACTTCGCGCCGAATCCGCCTAACTGAAAGCGGACTCCGCACGAATCAGGACGCAGGTGGATGCCGCCCTTGACCGACTGGAAGGGATGAAGTAAAACTCGATGTGGAAAGAGGCGGCGGAAGCCATTGGGAAGATAACTACGCTTACCCGCGATGTTGATTAGTGTAAATCTGACATTGAGGTGTTACGCGGCGACGTGCGGGAAGTGCGGCGCGAGTTGCGGGAGGTGCAAAAAGAGGTGCAACGCCTCACCTCTCTCGTGGAGCATTTCATGTATCGCTCTCAAAGCGAACATGAGAAACTCCTCCTGCGCCTTGAGGTCGCCATGCTTAAAATGGAACGCCGCCTCCCGCCCGCCGACGAAACCAAAGTCATCGAATAATTTCCTTTGGAAAGCTAATGCCTGACCTTGTCGTTTCACCGCAAGAGGGAGATTATTGTTTTAGCTCCTTGCTCCTCCTGAACGACCAAGATTTCAAGCATGTGCACCCTGCCGATGTATCCGCTGTTCGTGCGAACTATCCGCATGGTTGGCAACTTCTGTGCTTTCGATACGGCGGACGGCAGGATGGATATGACGTGCTGGACGATGGCAACATGCCGATACGGGTTCGGGGAGCTTTCATCGCCAAAATTCCAGAGCCAGTCTTTAAACGTGGACAATCGGTCTTCGCTCACAGGAAACAACAAGTGGGAATCATTCGGGTGATTGTCTGGCATTACACACGCCAACAAGTCTACTACCGCGTGGAATTCGCGGGACGCCTTTCCGGGTTCTGGTACTTTAACGAAGACTTAGAGGCGGTAAACGCTTTCTGATAGCCAAAATCGGCGCGTCACCGTCGTGGACGCTGGTGGACGCCGTGACCGCGACCAAGTCTCGCGCAGACTTACGCGTAGAATAACTCGGGCAAACCCCCGGCGTCCGCGCCACCTACCACATCAAAGCGCATCGCCGCGCTGTTCTTAGCGACCCGTCGAACGAGGCGGTGATTTATGGGTAGTGGGGTTATTGACTGACCAGTTTGAGCGAAAGAATTCTCGAATGACGGATGACGAAGATGTATTCAGAATTGCGCTAACACTTCCGGAAGCGACAGCGGAAGGTTCCGGTTTTGGTATCCGGGGGAAGGGGTTCGCGTGGTTCTATCAGGAGAAGGTAGAGGGCGTCAAGGGACGGGTCGAGCGCCGGGATGTCCTTGCGGTTCGGGTCGCCAATGCAGATGCAAAAGAGTTTCTTCTGATGGCAGCCCCGGACAAGTTTTTCACCGTTCCGCATTACAATGGCTATCCCGCCGTACTGGTACGACTTCCGGCGATTGATACCGACGAACTGACCGATCTGTTGCGTGAGGCATGGCGTATACAGGCTCCCAAAAAGCGGGTCGCCGCGTTTGATGCTGATAGCGGTAACGAAGTACATCAAACGAACCAGAAGGTATAAGAGACGCGATCAAATTGCAAGGCGACAGAGGAGCGGCGCTGATCCTTATCGTTATAGCGACGATAGGACGATTGGTTTGGGCGCGGGATGGGACACCGGTGAAAGACAAAACAGATTCCGCAGATTGCGTGGGGAACGCGACATTTCCTCCGTGTCGCTTCTGGTCACTGTACGGAGAACGGCGCGGCGGCGCCAATCCATACTATAAATCTTCTGCTAAAGGCAAAAAAACCAAACCAGAAAACGCCCCGATGTAACGAGCGAGTCGTTACATCGGGGCGTTTCCCGTATGAATAAGAGGTACCCACCAAATTTTTAAATCCTCAACTCTTAATTGTTCACCAGGGTTGAGGATTTAAAGATTAGCCCTTGCGCTTGCGAGCGACGAGACCGAGGACGGAACCCGCCGCGATCATGCCAAACGCCACAACGCCCGGTTCCGGAACCGCGGTAACGGATGCGTTCGAGAAGGAGAAGGAAGCCTTGTTCGCAAAGCCAGGACCGTCGGTGGTGAAGCCAAGAATCGCACCGTAACTGGTGGGGTCAGTAACAGTGAACGAAGCGATGGTAACACCCGTCGTCGTACCCGTATAGCCTGCCAGATTGGTGAGGGAAATAACGGACAAGCCACCGATGTCCGTGCCAACTCCGGGAGGCGTGACATACAGACCACTCGTGATCGTTTCCGAACCATTGACAAGAATGTCACCGGTGAGCGTTAAGGTGGTTCCACTGAGATTGTACGTCACGTTATCAATGGAGTTGACAGCGAAGCTCGGAGCGACTGTCGCAAGGACGGCAGCTAAGGAGATGAGGGACTTTCGAATGAACATTTTCATTCCTTTCAAGGCGATGACTCAAGCACAGGTCTCGCTTTTGATCAAACCGGTCAGGAGAACAGATTTTCTGACTAGACACATGATAACCATATTTACACCTGCGAACAATGTATACTAAAATGTACTTTTACCAGAATAAGGAAGTTCTTTACCAATTCACTTAACGACTAAAAATTATACCCATTAAATTAACACTCCATATTACAGAACATTTTTTTAAACCAGACTTATAAAAACTGTCGTAGATTATACATTATCCAAAATGTATACCTGTATTTACTTTCAGTAGACATAATACAAATGCGAACCATAAAAAAATAGATACGACAAAAAAAGTGTTACAACTATACTGACCAGTTTAATAAACACCAAAATTAACGTCATAGTAAATAGAAATATGGAATGAAGTTCTAAAACAAGATTAAAAACATAAATTTTGCAAT
>CAIVZM010000036.1 GCA_903910385.1 uncultured Armatimonadota bacterium
ACCATTGGCGGCGTGACGGCGACAACCCGAACCCGTGACAATGCTGACGCAAATCACCCGGTCGGATTCTTCGAGATGCAAAATGTCACGGTCGGGGTTCGCACCGCGACAATCAAGCTCTCGGACACAGTGACTCAGACCGTCGCCTTCGCAAAACCGGTGACGAGCGGAGTGAATACCGACCTGGAACTCTTCGTTAATATCGGTCAGGTCTACGGTCAGGTTCTCTTACCAGATAATAAAACGGGGGCATCCGGCGCGTTCGTCACGATCAGCGCTACCGGCGACACCGTTCAAGCGGACAGCAACGGGTTCTTCCTGTTGACCGAGATTCCTACCAGCGACTCCGCTCCGATTACCACCGATGTCCTCGCCGTCAAGGCGACGGCTTCCGGATCGAAGTCAGTTTCCGTTCACTTTGGCCTCAATGACATCGGGACACTTACCCTCAGGGATGACGGAAACGTGAACCCACCGGGAGCGCCCTATACTCTCACCGGAACCATCACCGTCCCCGGCGTAGGAGCGGTAGCCAACACGACAGTCGTTCTATTCCGTAATGGCGTGCAGACGGAGAATGGCGTCACCAATGCTCAGGGCAAGTATTATTTCTATGTCCCGGTTGGAACGTACAGCATCCGCGCTATCAGGAGCGGATATAAGGACACGCAATCGCCCGATTTCAATCTGACAGACCCTTCCAATCCTGTTACCACCAACATAACTCTGGAAAACCTTTAATCGAAACCGTCTCAACAACGGCAAAACCGAAGGGTTTATAAGACAGCGGGTCGTCCAGATGATTCTGGACGACCCGTCGTCGTTGGAAATTATCCGATCTTTGGCGGAAATATTGGATAGACGCTATGGTCGAGAGTGATAATCTTCCGTCACGGGCGTTGCGGACTGCTCTTCCAGCGCTGCCAGCAATCGGAATTGCAGAACGGCGTTGGTCACATCGCCTCGCGTTCGCTCGACGACGGCGCGGAGGGCATCGCAGGTACGGCGTAATCCGTCTGTTATCGCATCCGGGTAATCAACCGTAATCAGCGCCGATAGAATCTCATCCATGGCTGCCAGCATCCGTAATGCAGGTTCCCTTTCCCCCCGCCGCAAACAATCCAGACAGTAACGTCTTCCCTCCGATGCCGCTTCCGCCAATCCGTTGAGATAGGCGGCAGGGGCGATACCCAGCGATTCCGGCGTCGGCAAATCCGATCCATGAATCAAAGCGAACAACGTCTCCGCTTCCGCCAGTTCTTTATGCGCGTCCTGCACATAACCGGCGAAATACAGATCCGGGTGCGTCGCCAGCGCTGACCTTACTCGTTGCGCTTCTTCGCCAGCGGCATCGAGTGTAATACGGGCGATCTCGGACTCACCGCGATGCAGGGAACGGATGGCATTAGCGCAGGTGCGGGTCAACGCCCGCCCGTGCGCGAGGGCGATTTCTCGCGCTTTATATTTCGTCTCGAGCATTTCCCGGCAATGACCGATGACATCAGGGAGATTATTCATGAACTATTTTCCGGCGAAAAGGCGTCTCGCCACAGCACGTTTATTCGCTTATAATAGCGCAGGAGAAAGCCTGATGTCATCCTCTGAAATTAGTTCTGAAATAGATCTCGTTACATTGCCTATCCACTCGTTCGATATTAAGTCCGAGGATGAAACCCTGTTACGCGCCAGCCATGATTTCCAGACGCTGCTGGAACAGGAACGCGCCCCGGAAGATCCGACGACACGCTATGAACAGCGCCTCGCCTCGTTACGCAGTATCCCCTCGTTTGTGGATGTGTATATCTGGCATATCTCGTTACCGGATGGTCGTATCATAGCAGAAGCCGATATCGCCCTTCTAAAGATGGAAGAAAACGCTCATATGGGGCAATTTCAGGTCAGCGTCCTGCCGGAATTCCGGTGTCAGGGGTTGGGGAAGCGTCTTTTCCGTCAAGTTCTGGCCATCGCCGAACAGAATGACCGCCGCCTGCTGATTACCGGTTCCAGTGACAGAGTCCCCGCAGGCGCAGAGTTCATGCACTTTATCGGCGCGAAGCCGGGTATGGAATCGCATGTGAACCAGTTGACACTCGCGGAAATCGATCCAGAGTTATTGTCCCGGTGGTCGGAGATTCCAGAAGGCTTTACGCCCGGATGGTGGGAAGGCGCTTATCCGGAAAGCGATATCGAGGAGATTGTCGAACTCAACGAACTGATGAATCAGGTGCCGCGCGGCGATCTGGATGTCGAGGATTTTCACTGGACGGCGGAACACCTTCGCCAGCAGGAAAAATCCCACGCGGCAGTAGGAATTCAACGATGGTCTCTGTATGTCCGACACAACGAATCCGGCAAGATCGCCGGTTATACCGAAGTCTTCTGGAATCCGAACAAACCCATGAACCTCGGTCAGGGAATCACCGCCGTCTGGCCTCAGTATCGCGGAAGCGGCATCGGTCGCTTTCTCAAGGCGGCGATGCTGACGCGCGTCCGGCAAGAACGCCCGGAAGTATTGCGCGTTCGCACGGATAATGCCGATATGAATGCGCCGATGCTGAAAATCAATACCGAACTGGGTTTCAAGCCGTATATTGCGGAGACGGTGTGGCAGGTGGACGTTCCAGAGGCGCGGAAAATCATCGGTTAATCAATACGCTCGGTTACTGGATCGAAAGAAACCTATTGACAGCAGTCCGCTTAACCAGAGACAGATTATCTCTCCCGTTTATGTTGTACAATATACTATGAACGTCGCGAACGAAATAAGCCCGGGCGTCACCCCGGACGCCGTGATCGAAGAGTTTTTAGAGGGAGAACCTCGGGCGGAATTCTGGCGGGAACTACGAGAATCGCTTCAGGAACGCCTTTCCTCGGCGGTAGAAAACCTCGGTCAGATCACGCCGGAGCATCCTGACTACAAAGCGCAGGAAACTCGTGTTGCGGAACTGCGTCAGCAGGTTCGCGCCCTTGCCACAGAAGAGGCGGTAACGGAATTCGTCGAGGATTCCATCCGACGGACGCTAAACCGACCGTTGCGTTTTGGCGCCGTGTATATGGATGAATTCGACGAGGACTAGGGTTCCTGATTACCCGACGCCCTATGCCACGTTGCCAGCGCACCTTTTACTATTTACGTCATAGCGATCTCCCGGCGGGCGCCGCCAGCGCCGCGACAGGGAATGCCTTACGATGGATCTGCCCTTACTGTACGGATGCGGAGATTTATGAACGTATCGGGGAAGCCGAACTGCTCCAGTACGCCCTGCTTGCAGAAAACTACTGCAAGCAGGAATTCGGTGCGCCCACGGACGCTCCTCGTCCCTACGCGCTGTTTTACGGAGTACGCCCCGAATGCCGTCTGGAACTTTCTGACTACCGCTACGATATATATCTCCAACAAGGTAGCGACGCATTCCAGTTACGGTTGCAAATCGGTCATGAGATGTTTCACCGGGTATGCTCTCAGGGAAGAGTGTTTCACTGGACGCATGAAATGCTTGCCTGCATGACGGCTGTCCGATTGTTACGTCAGTATGCCAGCGCAGAGTACGCCGACTCCATCGCGCAGGAGTATCTCAAGCAATCGGAGAAGTGTTCGATGGGCGCAATGCTCCATTCGAACGTTACAGACCCGCCTTATACGGAGGGCATTTACGGGCGAGCGTTTGTTACCGGAGTATTGCTACAGGAAGCGGTTGGTTGGCACCTGCTCCGTCGTCTGGCCCGTTCTTTGAACAAGCGCGGGCAAGTGGATATTTCGTTATGGTTGCAGCGTCTCCCCGCCGAGGTTGTCGCCCCGGCGCTGAAAGTATTGAAAGGGGCGGAAAATCCGCCAACTCAGAATGCAGGATAATTCGTCGAATACGGGAATTTATAGTGTAGAGGGACGTCCATCCGGATTAGCTATTGTACGCCAGAGTGCGCCACGAATATGGACGCCCGCACAGGGAGCATCGGGTCTGCTTATTGTCCCTCCATCTCCTTCACTGAGCGCCGTTATCGGCGGACGAATCATTGATTTAGGCGCAGCAGGCCCCGGAAACGCCCGACAGGCGGCGGAAGAAATCACACGGAGGGTAGCACAAGTGACGCTGGGAGGAATTGTCATCGTGAGCAATGCAAGGCAGAAGGAACCGACTAAAATTGTTGGTCATCCCGACCTGGCGTCCGGGGCCAGCGTTCAACGCGGCGATACGCTATATGTCTCCGTTGCCGAAGCGGTTTACCGCCAGACACGCGGCGAATCCGTTGAAATCCATCTGTCGCCGGATGAGGACGATCAGGAAGCATTGACAGATTTACGCCGTCGCGCACGACAACGATGGGAAAATGACCGACTTCCCGATGGGTGGACTCGACCGCTCGCCGCCCGTCCCGCGACGCAACCCAGCGCCAGCAAAGAGGATTCACTCGAACCTTTACAGGAGGAGTTGCAGGAATTAGCGGATCGATTTCGTGCACGCGACTCACGATAAGCGATAACAGGGTGCGTTTAGCGCGATGCCTGTGGCTTCTATTTTGTCGTAAGTCTTTGTCGTAAACGGATCGTAGGCGGATTCGTCTACCTATGATCCGTTGAACGCCGACTTTTTACGAGAGGAATTTTGCGGTGGCAGTCAACGATGAACCAAACTTTGACTGGGCGAAACTGATCGCCGAACGGCAAATCGCCGACGCCATAGAGGCGGGAGAGTTTGATAACCTGCCCGGCATGGGCAAGCCGCTTGATCTGGAAGAAGACGCTTTTACGCCGGTTTCCGTCCGTCTCCTGAATAAAATCCTGAAGAACAGCGGGGCGGTTCCGGAATGGATTCAGGCGGAAAAAGATATCAATAATGAAATCCGCGATGTCTCGTTGTCCCGTGAACGCGGGCTCCGTGGCATCCGTCACGCTCGAAACGCCGCTTCGCGGGAACGCGCCGCAGAACGCCTCCGCACTGACTATCGCCAACGGATCGAACTGGTAAATAACCTGATTTTCAAGTACAACTACATCGCGCCAAGCGGCGTTATCCGTGTCTTTTTCCCCTATAAAATCAAGGAAGAGATGGCGGAACTGGAGCTCCAGATAGAAGCGGCATAATCGTTCCCGTTTCTGTCAGCATATTTGTTTGTAATAGCCCGACACACCGTTTACGTGCTACCTTAAAACCGCTTATGATTGATCTGTTTTCCGATACCATGACAAAGCCTTCCCCGGCGATGCGGCAAGCGATGGCATCGGCGGAAGTGGGCGACGAAACCTTCGGCGAAGACCCGACAGTCAACGACCTGTGCGAATTTGCGGCGGGCCTACTGGGGAAAGAAGCGGCGATTTTCGTTCCCTCGGCGACCATGGCGAACCAGATCGCGATCAAGATTCTGACGCAACCCGGCGACGAGCTCATCTGTCATGAAAACGCGCATATCCGTCTCTATGAGGGCGGCGCTCCGGCGGCGCTTTCCGGCGTCTCCCTGTGGACATTACCGGGGGAGCGAGGGATTCTCACCCCGGCGCAGATTCGTGGCGCCGTACGCCCTGATGACCCGCACTATCCGCGCACCCGTCTGGTATGTCTGGAAAACACCCATAATAAGGCGGGCGGTTGCGTCTGGAAGTTAGAAGAAATCGTCGCGGTGGAGCAAGCGGCGCGGGAATTCGGGCTGGCGATGCATCTGGACGGGTCTCGCCTGATGAACGCCGCCACTGCGACTGGAGTCCCCGCTTCGCGGATCGCTTCTTCCTTCGATACAGTGACACTGTGTCTGTCCAAAGGTCTGGGCGCTCCGGTGGGCGCGATTCTGGCGACAAGCGCGGAGCATATCAAAACCGCCCGACGCTGGAAAAAAGTCTTCGGTGGCATGATGCGACAGGCAGGAATTATCGCCGCTGGCGGTCTATACGCCCTGCAAAATAATATCGACCGCCTTTCCGAAGATCATGAAAACGCCGCAATTCTTGCGGAAGGTCTTTCTCAGATTCCTGGCGTTCGACTTGACCCCTATCCCGAGACCAATATTGTCTATTGCGATATCTCCGCCACCGGACTGAGCGATACCGAAGCGGCCGCTCGCCTGAAATCGGAGGGAGTTCGCACCTCCGGCGGCTATGGCGCAGGCTATTCCCGCCTGCGCTTCGTCACACACCTCGATATTTCGTGCGAACAAACTCTTACGGCAGTAGAAGTTTGCCGCCGCGCCTTTGCTTGAATCTATGGCGCCGGAAAGAAGCCTGATAAGCGAACCAAAACAGCGCTATTAGAAACCTGATCTGCCCCGGACAGTTTTAAAGGCTACCGCCTGAGTCATGTCGAAAAGTGAGAACCTCCTCATTCCATTTGAGGTATGATAAACATATTGCGCTCGACCGCCTCTGATGCCGGAGCGGTTCGTGAGCGCCACCCTTTGTTCCTGTCAGAAAGGTATTTTCCTCGCGTGGAAAACTATTCGAAGTTACTTGACCGTCTCAAAGAAATTACGCATCTGGGACGCGCCGGAGCGGTTCTGGGCTGGGATCAGCAGTGTTATATGCCGCCCGGCGGAGCGGAAGAACGGTCGGAAGAGTTCGCCGTCATCGGCAAATTCACCCACGAACTATTCACCGCTTCGGAAACGCAAAAACTCCTTGAAGGAGCCGAAGCGGAAGTTACGAATCTCTCGCCGGACTCGGACGAGCGCCTGACTCTGCGCATGGTGCGCCGCGATTTCGATCAGGCGGTCAAAATCCCTTCGGCGCTGGTCTCGGAACTGGCGCGAGAGGAAGGGTTGGCGCATGAAATCTGGGTTAAGGCGCGGCAGGACAGCGACTGGAAACAGTTCGCGCCCAAACTGGAAAAACTCCTCGACCTTTCCCGCCAGAAAGCGGAATATCTCGGCTATACTGACCGCATCTATGATGCCCTGTTAGACCAGTACGAGCCGGGCAGGACCTCAGCGGAAGTGGAGACGGTCTTCAACAATCTGCGTCCGGGTCTGGTCAAACTGGTCCATGATATCGCCGCGGCGCCACCGATCAGCGATGCCTGTTTGCGCCGCGATTTCGATGAGGATGCGCAGAAGGCGTTCAGCGAATATGTCATCGGCAGATTGGGCTATGACTTTACGCGAGGACGACAGGATAAAGCAGTACACCCGTTCTGCACCTCTTTCGGGCGTAACGATGTCCGTATTACCACGCGTTACGAGAAGAACTGGCTTCCGTCATCCCTGATGGGTTCGATTCACGAAACCGGCCATGCGCTTTACGAACAGGGTTTCGCTCCTGGCGACGACGGTTCGCCGCTTTCCAATTCCGCCTCACTCGGAATCCACGAATCGCAATCGCGCCTGTGGGAGAATATCGTCGGGCGGTCCCGCTCTTTCTGGAATATCTTCTACCCGGAACTGCAACAGCGCTTCCCCGGCGTCCTCGACAATATCAGCCTGAACGACTTCTATCGCGCCATCAACCGGGTCGAACCCTCGTTTATCCGTGTCGAAGCCGATGAGGTGACCTACAACCTCCATATTATGCTACGCTTTGAACTGGAGCAAGCGATGATGGACGGTTCCCTGAAAGTCGCGGATGTGCCGGAGGCATGGAACGAGAAAATGCGTTCCTACCTCGGCATTGTCCCGGAAAACGATGCGCAGGGTTGCCTGCAGGATGTTCACTGGAGCGCCGCTCTGTTCGGCTATTTCCCGACCTATTCTCTGGGCACCATTCTTTCCGCGCAACTCTATGAAAAGGCGATCAAGGACAATCCCGCCATTACGACCGATCTGGAAAACGGCGCGTTTGAGTCCCTTCTCGAATGGCTTCGCACCCATGTTCACCGACCGGGTCGTCGCTATCTTCCCGCCGAACTGATCGAGCGAATCTGCGGCGAACCCGCGCAATCACACTCGTACCTGAACTATCTGAACAGCAAGTTCGGCGCTCTTTACGGTCTGTCCTGACACGGTTTGCAAACCGGTAATCGCCGTGATAAATTGAACGAGCGACTTTCTCCATCGAAAGTCGCGCACGGGTTGTTAGCTCAGTCGGTAGAGCAGCTGACTCTTAATCAGCGGGTCATAGGTTCAAGTCCTATACAACCCATTCCATTGCCGAAAGGCAATAGTATATATTGCCAGTGAAAAGCCTCTATTCAGGAGGCTTTTCGTTTGACAGAGAATTTAGCAGTTGCCTCGGCGTGTCAATCGTATTGAATGTCCACGATTTTCCCTCTGTAATACGGTTCGCTTCCGTGCGGCATCCGCCACGAGACTTCGCCTTCCAGCGGGATCCTCATGCCGTTTCTCTCGTGATAGTTCCAGAGACGGCCCGCCCAGGGAAACGCTTTGGATTCGCCCTCAAGCGAGTAAATACGGGAGGGCGCGAAAAAGTCGCTGATTTCTCCGTTAGGATTGAAACCAAATTCGAGGGCGACCGTCGTCGCGCCATCGCTCAACGTCGCCAGCGCTCTCCGGTCATCAATCGCGGTCCATTTCAGGTTTGCGGAGGGCAGAAGCGCTGTCGGCAACCACGCCAATTCCGCCAGATAGCGCATCAATGAACCTGCATCCAATCGGGCATCGTCGTGGGCGTCCATCATTGTCACAAGCGATAAAATCTGGGCGGACATCGCGCCGCGCTCCATCAGGTAACTGTCGCGCACGCGTACATTGAAAAAAGGATTCATTTTCATTGTCGCATCCCAGACAAAGCCCGCCGGGTGCGCGGAAAAATCCTGAGTCGAAACAAACGGAATCCATTTATCGTTGAGGCGGAATTCGCCTTCATGGTGGATTTTCGCCGTTCGAATCCGCGCCTGCCCTTCCTTGAGCGCGAAACGAAAGTAGGCGGCGACCGGCGCAGGCAAACGGTCGAAATCTTTGAAGGAGACCGTTTCGGCGTTCGCCGTGGCGGCCTGTCTCAGAGTTGCGACCATTCCTTCGGTTTCCCTTTGCCGTTTGGTTGCGCGTGAACGCAGTATCGAAGCGACTCCCACGCCCACCAGTCCCACGGTCGCCAGAGTAAGTTTCGTTCGGTCATTCATTCTCGTTTTCTCATTTGACGAGGCGCTTTCGCGCTTTCTGTCGCCCCATTTTTCGTTTACGATTGTCATTTGTGCGTTCAGGATTTCGACCCCGTCGTTTTGGCAGGAGAAAAGGCGGGGGAGCAATCTTCCCTGCGAAGAATTCGAACAAGAACCATGCCGTGAATCATTCCGACAACGGTTCTGGTGGCAATCAAGGTGATGAGTCCTCGCATTATTCCTTAAATTGGTGGACGACAAAACGGACGGTTCCCGCGAAACCATTGTCCTCGGTAACGAGCCGTTATTTTGCCCTGTCATCGTCAACCTCATCGTCGTAGGATTTTTCTGCAAGATGCTTGAGCGTCAGAAGCATCTTGCGCTCCATAATGAAATGAGCGGGCTCAAAAATGGAGACATTGAGCAGTTTTCTTCCGAAATTTCTGGCTTCGTCACCGCGAATGCGAATAACGAGGCGCGTTTGATTTTTGGCAATCGGATGAAGAACAAACGCCCAACTTCCGTGTTCGATTTCATCCCGCAAAACGAGTGAGCGTTCCGGCTCAAGCCTGACGACAAACCAACCCGCTTTCGAGTCGAACGCTCCCCCGAGCCAGCCTTTATGAGCGGAGCGGATAAAGTCGCCAACTTTTAAATCCTGTAATTTGGGAACGATTCTACCTACGTTATGAATTTCGAGACCGATTAGATTTTCGAGACAATCATAACTGAAAAACCCGCCTCGGCCCTGCCCGATTTGTACGAGCCATTTCCAGATTTCCGAGGCGGGCGCGTTGATGCTGATGGCGTGCGTCACCTGCTCTCCGGCATGGGGTTTAACGTCATCGCCCGGCAAGATTTCCACGCATTCTTCATCGGTTGCGCCCCAACGCAGATGCCAGGGGCGGACTGCCAGAGCATACCCGGAGACAAGCGCGCCGACTCCGCCGACCATCGCCAAGCCCATGAGAGCGTTTCGCAACTGTTTCTTGTTCATAATAAAATTCAATATCAATCAATAAACCCAGCCAGAATTTCGTTTTATCCGGGTTGTACGACGAATGCCGCATTAATTTGTCGCTGGCGCTATGTCCGAACGAACCAGCCAACGGGGCGGCGCAGTGAGACCGGCGGTGGATAGCGTTTCACGTAGCCTGACCGGAGAATAAATTGAACCGGTTCGGGCATCCCGAGAGATTGAGTCAGCGTTTCCTTGGTGGACGATTCTTCCAGTATTTGTGTCATGGGATGAATGGCGACGCTCCTTCCTCGCGCTTTCAGGAATAATCGTTGCATTCGTCCGCCGGTTTCGAGCAGTTCCTGCGGGGATTCGTCCCTGCTGGTAATCAATATCCAACCTGCTGATTCCGACACTTCCTGTTTCGCGTTATCTACGGCCCGCTCTCTAAAATCGCGCTTCATCACCGCGCTTTTGCCGTAAAAGTTCCGCACGACCCATCCGGGGATTCCTTCGATTTCCATACTTGCCGTTGTCAGTCCATCCCGATATTTCTCCGCATTTTTGCTGGAGAACCGTATCCATTCGGATAACTCCTGCTGCGCCGCATCGCGGTAGGATTGAAGGCGATTGGCTTGGATGGTCTGTTCACTGATGAATCGGCCCTGTGGACTGGCGGCGGACAGATAATGAATAGATTCGGGTTCGGAATCCATGAAATATTTGAGGTCGTCGTTGCGGAGCGGTTCACTCAAAAAATGCGAGCGAACTGTGCGGCGATTTTTGATTTTTGTGATGTCAAAAGGCGTTTTCGGCGCGTGTTTTTGTAACCTTACCTCTATGACACGTTCATCCTGATTGGTTTTCGCTAATAAGTCTGAATGACAGACATAGCCGAAAGAACCCGCCGCATATTCCAGATTTTGAAGGAAAGCGCCGATAGATAACATCGTTTCTCTCTGAGTCGGGTCAACGGCAGGCAACCACCTTGTCTTATCATTGCCGATAATCCAGTGATAGGGGTCAAGATATTGGACAGACCACGGTTGCGTGTTGTGACCGCTCGGCGCGAGCGAGGCGAGAAACAATATCTCTTCTTCGTTGGGCTGAAGCGTCGGGTTGTCATCTTTCGCCCGTTTGATATCCGCCCGGGAGAAGTTCCTTTTATCGCTCCACAGATAACCAGCGGTTCCACCGGCGATTAACGCCCCACCGGCGATAGTCAAGAATTTCCTTCTGGTAGAGGCGTTCATTTCATCGGTTCTTTCTCGGCGCTCCAAAACGTTGCGCCCTGTCGGTTTGTTCAATGGATATCATTCTGGAGTCATCTGGTTTGTCTTCCGCTCCCAATAATGGGGGTCAGGACGGATCAGGCGCCACTCGAAAAACAGGTGGTTTTGAGTCACCGTTTCAAAGCGCTTCGGAATGAGGAACGATACATCTGCTATTGTCTCTGGATAGGATTCCTGGGGTAGTCAGACGCTCTGGCAGATCGAGGCGGGCGACTCCGATTCGGTTATCCGCCATACCGTAATAGACATCGAAGCGGTCTGGCTCGCCGATATCATCGCGCCGGTCAATTCCGGTGGGAAACACGACATCTGGAACGATTCCATGACGTTCTTGCAGGGTCTCCGGCCGCAGAATAGGTTCGGGCGACCGATAGAGGATTTCCTGTGGATGCTCCCGGGACAACACCATAAGCCCGGCGGAGTATTGGACATAGATTTTGTCATCGCCCGGTTCGGTGATCTCGCTTACCCCGTGATAAACAACCAGCCAACCGTGCCGGCTCAGGATGGGCGGGGCGCCGCCGCCGATTTTCAGTCGTTCCCAGGGCGCGACGGGCGACGCAAGGCGACGATGCGAATTAAACAGACCCAGATGGCGAAGTTCATGGTCTTTACGGGGCATAGGACAATAGGAAATCCAGATACTGATATGATCGAGATCCACCCGTTCAAAATCCGCCAGAGACACCGAATCCTCGGGAAGAGCGCCCGGAAAAAGTGGGCGATGCAGGAGCGCCAGTTGCATTTTTCCGACGTGATTCGGAACAGCTACCGGAAAGATACTGGCGTCCTTATTGTCCACATGGACAAAATCAACGCCGTTAAAGGAGGCGAATGCAACAAGACCCAATCGTCTCCAGTGAAACAAATCCTCCGACGCCGCCAATGCAATCCGTGGCCCTTGAGCGGAAAACGCCGTATAGGTCATGATGTATAGTCCGAGCAGATCGACATAGGTAATACGGGGGTCTTCGCAACCGCCGCCGTTGGGATGTAACTCGTAATCCGCTTCCGGTTCCAGCGCAATGCCAAGTCTCTCGACTCCGATAGGGTCGCCGCCAGCATTGAACAGCACTTTTGCAATGCCGATACGCGAATAATTTCCTCGCGCAACGAGTCGGGGAAACAGATAAAGCGTTCCCTCCGGGCTGCGAGCGGTCGCTGGATTCAGGACTCCTTCCACCTCGAACGGATTACCAGACTCTGGCTCCATAATCATCCCGAGACGCTGTAACGAAAATCCCATCATCCCTTCTCCTCACCAGACCGCACCGGACATTTGGCGCAGGAACGTCTACGAAGGACGAAAAAGAGCGTCCGACCGGACGCTCTTTCTGACTGCGGAAAGGAGAGGTGGAACGTGTCCGCACTCCCCAACCGCCTCTTCAACCATCAGTAAATGACAGTGATATTATCCACCACGCTCTGGACACCCGCAGCGCCCCAGGCGGAATTGGTCGCCAGTTCTCGCTCGGACCAGCTATGAACGGCGCCAGTCAGTGTTACATTGGAGCCACGGACTTCGACCAGAATGTTTTGCGCATCCGCGTGAGCGCGTCGCTTCAATGCAGCCTCGATTTCGGACTTGACGGAACTTGAGGAAGCCTGCGGTTTGATAGATATCTGGTCACTGACGCCAACGACACCCATAAGCGGTCGAACGGCGGACGCCGCCGCTTGCCGTTGGTATGCCCAGCCGACTTCGCCGGTCAACGTTATCCAACCGCCTTCGACCATGACCTTGATACTATCCTTCGGTAGGTAGGTCATCCATGCCAATGCATTTTCGGCAGAGTGTGCGATATCCGTATCGTTTCGTTTGCTCGAACCGTTGAGCGCAACATCCATCTCGACCGCCAGAGCCTTTACGCCAGATACCTGTTGTGTGGCGCGCTCAGCATCCCACTTTTCGGCATAACTGTCGACATGGCCAGAGAGGGTGACAACGCCTTCACTGACAGCGACGCCAATCTTCGTATCGTTGACCGAAGGGTCCCATTTCAGTTCAGCCATAACGTCCTTCTGTAACTGGGAATCGGTTTTCATAATATTGTTCTTTCGCGCTAAGGGAGGGGAAAAGCGGATTTTACTCCTACTCTCTCCTGTCGCCTCAACCCCCTTAAGTATCTGATCGGCAGAAGGTTTCGCTTTCTACAAGTATTTATTTTTATAATTTCTCCATAATAGTTGCAGTATCCTTACTTGCCTGTTGAGGTCGGCGAAGCGTATTCACGATCCAGACAATCAAGCATCAGCAGGGCGATAAAAGCCCTGAATGTCCTCGTGTGTCTCAAAATTGCGACCCACGGTGGAAATCTGGTTGCTGGGCAGGTCGCCGTCTTCGAGACGACGCACCGCCGCCTCCGCCGAACTATGGTTTCGATAACTCGCCACGACGGTCTGGTCGAAAGCGACGGGCGGTAAGGTAGGCAGAGTACTATTCATCAAAGGAGGCGCTACTGAATCGTCACTACCAACTGGCCCACGCCATCAAAGAGGTCAAGCCGATTCCCCAAGGTGAAAAGATGCCCCTGAGCCTGATAAATCAGGTTGTTACTCTCATTCGTGATGTCATATTTGTCGCCCAACGAATAGAGACGCTTGTTGATCTGTAGTCTCATATCGCTTTGTCTGATTCTGCACCGTCCCTCGGCACGGCGGTAAGGTTTGCCATGCGCCGGTCTTTAACAGGCGCGTCCTCAACAATCTTTCCATCCCGGACGATTACCTTGCGCTTGCAGAACTGGGCGATATCCGGTTCGTGCGTGACCATGACCACTGTACGGCTCTCATCGTTGGCCTGCTGGAAAATCGCCATTTCAGGAAGCGTTTGCACGGGTTAGACTTTCTTTTCCAATAAGGGAGAATATCTTGCATCAGGTTTTTTGCTCTGGAAGAATTTGAAGGATTCAAACCATAGAATGCTCAACCCTCCCGCGCCCAGACAGATTGCCAGGTCAATGAGATGCAGAAAAGAGAATCGGAACAGCGTCCGCAGAAATGGTACGTAGAGAGCCAGCGCTACGGACACCAGGACGCCGCCAATCACCCACCATAGCGCCTTGTTAGGCCGACGTAGCGTCTCGACTATCGTACGTGACCAGGAGAGGTTCGTCAGGATGAGTCCCAGGTTTGCAACAATGAGTGTGGTATATGTGAGCGCACGCGCTTCTAATTCGCCCTGATTCCGAATCAGTGAGATATAAAAAACGGACACCACGACCAGTAGTACGCTTGCTCCTTGCAGCAGGCTTAATACGATGGCGCGTCTGGTAAAGAGCGGTTCTTTGGGATCACGCGGCGGGCGGTTCATAGTATCCGGCTCTTCCGGTTCCGCTTCAAACACTATAGAACAGGCGGGGTCAATTATCATCTCTAAAAACACAATATGTACCGGTAACAGAATAAGCGGCCACCCAAACGCTACGGGCAGGAGAGCCAAACCGGCAATCGGTACATGAACTGCCATAATATAGGCCATCGCGTCTTTAATATTGGTGTAAATCCTCCGACCCATTCGTATAGCCTTGACGATAGAAGAAAAGTCATCATCCAGAAGCACGAGGTCGGCGGCTTCCCGAGCAACATCGGTTCCCCGCTTACCCATAGCAATTCCGATATGCGCCGCCTTGAGCGCCGGTGCGTCGTTGACGCCATCGCCGGTCATGGCAACGATTTCTCCATTCGCTTTCAGCGCATTGACGAGGAGAAGCTTCTGTTCGGGCATGACACGCGCAAAAATGTTGACCTCACGAATCCGTTGCTGGAGCGTCTCCACAGACATTTGCGTAAGCTCCTCACCCGTAATCACTTCATCAGGGGAACGCAAACCAATCTGACCGGCAATACTTCGGGCGGTTTCCGGATAATCGCCTGTAATCATGATGACCCGGATACCTGCGCTATAGCATTCTTTGACTGCTGGGGCGACGGTGGGACGTACCGGATCAGCCAGACCAATCAGGCCCAGAAGAGAGAAGACAAATGACTTTTGTTCATCAGGGAGAGATTCGTTGTCAGGGAGGCATTTTGCAACCGCCAGTACCCGAAGCCCCTTCGCCGCGAGCGCTTTGGCGTGGAGATTCAATGCTTGCTGTTCACTTTCGTCAAGGCGGCATAGTTGTGCGATAGCTTCTGGCGCGCCTTTTGCCGCCACAATGAACGCGTTTTCCGGCGTTTTCCAGACGTTCGACATGGCAAGCAGTTGAGGCGAAAGCGCATACTCTCGCAGGAGACGCCAGCCCTTCCGCGAATCGTTATCGTGCGGACGCGCTTGTGCTTCTAATTGATGGATGGCTTTTTCCATCGGATCAAAAGGATCAGGCTGACTTGCCAGAACGCTGAACGTCAGCAGTTCCGCAAAGGCGCCTGATATCGCTGGCAATGGCTCCTCTCCCATAGTGAGGATGGTTCCCTTAATACTAAGATTGCTTACCGCCATCTGGTTTTGCGTGAGCGTTCCTGTTTTATCAACGCAAAGAGCGGTCGCCGCGCCAAGCGTCTCAATGGCGGGGACGCGACGGGTCAGGACATTATTCTGTGCGATGCGCCAGGCACCCAGCGCTAAAAAGATCGTAAGAACGACGGGAAATTCTTCCGGGATCATGGAAATCGCCATCGTGATTCCTGCCAGAAGTCCATTGAGCCAACTGCCACGGGTGAGACCATAAATCAGCGCAACGACAAGGCAGAGTGAGAGGCCAATAGTAGCGAAAATACGTACCAGCCGCTTTACGCCTTGCTGTAAAAGTGTCGTTTCTTGCTCGACGGATTGCAGGCTCTTTCCAATTTTGCCCATTTCCGTGCGGCTTGCCGTCGCCTTGACCCGAGCGATTCCACGCCCTTGCACAATGAGCGTTCCTGAATAGACGAACGGTTTATCATCCCCGCCCGGGCGCTCCATGTCTCTGTCAGCATCGCTCGTTACTTTGCGGACGGCTATCGATTCGCCAGTCAGGAGCGATTCATCGGAGGCGACATTCAGACCAGAGAGGAGAATTCCATCAGCGGCGATACGGTCGCCTTCAGCAAGAACAAGCATATCGCCAGCAACGACGTCTCGACCGGCAATACGACGCTGCACCGCATCGCGGATAACAAGGGCGCGAGGATTCGATAGGTCGCGTAAAGCCTCCAGAGTACGTTCAGTCTTCCGCTCCTGATAGAAGGTGATCCCCATGACCACAAAGACAGCGCTCGCAAGCATCAGCGCTTCTTCCCTGTCGCCCAGGAAGAGGTAAATCACCGCGCACGACGTCAGTAAAAGGAACATTGGTTCGCGAACGACATCCAGAGCAATGATAAACAGGTTGCGTGGTCGGGCTGACGGGAGTTCGTTAAAGCCATCCGTTTTTAGTCGAAGCGCCGCCTCCGCTTCCGATAGCCCCTGTGTCGCCAATTCGTGATTCGTGATCACTGTATTCCTTTTTCTCGGCACGTAAATGGTTTTTCCAGAGATTGTTGCTTTACGGGGCTAAAGCGCCCGCAATGAGCGACAAATTCTCCTGATCGCTACCGAGCGCCGGGAATCAACTGCATGCAGGGGGACAGCAACGTCAGCGGGGATAGGCTACTCTCGCCATTGCGCCCTGCCCGCTATTAAAGTTCTGAGAGGGCATATCTTCCCTTCCCTGCTATTGTTCCCGTTTTGATTGGTTATTGCAGAGATTGAAAACGACTGGCCCAGAGTTAAGCATTATCCGCCAGATTGAGCCGAGATCGAATACGGGGTGTAAAGTCGTTGTCTGTTTGAAAAGTCGTTGTCTGTTTGATATGGATTAACATCCATATCAAACAGACAAATGCGTTTCCTTCGTTACTTTTTGCAGGGAGTTAACTTTGGTGCAAGAAGGGGTAATCTGTGTACCCCTCCGCGCCCGGGGCGTAAAAGGTCGCCGGGTAGGGTTCGTTGTAGGGACCGCCCTGCTGGATACGCTGCGGTAGGTCGGGGTTCGCCAGAAACAGTTTTCCCCAGGAAACGGCGTCGCCTTCGCTTGCGTCAAGAACCTGTTGCGCCAGTTCCGGCGTGAAGCTTTCATTGACAATGACCGGGCCGCCAAAGCGCCGCTTCATTTCCGGTGTGAATCGCTCGCCATCCCCGACGCTCTCGCGGGTGAAAAGGAAGGCGATGCCGCGCTTGCCGAGTTCCTCCGCGACATAACCGTAGGTGGCGCCCGGATCGGAATCAATCGCGCCGTACCCCTCCATATTGCGAGGCGACAGATGCACCCCCACGCGACCGGCGCCCCAGACCGAAATTGCGGCGTCCGTCGCCTCTAACAGGAAGCGGGCGCGGTTTTCAATAGGGCCGCCGTAGGCGTCCGTGCGATGGTTCGTCCCATCGCGCAAGAACTGGTCGGGCAGATAACCATTGGCCCCGTGAATCTCCACGCCATCGAACCCGGCGCGTTTGGCGTTCTCTGCGCCGTGTCGGTACATCGCGATGACGCCGGGAATCTCGTCGGTCTCCAGGGCACGGGGCGTGACATAGGGCGTCTGTTCATAGTTCTGGACGCGCACCTGCCCGAGTGGCGCGATGGCGGAGGCGGATACGGGCAGTTCGCCGTTGAGATAATAGGGATGCGAAATGCGCCCGACGTGCCAGAGTTGCGCTACAATCCGCCCGCCCGCCGCATGAACGGAATCCACGATTCGCTTCCAACCCTCGGTCTGCTCCTCCGTCCAAAGACCGGGCGTCGCCGGATACCCGACGCCCTGCGGCGTGACGGCGGTCGCTTCGGTAAAGATAAGTCCTGCGGAGGCGCGTTGCGTGTAATATTCGCGCATCAGTTCATTGGGGATACGTCCCTCGGAAGCGCGGCAACGGGTCAACGGGGCGAGGATAATACGGTTCGGCAGCGTGATGTCGCCAAGAGCAATCGGGTCAAAAAGAGTCGGCATAAATCGGTTCCTTCTCGGGGCGGAACGCGGGGAGCGCCCACATTCCATCGTTCCCTTTCGATATAACCGAAAGAGACGGTGAGTTCCCGAACGTAACCGGCGGTTTACACTCTATAACAGAACCTCCTTAATTCCGTCCGGAGGACGATGCAGGAGCGTGGGCGGTGGTCGGTTTTTGGTTTGCGGTATAACCAGTTTGTCTGGCATTCCCGGCTTGAGCAGGATTTCCTCGCCGGGCTTTAGAAGCGTCACAGCAGTCATAAGAGGGTTCCTCAGCGCACAATCAGTATCGGGCGCTCGGCATGGTGCAGAACCGCATCCGAGACGCTGCCCAGAAGCGCTCGCTGAAAGACACCCAGACCATGACTGCCGACGACGATTAAATCGGCGTCGTTCGCGGCGGCGAATGTGGCGATGACCTCCGCCGGATGACCCGTTTCCTGACAGAGACGGTATTCAATCCCGGTTTCTTTCAGTTCTTCATCCATGCGTTCCAACACGCGATTTCTTACCCGAAGCGCGTAATCCGCTGTCAGGATGTCATCAGGTTCAAAACCGGGGAACGGCTTTGCGGAGTCCAGGACGTTGAGAACGACAATTTTTGACTTGAGCGGCTTCGCGATTTCGCCCGCCGCCTGAAGCGCTTTATATGAAAGCTCCGACCCGTCCACCGCAACGAGGATTTGGCGTATCTGAAGCGCCTTCCCCCGCGATATCAGCACAGGACAGTGAGCGTGAAGGACAACGCCCTCAGAGACACTGCCTAAAAGGGCCTCCTCAAAACCGTGAAGGCCCCGGTTGCCCAATACAATCAAGTCCGCCTTTTCTTCCGCCGCAACCCTCAGCGTGACTTCCACCGGATGCCCTATCCCGGCTCGTGTCCGACAGGAAACCCCTTCTACGGCAAGAAAATCGCTTGTTCCCTTCAGGGTTTCCTTCTGACCTTCTTTCCCGGAATCTATAATTGTCTCAGAGCAAGCCATCGCGTCCGGGGTGAGAAACGCCAGAGCGGCAGCCATATTGAAGGAGTTGACGACAATTATTTCACTGTGTGACGCTCGCGCTATCAGGGCGGCAAGATGCGCGGCATGGAGCGCATCACCGGAGCCATCCGAACCAATCAAAATTTTTTTGAACATGACAAACATTCCTTACAGGTTTTCAAAGACAATCAACAGAGGGAGATTCACAGGACAACTACAGAAGCGCTCTAAACGCAGAGAAGCTCTGTGCGGTAACCATGAGTAACGCGGTCTTGATGATACGGAGGGTTGGGCCTGCTGAAAAAGGACGGGCAAGACGGCAATGCCCGAGTACATAGCCCATGAGGCAGTAATGGGACATGGCGAACGTCCCTTCCCCGGTAGGGCGCTTCCTGCCGGACTCTCTTGACGGTCAAAAGACCCGAGCGCGAATATTTCACGCAGAAGCGTGAAATGATTTCCGCGTCGCCAGACCAGAGTGATGATTCCGCCACAAGGTTCCCTTAATTGCGGATTACCATTATCTACCCCTTACGTGGGTTTGGACGTTGTAAGCCGTCCGGTTGAAAGGGTGGAGCCAGCAACGGCGCGGACATTCCCGTCGCTCTCTTAATGGAATGAAAATCAGGACGGAGGGGTAGGGCGATTCAGGACACGACTTTGCCGTCGCGTAAGGTCAGGCGACGGTCGGCGCTTCGGGCGAATTCTTCATTGTGGGTCACGGCGATTATGGTCAGGCCATCCTGACGCAGTTCCTGAAACAGACGGAGGATCGCGGCGCTGTTGACCGAATCCAGATTGCCGGTCGGTTCATCCGCCAGAAGGAAGCGAGGTTGATTGACCAGCGCACGAGCGATCGCGACGCGTTGCATCTCACCGCCGGACAATTCCGCCGGACGATGGTTCCGCCGATGCGCCAGACCGACACGCTCCAGCAGGAATTCGACCCTGTCGCGGGAGCGTTCTCGGCTCAACAACAACGGCAGTCCGATATTCTCCGCGACGGTCAGTGTCGGTAACAGCCCGAAGTGCTGAAAAACAAAACCGATGGTCTCGCGCCGCAGACGTGTCCTTGCGGCATCCGAAAGACCGGAAACTTCGCTTCCGGCGATAGACATTTTTCCGGAAGTAGGGTTGTCCATGACCCCTATCAGTTGCAGTAGCGTGGATTTTCCCGCCCCGGAAGGCCCGACAATCGCCAGAAACTCGCCGGGAGCCACCTCAAACGAAACATTGTCTACAGCGACCACATCCTCGGCGCCACGACGGTAGATTTTCCGAAGGTTCTCGGCGCGAACTATACTCCCCTGTCCGATCATGCCGTGTACGCTCCTTCTCGAATCGCTTCTGCGGGCGACAGACGCGAGGCGCGCCAGGCAGGAATCAATGCGGCGAAGGTGGCAAGAAGAAGACAAACGCCCAGACAGGAAAGGAGGGTCACAACATCGGGCGCAATCAGACGCTCCGGCGGCGCATAGGGCAGTTGTTGGCGAAGCCATGTTTCCACCAGCGAGGCGCTACCCAGCGCCAGTATCAACCCGCTGAGACCTCCGACCAGACACAGCACCGTCGTTTCCGCCCAGATCAATCCGAAGATGGCGTCCGGGGACGCTCCCAGCGCACGTAAAACTCCGATTTCCCTCGTACGCTCGCTGACCGCCATGAGAATGGTATTGCTGACGCCGCATGCCGCTGTCAGTAAGGCGGCGAGAGCGACGCAACTCAGAAGCAATCGCGTATTTTCGATCAAATGCTGGATTGTCTGAAACAGGTGAGACAGCGGGACGATGGTCATTTCCAGTCCGGCGTCGCACCCGCGCAACTCCTCCACAACATTTTTGACCCGTTCCGGGTCGGTAAGCTGAACCAGAATATGGGTCAATTCTCCGGGATGACGAAAATAACGCTGGGCGTCCCGGATCGGCACATAGATAAAGAAGTCATCCGCGCCTTGTGTAGGATGCAGGATTCCCGAGATACGCCCGGTCTCGTTTTTCAGTCCGGGGAGGGCAACCTTCTGACCGAGGCGCCAGCCATTGGACTTTGCCAGTTCCGATCCTACCAGTAATTCGCCTGTCCCTTCCGGAAAAACGCCGTCGATACGCCAACCTCGGCGCAATTGCAGGATATTTTTCTCGACGCCGCAATACACCTGTTGCTCGCCCGATTTTTCCTCATAAAGCGCGGTCATCAATACCGGAGCGGCGCAGGCGACAAAAGGGGTCTTGCGAACCGTTTCCAGATACACGCTTTTGAGATAACAGGGCCAGCTTGCTCCGTGCAAAGCGATAGAAGCGGCGTCATAGGGACACCCCTTTGGCACAACCAGCAGATGCGCTCCCAGACGATCCAGTTCGGCGCGAACCCCGTTCTCATACCCCTTCTGAAAGGAAAGGATGGAAAAACTCATGCCAATCGCGATAGCGACCCCGAATGCGGTGACCAGATTCCGCAGTCGTTGCCGAAACAGATTCGCCAGAATGATTGTGAGCCAGGTTCGCATCTTGATTTCCGTCTAATCGCCCCGTAACGCCTGCGCGGGAGACTGTCGACTGGCATGGTACGCAGGGTAGCAACCCGCAGTCAGTCCGACGATAAGTACCAGTAGCAAGCATTGCATCACCGCAGAGAGGGTCAGCGGAGGCAAGTTCACTTCTGAAGCGAGCGGCAGGTACGAACGCGCCAGCGATTCGACCATGCCTCCGGCGATAACCGCCAGAATCGTTCCCAACGCCCCTCCCAGCAGGGAGAGCGCCAAAGACTCTACAGCTACCAGACGAAAAATATCCGTCCGGCTGAACCCGATGGCACGTAGGATACCGATTTCGCGCCCCCGTTCCAGAGCGCCCGCCATGATAGTGTTAAACACGCTCAAAGCGGAGATCGTTATCGTTATCACCGCGATTGCCATAATCAACGCTCTGGCGGCCCCCACCAGATTCAGGAAGACGCCGATCATTTCGGTAACGGTGACAACCTGCGCCCCCTTCACCTGTTGCAATCGATCGCTGGCGTCCTTCAGTCGTGCGGGGTCTTTGAGGCGGATCGCGATTCCGGTCAGGCGTCCCGGTTGTTTGAACATTGCCTGCGCGGTCGCCAGCGGTACGAAAAACTGACTGTCATCGCTGGTTCCGCTACGCTCCAGAACGCCGCAGACCCGGAAGGAGCGCCCGGTTTCCGGGCTGTAAAAGCGGTCGCCGGGTTTTCGCAGTTCGGTAGCGGCGGCTTCGGAACCGAGCAGGACGCTATCCTCGCCCTGAAAGAACGACGATCCAGCGGTCAATTTCCACCAGGGGCGCATTCGTTGCGCCGTTTCGTCCACGCCTACCCAGAGATCGGTCCTTCCTTCTGCGGGTCGGGGCATCGTGGCGGCGAAAATCGGCGCGGCAAGGGCGACATCCGGATCGGATCGGGCGGCATCCAGTGCGGATTCCGGTAGTGAAGAATCCAGCGAGCGCCCTTTCAGAACGCGAGCGGCGGCGTCATAGGGACACCCGAGAGGAACCAGCATCATCTGCATTCCCATGGCATCCAGTTCGCGGCGAAGTCCCCGTTGATACCCCTCGCCGAACGAAATGATGGATACCAGCAAGGCGAGCGCGACAGCCAGCCCGGTTACCGTCAACAGGGTTCTTAAGGGCCGTCTGATCAGATTTTTCCACGCCAGCGCCAGCATCTTGAGCCAACTTTACACAAACCCGCTCACCGTTAAGGGTGATAGCTTTCGACCACATCATACTCGATCAGGAGCGAACGAACGACGGTAGCGACGGCAAGCGCGGAACGTTGCGCCGCCTCCGGAACTTCAGGAAGATCCTTGCCGGGTTGGAAAAGGCTTTTCGCGTCTTTTCCCTGAAAGGATTGTAGCCATTGGGCATCGGTTAGGGCGGCGATAATCGGCGGAGGCTCCCGGTTTCGCTGGATATGGATTCCAACTATCCGCCGCTCCGGGCTTACCGCCAGAACAGTCTCAATCGCGCCGTATTCCCCCGGAGCGCTTCGGATAAGAATCGTCCCGACGACCTTTCCCTGCCGACGAACCCGATAAGCGTACAGGGTGTTGGAGTCAAGCGAAATCCCCGATCCGAGACGTTTGAGAATCTCCAGACGATATGGGCTGAGAATCAAGGTGTCTTGAGAATAATCGGAAGCGCCGGGGGAAAAACGCGCCATATCCCCGATAGGGTCACGCCAGGGAGTCATCGCCGGGGCCGAGATGATCTTATGCGTTACGGGGTCGCTGACAAGTTCTTCCGATGAGGAACAGCCATAGACTCCTGTCAGCGCCAGCATTATCAGGCACATAAGCGGCCGGCTTATCACGGATGACATCGGTATTTTTTCCTAATACCGAAGACCCGTTGCGGCGAGGATCGTATCCTCGCCGCTTTTTACCCATCGTCCGCTTACGGTCACTTCGGAACCCAGAGGCGTCTCCGTGACCGTAAAATATGCCCCTTTTACATCCACTTTAACTTCGCCCGTTTTATCACGGAGGCGGAACCAGCAGGCAGCCACCGGACACTTTACGATTATTTTCCCCCGCACTGTTACCAGTGGGGAGGCGGCGGAAGGGGTAAGGGCGCGAAGCGCTCCAATGGAAATCAGGCGTTTTTCGTCTGGAATCGCTCCCATAACATGCGTTGAGGGGGCACATCCGGCAAGGAGGGCGATTATCCCCAAAAGGAACGCCCCCCCTGTAAATAACGCCCTATGCCGGGGCATTATCCCGCGAAATTCCGCAAACTTCGTCATTGAATCCATATTCTAAGGAACAACGCCAACGCCGGGCGCCGCCGGGGGAGAGCATTGCGCTTTGATGAAAGATTCCCCTACCACTTTAGCATGACCATCGACAAAGTAGGCGACACGCACCGGATGACCGGTGGCCGCTTTCCACTTATTCGCTGCATCATCGGCATGCCAGCCATAGATTTCCGCTCCCATATACGTGCCTGATGGTTCAGGAACCGCTGCGACACTGCCCAGTCGCATGCAAACCGTGTTTAAGCAGTAGCTGGATCCTTCGCCTTTCCATACCGGTTGACCTTTAGTAGGTTCATCCGGTATGGAACTGGGTATCCCCGTATCGCTGGGGCAACGGAACATCAAATCGTTTTTGACGTAGGGCATTGCGAAAATACGTGGGTCGTATGCCTTACCCGTGACTTTGTTGACCGGGCGACAGGGCTTACAGGGGAAAGCGCCCGGTAGTAATTTCCACTCGGCATCTGGCGCCGAGGGCGAATTATTGGGCGGAAAACGCTCATCCGAATCCTGTATATACATCATCCATGCCAGACCCATTTGTTTGACATTGGAGACACAGGAGGTCTGCCGCGCTTTCTCACGCGCTTTCGCGAAGACCGGAAACAGGATCGCAGCAAGTATTGCGATTATCGCGATCACTACGAGCAGTTCAATCAAAGTAAACGCCATGCGTCTACGAGAAAATGAAATCAGGCTCATCATAGATAACCTTTACCATATAAAAAATTGAAACTAAAATGACAGAGGAAATCATACGACTTCCCCACAGTATTGTATCATCAGGACACGCTTATCCCTTATCTTAGCGGCGACGATCCTCTGTATGGTTGGGCGAAGGCAGGGTTTTTCGCGGGCGTCGCCGCACAAACACCTGATAAATCAGTGTCAGGTAGAACCTACCGCTCCGTCAGGCCGGGAAAGGTAAGCGCGAAAACGAACTGGCGGTTGAGGGTACGATAGGCAAGACGCGGTTCCAGAGAGCCTCGACGATAGGCGAGGGCGAACTGGTAGTCGAAAATGCGCCGTTGCTCGCCATCATAACGCGCCAGCGCCGCAAGAACCAGACGGTTTTTAGAAAACGCATACTGCGCCCGGACTTGTCCTTCGTAACGGGCGTCTATCTGGTCGGTCAGGAAAGGCGATTTCCCGGCTTGATCGCGCAGAAAGTAAGCGGCAGAGATAGCGGAACGCTCGCCCAAGACATGCTGGACGGCGATGGTGAACTCACCGACCCGGTAGTCGCCCTTCCCGCCGTAACCGTACCAGCGTCCTTGCATTTGTAACGTCGCCAGTGTGGAATCGCCGATCAAAATCGGCGCGATTCCTACTCCGGCGGTTATTGCGGCACGGGTAGCGGAAACGCTCGGGCGGCCAGATTGGTCGTACTGCCGTTCCTGAAAATACCCCAGACTCCCTTCGGAATCCAGTGTCAGATGCGGCGATTTCAAATACCGCCGAGCCGTGGCGTTGTCGGCGGCGGTAATGACTCCGCTCAGCGGTAGGCGAACAGATGCTATCACTTCCGGCAGGCGAGTCAGTAATACCATGCCACCCCGTCGCCCCTCACCTTCACGGTTATAAGCAATGGTCGCCTGAAAGAATCCTTCACGGGACAGCGCCGAGGCGGGACGCCGGATCGGATTGGATTCCGGGAGAATATCCGTAAAATCCAGCACAGGATCATAGGGCGGCGGCAAATCACGCGCCGTAATCAGTTGTCGAATTTTGGAAGCGTCCTGAACGGCGGACGCGATCTGTCCGGGCAGGGAATAAATAGGACGTTGACTTCGGGCGAACGCAGTGAGGAATTCTTTTCGCAATGTTGCGATCGGTTGTATTCCGCCGCGTTTTGTCAGGCTGACTCGTAACGCTCCGGTCGTGTCCGGGCTGACCGTGTAAGGCACGCCCAGCGAAATGCCCGGACCGGAAATCCGCGACGATTGCAACGAAAAAATGCTTCCGAGTCCTGAAGCGTCCCGTGATGTCTCCCGCGATTTGAGGGGAAGGGAAACGCGACGCAATGTCAAAACGCGCACACCCAGAAGGGAAAAAGTCGCATTTCGTAGCCGGAGTGTCGTCGAAGATTCCCCGGTTGTGACAGACGCCGACTCGGCGAACAGTCCGAACTCGCCGCCTCTGCCGACTCCGATCCGGGGTTGCGACAATTGAAAGCCATTCGCCACGGTCGCTTCGATTCCGGTGACATCGATATCAAAGGGCGGCGATACAATCACCGCTTTCCCGGTGCGAAACGTTCCTTCCGTACCCTCGAAGACGAAGAGGTCTCCCCGCAGGGTTTCATCGCCGCGTTGAACCCGGACATTACCGGACGCTTCCACGCGCCGAATCGTTGTTCCGATCCTTTCCGCCGTGATGCGATCTGCATCGATCCGCAAATCGCCTATCGTAAAGGCGGCGCCGTCCTCAGCAGTCAAAATTTCGGTTCCGTCCGGTCGGGTCTCTCCGCTCAGCGTTCCGGTCAATCGGAATGGCGGCAGGAATTTCGCATCCGGCGGCGGGGCAAAATCCGGGGAACCCGGAGGAATATCCTGCGCCATCGCCAATGTCGATAGAAACGCCGTCCCTATCGCCATCACGCCGCGTCTCATCCCGAGGATTTTTCGTTTTACTGGAGACAATATATTGAGACTACAATCCCTGACAGACGCTGTCAAGGCGAACCTTTCTACCGGGAATATCGTACAATACAATATGCAAACGCAGCCGTTAAAAATTCATTGGCGGAGCGCCCTCTGCGCGGCGATTATCGGCCTGAGCGCTCTGGTAGCGCCGCCGCAGTACGCGCTCGCGCAAACGGCTCCGACCGCACCAGTCCCGCAGACGAAACCTGCCAAAAAGCCGCCCGCTCCCAAACCGCCAGAAGAAGACCCGGAAATCAAGATGGGGCGTGAAGCGCACGCGGAAATGTTGCGCTCCGGTCTTCGCCTGGTCACTGACCCGGCGCTGGTCTCGCGGGTCGAAACCATCGGAAAAAAGATCACCGCTACCGCCAATGTGACTCCATTGGAGGCGCGTTACGGTTCTTCCAAACTGGTTCCCTACGACTACAAATTTTTCATCGTAGACGATAAGGATATCAACGCTTTCTCCCTGCCAGGCGGGTATATCTATGTCAACAAAGGGTTGTTGAATTATATCCAGTCCGACGACGAACTGGCAGGAGTTCTCGGACATGAGATCATCCATGCCGCGCACCACCATGTCATGCGCCTGCAAAAGGAACAGAGCAAACTCAATACTCAATTGTTGCTGGGAACGCTGGCGACCCTGCTGGCGAGAGTCCCTGCGGGCGACGCGTTGAACCTGTTGCAAGGCTTTCAGTTGATCGCCATTCAGAAAGTCAACGGATTCGGTCAGGATGCCGAACGGGACGCTGATCATGGCGGTCTGACCGTCGCGGCGAAATCGGGTTATAACCCGGTCGGGATGCTCACTTTCATGGAGCGTTTGGAACGCGATCAGCATCTGCGCCCGGAAATCGAGTGGGGCATTTATCGAACCCATCCGCCGGAAAAGGAACGCGTCGCCAATATCACCTCGCAGTTGAACGAAATGGGCGTTACCATCAATCGCCGTGCGGTAACGAATATGTTCAAGGTAGAGGTACGCACGGTTGCAATCAATAAGGATGTTCAGGCATTCGAGGTTCTGTTAGATCAGAAACCCCTGTATCGCACTTCGTCCAATGACCGTGCGAAGGCGACGGCGAAAAAACTCGATTCCGTTCTGGATAAAGATATTCAGATCTATGATGTCACCAAGAAGGGCAATGAAGTCTTTGTTCGTGGCGAATCCATCGTTTCGATCGCCGCTCAGGACACGGACTTGCCGGGCAGTCCCAAACCAGATGAGGTAGCGGACGCTTTTTACAAACGCCTGCGCTTCGCTTTATTCCGTCAGGGAGTGGAAAGCGGTATATAATCTCCTCCCCACGGTAAATTTGACCGGTTCAAGCGACAGACGCCACGAAAGCCTCCTTATTGTTCCTATCGCCATAGAAATAATAAGGAGGCTTTTTGCGTTGATCTCCACCAGTTTCGGGCAATCCCGGCGTTACAACGGCAGGAGTCGACACCACGGAAAGTGAAGTTTCGAATATGAAGCGATGGTTCCGACGCCCCAAACCGTACACCCGCATCAATTTGATGTACTGGTTAACAGTGTGCGGCGTCCTGGTGTGGGGAATTATCGTTTCCTCCGGGCAGATACCTGATGCTCCCCCCATCCAACCAGCCCCCTTTTTCATTGTGGTGGGTCTTGCCGCATTTAATCTGTTATGCCGCACCGTCGAATATATTCGACGCCAGCACACCCGCAACACGCAACGTCCAACCAGATTTTCCAGCATTTTCGTTACCGCAGATTTGTTGCTGGTCACTGCCGGGTTACGTTTCAGCGGAGGAATCCAGAGTCCGCTCTGGGTGGCGCTGTTTCTGGTAGGTCTGGCGGAGACCGTGCTGGCTTCGCCCAATGAAGCGCGATTGATACGTTACGGAACGACGCTGGCATTGATTCTGGGGACGATGCCCAGTCCCGCAGCCTCAGCGAACGGGGCGTATTTTCTGGAAATCGGCGTGCGGATCGGCGCTTTTCTCGCAGTACAGTCGGTGGTTCGCCGTCTACGCGAGGGTCATGACGCGCAGGAGACGGAAAACGCCGCCCTTCGCGCCGAACTGGCTCTGGCAGAGGAGCGTTCTCACCTCTCCCGCGAGATTCATGATGGCGTCGGCAATAGTCTGGCGGCGTCCGTGCTACGATTGGAAGTCGCCGCACGCGTTCTGGAAAAAAACACTAAAAGCGGCGCATCCGACGAACAGACCGCTCCCCTCCTTCGCGAAGAAGCGCAGGCATTACGCGAAGCGATGACCGCAGTCCGCGACTGGACTTTTTTCGCCCGTCCCTGGACGTTGCCCGAAGGCATCCCACCCTCCTCTACTCTGACAGCAGAAGTGGAGCGCCTGTCGCGTCGCACCGGGGTTTCGATCAAGGTCGAAGGAGCGTCCGTTCTGGATACTTTACTTCCCTCTCTCTGTTTGACCCTCATACGCATCACGCAAGAGGCGCTCACCAATGTCGCCAAGCATGCCCCGTCGGCTACCTGCGCTGAGGTGCACCTTAGCCGGGATGCGGAAAGTATCCTTCTATGTATCTCGGATGACGGCGAAGGGTTCGATCAATCCGCTTGCCCGCCGGGAGTAGGAATGTCTTCCATGCAGGAACGGACTAAGGGAAGCGGCGGGGCTTTTCAGGTGGATTCCGCTCCCGGCATGGGAACCACTCTGACGGCGCGATTTCCTTTAAGCTGAATTCAAATCAGGCAACCTTGGTATTGGGCTTTCGCTACGGAGTTATATCCGCCGTAAAATCGCTGGCTGTCAAGCTTTCCGGTTTGCGCCATCGGGCGCTGCCATCGTAACGCAGGGTTGTAAATCCTCCGGTATGCCGTGTTGGATAATGGGTATGGGAAGTATCGGCGGACGGCGGAAAGATACCCCATGTCGGCCCCAATCGACCGGGGCGTGTGTCGGCGCAACCGGGAGTTCGTGAGTGATCCCAGACCTGCATGACCGCAGGATTGGTAATCGCCGCATCGGGCTTGCCCATAGATCCTGTCGAGATATATCCCATGGCATAACCCACCTGCCCCTTCGGATAACTCGGACACTTGAAGATCTTCAGATTCTTGAAATAAGGTTGAAGCATCCCCTGCTTGATAGCGGTATTGTAGGAAATAGCGCCGGGATCAGGAGGTTCCGCTCCGCCCGCAGACGGGTTGTTATCATAGGGCGCCCACCAGGTTTCATTCGCCCCGGTGTAGGTCGTCGGCCCGGCGGTGGAGCAAAGTTCATCGCCGATACGATCCGGACAAAGGCGATGTCGTGGGTTGACCTGATCATAGTCCTGCCGGTACATCGCGATAGCGAGACCGATCTGCTTTATGTTGGAAAGGCAACTTGCCGTCCGAGCTTTCTCTCGCGCTTGCGCGAAAACCGGAAATAGTATCGCGGCGAGTATGACTATTATGGCAATGACAACGAGTATTTCAATCAGCGTAAAAGCGTCTCTGCAACGCGAAGTAAAGCCGGATCGTACCGATTTTAATCCGGGCGAAGCACAAATCATGAAGAAGGATTCCTTCCCTGAATACATAATTTGCAGGTATATCTTACATTACGACTACTATACCTTCTTTTTGGTGTAAGGAGCGCCGATTCTATTGAAAAAAACGGGCGATTTGAATAATCGACTGAAGACAGTACGGACCCGACTCAGAATCAGTCAGCAGGAATTAGCGACAGCGGCGGGAATCGCACGCCAGACGATAGGCGGAATAGAATCGGGAGTGTATGCCCTCTCACTCACCACTGCCTTACGTATTGCCGGGGCTCTGGGTTGTACCGTGGAAGAACTTTTCTGGCTCGAAGGAAATCGCCAGATCGTTGAGGCGGAGTTATCAGGCGAACTCAATACGATGGATATCGGGAAGTTTCCAGAGACCGGGCAATCAGTCAGGGTCGCTCTGGGACAGATTGGTAATCGCTGGATCGCTTCGCCTTTGCTCGGAAATCAGGCGTTCCGTACAGAAATGATCCCGGCGGATGGGATCGGGACTTGGGATGCTACAACGAACACGTTCCTCGTCGAACTTCTGGATACGCCGGAAGCGTTGATGGGCATGGCGCTGATAGCGGGTTGCGCTCCCGCGCTCTCGCTCTGGGCGCGGTCTGCGGAAAGATGGCATCCCGGTCTACGAGTCCACTGGCTCCATGCCAATAGTATGACAGCGCTGACCTATCTGGCGAGAGGTGAAGTCCATATAGCCGGCATTCATCTTATTGATCCGCTAACCGGTGAAGAAAACTCCCCTTTCGTCCGAGAAACGATGAACGGAATTCCCTGCACCCTGATCAATTTAGGCATCTGGGAAGAGGGGTTGGCAGTAGCGCCCGGTAACCCTAAAGAACTGATTAGCATTCAGGATTTGACCCGAACGGGAGTAACCTTGGTCAATCGCGAGCGTGGATCGGGTTCCCGTCTGTTGCTGGATTCCCTGTTATCGGAGGCGAAAATCAAGCCATCCTCCCTGACAGACTATGATTTTACGGTATCAGGGCATCGAGAAGTGGCGCAGGAAATTTATGCCGGACGTGCGGATGCGGGCGTCTGTACAGCGTCCATCGCCGAATCCTATGGTCTCTCTTTCCTACCTCTGCGACGAGCGCGTTACGATCTGGCGCTACGAACGGACTCGCTGGAACTTACTGCGATCCAGCAACTACTGGGAACCCTGAACCATCGATGGGTCCTTTCCCAGCTTTCAACACTCGGCGGTTATGACATATCCCGCACCGGCGAAATGGAAACGATTGTCTGAACGACATTTCTGTACACGACCTTACATGTTCTTGAGAAGATCGTCCAGTATCGAAGGGGCGGTTCTACTTTTCCCAACCTTTAACGTGAACGCCGACAAATCAGGTCTAAAACCTCTAACGACTTTATTATCCCGTCTCGCGTCACGCTGGTTTTGGCGCAACAGATACTGTATATTCAAATCCAGCCACATCGCTCTGAGTATGCAGAGGCAATGAACCAGGCAGTCCCTATTTATGACTGGCGCCTCTTGAACTCATCACATCATTTAGTAGTCGCCATAACCATTAATGGGAACTTTGACTGGTTTTCTGCAACAGGAATTTAATCGCTTCCGCCCCGAGGGGTGGAGTTGTCGATATGAGGCGCCTATCTTTTCGAAAGACCTAGAAGATGCTCTGGGCTTTGCAGCTCGTGCGGATATTCTGCTTCAAGCAAGTGACGAATCCCGTCGTTATTGGATCGAATTTGAGGTCAGTCGCGCAGATCCTGTCGCTAACCATGCAAAATTCGCGGTTGGTCATCTTTATCAACCTCAATCTCAAAAAGACTTTTTTGTTTCAATGGTCAGTTCACATGTATCACGCGGACGCAGGAATCTTGCTGGGAATGCAATACATTTGATGCGTTGCGTGGGAATGAATGCATTCCAGACAATTCTTCTTCCTCATAGCTCAGGGAGCGAAATTAAGCGTTGGAATGGAATGTCGGTGATGAAACTCACATCGGAAAATATTCCTATTCAGGATGAAATTGAACGGGTTTTTGCGATTACTGAGCCAGTAACTGCCGTTGGTTCACGTGATATTTATCTTGTAGGTGATATCTCAGACGTGATATTGAACGTTCGACGTTTCAACTTAGATATTTCGACAGAGCAGGGATGTTCAGACTTTGGTCGTCGGACAGTTACCTACTTTGTCTATGATCCCTGGATGAAAACGTTTGCCCCCTCGAAGTTTTGCGCTTATTCAGTAATAAATTCAAAAAATAAAGTGAGGGATCATGCTTACCCTACGGATTTCCACTCAGATATGACGATTTCCTTTTACTCTCAATTAGACGAAAGCAATCCAGCATTTGATGGACGAATAGCACGTCTGCATTTGGAAAAGCGTTTGGCGATGCATCTTGTTCCCCTTGCCAATCGACCAGACTTAAAAACGAGTTTTTATGCATGGCATGACGGTCTTATCGGCAGTATAAATGTTCATCCAAGCGGACCGCAAATTCTAATACCCCCGGAATGGTTTTGACTCCAACATGATGATCAGGAATAGCAGATACGTGATTTGGAACATACCAAGATAGAAACCTTTCATCTTGGTGAGCAGACAAAATGGGAAAGGAGCAACGATTTATATGTTGCAGGAAGGTGGCTTATGCTTGACTCAAACCCCCTTTGCCAGACTCTCCAGTTGAAGAAGCTCTTGAGTTGAGTAAAGTGGGTGTGGATGGTGGTGGGAGACAGGTTCCGATCCCGTCTCAGGTACAGGTTTTCCCGTAGTGAGGTCTCAATTCGTACATAGCCTTCTCCATAAATCTCGATGGGAAGACCGAAACAGGACTGTTTCCCTCTCATTTTGAGAGGAAGGATAGGCGGTAGGGGGATCGAACCCCTGGTCTCCTCCGTGAAAGGGAAGATACTGGAATCCCCCTCAAAGTCGCCTACTTCCCTCTCGAAACTGGTTTTTTCGCGCTTCCGTTTTTGACAAAGGAGGAGTCCTTTTTCCGGGTGTAAAATCTGGTAGTCCTCCCTCCATCGATAACATTATAGCGCAGATCCCCTCTTCTATCCGCATAAAATAAAAGTTGATTTTCTTTCCATTATCACCGTATACTGAGAGTGGTAAAGAGAGAAAAAACCATGAACATTCTTCTTGTCGTCGGCGGCGACGACGAATTGACTCGCCGATTGGAAGCCCCTACCCGGCAACGTGCAAGGTTTCGCATCACACAACGCGATTGGAGTGTGGTAAGAAGTCGGCCCGCCGCCTTGCCCGAGGCTGATGTCATGCTGGCGGACTTGACGACGGACGACGCCTACACCGTACGTGGGCTGGTTAAACTGCGACGCGCTCGCCCGGGTCTTGCCCTCCTGATTCGTACTGACGCCGTTCTCTCCCGTGAAACCGCTATGACGCGCCTTCTGGAAAGCCCTAAAGTGGATTTTATTCGCTCCTTCGCTGACGCCGACGAACTCGAACAGCGCCTCCGCCGTCTCATGAACCATCAACCAGAGAAGCCCTCTCCTAAACGGTTCGTAGGGGCGGCTGGACGCCACCTCCTACCTGAATTACACGACCCAAAAAGTGGTCGTCTTAATGCTCGGAGCATCGCTATGTTCTTTGGCGTTCCCCTGGCGGATATCGCTCGGGCTGTCGGAAAAAGTCTTTCCGCTATCCATAAAACACCCGACGCTGTGTCACTCCAAGACGGATTGTTTCCCTTTGAGCGTATCGCCACCGCGTTGCTGACGCTCGCCGGGTCAGCAGAGAACGCCCGCGTGTATCTGAATTTACCGGAAGCGCAGTTGGGTAACAAAACACCGCTTTCTCTGCTACGCGACGGGAGAGGCGTTATCGTCGCTCAAATGCTGGACGATATGCTTACGGGTCAGCCCTCGTGATAGGCGACGCCACACGACTTGGCGAGGTACTTGCATCATTGCCGGTGTTGCCGTTCGACGGCATTCTGTACCGCGCCGTGACACACCGGGCTTTGATTGGAGACCCACCGTACCCGGAGATTCGCCCCCTCTACGACGCCGGAGCGCCGAGTTCTGGAGCGCGATACACACCTAGAGGCGGCATGAAATCCCTTTACCTCGCCGCCGACCCGGAGACCGCATTTGCTGAGGTTAACCAGATTTACGCGAAGCTGCGACGGCAGTCTCCACCCGTCATGGCCCCGGTTCCGGCGTGCACCCTCTTTAGCGTCGCCGCCCGTATAGAGCGCGTTTTAGACTTGACTGACATTGCAATACAATCCGCCTTAGAGACGAACGAGGCGGAGTTATCGGCGCCGTGGCGCGAATCGCAGCAGAGCGGAACCCTTCCGCCGACCCAATGGTTGGGCAGAGCTGCCTACGACACTACGGTTATTCAGGCGCTACGTTACCCATCGATGCAACTGCCCGGCCATGCCTGTTTCGTCGTTTTTACCGAGCGCCTACAAGGAAATACTTTCATCGAAGTGGACGACGCCAGCGGCTACCTTCGAGAAAGGCTACCTCAATAACCGTGACGGGAAGCCAAAAGCGCGACGCAAAGTGATACGATATAAGTTACGTGTAGCGAGGGGCGACGGTGTTTCGGACGTAGAGCCTGTAGCGAGAGAGTTTATTGGTGCTTTCGCATCTCGGTAGTCCGCCCCCCGGTAATACAGCGCGATGATGGCTGTAAGCACGGCGGCGGAAAAAATAAACCAGCGCGTTACTGTATTCACAGAGCGAATTCTTTCGTGAGACATCACGGGTTCTAAGCAACAAAAGGACAGCAGGTGCTGCCAGCGTCATTCCTCAATAAGATGAAGAAGAGCGACCTCTGCGATAGTAATGCCTAGCTCTACTCCGGAATTTCGATTCCAATTACTGTCCTATATAACGTGAGTTCGGGATAAGCGACAGTGATTTATTTCGCCTCAATATCAACATATATCAACAATGCTGGATTTTTGTGGCTTTGCGGGCGAAGCGACACCGCACCACGAATTTATCACCTGTCGGGCGAAGAATACCGAGT
>CAIVZM010000037.1 GCA_903910385.1 uncultured Armatimonadota bacterium
CCCTCTTTGTCTTTTTTCTTTCGCTGAATGGCCCGAACAAAGATATCAAGCTGAATTTTTCTCCAGAGACCGATCAAATCAATATCGGATCGGGAGATACCGGAATAACGAATACGCCAAAACCAAAGAAGAGCGGTATCAGTCTCTTTGGCGATGAGCCATTCCCACCTGACTATAAACTTGTGGATGGCTCCTCCGTGAAGGAAGGCAGATTTCACGAGGCATACACGCAATGGCAGAAGGACAAAAAGAACCACAAACCGCACCCGTTCTGGAAACAAACCCTTTACGGTAACATTTGCACGGCTCTGGACGCCCCCGGAGTTTACATCAGCAACCTTATTCAAAGCATCGGCAAAGCGATGTTCTTTTTGCTCCCCTTTTATGCGTTTTTACTGGCGGTGTTTTTCTTCCGTTCACGTCGTTACTATGTCGAGCATCTGATTCTTGCCATCAATAATCATACGACCGCTTTTCTGATAGGCAGCATCGCCGATTTGACCATAACCCGATTTCCTGTGGTTACTGGCGTACTCATATTCTCCTACTGGCTCTATGAACTTGTCGCTCTCCACATAGTCTACGGTCGTTCCTGGCTGGGAACAATATCCCGTCAGTTCATGATATGGGTAGCATACTTATTCGCGCTTATCATCGGCTTTGCCATCACGGCAATTATCACGCTGATTTTCCCCTGATTCTTCCTGATATACAGTCGCCCATGAATTTCCTGACGAACATCGACTCACCGGAAGCGCAAACGTTGCGATATCGTATGGTCTCCGAGCAAATCGCCGCACGGGGAGTTCGTGAGGAACGCGTTCTGGAAGCGTTCCGTCGGGTTCCACGCCATCTCTTTCTGCCGTCCGGCCCTTTTCTGATGGAACGCGCCTACGCCGATAGCGCACAGGGAATCGGGTCCGGACAGACTATTTCCCAGCCTTATGTCGTGGCGTTGATGACCGAGGCGTTGCATCTGCAGGGAACGGAGACGATTCTGGAGATTGGAGCGGGTTCCGGGTATCAGACCGCGATCTTCTCCCTGCTCTGCAAGCGCATCATCGCGATCGAACGACATGCCAATCTCGCGGAACGCGCCGGACGATTGTTGAATGAAGTAGGCGTCACCAATGCAGAGATTCGCTTCGGCGATGGTTCGAACGGACTGCCTTCCGAAGCCCCCTACGATGCGATTCTGGTCGCAGCCGTAGCGCCAGAGGTTCCAACAACCCTCTTATCCCAGTTGACGCTTCAGGGACGCCTTATTCTGCCCATTGGCGAGGAGCATGGTCCGCAACGATTACTGCTTTTCACAAAGACGCCAGAAGGCATCCAGCGACAGGATTTGGGTCATGTCGCCTTCGTCCCCTTGATTGGCGCATCCGGATTTGGACTTCCCGCCGATCTGGGCGACATGGATATCTGAAATTCTACTGTGGATTTCGCCTTTGCAAATTTCCACGTCACCATAGTGACGCCGATCACTATCTTTACTCTGCGCTTTTGTTATTCTTTTAATGTTGGAGACAAACATCTCACCATCAAAAGACCCATAGGATCAACGATGATGATAACGAAAGCTCTGCAAATACTGATGGACTGCCTGACATTTCTTTTTCCGATTCCCCTGCCGGACGCCGATTTCTTTGTGCACGGTTGATTTCGCCCATCCTGTGAGCGTCCCACGATGCATCGTCAGGATAGATTCGTTGTGCGGCGGAGAGCGGCGATCGCTTCCTCTTTTCCTTTGGCTTCCACCTCTATCCAAGAGACCTTTTCAAAGGCGGAGGGAACCAGCGTAATCAAATCGCTGTGTTTGGGATCACGGAAGGATTCGCTGCCATTGGAAAGATGCACCAGTTGCCAGTCCGGAACCTGCCATGTCTCTCGTGCGGCATCGGTGAAAAAGGCGATGCTGGAATCCTCATACGTATCCAGTTTGTCATGGACGACATGATGATGAGCGTCAAAGACCATCGGAATGCCCGCCCGACGGCAGACGCGCAGAATATCCTCCGCACCGTAGGCATATTCGTCATTCTCCAGACATAAACGTGACTTGACACAGTCGGGCAACATGGAAATAGTTTCGACCAGACGGTCATCGCGGTCGGATTTACCGCCATGTAGAATCATCGTCGCCCAGGGAGAACGGTCGAGCCCCAGTAAATCCAGAATACGACCATGCTGCGTCAGCAGATGGACACTGGTCGCTACCACAGAGGCGGAATCCGAACTCAGGACAATGTACTGATCTGGGTGAATCACCACACGAATGTCATAGAGTCGCGCCTTTGCGCCGATGTCCGCCAGCGCTGGCGCAAGCTCCGTGAGGATCATCTCCCCTTCAGTTTCGTCATTGAGCGGAAACAGAGCGGAGGTCATCCGGTACAGACCAATATAGTTTTCACGACAGAACTCCAGCGCCGTATGCAGACGCCGGAGATTATCAGCGTACAGTTCCCGCAATACATCCCGGCGTTTCTCGGCATCGAAGGCGAGAAACCGCGCACGGGTGATCGTTCGAAACCGCACCTGATCGGATATGGTGATACAGACCAGACCCCACTTCGGGGCGGTGATCGGGGAGACGCTTTCCGTCACATCATTTTGAGTAGGCACAGAATTCATACGCATAAGACGGGTATTATGTTTGAAGTGATTGCTAACGTGATTGCGTCCGGCGTTTGACGGACGCTCAATCATCCGAACTTATGGAAATCGGACAAACAGCCTATATTGCCGTGACGGCGGCAATGCTCTGGGATACGCCACAAAAAGCGCGGCGGCAGGATACGCCCGCCCTTAAGAATCCGGTCGATTTACGCAGTTGGACGGATCGCCTCGATGTAGAGTCGCTGACGGACTTAGCGAATCGGGATTGCACCGTCAGTCAGGCGTTAATGGGCAACCGCGTCCTGATTCGGGATCTCCAGCGACAGGACGGCGAAGAATGGGCGAGAATTGCGGTGGCGGAACAATCGACCCCCAGAGATGCGATGGGATATCCGGGATGGATTCCCGTCCGGCAATTAGCTGATTCCCCGGCGTTCGCCCTTCGTGAGAAGTGGCCATTTTTGCAGGTTCATGCGACAAAAACACCCCTCTTTCATGATAGTGCCCTGAGCCAACCTGTGAATGAAGCGGTGTATGGCGTGCGTCTGCCTTATCTAGAAGCGAAAGGCGGCGCACGGCGGGTAATGCTACCGGACGGGTCAACGGCGTACCTGCGTTCCGATGTCGCCACGTACAACCGGACGGCTTCTGATTTACCGCCACCGACAGCGTCTAATCTGTTGAACGCAGGAAAACGATTTCTGGGAACACCCTATATCTGGGGCGGGTTGACCCCTTACGGCTTTGATTGTTCCGGGTTGATGTATGCCCTCTTTCGAGCGCATGGCGTCACCCTCCCACGGGATACGCCGCAGCAGTTTCAGCAAGGGGTCACCGTAGCGGCTACCGAAATGCGCCCCGGCGACCTCCTCTTTTTCGGCAAAGGGGGACGCCGGGGAAGAATTCACCATGTCGGCCTTTATGCCGGTAAAGCGATGATGCTTCACGCTCCCAATCCGCGTCGCCGTGTCGTCCTCGCCACGTTGCGCTCAAGCGGGTTTTATCAGGAATTCATTGCATGCCGCCGCATCGGTGCACGTTGAATCAGTATACGTTGAATCAGTATACGTTGAATAGGCGGAATCCCGAATTTACCCGAATCCGAAATTGTGGCGAGGATTCCCTGACCAACCATTTAGAACTTTTCAAACCGATTGACTTCCATGACCCAAGCTATCGCTCCGCCAACTTCGACTTCGACCGGCGAAGGAATGAACGTGCCGACTGGCCCGGCATCCGGAGGCAGGACATTGACAAACTGCTTACGGGTTTTGCTTGCCTCCCCGATTATACCGAGGCATCGGTCGAGGTCTTTGTCCTCCACCCCCATCAGTAACGTCACGTTGCCTTCGCGGAGGAACCCGCCCGTCGACCCGATTTTGGTGAACTTGAAACCGCCCCTCAACAGGCTTTCGGTTATCTTGCCCCGGTCGCGGTCGTGAACCACCGCGATGACCAGTTTCATTCTTATCTTCTCCTCTGAAATTCCGCCTGTCCGATTCCTGCGAAGGCTTTCGACCCTCATAGGCGTTCCCGAAACGAGTTTCGGAGGGTCTGCTCGGACGTTTCCCCGGAGAATCACTTCCCCGATTACCTGGATGATTTATAGATTTATCGCCCCGATTCGACGCCGGACGGCGTTTTTCCTTCTCCGCCTGCGTCTCAGGCGTTGCGGCGAAAGTATCTTTACCGTCACGAATCTCCGCGATTTCGCGCGGCGTCAGTTCACGCCATTCGCCACGCGCCAGATTCCCGATACCCACCGGCCCTACCTGAACGCGCCGGAGGTAGATAACTGGATGCCCTACTGTTTCTAACATACGGCGCACCTGCCGTTTACGTCCCTCATGTAACGTGAGCGCGATCAGGGACGTGCCGGGTTCGTCGCCGGTACGCAACAGACGGACGCTCGCCGATGCGGTCGGGCGCGATTCGCCTTCCAGCATCAAGCCTTTAGACAACCGCTTGAGAGTTTCGGCATCAGGTCGCCCCTTGACCACCGCATTGTAAAGTTTCCCAAGCGTTTTCGACGGGTGCGTTACCGCATAGATAAAGTCTCCGTCATTGGAAAGCAGTATCAGACCTTCGGTTTCGGCGTCCAGTCTTCCAGCGGGAACCAGTCGTGCACCGGGTATCTTGACCAGATCGGTCACTTTCTTTTCGGCATGACGATCCGCGACGGTGGAAACATAGCCTGCCGGTTTATTCAGAGCGACATAATAGTGACGCTCCGCTTTTGGTAATGGTTGCCCATCTACCGTAATTTTCTGTATCAACGGATCGACAAGCGTTCCTGGCATCGTGATGATAGCGTCATCGACTGCGACTCTACCTGCCGCGATCCATTCTTCCGCCTTGCGTCGCGAGGTAAGTCCGGCGTCGGCGATTGTTTTTTGTAAGCGTTGCTGCATAATGATTTCTGTAGAGGTAGTATCCCCCAACCGCTGTCAAACCGCCAATAATATAAGGAAAGATCGTGTTCAGGAGGCGAATCGCCGCCGCCGTTTCGGAAAAACGGACTTCATCAGATGCCAGTAAAGGCGTTTTTCCGACGGGCTTGCCTCCAGCGAAAGCCATCAGAAATCCAAGTTGTTGTCCCTTCCGAATCGGCGCGACCAGATTCGGATAGAGACGAACTTCCGATGTTACGGCGAAACGTGCGTCATTGTTGACCGAATCCGTCGTCACATGCAAATCGCGAGCGGCAAGAACGGGGACGCTGGGACGGTCGCCATCACGAATCGTCGCCTGCGCAACGACATCGCTCTTGCGAGCCACATACTGCGCCGGAAAGCGATCAAAGCCCCAGTTGATCAGTGCGGCGGAATCCGCCGATGAATTTTCCGACCCCAGCACCACGGACAGAAGACGACGCCCCTCACGGGTCGCCGAGCCGACATAACAGAACCGCGCCTGACGCGTATACCCACTCTTGACGCCGTCCGCGCCGGCAACCTTTTCATGGAATTTTCGCGCCACCTTCGCAATGAACAGGGTATTGTTCTTGCGGACGCTCCGCTGGATCGTACATTGTGTATCGCGCACCGCCGCTGCAAAGCGGTCATTCTGCATTGCGGCGCGCGCAATCAGCGCAATATCGCGGGCGGTGGAGTAATGATTGGCGTCATGCAGACCATTGGGAGTCACAAAGTGCGAATTCACTGCGCCGAGCTCTTTCGCACGTGCGTTCATGCGCCCAGCGAAATTGGACAGTTTTCCGGAGATATGCTCCGCCATCAGCGCCGCGCCATCATTAGCGGAACGGATCAATGTAGCGCGAAGCAAATCTTCCGCCGATAGTTTCTCGCCGGGGACGAGGTGCATTTTGCTTTCGTCCCAGTCTTCGATTCGCGGGTCACGACAGACGACCACTTCGTCCGGTCGGGTATTCTCTGCAAAAATGAGCCCGGTAAGAATTTTAGTTGTGGAAGCGGGTTCCCGGCGAACATCTGCATTTTGTTCGTAGATAACCTGCCCGGTCATCGCATCCATCAGGATCAAGGAGGGAGCGCTCATGATCGGCGGGCTTGCGAGTTTAGCGGGATCATAGTACGCTTGGACTTGCCCTTTACGAATCAGTTCCGGCGAAACCAAGACCGGGCGGGCGGCAATTGGGGCGGAGACAATACCCGGTTCGGCGACGCTATCTTCCTGCCCCCGGACAGCGGCGGAAGTCCCGAAGCATATGCCGGAGATTTGCGCCGTGATCGCCAGTGCGACACGCCAGTCTTTATGGATCATTATGCCGCACCCGCCGCCGCAAGAGCGGTCTGAGCCATTTTGGTCGCCGCCTCCATGTCTTCGGCGTCATCATCCAGTGGCGGTAAGTCCTCCAGACAGGACAGACCAAAATAATGGAGAAAGGATTCAGTAGTTGCGTAGAGGATGGGTCGCCCCGGCGTCTGCTTGCGTCCTGCCTCGCGTATCAGTTCGCGCTCTGTCAGGGTTTTTAAAACGCCATCGGAAGCGACGCCGCGAATCGCTTCCACTTCCGCCTGAGTGCAGGGCTGTCGGTACGCGATGATAGCGGCGGTTTCCAGCGCCGGTTTGCTCAGACGGTTGGCGCGAGGAGCCAGAAGCTTACCGATTACCGGAGCGTATTGCGTCCGTGTGCAAAGTTGCCATCCTCCTGCGATTTCCATCACCTGAAGACCGGAATCGGTATAACGATCACGCAGAAACCGTAGCGACTCATAGATCGCCTCCTCGTCGGTTTCCGTGGTCTTTGCCAGTTCCTTTGCGGAAAGCGGTTCACCGGCGACAAATAGCAGACATTCAACTATTCGACTTAGTTCTTTGTAGTCCATCATTCGTTATTTGTCTACGCTTTCCGCTTCAAGAATAATTCCCTCTTCCGTATTCGATATCAAGGAAGACCGCTCCGCTTCGGGGACGAAGAATACGCGGATCTCTCCGCAAAAATCTTCCTGCGCGACTATCAAACTCCCCTGCTTCAACAATTCGAGAAGGGCGAGAAACAGCAAGACAATTTCCAGAAGGGCGAACGGCGGTTCCGGAATCAATTGTGCAAGCGCGATTCCTGCGCCTCCTGCCTTTTCCGCCGCGCCCAGTGTGGCTCGCATCGTCATTCGCAGGGTAATCTTCTGGCGGCGGACGCTGGTCACTGCGCGTTCCCCGGCTCCTACATCCGCCAGGATGCGCTCCAGAGTGCGGATAAGGTCAGCAGCTGCCATCTCCCCAAAGCGGGGCGGCAACGAATACAAGCTACGGAAATCCGCCGTGGGACGAAAAAATAGCGATTGCCGGTCGTATTCCGCCGTGCGCAAATTTTCCGCCAGGGTCTGGAACCGTCCGTACTCTAACAGGCGTTGCACCAGTTCGGCGCGTGGATCATCCGGTGAAATGCCCGCTCCTTCGCACTCCTCCACCGTTTCCACAGGCGGCCGTGGCAACAACAGGCGCGACTTTATTTCCAGGAGCGTCGCCGCCATCACCAGAAAATCACCCGCAATATTGAGATTCAGGGCGTCCATCGCCGCAAGATGCGCGAGGAACTGATCGCAAAGAGAGGCGATAGGTAGATCAAAAATGTCCATCCGCCCCTGTCGCACCAGATGCAACAATAAATCGAGCGGACCTTCAAACGCCGTAAGCTGTACGAGTGGCAACGTCGCGGACGTTTGTGAGGCAGACATAGAATATTATAACAGAATATTATAACAGGTAAGGACGGCGCACTGCGCCGTCCTCGCCTTTTATTTCGTTATGCTGACAATTTCGTAGCTGGTGACTCCGCCGGGTGTCTTTACCTCTACGGAATCGCCGACCTTACGACGCATCAGCGCCTTACCGATCGGGGAAATGTCGGAGATACGATCTTTATCCGGGTCCGCTTCGTAAGGTGAGACCATGGTCACCGTCCATTCTTCACTATATTCCAGGTCTTTTACCGTAATGATGGATCCGAGACCGACATACTCAGTAGGAACTTCTGATTCTTCCAGAATACGCGCTCGTGACAGAACGCTTTTCAGATCGATAATCCGACCTTCCACGAACGCCTGCGCGTTCTTGGCAGCCTCATATTCGGCATTCTCTGTCAGGTCACCGTAATCTTTGGCGTCCCGAATCCGGTTGGCTATTTCATGCCGGTCTACTGTGACCAGGCGATTGAGTTCCTCTTCGATTGTCTGGTGTCCGCTCTTTGTGAGCAGAATAGCTTCTTCGTCTTGCTCTATCAATTGCACCGATACGCCTCCACTCGTAATACCGTACGGCCTCCGCCATGTCATGCCTTTTTGTGTGATTCAAGCGACATGGCTCAAATAGCCTTGCCGTTATATCACACTGCGCCATCGGACGGGAAAACTCCCTGCCGAGACAGGTTAACGCGCACGCTGTCGGATTGTTGCCTCTTAATTACGGACAGAACGGAGTAAAGTTCCCCGCTTTTGGCTATAGGATTGAGAACAACCCGTAATGTTTCAACGGATTTCATAAAAATAGCGACGACATGACGCAATATTCTGCGTCAGGTCGTTATAAATATGCTTTTTATCTGGCGTCGAAGTGACGACGCAACGTGCCGTTTATCACGCTTTACGGATCACAGTAGTACGGAAAAGTATATCCGTTCCGCGTCTCATACCAGGGCGGGGCGAAATAGGTATTCCCGGAATTGAATAACGGTTCGGCGCCCGAATTATATCCGGGATCGGAGCGTCATTAATATGAAAAGCGTCATTTCGTTACCAGCAGATACTCTCTCCGTGGTCACCAACGCCGATTCATACTCATCCGATTTCCGCCGCCTGAAAATCTTCCAATCGCCGAAGCGTCTGCACTGATTGGCGGCGACGTTGCGCAGCCAGTTCCACTTTGAGAACTATGAGTTCAAAAACATCGATACCGGGAAGGTTCTTCTCCACGTAATCGAAAGCGCCGCGCTTCATACATTCCACCGCATTTGCAACATTGCCATAAGCCGTTAAAACGATGACTTCCGTAAAGATATCGCGACTGACCGCACCTTCCAGTATACGCACCCCAGAGTTGATATCCATCATGTGCATGTCGGTAATGATCACATCGAAAGGCGCTTCCGCCTCTTTGATAGCGACCAGACCTTCCATTTCTGACCCAGCGGAATTGACCCGATAGCCCTCACGGTCTAAACGTCGCGCCAGCGCAGACCGCACTTCCTCTTCATCGTCTACAACCAGTACCCGTATCATTTTTCTTTATCCCCTTTCGCGGTTGGAGCAGGATGCGCCCCGCGAAACCCAATTTTCAGCGCCGATGGAATCCACTCCGTCATCTTTGCCGCTTTACTGCACGATATCTTTTTTGAGTGGCAATATAATCACAAAGCGCGCTCCCTGCCCCTCCGTCCCGACTTCCGCGATTCCGCCATGATGCGCCTCTATAATCCCTTTCACAATGGCGAGACCCAGACCCATGCCGCGTGGACGAGAGGTATAAAACGGCCTGAAGATTTTGTCTTTATCCGCTTCCGGCACTCCCGGTCCCTGGTCACTGAAGGAAATCAATGCCCATCCTTCCGGGCTACTGTAGGAGACGCTGATGGCGTAAGGCATGGGATCGCCCGGATGGATCAGGCGCGTTTCCACCTCCAGACTCCCCCCCTCTCCCTGAAAGGTTACCGCATTCTCGACCAATTCTGACAGAGCGCGCACCAACTTTATCGGGTCCGCCATAATGGGCAACGGTTCGGACGTGTACCTTTCCGTCAGAATGATATTGCCCCTTCGCGGGAACGTCTCCGCGACCACATTCCGAGTCACTTCCGTCGCTTCCGCCGGAGCGGTGGCAAGCGCTGTGGCGCGAACGAAGTCGCGAAACTCGGCAAGCAATTCTTCCAGCCGGAATATCCCATTTTTCATGCTCTCCAGCAAAGGACGGACGGAACTACGCTTCAAGTCACTGAGAGTTTCGTTATCCGGGCCTTTCCCGACCACGTACTCCAGTTCATTAAGGTCGCCTTTGATACCAAAGACGCGGTTTCCGATCATGTGACTGTTCATCGCCGACATTTCGCCCCACGCCGCCATTCGCTCCGATTGCACCAATCGCGCCAGCAGTTGCGCGTTGTCCACTGCTGTCCCCACCTGCGCGGCAATTGTCTCCAAGACATCCTGATCTTCCTGTGTGAATTCGTTGGGAAACCAGGGCGAGTTCGATTTTCGTCGCAAGGCGCGTAACACTCCCACCACTCCGCTATGCGCCTTGATAGGGACGGCGATAAACGCACCTGTCTCTCCCTCCGCGATTTCACGATGCAACCCTTTATAATTGGGATGTTCACGCGGGTCTGGCAGTCTGACGGGAACATCTTGCGCCGCCACCCATCCGGTCAGACCCTCACCCAGCGCATAAGTCGCCTTCCGAATGTGCGGGGTCAATGCTCCCCGGGTAGCGACCAGCACCAGACGATGCGCACCCGGTTCCAGAAAGAACAGGGAGCAGTCTTCGAATCGCAGTATTTCGTGGGTGATAGTCAATACCCGCTGCATCAGGGCGTCCGGGTCAGGAGAGACGGAAAGTTCGCGTCCCATCTGCACCAGCGCCCGTTCACGGGCATTCAGGGAGGTCATCGCGAGGCGTAGCGCCGCAAGGTCCGCCAGCGCCGACACAAACGCAATATCATCCTCCGCAAAAGCGCCTTCGCGAACACTTTCGATATTGATAACGCCGCGAACGCACCCTTCCAATTTCAGTTGAATCGGTACGACCAGAGCGGAACGTATATCCGGGAAATACGGCGTGTAGCCGGGCAATTCGCGGTTCAGGTCATCGTAGCAGATGGCGCGTCCGGTCGACGCTACCTGCGCCGTCAACGTATTAGTATTCTGGCGGTCAGCAAGCCGATCACGGCGAGTTTCTTCATTCCAACCGGTTCCCGCTGTCGGCCCCAGAGCAAGGCCGCCGTATTCCGCTTCCGCCAGCGCGACAAAACCCCGTGTCGCTTGCAGCGTGTCTACCGCTCCCTGAACGAATCGCTGAAGCAGGTCTTCATCCGCCTCGCCCCCGATCGCAGTGTTGGAAAGAGAAGCCAGCGTTTCCCATCGCGTTTCCCGCAATCTGCCTCCGGTAGGTGAGCGTCGGTCTACCGAACCGGCGCCGCTGTGTTGTCTTTCTTCCGAGCCCATACCATCCTATGTTACCCGTTTAGTAGTATACAATGTTGACTTGGCTATGTAAAACTTAATATGCATCTTAACCGTCCCGTAAGCCGCCTGCCTATTTGCGACGTTCTACGGCGTATGATATAGTTCGACTTGCTCCGTCGTCGGAGCCTGACGAAACGGCCCGTTCGTCTAGTGGCCCAGGATGCCTGATTCTCAGTCAGGAGATCAGGGGTTCGAATCCCCTACGGGCTATAAAATGGAATAACTCACCGCCAATTAACGTTTATTGGCGGTGCAGTCCCTCAATAAAGCGCATTATGGCGTCCCTCTTCCTTGCATGCGAGATACCCATGAACTGCTTGCGGATAGAGACGGATTCTCCGAAGGGGAAAGGCGAATAAAGACGTGACCGAACAGACATACCGAGAGAAACTGTCAACCTTAGCCCATGTTCTGTGCATCCTGTGCATCGTTAGTGTCGTGGTTTTTTCTGGTCTGTGTTTGACGATGAGGCGGACGCCCGCCCAGACTCTCCGAATAATCCTGTCCGAGTGGCTGAATCGGCACGAAGGAAACGACGATATACATGATGGGCTTCGCCTGATGCAATAGTATCCGATTCGCCCAAAGGAGAGAATAAGCCCTGACCTTGACGATAGATGTACCGCCTTCCGTAGCGGAGAAGTGGACCGCCTTCACGCAGGAAGAGCGAGAGCGACGCGCACAGTTCATTATTGAGATTATCGAATAGCCCTGCGCCGTCAGATGGGGGGAAGTGACCGGCTTTACCGATGCCGAGGAGGAAGTCTTCTCTGCCGATCCCGATAAGTTTGCGACCGCGCTTTCCACTTTGCCAGAAGAAAGAAACGGAGCTACCCGATTGGTCTCATATCAGGTCAGGTATGCGCGTCAGCGATGTTGACCTGCAAAACTGATCCTCCACCGACCAAACAGTGCAAATCGCCATCACAAAGTTAATCATTCCCTGTTACGGAGATATATGAGACGCCCTATTGATATGTCTTATGGATTGACGATAACCAGCTACAACATGTAACTGTTGGTTTGCCTTTGCGGGTGAAGGGGATCGCCTCTATGTCGGCATGACGGGCGATATTTCACGGATTTCCGAACGAACGCTTGAGCAGAGGCGTGATTTGTTCAACAAACTGAAATATTTTCTGGGCAGATCGGGAGTTTGAGGAGTGCAGGACACATGAAGTCAAGATGTTCCTGCTTCAATAATCTTGTTCGCGGCGGCGGGTTCGATACACTATACGGGCAACGTGTTCATCTGCATGATGGAGCGCCGGCGTCTTTGCCTCGGTATCTTCGGAGCCCACGAACCCTGACACGTTTTTGTCCTCGGCGCCTCCGCCTGCCACTTCATTGTCATGTTCTCCTGTAATGCACAATGGTAGGAGCGCAGAACGCTCCTACCATTGTTTGCCCGCTTAGTCCCGATGTCGACGCGTCGCCGCGCCGGTGACCGCTGAGGAATGCTGTTCCTTCGCCCGGAGTTCCTCAAGTAATTTCTTCTGGTCGTCCGTGTGCGCTCGCTGGTCTGGGTCGCGCTTTGCTTGCGCTTCAGGTGTATTGAAGTTGCGTAAAGCGGCATCCGCTTCCATTTTCGGCTTCAGCCAGAAGAAGTAACCGAGAGCCAAAAGGATAACAATGACGATGGGCGCGAAGACGAGCGGATTGATTTCCCGCTCACGAAGGCTTTCCATCATTCCCCCTACTCAACGCCCTGCGGAACCTGTTCGACGTTCCACATTTCGCCCTTGATCTGAGAAGGCCGGAGCCACTTGGCATGACCATCGAGCCAGCCGATATTCATTCCTTTGGAGAAGCGATGCGGCTCTTTAACGACCGTGCTGGCTTCGACCCTCGAACCGCCCGTCAGGAAAAGCTGCGCGATAGTCCCGCTGCCGTCCACTTCCAGAGAATTCGCCTCGCTTGCCAGGGCGCCCTTCGCCGCAGTTTCCAGGTCGTCCCAGTTATTCAATCCCTCCTGGTAGATGGTCGAGTTGGAATTGTAGAACCAGATGGTGTTCGACGGAGACTGGGCTGCCGCCAGAGCAACCGGAGACTGGGATGGAGAGGCTACCGGGACACCATTCTTGCACTGCCCATCGTTCCAGTTGCCGGGAGGCGTCCCACCGCCGGTCTTCGCCGTCGCGTCATAGGCGTCGGGGTAATCGTCGTTGGACGAGTTGGTGTTCATACTGTAGCCGAAATAGGGCGAGTCGGCGCGATCCGGACTCGTGTACAGCTGAATATTCTTCGTATAGGGATACAAGAGTTCGGGCCAGGTGCGCCAGTTCCTGCTCCACAGGTTAGGCGGATTAGTCGTGGCGACTCCGGGGCAAGAACGAAACGCGGGACTGGGGAAGACCTCATCATAGTCCTGCACATACATCAGCGCGCTGAGCGCGATCTGTTTGACATTCGACAGGTCGCTGGTCTGACGAGCCTTGTCACGAGCCTGCGCGAAAACGGGAAAAAGAATAGCCGCGAGAATTGCGATAATCGCTATAACGACGAGAAGTTCAATCAGGGTAAAAGCGGAGCTTTTACCATTGGACAAACCATTTCGGGGGGACGCCTCCACATTACGAGACATACAACCGCTCCTTCCTATCATTAGGACTGACGTAACGGGCTACCCTGCCCGGAAATTTGGCGCGAAAGCGTGTCCAGTATAACATATTTCAGACGTATACAGCAAGTCTGTCCTCTTTTTGAAAATATTTCTCCGTAGGGGCAGGAGTATCGTGCGCCGAGATAGAACCCTTGCGCCATGCGGAGCCATTCATTGTGGAATTTTAGCGCCTGCGCCCTTCTTGTCGCGGGTTTGTTGGGGGCGGCGGTAACGGCGCAGGCGGAGGACAGCGGAAAAGCCGCACGAACGATGGCATTTCAGCAACTTGTTTCCACGCGGTATCCCCTGGGCGTGAATCCGCCCGCGAGCGCGATACCGCCTGCTACGCCCCGGTTCGATTTTGTGGATTCGTCCCGGTTGCCTGCGGGTGCGAAAATCCGTTCCGCCGCCCGCGCCGCGAACGGCGTGGTCTGGGTCATTACGGATAAAGGCGGATACCGCTCGGCGAGCGACGGAAACTATGTTCCCCTGGAACTGCCCCGGAATTTCAAGCCATCGCAACCGCAAATCAACGGCGATTCCGAAATCCTCGATGTTGTGGCGGACGGCAAAGGTCATATCTGGGCGGCGACGACCCACGGCATCATTGCGACCGACGGCGACCAGTGGTGGCAGGTCATCGACCATCGCGACGGGATGCCGTATATACGGGTCTCCTGCCTTGCCCTGCCGACGAACGGCGACATCTGGGGCGGGACGCCCGAGGGGGCATGGCGGCTGCGGGATGGCGCATTCCGCTACTTTCACGGCAAACGCTGGCTTCCCGGCAACGATGTCCGCAAAATCTGGTCGGACGGCGGGAACGGCGTCTACCTTCTCACCAATGGCGGAACCGCCCATATCGAAGAGAAGACTATCACGCTCGCAGACAAAGCCGCACACTACGAGGAAATAACCGCCCGGCATAACCGGCGTGGCTATGTGACCGGGAGCGGACTCAAAGTCAAGGGCAAGCCGGAAAAGGGTGTTGTCCTGGACGCCTCAGACAATGATGGCCTCTGGACGGCGATTTATATCGGCGCGGAATCCCTGCGGTACGCCGCGACGAAAGACCCTGCCGCCAGAGCGCTGGCGAAAAAATCCCTGGACGCTCTCCTTGACCTGGAACGGTTGACAGGAATCTCTGGTTTTCCAGCCCGTGCCGTCCTTACGGACGAAGAAATAAAGGCGGGCGTCACCGGCTTCGACCCGAATGAGACGGTTCGACTCGATGACGAAACCACCAAAATCTGGTTCCGTTCCCCGGTCGAAAAGAATGTCTGGTGTAAAGGAGATACGTCCTCGGACGAACTGGATGGTCACTATTTCGCCTGGTATCTGTATGCGGAGTACGTCGCCGACGCCGAAGAGAAAAAGCGTATCGCCGCCACGTGCCGCCGCGTCACCGACAATATCCTCAACCATAATCTGACGCTGGTGGGTCACACCGGCAAGCGAACTCGATGGGGAAACTGGCATCCCGCTTCCCTCAATGAGGACCCACGATGGCATGAGGAACGCGGCCTGAATTCGTTCGAGATTTTGATGTACCTCAAGGTCGCATCCTTCCTTTGCGGCGATAAGAAGTATGCGGACGCTTACAATGAACTCATCGAGAAACATCACTATCTGCTCAATACACTGACGTTCCGCCGTCACGTCGAATGGTGGGCTATCAATCATTCCGACGATGAACTGGGATATGTCACCTATTACCCGCTTCTGATGCTGGAAAAAGACCCGGCACGTCGACGGATTCTGGTTCAGAGCGTCGCCCGGACATGGGAGGACGGCGCCGCGACAGGCGAGCAGACCATACAGCAGGAAAAAAGCCCATTCTACAACTTCCTTTACGGTAAGATGACCGGACGCCCCTGTGCAGTCGAGGACGCCATTCAAAGCCTTCAGGATTGGCCGTGGGAGCTTATCAACTGGACGGTGACGAACAGCCACCGGCACGACATCAGGTTACGCTCCTACTCTCTCGACCGGAACCGCTCGGAAATGACGAGAGTTCTCCCACTTTCCGAGCGCTGGGTCGTCCGCTGGAACTCCGACCCCTTCGCTCCCGACGGCGGCGATGATGGCGCCAGCGAGGAAGACGGGGCGGCATTCCTGTTTCCCTACTGGTTAGGCATGTCTCACGGGTATATTTAGGAGTTAGAATTTAGGGGGTTATCTTGGAAAACCCGAATTTTGAAATCGAACCGATTTCCTCGTTCGAGCATCGGAAAGACCCTATGCGATCCGGGAAGAGGGCGTCTCGGCATCAGGGATTCTGACGCTGCGACGAGTGATCCGTAGAAGGACTTTGTCTGTGCGTATTAGCCTTGTAGCGCGTTACGCGCTTATCACTTTTGCCGTAGTTGCTGTGATATCACTAACAAATTCTGCGTCCGCGGCACAACGATCCCACAGCGCCGGCAAGTCGTCGGATTCGATTCGGTTGGCGGAGTGTCGCACGTTTGTCCAGAGATTCTACACCTGGTATCGCGGAGCAGTCGAGCGCGCCGGGTTTGAATCTGCCGTCAGGAAAAAGCCGCATCTCTTTAACTCTGCCCTGCTCCAGGCTCTCCAAGATGATCTGACGGCAGCGAAGAAGTCGCCGGGGGAGATAGTGGGGTTGGACTTCGACCCCTTTACGAATTCGCAGGATTTGCCAGAGAGTTTTGTTGTCGGCGACGTTCGGCGCAAAGGTGATATCTATCTCGCAGATGTCTCCGGTCAGTGGACGAAAGGCGGAGCCAGAGACCCCCATCCCTGGCTTGTTACTGAGCTGAAACAGCGCAGCGGAAGATGGATGTTCACGAACTTCCGATACCCCCCCGACAAGCATCAACAAAAGAGCGACGACCTTCTCTCGATTCTGGCGAGGTTGAAAGCGGAACGGAAGAAGAAGCCATAGTTACAATTTATACCACATCAGGTAAGCCGTCCCACTAGCAGATACTTGTTTCAAAACAATTTTGCGTCACTTTCCTCCATAAAATGCATCTATAGCGCGACCGAACCGCTTCGAGAATCCTGCTTTGTCAGACGAAATGATACGACCCAAATCTGCAACTTCACTCAAGCGAGGAAATGGAGACAAATCAGGAAACAGCCTGTCAGCCGTAAACGCTATCCAAAAAGCGGGACTAAACACCTAGCGGTAATTGTTGAATTGCAGGGGAGCGTCCAGTTCGGTGGCTTTGAGTTTGGTCATGACCGCCTGCAAATCGTCGCGGGACTTACCGGTGACGCGAACGGAATCACCCTGAATAGCAACCTGCACTTTCAGCCCCGAGTCCTTGATAATCTTGACGATTTTTTTTGCGGTTTCGGACTCTAATCCCTGACGGATTTTTGCCTGTTGACGCACTGTTCCCTTACTGGCTTCCTCTAAATCCCCCAGATCAAGAGCCTTGATATCGATACTCCTGCGGTGTAGTTTTGTCTTCAAAACATCCACGACAGAGTCCATTTGAGACTCCGAATCGGCAGTCATTTTCACGATCCCCGCTTTGTCGTCGAGTTCCACAGATGCAGATGATCCTTTGAAATCGAAGCGCGTTTCGATTTCTCGCGCCGCTTGATCCACTGCGTTTCGCGCTTCCTGCAAATCCACTTTTGATACGATATCGAATGAGCTATCGGCTGCCATGCGATTCCCTCCGCATACGGCTGTTTTCACCGGGGCTAACCCGGACAACAGACCTGATTTTCTCTATTTTACCCTGACCTCAGATGATATACTAATCCCCTATGAATGTTGCGGAAACGACAATAACAGGAATGATGACGGCGGAACTGGAGCTTGCGGCGGTCGCTGCCGGAGCGCCAGCATTTCGCGGAAGACAGATCGCACAGAGCGTTTACCAGCGCGGCGCACGCGATTGGAACGCCCTGACGGAACTGCCTAAAAGTCTTCGCGAGACACTGTCGAAGGAGTATTCGCTGACGCCTTGCGTTATCCGCTCCGCTTCCGCCGCACCGGATGGTACGGTCAAATACCTTTTAGACCTGCCCGATGGAGAAGTGATCGAATCCGTCTTCTTACCCTACCCCGGAAGAACCTCCGTCTGCATCTCGTCTCAGGTTGGTTGCCCGATGGCATGCTCCTTCTGTGCGACCGGCACGGAGGGGTTGGCGCGTAATCTGACCGCCGGGGAAATCATCGATCAGGTGTTGCTGATGCAAAGCCAGCATCCCGACAATCGGATTACCCATGTCGTTCTCATGGGGATGGGCGAACCGCTACTCAACTATGCGAATGTCCTGCAAGCGGTGCGTATTCTCAACGAAGACGTGGGCATCGCGATGCGGCATATCACGCTCTCCACAGTAGGTGTCGTTCCCAACATTCGCAAACTGGCGGAAGAAGATTTGCAGTTGACGCTCGCTGTGTCGCTTCATGCTCCCAATGATATCTTGCGATCTCAACTTGTTCCGCTCAACGATAAGTACCCGATTGCAGTCCTGATGAACGCCTGCCGGGAATATACGGATCAGACCAAACGGCGCATTACGTTTGAGTACGTCCTCATGGCGGGCGTCAATGATACGGAAAAAGAAGCGCATGAATTAGGAGCGTTACTCAAGAAACAACCACTTTGCGCCGTGAACACGATTCCGTATAACTCCACCGATGTCGCGGCTCCCTATCAGCGACCGCGTCCCGAAGCGACACACCGCTTTCGGGAAATCGTCGCCTCCTACGGCGTTACGATCACGCAACGAAAGGAACGCGGACATCGTATCGCTGCGGCATGCGGACAACTGAAGCGATCCGCCCTGAAGTTAGGTTCCGCAATGCGTCCGCTACCGATGTTGAACCGCTCCGGCGATGCGGAACCTCATCTAACGGGAACGGGCCTGTCTCTGGTTTTGTCGGATACTGCGGGATGAGCGATGATGGCAAGCCGGACGATGGCGTTCCGGTCATAGTAGATACGGAAGAGCGGACGGTGGAGGCGAAACTGACGCCGCCGAGCGACGCTGCCGGTTGGCGCGATCTGCTGAGCCATTTGCCCTCGTCGGCAGTTCTCAAAATCCTTCAAGAAGAAAAAGGGCGCGCGGAACGGATATTCGCGGGGTTTCGCCCCAATCCTTCCGGCTTGAATCTTCCGATAGTCCGGGATCGACTCATCAAGGAAGCCCAGAAACTCCCCAAACTGGCAGAGGCTCTCGTTTCCCTTGCGCCACGGCAGCCGAAAACCGAAAACGGGGCGAAGTCCGCTCCCGCCGTTCGACCTTCAACGCCTTCACCCGTAGACGATAGCGATACGATCGCCGCCATCCGGGTAAAGCTGGAAAAACATCGCGCCACTATTCTGGTAAATGAAGAGCGTATTCGGGAATTGGAGCGACGTCTTGCGGAGACGGAGCGTGAGGCGCACCGGGCGCGGACCGATGCGGAAGCGGCGCATATCGCCCAGCGTCATACCCAGGAGCGTCTGGAACGGCTCCAACGGCAAAAAGAGCGTGAAGACCGACGTCCTGCGACCCCCTCCCCACCCCGCGAAAAGACTGTTATCTATGCTGCCCCTGTGCCTGCTCCGGTCACGATTCCGCTCATTTTCGAAGAAACGATCCAGCGCATACTGGATGCCGGAAAAGCGGGAACAGTGGTGGACTTATGTCGTTACGCACTGCGCACTAATTCGGCGGAAGAAAGCGCCACGATTCGGGGGCAGGTTCACAGTTTTCTGGCGGACGCCCTGAAACGCAATGGGGATATCGCCGGGAGTATCTCCGAGGGACGAGAAGCCGTTCACGCATTTCTGGACGGCGGAGACGCTTGCGGCGCGGCGAACGCCCTCGCCCTCTGGGCAACGCAAACGAACGTCATCCGTAAGGAAGACGCCGCCAACATTAGCCGGTTGCTGAAACTCGCCGAAGCGACCGGTAAGCAAAAAGACGTGCAGGATATTTTTCTTCGTCTTTCCCTTTCCTCGCCCAACGCCTTGAAGAAGATTCGCGCCGCCTTACCCCCTGGAGAAGCCGCCAAACTTAAATTGGAAACGACCACAGCAGCGCCGCCACCTTTCGGGGCGAATGAAGTATTCAGTATGCCGGTCGTCCCACACGCTCTTTCCCCGCGACGAATCGTTCGCGCCGTGGATTCAGGTGAGGAAAAGCTGGTCGAGCAGGTGCGTGCAGGAATTGCGGAGTGGCGACGGCGCGACAAATCGGGCAATCAATATGCGGATGCCCTGCTGGCGGCTATCGAAAAAATATCTCCCGCCGTTTCCGTTCCGCTGCGCCATACCCCTCGTGAAGCGGTGGTCGTCGATGCCTCTAATGTCGCGCGCCGGACGCCCGACCCCCTGGTTCTGGAAACGACCGGTCGCGTCGCCTATCTGATTGCGATGCGTGACCATCTCCTTCGGGAAGGTTATTTCCCGGTGATTCTCATTGCGGATGCCAACCTGGGATATCAGATCGATGATCCAACGGCGTATCTGTCGTTGATGGACAGGCGTATACTCATTGAGGTTCCCGGCGGAGAATCTGCGGATGAAACGCTCATCTGGGAAGCGCGTCAGCGACGGGCTCCGCTGGTGACAAATGACCGTCTCAGAGATTGGCAGCAAAACAAAGGAGATATTCACCGTCTGGAGTTTGTTATCTTACCGGATCGTATCTTATTGCAGGTTGCTCCGGACTCCGCTCATTGAAATTCAGTCGGCGACCAAAGAAAGCGCGAACTGAATTCGATGGGCTGATGTTGTAAAGTACATAGGAGAATCGGCGTTCTCCTATTCGGCGAAAGCCGACGGCAACTACGAATTTAGCAAAGGAACGGCTTTACAAGGCGGCAGACGCTTCATTTTCGCCGCCTTGTAACCCTTTAACCTCCCCGCTTCTTATTCTTCTTCCGGGGCATCAAGAGCCAAAACATCGTCTTCCGTAATTCCCGCATATCGTCGCAAACGGCGCAGGGTCTCACGGTCATAGTCATCTAAAAGCCCCGCCATTTGTTCATGATAGAACGCATGGCTGTACATTTGCGCTCCATTATAATAGTCCGATAGCAACGCATGGTAGGCGTTGTTTTCCGGAGCGATATCAGTCGCCTGTCGGCCTGCCGTAATCGCATCCACATTCATTCCATTGCGGAAATACAGCGAACTCAGGCGGATATTATAATAAGCGTCATAGGGGGAAAACAGCGTCGCCTGCTGCATCTCGCGGATCGCCTCATCCACCCGGTCGGCGCGGGCGTAAAGGTCTCCCAACCAGAAATGGTAGAAGCCGTCCTGTGGTCGCAGGTGCGTCGTCTCTTCCAGTTCAGATACCGCGCCTTCGAGATCACCCGCCAGCGCCAGAGCGTCGCCTAATTTATAGCGATAGTACGCATTTTCCGGAGCGAACTCAATCGCCTTGCGGAACTCTTTGATCGCGGATTGAAGTCGTCCGTACCGCTGGTACAACTCTCCCAAGGAAAAATGGGGTTCCGCACGGCGCGGCGCCAGTTTGATAGCGCGGCGATACTGACGGAAGGCGTTCAATCCCTGCCCGGAATAAGCGTAAGCGTCGCCCAGAGTGACCCGGTGTTCGTTGCGGCTTTCCTCATCGGCGGCGGTGCGCACCGCTTCGCGGTAACTGGAAAGCGCATCGCTGACCTGCCCATTTTTCATTTGCAGGTCTGCACGCTGAGAAAATCCCTTCGCGTCTTCCGGGGCGTCCTCCTCGGTGGGAGCGTTCAGGAGCGTGACATACGGATCGCGGCTACGGGCTCCTGCCTCGCGTCGGTCTTCGGCGTCCCAATCCGCCGCCGCATCCGGTTCGGTCACGTCGTCGGTATCGTGCGATAGATCGTCCTCAGCGCTCTGTCTTCCCGGTTTTTGTTTTTCTGTAAAATCTGACATTGGTGAAATTAGAACTCCTTAACGCAGGACAAGCGTTCCTCAGAACTCTTTTCGACTATCAATCAAAACGGTAAACGGCCCATCGTTGGTGAGCGTGACGTTCATTTCGGTGCGGAATCGCCCGGTCTCCGTATGAATTTGACGGTCGCGCAGGCGGGCGATAACGACTTCGTACAATCGTTGCGCCTCTTCCGGACGGGCCGCCGCCGACCAAGAAGGGCGCCTGCCTTTTCGACAATCGCCCATTAAGGTAAACTGGGAAATCACAAGAGCGGAGCCGTTTATCTCCATCAAAGAACGTTCCGATCCGTTATCTATACCATCGAACAATCGAAGTTCCGAAATCTTGTCGGCGATGTACTGAGCATCCGCTTCTACATCGCCGGTCGCTACTCCGACCAGAGCGACGATTCCCTGTCCGATACTGCCGACCGTAGCTCCCGCCACGATCACCTGCGCCGCACTTACTCTCTGCAGAACCGCTCGCATAAGGGATATTGTATCAGCATCTGTTACAATCAGTAGGGGTTCTGAGACAGCCTATATAGAGAATTTCGCTGAAACGAACTCCAGCGCCGTTTCGCCTCAGGTGACTTTTTCCAGCCGTGCGTACCCGGCGACCAATTTCTTGATTCCCACATTGGGAAACGCCACCTGCACCTGCGCCTCATCTCCCTGACCGATGCAGGAAAGTACAGTGCCGGTTCCGAAGACGGCATGTTTCACCTTCTGCCCGGTTCGGAAAGGGGCATCTCCCACCGTCGGCGATTTGGGCGCTTCCGGCTTCGCCGTCATGTTCTGCATGGTGGTGGTCAGCCGCTGGGGGCTGGCGCTGGCGTTGCGCCATGTTCCGGCGCGAGCGGCATAGTCATCCTCCCGGTTCATAGCGCGGACGGCGCGGCGCGGCGGTTCCGCGTAATATTCGTTTGGAATTTCCCGGATAAAGCGCGACATGGGATTGAACTGTGTGTTCCCGAACAGAGTGCGACGTGTCGCATAGGTCAGGTGTAAATCCTCCCGTGCGCGAGTGATGCCAACATAAGCGAGACGGCGCTCTTCCTCCATCTCTTTATCCGCCTGCAAGGCACGGAAATGAGGGAAAATGCCTTCCTCCATTCCTACCAGAAAAACGACCGGGAATTCCAGTCCCTTGGCGGCGTGCAGCGTCATCATTGTCACGGCGTCAGCGTTTTCTTCCAGAGTATCAATATCCGCAATGAGGGCGGTCTGTTCAAGAAACGCGCTCAAGGTCGGGTCTTCGGTCGTATTCTCGAATTGTTGCGTAACGGTCAGGAGTTCCTTGACGTTTTCCGCTCGGGTCTGCGCTTCCACGGTCTTTTCCGCTTCCAGCGCACGCAAATAGCCGGTATGCTCCAGAATTTCCTGCACGACTTGAGTGACAGTCAACTTCCCTGCCTCGACCCGCCCGCGCAACGAGGCGATAAGCGCAGCGAATTTCTCCACCTCTTTGCGGGTAGTCGCCTTGACCCCTTCGACCACTTTCAAGTCGGTAACAATGTCCCACAGAGTGACGCCGCGCATCACCGCCTGCTCTTCGATCTTGACCCATGTCCCTGCACCGATTCCCCGCGCCGGGACATTGATTACCCGCCGCAAGGACACGGAGTCATAGGGATTATGCACCAGGCGAACATAAGACATGATGTCTTTGATTTCCTTACGTTCGTAGAAACGGACGCCCCCGATAATCCGATACGGGACCCGGAAATTAATAAAGACTTCTTCCAGAGCGCGAGACTGGGCATTGGTGCGGTAGAGGATCGCGAAATCGCGCCAGTTCCGCCCTGTTTTCGCCTTTCGCTCTCGAATCATCTCCGCGATATAAACGCCTTCCTCCTGTTCGTTCATCGCCTCATGCAAATGGACACCGTCGCCGGTCGCGTTTTCCGTCCAGAGACGCTTGTCCTTACGCCCTTTGTTGTTACGCACGACATGATACGCAGCATCGAGAATTGTCTGTGTCGAACGATAGTTCTGCTCCAGTTTTACAATCTTAGCTTGCGGGTTATCGCGCTCAAATTCCAGAATGAATCCAACATCCGCCCCGCGCCAGGAGTAAATAGATTGGTCATCGTCCCCTACGACACACAGATTACCCGTTCCCTGCGAAAGCAATCGGGTCAGCATATACTGGGCGTGATTTGTGTCCTGATATTCGTCCACTAGAACATGACGGAATTTGTTCTGATAGTATTCGCAGTCATCCTCACGTTCCCGTAAGATTCGCACGGCGTAACCGATTAGGTCATCAAAGTCGAGTGCACGGTTTAATTTGAGTTTTTCCTGATATAATGTGTATATCTTGGCGACTACGCTTTCAAATACGCCATGAAATCGCCGGGGGAAATCTTCAGGAGCGACTAATTGTTCTTTAGCGCGGGAAATGAACGATAAAACGGCTCGTGGCGCATATTGACGATCATCTAGATTGAGTTGCGATAGACATTCTTTAATAAGAGTTACTTGATCGCCGTCGTCATAGACGACAAAGTCGCGCGGCAGACCGATATGCTGGCCCCGTTCGCGTAATATCCGGGCGCAGGTCGCGTGGAATGTTCCGACCCATAACTCTTTGACTGCAGGTTCGCCCAGAAGCGTCGTCAGACGCTCTTTCATTTCGGATGCCGCCTTATTCGTAAAGGTGACCGCCAGAATATTACGCGGGCGTACGCCGCGACGACCGATAAGATAGGCGATACGGTGCGTCAGAACCCGGGTCTTACCGGAGCCTGCGCCTGCAAAAATCAATAACGGACCTTCGCTGTGCACGACCGCTTCCTGTTGGGAAGTATTGAGGTTTTTCAGCAACGGATCATCGTCCGGCGGGATCAGGGGCGTATCCGCAGGCGTCATCATTGCTGACTGAAGCGCTCCTTTAAGAGGGCTATTTCGGGCAGGCGGAATATAATCTTCGGCGAATGGGTCGGTATCGGGGGCATCCATACAAAGATTATAACGCGTTCCAGGATAAGCGGCGATATATTGCGCCAGATACCTCTGGCGCCCGTTCTACCAGAGGTATTTTCCCGATCCCTTACCAGACGGGGATCATGCTCGTTGAGATCAGGCATTCTGGAAATCGAAGGATCAAATTCCAGAATTAAACAATTTGACAATTGTCAAATTATACACTTGACAATACATAACTTGCCGGATACACTTAAGTCTCAATGATAATTTGACAATTGTCAAATTGTCCAGAATACTGATTTGAATGAAAGGCGGAGCGGAGTATGGCTAAATCGGAGCGGAAACAGGCGCAGGAACATGATGTCGCCTCCGAAAAACTGGCGGCGATGTTCAAAGCGCTGGGCGACCCGACACGACTGCGAATATTTGAATTCCTCCGCGCCAATAGCGGCGGACCGATCGAATTGAGCAAAAAAGGCGATGTCCGGTTGCTGAGCGAACGTAATGAGGGGGACTCCGATACGGGCATTACCGTCGGCGAGGTAGGTTTCCATGTGACGGGTGGTTCCAAAGACCCATCCACCATCTCACACCACCTGAAAGAATTACGGCAGGCGGCCTTGATCAGCATGGAGCGACAGGGCAAGCGTATGATCTGCGCGTTGCATCCGGACGCACTGAGCGTTTTACGTGATTTCTGTTGCACGGAACCGAACACTCAACCGGAGCAAGTGGTGGTGGAAAAGGCGTCGACGCGCCGCCCCCGACGTGTTAAAGATACCGAAATCGATGGGATGACCGAATTATCGGCATTATCAGCGCCTCTGAGCGAAACGTCGATGGAATCTGGTGCAGGGGTTGTTCAGGAAACGGTTCCTGGCGCCGTCAGCGTCGATACAACGCCTGCACGGAAAAAGAAAAAGAAAGAGTAAAGAACATGGTAGCGACGCGAACGAAATTTGAGACGATGATGCAGAACCTTCGCGACGATCTGCTCCATATGGGATTCGAAGTGGAAGCCCTCTTGCAGGACGCCGTGGTTCTGCTAGCGCGTCCCCTGCCGGAAGCGGTGGAGGAAATTCTACGCCGGGATGACATTATCGATCTCGAGGCGACCCGTATCGAAGAACAGTGTTTACGGATTCTGACGATGCAGCAACCCGTACTCGCTACGGACTTGCGAACGATCAGCATGTACTTGAAGGCTGCCAGCGATCTGGAGCGCATCGGAGACCATGCGGTCAATATCGCTCGTACGGGAACGAAAATCGCCTCCGAGGGAGGCATTTATCGCCCGCTGGCCGATATTCCGCTACTGGCGGAAAGGCGGGGCTGATGGTGCATGATGCGCTCGAAGCGATCATACGGCATGATGTCCAATGTGCGGAAGCGGTGATCGCGGCGGATGACGAAGTGGATGCATTGTACCGTCGTATGCGTCGGGATTTACAACAGGCAATGTTGCAGGAGCCGTCCAACATCGTCCCGGCATCCCATCTGATGTTCGTCGTCCATTATCTGGAGCGGATTGGCGACCATAGCGCAGGCATTGCAGAGCGTGTCCTTTATCGGGAAACCGGCGATTTGCGACATCTTTCCATGTCCAGCGGCAGTCATGCTATCGCTGCTTAGGCGAATCCATAACTCTACCGCCTGTGACGGATCAAGGGAAGCGCAATGACGCCCTTCCCTCGATCTATCACAGGCTATTTATTGTGCATCCGTAGTCTGTTATTCCTCTCCGCCCTCCTTCTCGAATTGTGCATACAGGGCGGGCAGGACGAGCAATGTCAACAGGGTGGACGAAAAGATTCCGCCAATAACGACGGTCGCAAGAGGACGTTGCACCTCCGCTCCCACGCCGGACGAAACAGCCATCGGGATAAAACCGAGTGATGCCACCAGAGCGGTCATCAGGACAGGACGTAAACGTGAATGCGCTCCTTCCCGCACCGCTTCCCTGACGGTTTTTCCTTCCCGGCGTAAATGGTTGATCGCGGAAACCAGAACCAGTCCGTTCAGGACCGCGACCCCGAATAATGCAATGAACCCCACTCCCGCCGAAATCGAAAAGGGCATCCCCCGTAGGAAGAGCGCCAGAACGCCCCCAGTCACCGCCAGAGGAATCCCGGTGTAAATGATTCCCGCCTGCCGCACCGAGCCGAACGATAGCAACAGCAATAGAAAGATGAGCGCCAGAGCCAGAGGCGTGACGATCAGTAACCGTGTCTGCGCCGATTGCAGGTTTTCAAATTGCCCGCCCCATTCGATGCGATATCCCGCCGGAAGCTTGACGCCCTGCTCAATCGCCGTTCGCCCTTCCACAACGAACCCGGCAAGGTCACGCCCGCGAACATTCGCCTGCACGACAATGCGACGGCTACCCGATTCACGGCTGATTTGCGCCGGAGCGTTACGCAATTCGACCCGCGCCAGCGCAATCAGCGGTACAGCCACACCGTTGGGGGCGGTGACGCGCAACTCACGAATCTGATCGATATCGTTGCGCCTGCTCTCCGGAAGCTTGATGACAATGGCGAAGCGTCGGTTGGTCTCCACCACCTGCCCTACTTTCTTCCCGCCAATCAAGGATTCGATGATTTCCTGTATCTCCTCCACATTGACGCCATAACGAGCGGCGGCGGCGCGATCTATCGCGATTTCCAACGTGGGAAATCCCGTTACCTGTTCCATTGAAATATCGTCCGCTCCCCGAATTCCCCGCAGGAGGCTCTGGACTTTCTTGCCCAGAGTCGCCAGCGTTTCCAGATCGTCGCCATATATTTTCACCGCGACATCCGCCTTGACGCCGGAAATCAATTCATCCGTCCGCAGTTTGATCGGTTGACTGAAGTTGTACGCTTGCCCCGGCGCATCGCTCTCCAGTTTCGCCTTCATCTCCGCAATCAGTTTCGCTTTGGTCAGACCGGGACGCCACTTCTCATGCTCCTTCAAAGTAATGATCATATCGGCGAAGGACGGTGGCATCGGGTCGGTCGCTACTTCCGCGCTACCAATTCGGGAAAAGACATCTATTACCTCCGGGAAACTCTTGAGCGTATTTTCCGCATTCGCAACCGCCCGGACCGAATGATCCACTGACACTCCCGTAGGACGAACCGCCTGAATCGCGATCGAACCTTCATCCAGTTCGGGAATAAACTCGGCGCCCAGTCGTGTAAACAGTCCCACACAAACCGCGAAAAAGACAGCGACGCCCGCCATCACAACGAAACGCCGTCGCAACGCCCACTCCAGCAGGGGATGGTACAGACGCTCCGCGAACGCCATCACAACATTCTTACTTTCCCGCGTATCTCTCGAAAGTAACAGGCTACAGAGCGTCGGAATCAGGGTCAATGTCAGGATCAACGCCCCGAATAACGCCAGGACGACCGTATACGCTATGGGACGGAACATCTTGCCCTCGATCCCTGTGAGCGTCATTATGGGCAGGTACACCATAATGATGATCACTACTCCAAAAGTAATGGGACTTCCCACTTCACGGGACGACATTAAGACATTCTCTACAACCTCCTTTCGCGTCAAGGTGCGTCCCAAACGTTCGCGCATTTCGGAGAGTCGCCGAACGGAGTTTTCCACAAGAACTACTGCGCCATCCACGATAATGCCGAAATCTATCGCCCCAAGGGAAAGCAGATTTGCGGAAATACCGTACCGCTCCATTCCGATGAGCGCGAAAAGCATGGCAAGGGGAATTGTCAATGCCACGATCATCGCCCCTTGCCAGTTACCCAGCAGGAGCAGCAGGGCGGCGATCACGAGCAATCCCCCTTCCCACAGATTCCGCTTCACCGTGTTGATCGTCTTTTCGACCAGTTCCGTACGGTTATATACGGTGGTCAGGGAAACATCGGGCGGCAGGGATTTCCGTATCTCCTGAACGCGTTTGTCGGTCGCCTGCGAAACGGTGCGACTGTTCGCGCCTTTGAGCATCATGACGATACCGAGAATGGATTCACGGCCATTATGCGTCGCCGCGCCGCGCCGCAGAGAGTTTCCACCCTCGATGACCATCGCCACATCACGAACAAAGATCGGGGAGCCTTTCTCCGCCGAGAGGACAATCGTTTCTATATCTTCCTTGCTCTGTACCGCGCCGACGCCGCGCACCAGTATTTGCTCCGCTCCCTTGAGGATATATCCCCCGCCCGCATTGGCGTTATTCGCGCCGACTGCATGGATCACTTCGCGAACGCTGATCCCCCGGGCGAGCAGTTTGTCCGGGTCTATTTCGATCTGGAATTGCTTTTCGTAACCACCCTGACTATTGACTTCAGCGACTCCGGGAACCGTTCGGAGAGCAGGCTTGACCACATAATCCTGTAAGGTGCGCAGTTCAGTCCCATCTTTTGTCGGCGAATCCAGCGTGAATTGGTAGATTTCTCCCAATCCGGTCGAGACAGGCGATAATTCCGGCGTCTCCGCTTGCGCAGGCATTTCCTCCCGCACCGATTGCAGGCGCTCGGACACCAGTTGGCGGGCGAAATAAACATTGACGTTTTCCGCAAAGACGATAGTCACCTGCGATAGACCATACTGCGAGATAGAACGAACTTCCGTCACATCGGGCAAGCCTCCCAGTGATACTTCAAGCGGGAAGGTGATCAATCGCTCGACCTCTACAGGAGCCATCCCCGGCGCGGATGTATTGATCTGCACCTGATTGTTCGTGACATCCGGCAGAGCATCAATGGGCAATCGCTGAAACGCTAGCGCTCCGAAAATCGCCAGCACGAGCGCACCGACAATCACCAGAAGCCGCTGACGTAACGAGAATTCGATAATCCGCTCAATCATCCCTGACTCCTTTTCTAATGCGCGTGACCTTCTTCGCCAAGTTTGCCCTTTTTCAGTTCCGCCAGCAAAAAGTAAGCTCCCAGATGCGCCACTTTATCGCCGGGTTTCAGACCGCCTCTGATTTCCGTCCATTCCCCCATCGGTTGGCCGGTGATGACGGGGCGTTTTTCATATTCCCGTTCTTCGTGACCGGAGATAAAAACAACCGGGGTTTCCGCGCCGCTTTCGCTCCGTTCCGTAACAATCGCGCTCGAAGGAACGGCGATCACCGAATGCACCTCGCCGATCATCAGAGAAACCGTCGCAAACATCCCCCGGCGCAAATGCTGGGAGGAATTGGCGACGACGCACCGAATCGCCAGAGAACGAGTCTTCTCATCGACGGACGAGGCAAGACCCTGCACAACGCCCGTAAACCGTTCCCCCGGATAGGCGGCGACTGTCACCGCGACGGGGAGACCGATTTTCACTTTCGCCACATCTTTTTCCGGCACATTCGCTTCGACAATCATGCGGGAAAGGTCTTCGATCTGGAATAGAGTCGCGCTACGTTCCACCGTTTCTCCGGTCGTCGCCGACTGTACGGAAACGACGCCGGATAGCGGAGCGAAAATCGTCACGCCGCCGCCTGTCTCTTCTGCATGCCCGTTTGCGCCTTCCAACGTCCGAAGATTCAATAGCGCGGATGCCAGCGCCTGACGCGCCCCGGTGAGAGCGATCTGGGCTGCCTGTTCTTGTCGTACCGCACGAGATATATCCGCCTCCGCCGCTCGCGTTTCCGCTTCGGCGCTCAGCGTCGCCTGACGGTTGAGCAATCCCCCGGTCGCCAGGCGCTTTTCCCGCCCCAGTGTTTCTCGCGCCGCTTCCACACGCGCCGTTGCTCGACGAACGCGAGACGCATCCTGTGAGCGTTCCAGACGTGCGGCGTCCAGCGCAGACTCGGCGATAAATCCCTTTTCAAACAATCGTCGGGCGCGTTCGAACTGCACTTCATGGAGTTTGGCTTCTTCCTGCGCTGTCGCCAGTTCGGTCTCGGTATCCGAGAGATTTGTTCTCGCGGCAATAAGAGACGCCTGAGAAAACGCCCCTGCGCTGGCAAGTTCATGCTGTATCAGGAGAGATTTCCGTGCGTTTTCCCCCCGAGTTCGCGCCTGTTTCGTTTCCGCACGCGCCGTTTGCAGAGTGGCTTCGCCTTGCCGGATAGCGGTTGTCATTCGTTCCACTTCAGCGTGGGCCTGGGAAACCTCGGGGCTATCAAGGACAAGAATGGGCTGACCCTTTTTCACCACATCGCCGCGTTGAACCAGAACGCGCACTATTTTCCCTCCAACCGGCGGGGTGACTTTGGCGATACGCTCCGGCGACAGTTCCACATTGCCGGGAACCGTCAGCGATTGCGACAGGGGACGCAGAGCGACCGCCGCTATACCGACTCCGATCGTTTTTGCGCCAGTTTCTGAAAGGCGCACGATATTTTCGGACTCATGAGTGTCTGCCGGATTCCCATGCGGATCATCCGGATTGATTTTCGTTGCCGTCACCGCAGGCTGTGACGAGTTACCGAAAAAATAATCCACTGCCGAGGCGTAGACAGCGGCGCCTGCCGCAAACGCAAAAACAGCGACGAACAGGGTTCGGGATGTAGCGTTTCCGCTCATAAATTCGCTCCTGAAATGAAACAGGCGCGGTCAAAAGCGAAGGAACAATGAGAGGAAAAACGCTCCTGACCGGGCGAACGACGAAGCGCGACCATGCAGGCCGCGTCTTGATCTGCTATCAGGAAACCGGAGGAGCGCGAAGGGAAACTAGACGATACGCGGCGGAACGAAGCGGCGGACCGCGTCCTTCCGCATCTAATTTCAGGGGAGATGCAAGCGTGAACGGAACCGGAGCGAAAAGCCCTTCTGACGCACTCATGAAAAGGGATGGCGCATAGGAAAAGAAGGAGGCATGTAACGCATCCGGCGCATCGAAAGCGGCGACAATAGCCGGCTTGCAATCGCACTGCGCGTTACATATCCCAGATTTGTCCTGCGCGGTAGCCGGCGCGTTGCATTTCGGGTCACGGGAATCCGCTTCGAGAGCGTCGCAGCAACAGAACCGGGCGGAGACACCGCAAATTCTCCCGTCGCAGGCCCACCCGAATGACAAAACGGGTGACATCTGCATCAATAGCAGAAGCGCCAGTGATATCAGTACGATATTCGGTAAGCGACGGAAATACAGCACGCCCGAATATACCGAACTTATCGGCGCATCGTTCCCATGTAACGTCCGCTCCTTTACGCCACACGAGAACGATGCGTCTAAAAATGTTCTCTGCTATCGGTGCAAGGTTTAGGATACCGCTCTGCATCAGGCTGCTATCGTGATTATTTCATTTTCCGCGCATTTTATTGTACAATGAGTACGAGAGAGCGTGGTGGCTCTCTTAGCCGACTACGACGTTCAGAGAGCGCCTTACAATTCTCCCTGTCGCCGCCGCCGTGCGTTTGCCATCTTTAGCGCTCACCGAAGCGCTTACAGGTTATGTTAGTTCCGCGTTCGCGCCGCTGTGCAGGGTAGCTATTATTCCGGCGCGATGGATTGGAGTTGCGCCTTGGACGCCGTTTCGCCGCAGGAATCCGATGCCGCCGCAGAAATGCCGCGAATTTCGGAGGAACCCATGATGCCATCGCTGGCCCCCATCGGTCAGCATCAATTGAAAACGCCCACCTTTGAAGAGGTAGGGTTCAACACCCCCGTTTTCGCCGTTCCGCTTTCACAGGGACTACCAAGCATTGACGAACTCCTGATGGAAGTTGTCAACGCCAATGGATCAGACCTTCATATCCGGGTGGGGGAACCGCCCATCATCCGCATTCATGGCAAGCTTACCCGCCTGAACTATCCCCCGATGACCGACGACGATACCAAAGGGTTGATGTATTCCCTCATGAATGAGGATCGCATCAAAAAGTTCGAAGAACATCTGGAGATGGATCTTTCTCATGCGATTCCGGGCGTCGCCCGATTTCGTGTCAATGTCCTGCGGCAACGGGGGAATGTTGGTGGCGTCTTGCGCTTGATTCCCGCAAAGTGCAAAACGATCGACGAACTCGAATTGCCCCCGGTTCTGAAGCAACTTGCCCTTTTACCACGAGGTCTGGTACTGGTCACCGGCCCGACCGGCTCGGGAAAATCGACGACACTCGCCGCCTGCATCGACCATATCAATCGGAACCGTCGCGCCCACATCGTCACCATCGAAGACCCCATCGAATTTGTCCATCAGGACAATCAGGCAGCGATAGAACAGCGAGAACTTGGTCAGGACACGCACACGTTCACCGCCGCCCTCAAACACGTCATGCGGCAGGCCCCGGACGTTATTCTTGTCGGTGAAATGCGCGATCTGGAAACCATTTCCCTCGCTATCACCGCCGCCGAGACCGGCCACCTGGTATTCGCCACCCTGCACACCACGGACGCGCCACAGACCATCGACCGGATTATCGATGTCTTTTCGCCGGAGCAGCAGGAACAGGTGCGGACGCAACTGGCGGTCACCTTGCAGGCGGTCGTTTCGCAAACGCTCCTACCCCTTTCTGACCGACCGGGGCGTATCCCGGCTTTCGAGATCATGATCGCCACCCCTGCCATCCGCGCTCTGATACGCGAAGGAAAAACGCATCAGGTCTACTCGATGATCGAGACCGGAAGTGAATTCCAGATGGTATCGCTGGATCAGTTCCTGATCAAAATGCTCCTATCCGGAACGATTACCTTAGATTCCGCGATGTCCCGCAGTTCTAATCCCAAGTATCTGGAACAGCGTTACGAACGGATGATGGCGGAACAGGCGAACTTCCCCGGACAACCGGGAGCGTCGCGCTCCACTTCCCAGAATGGCTCCGCCGCACATTGAGAAAGGACGGATAACTCCCTGATGGCATACGATATTCAACGACTCCTCGCCGCTATTGTGAAATTCGATGGGTCCGACCTGGTTCTCAAGGCGGACGCACCGCCGCTCTTTCGCGTCTACGGCGATTTGATACCGATTGAAGCCGAGGCGCTCAATCACAATACAGTCGCGCAACTGATCGAGTCCCTGCTGACACCCGCACAGAGCGAAGCGTTCCATCGTGATCTGGAACTGGATTTTTCCTACCAGATTCCCGGCGTTTCCCGCTTTCGCGTCAATATTTTCCAGCAACGGGGTAACATGGGTCTGGTCGCTCGCGCAATCCCCTTCGGTATTCGCACCATGGAAGAGATAGGTTTGCCCGCCATCTGCAAAACGTTCTGCGAACTGCCGCGCGGTCTGGTGCTGGTCACCGGACCGACCGGATGCGGAAAATCCACTTCACTGGCATCCATGATCAACTACATCAATCAATCCCGCGCAGAACATATCATGACGGTCGAAGACCCGATTGAATATGTGTACGAGGATGACAAAAGCCTGATCAATCAACGCGAACTCGGTACGGACACCCATTCTTTCGCCGCCGCCTTAAAGCATGTCCTGCGTCAAGACCCCGATGTGATTCTGGTCGGCGAAATGCGCGATCTGGAAACCATCGCCCTGGCGATCACCGCTGCGGAGACCGGCCACCTGGTATTCGCCACCCTGCACACTACGGACGCGATACAAACGGTAGACCGCATCATCGACGTATTCCCAACACACCAGCAACAACAGATCCGTGTCCAGTTGGCAGTCAATCTGGTTGGCGTCGTCTCTCAGGCATTGTTGAAAAAAGCGGGCGGCAAGGGACGGGTCGCCGCATTCGAAACGCTGGTCGCTATTCCCGCTGTCCGAAATATGATCCGGGAAGGCAAGACATTCCAGTTAGGTTCCGTCATCCAGACCAGCGCTTCGCATGGCATGATGGATCTGGATCAGAGCCTCGCCCGCCTGGTCGTGAACGGAGATGTCACGGTGGAGGATGCACGCGACAAAGCCTCCCTGCCGTCACAATTCGAGCAATACATGACCTACTTCCATACCGAAAAGCTCGCGGCGCAGGAAGCGGCGAAAACTGGGACGCGTGTCACAACGCATTGAGCGCCTCAACACACGACTCAACCCACAAGTATCATTGAGATAGCGAAAAACGGATCGGAAGAGCGGTCCGTTTTTCGCTTTTTTATGGCATCGCGTGATGCCCTGTAATGGAATGACTTCACCGGGCATGATCAGGGCTATTCAGTTATTTGTATTCCCATGCATTGTAACGCCCTCCGGGGATTTGCTGCGAAGTAACGCCGAGCCGCAGCCACGTTGCAAAAACCCGATAAACGAATCAAACTAAG
>CAIVZM010000038.1 GCA_903910385.1 uncultured Armatimonadota bacterium
ACTCGGTATTCTTCGCCCGACAGGTGATAAATTCGTGGTGCGGTGTCGCTTCGCCCGCAAAGCCACAAAAATCCAGCATTGTTGATATATGTTGATATTGAGGCGAAATAAATCACTGTCGCTTATCCCGAACTCACGTTAGTATAATAATGTATGGATAGCCACATCTTCTTTTCCCCCGCCCCGCACGACAAGGCGATGGATGGAGTTCCTGCAGAATCTGATGGTTCTTTTATTGAATTCGCCACGAGTGTGACAGACGAGGCTCCGCTCAGTCATGCAGACGCCTTACGGAATTTAGCATTTCAGTCCGAACTCCGGGAATTCAACCGCCTCAAAGCTCTTGAACGCATTATCGCCTGGGGCGAAGCGTATCAGGAAGCCCTTGGGCTCTCGACCGCCGAATTGGAACGTCTCAGTCAGTGGGCTCGACATTATCATGAAAAAGCGCAATTTCGAGGCGAGACCTACGAAACGTTTTACCGTTTCACCGTTCCTGCAGGATTGTTAGACTCAATACCAGTAGATTTCGGTCTGGTATTTTTTACCATTACCCTTGCCGGTAAAAAGCCTCAACTACTATTGGCTCCTCTCTGTCTGAATCCCCAGTTTGCTGATGCCTTTCATCATGGCACCGGGATGAAATCAGACGTCGTCTTCTATGCCCGCGAAGAGGTGCACGAAGCGATTCTCACTACGCTCAGCGGAAAATTGGCATAACGCCCGCCTCATACTATTTTACGGACTGATACACCTCGATCACCTGATATGCCATCTCTTCCGGTGTCAGGCGGAAAGGATTCTGACGAGCGGCGACGGACATTTTTTGGCGCCGCTCGTTATTGTGCAGCAGTTCCGCCAGTGCGTCGTGAAAGGCGGAAAGCTCTGACCTCACTATAATAGCGTCTATGCCGTCACGAACGGACTCAGGCGCCCCCCCGTCTCCTACTACAACGCAGGGTAGTCCGTAACTCTGCGCTTCCGCGATTGCCAGTCCCTGAGTTTCCGTTCCGGAGGGAAAGGCGAACAGGGTCGCCGAGGCGTAGACAGGCGGTAATGCCTCATGCGGCATAAACCCGGCGAATCGTACGCGGGAACCATTCCCTGCGGCTTCGACACGCGTCTTGACCTCATCAGCATCCGGGCCGTCTCCCACCAGCAACAATAACGCCGTCTCATCTTCAAGCGCCATGAAGGCGTCTATCAACAAATCGAGGTTTTTCTCCTGCGCCAATCTTCCTACATAGAGGATTACTTTGGCATCTTCTGGCAAGTCGAACTGACGTCGGACACGCTCGATTTCGCTCTGCTCTACCGGTTGCGCCGACGGAATGCCGGTCGGAATGACACGTAACCGTCTGGAATCCACGCCAATCGCCTCGAGCCTGCGTCTCGCTTCGTGAGACGGCAGGATAACGGCGTCGCAGGTCTGGTAAAAACGTCGTAAAGCGACAGCGATAGCAGCGGAAGTCAAGGAGCGAGGCAAGGGCAAGTAGTGGGTGTAGTCCGTGTAGAGAGTATGGAACGTTGCGATCAGAGGAATTTTCAACAACTGTGCGATACGGTACGCCTGCAACCCCATTCCAAACGGATGCTGGGTGTGCACGATATCGAATGAAACGCCCCGCAACGCTGCGGGTGACCCTATCAATGGCAGAGGAGGATAGGCGAAAGGGTTATCTGGATTGACTATAGTCCGCCATGAGGGAATCCGTAACACCGGAATAGGATCGGAATCGACATACCCTGCAAAGCCTGGCGCGATAATAATTGGCTCCTGCCCTGCCCTTGCCAGTTCCTCAGCGAGCGTCCTGACAGAAGTGGACACTCCATTGATTACCGGTACATAACTTTCCGTAAACAATCCGATACGCATACTACCGCTTCTTTTTGTGGCGGGGGGACAAAACTCCTTCCATTTTCCTAATTATTAACTTTTATTATTATTATTGCCTCAAATTATCCGTGATCCATCTTGCCAACGACCAGCAGTCGGGATCGATCTCAATGGGAATTACGCCACTGCAAATCAACCATCCCTCGTACGGCGTTTCGAAGTCATTGATTCGGTATTCGCTGAATTTGGAATCCGCAAGGCCATTATTGATACATCGATTCCGGGCGGCGCCTGTTCGAACAGGCGCGCTATCGCAGTGAAATAAGTTACACATGTTTGAACCAGTTACAACCATTTGTATAAGAGAGCGAAGTCGCCGATGAAGTAATGCACCTGAGGAGAAACTTCAAGCCGGCGCCCCCGTAGCATACGTCTATTTCCCACCTACCACGTCCTCTAAACGACGGATTAGCATATATTTACCACATTTCCCTTCTCTATAAAGTTAAATTAAATTTAAATCACTCAATACTTTCATTTTTCCTACGGAAGGTTGCGTACCGGAGCTATCAGCAGTTTGAGACAGTGAGGAGAACCTTGCGCTCATATCTATCGGTACGGATTCCGTGGCTCCAGTTCCTGCCGGCCTTTTCCGGATCATTTCACCCCTGCGGATCGGTAGGAACGGTCGTTAGAAGGAGCGCCGCGCCAAGAGTGACATAAGGAGCCAAACTGCCTGCACGCGCCTCCCAGACCGTTACCGCCGCCGGCGTACGGGCAAGCAACCGATTGGGCGAGATAGTGGCGTCAATGCGAAGTACGCGCCCATGAGAATCACAGTAGACGATATCCAGCGGGTACGGCACGAAGAAGGTATGGACTTGGTTGCAGGGAGTCAATCCCAGAACGCTTCCAGTCGGAATTCCCTTTACCATAGCGCCGAAAAACAAAGACACCGGACTTCGCGCCAGAATCACGGATTCTGCAACGATTCGTCCGGTGTCTCGATTGATCAGGAGTTGCGTCATTCGCCCTTGAGCGGGAAACGCTTACGCTGTGGTAGCATCGCTACCGGCGGCTTTCCGCGCCCCACGTTTTCCGATGAACTGTTGTTCCAAAAACATCAGAACGTCCGAGAGGCGGAAGCGGCGTTGTTGCCCCACCGTGCGGTAATGAGGCAGGATGCCACGATTAGTGTACCGTCGTACGGTTGCGGGACAAACGCCCAGCACCCGTGCGGTTTCTTCCAAGGTCAGCGTCGGATTCAGGAGACGCTCGATGAGGTCTTTGCGGCTTTCGCGGAATCCTCGCGTGTAATACTTTTCAGCGACCTCCTCCTCCGGGATTTCTTCGGGATCGGGAATCATCGCCAGCAATTGAATATGCCGGGGGAGTCTGTCCCACGAAATCACATCAGCATTGGTCAGCAGGCCGACATCTTTAGTCCGCTCGACCGGTATCGGCAATGTCAGACCATTTTTCAGCACATACCGAACATCTGCACCATTCAGAGGTTCGGTCACGACGCGCGGCGGTCGACCCGGCCCACGCTTTTTCACAGGTTCGCCTTCGGCGGTCAGGGAGCCGTTGAGGGACGCCCCGTCATTCTGTCCCTTGTTGTTCACAAACCGATTGTATTCATCCAAGCCCGGCAATGTATTTGTCCGTCCTTACTACGATTGATAATACTGTGTGGGAACGACTGACGTCCCCGCTCAAAAAAGCGACCTACCTTATTCTGCACGATTATATAGCCAGCATCGCATCGCCAAAGCTCAAGAAGCGATATTTTTCCTCCAGAGCGGTCGCGTACGCACGGCGCATTTGATCCGTCCCAACAAAGGCGGCGACCAAAAGCAAAAGCGTCGAGTGCGGCTGATGAAAATTCGTTATCAGTCCGTCCACGGCACGGAAAGAATAGCCAGGATACACAAACAACTGCGTTTCGCCGGAAATCGGAGCGACACGTCCCGCGCCTGCATTGGGAGTCGCCGATTCCAGCGCTCTCAATGATGTCGTTCCTACGGCGATCACCCGTCCACAGCAAGCGTTTACGGCTTCCGCCGCTTCCGGCGACACCGTAAACGTTTCCGAATGCATTTCATGTTGCGAAATATCATCGACACGAATCGGGCGAAAAGTCCCTAATCCTACTTCGAGTTGAACTCGGGCTACCTGAACGCCTATCGCCGTGACTTTCTCCAGCAACCGGGTTGTAAAATGCAACCCGGCAGTCGGAGCGGCGGCGGAACCGGGCGTCCGGGCGTAGACCGTCTGGTATCGCTCTCGATTCGTTAGCGGTGTGGTGATATACGGCGGAAGCGGAACCCGTCCCTGCGCTTCCAGCGCTTCCATCACCTCAATGCCGCCCGAGGAGGAAAAACGAAGTCGTCTTCCCCCTTCTAAAGTCGCTCCGAGAACCTCCGCCGTCAGTCCCGCTTCCTCAAAAATTAATGTGTCGCCTTCACGAATACGCCGTCCGGGACGAACCAGGGCGTCATAGACATTTTCTCCGTATTCGATAGCGGGTCGCAAAGTCAACGCTTCTACAGCCCCGCCTTCTTTTCGTACTCCAAGCAGGCGAACAGCCGATACTCGCGTCTCATTGACGACTAAAAGATCATTCGGTTCCAAATATTCCGGCAAATCATAGAAATGGCGATGCGAAAACGATCCGCCTTTACGCGGAACTACCAACAACCTCGAAGAATCCCGTGGCTCTAAAGGTTCCTGAGCGATTCGCTCGGGCGGTAATTCATAATCGTAATCATGAAGAAGAAGGGACATGAATTCGCCTGTCTGGTTGTTGTGTTCAGGCAGCGCAACGTAGCTAAAAGGGGTGATTATCCCAACACTGCATAACCTGTTCGCCGTCGATTGTAACCTGCACATAGGAGGCTGTCAAGAAGATCAACCCCCCAAGTGCGATTAAACGGTAAAACTGTTACATTATCGAACGCTAAATTTCAGAAGCCGCAAACCAGAGCTTTATTTCCGCTTCTGCGTTTTCGGGGGAGTCAGAGCCATGGATCAGGTTACTCATAACATCGCAGGTGTAGTCACCGCGAATCGTTCCAGGAGTCGCTTCCAACGGTTTGGTCGCGCCAATCATCTGCCGGGTAAGCTTGACCGCCTCCGGGCCCTCCCAGACCATCGCCACCACAGGACCTGAGGTCACGAAATCGACCAGATCATTGAAAAAGGGGCGTTCCTTGTGCACATCGTAGTGCGCCGCCGCAGTCTCACGGGAGGGCGTCAACATCTTTAGCGCTACCAGTGTCAGACCGCGATTCTCAAAGCGACGGATGATCTCACCAGTCAGGCGACGCTGAACGCCATCTGGTTTGATCATGATATAAGTTCGTTCCATAAAGGCAATATTCCCGATTAAAATGGTATTTAAGCGCGACTTTTCGCACCGGGGTACAATCACCGCGCCGGAACATTGTATCATTCAACGTTCGTTTTTATACCATCCCTTTCGGGAACAATCGCCGCTACAGCAGGTAAGCTAAAGCGCATTCTCTTCTCGAATCGGTAGTCGGACACTGAGCGCCCGAGACGCAAAAAACTTCCTGCGTCACATCGTCCGCCAGAGCGATATCGCCCGTTTCGTCGCTACCCCTGAACTTGAAAGGATGCTCGAAGTCTACAGGTAACCTAATATTTAGGAACGGACGGGTCGACTTCTTCCGACCACGAATTGATGCCGCCCTTGAGGTTCGTCAGATTCTTGAAGCCTTTTCCCCTCAGAATATCCAGCGCTCTGGCGGAGCGGACGCCCGCTTTACACTGGAGAACGATTTCAGCATCCGGGTCTAACTCGCCGGAACGCTCGCCGATGACTCCGAGCGGAATCAGGGTTGCGCCCGGAATGCGAGCGATATCCCATTCGTAGGGTTCACGCACATCGACCAGAACGAAATCTTCACCTGCATCCATCTTCGCTTTCAGTTCCGTCACCGAGATTTCGCGCATGGGTTCCGTATCCTCTGTACTTTGTGTCGTTTCACCGCCGCGTCCGACGCCGCAGAATTCTTCATAATCGATCAGTTCGGTGATGGTTCGATGCTCGCCGCAGATGGGGCAGTCGGGGTCTTTACGCAGTTTGAGTTCGCGGAACTTCATGCCCAGCGCATCGAAGAGCAGCAAGCGACCAACCAGAGGTTCGCCAATGCCAAGAATCAACTTGACCGCTTCATTTGCCTGAATACACCCGACGATGCCGGGAAGGATCCCGATAACGCCGCCTTCCGCGCAGGAAGGCACGAGTCCCGGCGGCGGCGGTTCGGGATAGAGGCAACGGTAGCAAGGCCCATTGCCCAGAGGGCACCCGGCCCAGAAGACGGTCGCCTGCCCCTCGAAGCGGAAGATAGAACCATACACATTGGGCTTGCCGAGGAGCACGCAGGCATCATTGACCAGATATCGGGTGGGAAAGTTATCGGTGCCGTCGATGATCAGGTCGTAGTTCTCGAAAAGCTCCAGCGCGTTCGCCGAGGAAAGCATGGTGTTGTGCGTCTCCACCACGATTTCGGGATTGATATCCAGCAGGGTATCTTTCGCCGACTCGATCTTCAGGCGACCGACGTCTTTGGTCCCGTGCGCGATTTGCCGTTGGAGGTTGGTCACATCGACCACATCGAAATCCACCAGTCCGATGCGCCCCACCCCTGCCGCCGCCAGATACATGGTCAGGGGGGAACCCAGTCCTCCCGTCCCGATGCACAGCACGGAAGCCGCCTTGAGCCGTTTCTGACCCTCGAAGCCCACTTCCGGCAGAATCAGGTGCCGCGAATACCTTAACAGTTCCGCCGAGCTTAACTTTACATCCGCTGGATTCACCGCCAGCGTCGCCGCTATATTACCCACGTCTTAATTTTCCTTCTCAAGCTAACGACAAACAATTCGGGACGGCGTTCCCTACCGCCATCTAGTCGGTCTGAAAATCTTCATGAACCTATAAATGAAATGTACGATAGAGACCTACTCAAGAAAGGATACCATGCGGAAAACAAGGCGACTGCGCACTGGTTTTCCACTACCGACGCATTCCCTCTTAATGTATAGGATTGTGAGCGATTAGGCTGTTCACGCATCCCATTTACTGGCGGCTTTTCCTATCATAATAAGAGCAAAGCTTATTCAAATCTCAACAGCAAAACGCGCCTGTGGTTTACCATAACATCTCATGAGTAGACCATTCTTTAAATGATGCGGTCGAAACAGATATGTTATATGTGATTTTTACATAAATACCAATACCCTTGACTTTAACAACATGCAATAGTATAATCCTTATGCTACAACCACACATCAATATCCAAACAAGGGGATTGTTGTATAAGGAGATTGTTATTATGGGCGTTAGAGCTCTCTATGTTTTTTTTGGCAGCCTCATAATTACTTGTTCCAGTTCAGTCCGAACAATGGCTCAGGTAACTTATGCAGTTACAGCTTCGGTAGAAAAGCCCACCGGGGATATTATGGGAGGATGGGTCACTCCTATTGAATCCCCCCCCACAAACCCAGCGGTGTCTCCTGGAGCGAACGTCGAGTTCAAGAGCAAGCATACCGCCATAGTTCTTGGTGGTCAACCAAACGCGAATTTTGCTGTCAATTTGTCTTTCCTGATCAATCGTGGTTCACGTACGGCAGCGGGGCAACCCTATACCTTTGAGAAGACTTTAGACCGGCAGTACCTGAACACTAACGTTCAATGTAACGCGCAGGGAATGTGGAGTTACACAACCTACCTGAGCAAAACGGCTTTTATGGCAGGTATTCCTACTCAAGTGAGCTCTGTGTACGTCGGTGAAGCGGAAACTTACTTCTTTAACGCTTCACCGATTCAGAACGACACGAAGCGTAAAGACTTTCGTGTAAGTTTCCCCAACGGAATGCTACCCTGACAAAAGCGTTGACAACGGTCGACTAGATCATTCCATTTAACATCAAGCCCGGTTCGCGGCATATAGAAAAAATGCCGCGAATCGAATCTGGGTTAATAATGCCATATCCTCTTATCCCGCGCCTTCACGTCTATTTGACTTTTTTGGTCTGTTGTCTTTCTTTTTCCGCCGCATCCGCGCAGGAGAGAAAGAGCGATAGCCATGCCCCGGAGAATATCGCCCAGTGGCGGGAAAGCGATGACCGACTTGGTCGCATCGTGACGTTCCGGCAGGAACAGACCCGACTTGGAGAAGCGCTGGAGGCGGCATCTGAGCAAACAGGCGTCAATCTCAAAATAGAGGAAAAAGGGGGTGCGGCGGGCGAGATAGCATCCATTTATGTTCACAAACTTCCGCTTTCCGACTTTATGACCGCACTCTGGTCGCTAGTCAGTTATCGTGGCGCTATGTGGCGCTGGGAAAAGGAAGAGGCGAAAGGGGCGCCTGCTGTCTATCGCCTGATAAAAACGCCCGCCGCCCAGAGTTTCCCCCGTCGTCTTCAGGACTCGGTACGACAATATCAACGTGACGCCCTTGAGATGAGTATTGCCGGATTGAATATGCCCAAAGAAGAAGGTATCCAAGCCGCCAAATCATTTCCAGAAAGCGTTGCAGTATTGAGTGACGACCGGAGTCGGCGAGAAATGTCCGCCTTCCAATCGTTAGCGCCGACCCCGGAGCAACGGGAACGCCTCCTGAAAGGGGAAATCACTTTAGAGATTCCTCGTTCGAAATGGCCCGACGAAGTTAAAGTCTATGTACGGGAAGAAATGGCGCTGTCGAATCAATTGAATCCCGGGAATCCCGTTCCCGAACCGCAAAGCATTAGCATCGAAAGTACGCCCGATGGGTTCGGACAAGCGCCGACAAATCTATGGTTCCGGTTCGACACCATGGGCGGAGGCGTCCTGACAGGCGGAATGCAGAGCGCCAGATACTGGCAGGGGGAGATAAAGGCGCAGTGGTTACTGCAGGGAGATTCGGTCACGGATGCCAATCAGGGAAGCAAGATTGTCAAGGCGTCGCCCGCGCCGCCGCCAACCGTACGCGATGTACCGGGAGTTGGCGCAGTGACTATAGAGCGGCAATTATCTGGCGCAGAATGGCTCAGTTCTCTACACAGAGCGACAGATATACCGATTATGGCACGCTTGATGGGCGATACACTTAAACTGCCCGGATGGATACCCCGGAGTTCGCTTGCGGATGCCGTCAAAAGGATACAGGATACGCAACGGATGACGAAGTGGCGTAACGGAATTTTGTTGGTTACCTATCCCGGTTGGATGAACAACGCCGTTGCTTCAGAATCGAAATTATCTCTATGGAAACCTCTCAAGGAGTTTCGCGCCGAAGCGATGACATCCCGCGAGATTCCCTCGTTGGAATCGTTCGCACGATTAGCGGCTTCTTTGACCGAGCGGCAAATAGAGTTTCTGGGTGAGCAAAACAACCTGTTTGCCGAACCATCGTCGATGACGGCGATACTGTGCTCACAACTCATATCATTGCGCCCCTTCCTTGTCGTCTTGCAAACCTCGCCCAATCTGGGAACTCGTTTAACCAGCGGAATGGGCGTTCCGGTTCGGGACTTGCCTCAATCGCTTCGAGAGATAGTTCGGCAACGCTTCAACGGGAGTCTACCTTCGAATGCCGTTCTACGGATTACCCGGTATGATTTGGCGCCCGCCGAAACATCTCCGAAATCATTCGCCGATAAAACAATGACACAAAGGTGGCGATGGGATTTTATCGAGCAAGACCCCTCCTCTAAATTGTTAGCGCCGTCCCTGATGATTGATTGGATAAAAGGCGCCGTCCCTGAAAGAAAACCCGAAAGCAAAAAAGAGGTCTCAACTCTGGCGATAGAATAGTTTTATGCTCTATCAACCGAGGGAAAGTGAAGCGGCGATGGGAAGAACGCTACTCCCCTTCGGCGAAACGGTGCAGGTGGGCGATGACCGCCATCAGGTGTTCCTTATTCGAGCCGCGCAAACCCATCGTTTCCCGTTCAGTCGTTTGCAAAAAAGCGAGGAATTCGGCATCCGAAGCATTCTGTCGCAACAGAACGGTAATAGCAGGAACATAGCTGGCGTACTCGTCTCGCGCCTCCGGCGTATCATTGACGCCTATGGGATCCCAGATTTCCCAGAGGATTCTGTCCACCCCTTCTGTGAAGGTCGTATCCGTTCCTGTATCTTTATCTTCTTCGTTGTTTTCCACTAAGTTGTTTTCCACTAACATGATAGTTTCCGCACGGAACGCCATTGCATCCTCCGTTAGCGCCCAGGCGGTTATTTCCGCAGGGGCGCCACCAGGAACCGCGATAATAACATAGGAATACCCCGGGAAAATCTCCTGCGCCAGACGCAGATCATATTCGCTCGGAATCGCGGGGCTATCCGGGTGCGAATGATAAAAGCCAAGAATATCTTCGCCCTTTGCGCGAGCGGCTTTATCCGCTCGATAAAATTCGTCCGGTGGAATAGCGAACCGTCGCCGACGAGTTCCCGTGATGAAGTCCGCTCCCACATCCCGGAATGACGCCCCGTCAGACTCCCAATCATTGACAATGGGAAGCAAATGGGAGATGACCTTTTCCTTCACCGTGGAGACGCCGATCAGGAAACCGCAGATTTCGTTGGGATACCCTTCCGAAGCTTCTTGCGCCAGTTGCCGGGTTTGTGAAGCGGTCAATGCGATTATCAGGGGGGCAAGCGCGTCGTCCATATACTCTATAATCGGGTGGGGACGTTCCCGTTCCGGTGCGTCGAAAAAAATATTTCGAATTTTTTCTCACGAAAGCAGGAATCTACTTTGTACACGAAGAATTTTTGACTCTTTTTTCAATCAGGGGAACTTCGGCAGGGGGTGATTCGTAATTCTAACCAGCGCATGTCCTCCTTTTCATTGTCCATCAGGATGATGGAAGCCCGGATTTCCCGAAGGAAATCCGGGCACATTTTTTATGGCGTCCAGTTTTTTCTAAACATTTTTTCGGCATCCTCCCGAACCGCTTCCACCACGATCTTTCCCCCCAATGTGACCAATGGCAGTCCGCCGCCGGGATGTGTCCCACCACCGACGAAGTACAATCCCTGCGCCTCCTTCGCCCGATTGGGGGGACGTAAAAAGGCGGAACGCCAGTCATTGGCGGAAAGACCATACAAACTCCCTTTCCACGCGCCATAGCGAGAAGCGAACGTTTCCGGCGTCCAGAGTTGCTCGCAGACAATACGATCTCGCAAACCCTTCAGACCGCATCGGGTTTCCAGAAGCGTCAGTATGCGCTCGCGGTATCTTGCGGTATTTTCCTCTGTCCATACGAAATTCTCGGAAAGCGGCGGGGGAGATGTCATCACAAAAAGATTGGAGTAACCCGGCGGAGCGCAGTCCGGTTCGGTGACACTCTGACAGGTGACGCCGATGACTGGATCATCCGCCGGAACGCTCCGTTTGAAAAGGGCGTCGAATTCCGCCGCCGAATCGTCCGGCAGAAACGAATTGAAGTGCATCAATGACGGAAATTCGCCTTGGACGCCTAGCAAAAGAAGAAAGGCGGATGTGGATGGCTGCAGATGTTCCCGACTCTGTTGCGACAGTCCGGGCGGACAGAATCGCGGATCGATCAGGGACGAATACGCGGTCAACGGGTCGGCATTGCAAATGACGGCGTCCGCCGGGCAGGAATCTCCGTCCCGGACAACAACGGCGCGAACGACATTCCGTTTAGAGAGAGCGTCCTGTTCAATAATGATTCGCTCCGCTTTCGCCCCGGTACGGATCGTGACACCGAACTTTTCAGCAAGTCGAATCAGAGCGTTCGCATAGGTACGTAGCCCTCCGCGAAGGTAGTAAGTCCCCTCACCCCATTGCACCCAGGCGATCACCGAATAGATGGACGACGCCTTGTACGGCGAAGAACCATTGTAAAAAGCGTACAGGTCAAAAATCTGGCGCAGACGGGGGTGATTCAGGCGCTTTTTCGAGAGAGCGCTTAGCGTCTCCCAGGGCTTGAGGCCGATAAAATCGCCTAACTGACGCCATTGCTGAAAAGTCGGTGCGCCTTTTATTGTTGCGCTGAAATCCTGCCGAAGAAAAGTATTCACCGTTACGTCATTAACGCGCTTCGCATGGGCAAGCAAGATTCGGAAGCCGACCTCATCGCCGGGAAACGTCTGAGCGATACGCCGCGCCGCTTCTTCAGGATCAGCGGGGGCATCGAAATGAGTCCCATCCGAAAAATGATAACGACAGATGGGGTCAATGCGCTCCAGCGTCAGGTAATCTTCCATCCGTTCGCCCACATCGTCGAACAGTTCCTGAATCGCCCAGGGCATGGTCAGAACGTGAGGCCCGGTATCGAAACGAAATCGACCCGCACCCGGAACCTCCGGTTCCCAGATATTGAGTTTCCCGCCGACACGCTCCCCCTGTTCCAACAGAGTGACGGCATGACCCGCTTTCGCCAGACGGACGCTCGCTACCAATCCTCCCACGCCGCCGCCAATAATTACGACCCGCATGAGGTTAGTCTACCGCATCGGTAGCGATAGGGATAAATACCGATCAGGAAGAAGCTTCGTTGAATTCGCTATTTTTGCTGTCGTTTATCTGCGCCGCCGTCGTCGCCGACGCTTGAAAGCGGACCAGCAGATGTCCGCCCCAACATGTAAAGCGGCGCCCAGAACGATGCCCGCTACCATCCACTCCGTATGAGCGAGGTGGGTTTCCGCCCACTGGAACATGCCATCCCATATCTGGAGGGATAATTCGTTCCGTTTGATGACGAAAGCGAACGTCAATCCCCACGTGACGATACGAAATAATGCCCACATGATAAAGAGGAAATAAACAACTCGCAAAATCGGCGCGAGGAAAAAGGAGTGTGACAGCCGCGAGCGATGCGGAATAATCTTCTGATATGGCCACCACAGGTATTTGAAAGGCCCCCACCGATGGTAGATGGAAGAGTTTAAATCAAGATCAGGTGAGAGCATCATGCCGGAAAATAGCGTTGCGCCGACGAACGCCACTCCCAGAGTATAGTCGACGGGCGTTTGTGCAAAGTGCCACCAGACCGGGGCGGCGACTGTCGCTCCTATCACCGTGATTTTGTCATGGGTCTTTCCGTCTGGCATCAGTTTTCTCTCTCATTCGTTACTATTCTACAGCGCGTCACGTTCGTCGGCGACCCTGTGAATGCGTCTTAAATAGATTCACAAGATTGACATATCGCTTCTGTAGGGGCTATAATCGCGACAGTATCCGCCCCGATACTGCTGATTTACATGACTCACTTTCAAGCATGTTTTCCAAGTGGGGCGCGAAAGGAAACACGCGCAATTATGCCACGCGCACTGATCACCGGGGGCGCCGGGTTCCTCGGTTCCCATCTTTCAGACCGCCTCCTTGCCGAAGGCTACGAGGTCGTCGTTTTCGATAACTTTGTCACTGGATCCTCTGATAATGTTGCACATCTTGTAGGAAATCCCGCTTTTCGTCTCGTCCGCTATGACGTTACCGAATATTTGTATCTCGATGGTCCTGTAGACTGTATCTTCCACATGGCATCCCCCGCTTCACCGATCGACTTCCCGTCCAAGCCGATCCAGATTATGAAGGTCAACGGAATCGGGACAATGCGAGCGTTAGGATTGGCGCGTGCCAAAGGCGCCCGTTTCCTTCTCGCCTCGACTTCGGAGGTTTACGGCGACCCACTGGTACATCCTCAGGTGGAGGAATACTGGGGCAATGTTAACCCTATCGGCGTTCGTGGCGTCTACGACGAGGCGAAACGTTATGCCGAAGCATTAACCATGGGCTATCGTCGCTTTCATGGCATGGATACGAAAATCTTCCGTATCTTCAATACCTTCGGCCCACGGATGCGCCTTGACGATGGCAGGGTAGTCCCGAATTTTATCGGACAGGCGTTGCGCGGCGACCCAATCACAGTCTACGGAACCGGACAGCAGACCCGTTCATTCTGTTATGTCTCCGATCTGGTGGATGGAATCTTCCGATTGTCGCAAACGCCGCCGGAAGTATCCGGACCAATCAATATCGGTAATCCCACCGAACGCACCATGCTGGAATTCGCTCAGGAAATCAAACGGTTGACGGCTTCTTCGTCTGAAATCGTCTATGAAGACCTCAAGACGGTGGATGATCCCAAACAGCGCAAACCCAATATCACCAAAGCGCAACAGATTCTCGGATGGGAACCGAAAGTGAGCCTCGAAGAGGGGCTACAGAAAACCATAGAGTACTTCCGGGGAAAACTTGCAGAAGGCTAAGAGTCGGACGCCTCACTATTGATGGGAAAAAGACCGGGTACGCTTTTCCCATCAATAGACCGTAACGAAACTAGTCTACAAACGTATAAACCAGTATGAATGAACTGCCTACCCTGATTCCGCGTTCGGCGCTGTTCGGTAACCCGGAGAACACAGGGCCTAAAATTTCGCCCGATAGTAAGACACTGGCATTTCTCGCACCCCTCGATGGCGTCATGAATGTTCATATTCGCCCGGCGCTCGCCCGAGAAAACGCTCACCCGACAGACCCTATCGTTAGCAATCCGGTCACCAGCGATACAAATCGCGGCATTTCCGCTTATTACTGGCAACAGGATAGCCAGCATATCCTGTACATTCAGGACACCGGCGGCGACGAAAACTGGCGCGTTTATCAGACCGATATCGAAACGCGGGAGACCCGCGATCTGACCCCGTTCGACAATGTGCAGGCGCGGATTCTGGCGATCGATCCCCGCTTCCCGGATATCGCGCTGCTGGCGCTGAATACCCGTGACCCCAGATTGCACGATGTCTATCGGGTTGACCTTAACACCGGCGAATTGATTCTTGTCGAAAAGAACGAGGAGAATTTCGTACAGTACCGACCTGACAATCAACTCCGGATTCGCGCCGCTCAGAAGATGCTGCCGGACGGCGGAACGGAAATTTATGTTCGTGACGCCGCCGATAGCGCTCCGTGGCGCTTGCTGACCGCCTGGGGACCGGATGATAGCGGGGGCATCGTCGCTTTTTCCCCCGATGATTCAGCGCTCTACATTACGACCAGTGAGGAAGCCAATGCCGCCCGCCTGCTGGAGATCGACATCGAGAGCGGTATTCCCACCATTCTGGCGCAAGACGAGCAATACGATGTCAGCGGTCTGATGATCAACCCGATCAATCGGGAAATAGAAGCGGTCGCCTTTATACGCGCCCGTACGGAATGGACGCCGCTAAATGAAGAAGGTCAGCGCAATCTGGATGAACTGACGCAGGTGCGCGACGGCGATTTGCAAATTCTCTCCCGCGATGACGCCGACGACCTCTGGACGGTCGCGTATGTGACCGATGATGGCCCGGTCTACTATTACCTTTATAATCGGGTGAGTCATTCGGCGGAACTGCTCTTTTCCAACCGCCCGGCGCTGGGCGTCTATCAGATGGCGAAGATTACGCCCATTGAGTTCGTCGCTCGTGATGGCATGACGCTCTACGGGTATTTGACCCTGCCGCCACAGAACGCCGCGCAGGCGATCACGCAAAAATGGCCGCTTGTCTTATTCGTACACGGCGGACCATGGGCGCGGGATACCTGGGGCTTCAGTTCGTACGTACAATGGCTGGCGAATCGGGGCTACGCCGTGCTGCAAATCAACTTCCGGGGTTCATCCGGCTATGGCAAATCCTACCTGAACGCCGGTGACCGTGAGTGGGGCGCAAAGATGCACACCGACTTGCTGGATGGCAAAGCGTGGGCGATCCGGCAGGGTTACGCGGATGCGGATCGTGTCGCTATCATGGGCGGTTCTTACGGCGGCTATGCCACTCTGGCAGGACTCGCTTTCACTCCGGACGAGTTCGTTTGCGGCGTGGATATTGTCGGGCCGAGTAACCTGAATACCCTGCTGGCGAGCGTCCCCGCCTACTGGGAACCGATCAAGGCGCAGTTGACCAAGCGCATGGGCGACACCGAGGAATTCCTGACCGAGCGTTCGCCGTTGTTCAAGGCGCACCAGATCAATAAGCCGCTACTCATTGCACAGGGCGCCAACGATCCGCGTGTCAAAATCGCGGAGAGCGACCAGATCGTCGAAGCGATGCGTAAGTCGAATCTCCCGGTGGAATATCTGGTTTTCCCGGATGAAGGCCACGGCTTCAACCGCCCGGAAAACACCCTGTTCTTCGTTGCCAAAGCGGAGGAGTTCTTAGCCAAACACCTGGGCGGACGCGCCGAACCCTTCGCCGAAGTTCCTGGTTCCTCTGGCGAAATCCGCTGAGCCTCCGCGTCAGGATTCCGGCGGGGCGGGATTATTTCCGCCCCGCCGGAGCTTTCCCCACATTTACCAGCCGCAATAAAGCGTGTATTTGAGATTCTACTGAGCGGAAGCTATCGTCAGGGCGATACGGCAACGATGACTGCTCAAAAAATGCACCCTGATGAGGTCGAGACCGATGTTTCGCTGGTGGAACGATTGATCGCCGACCAGTTTCCGCAGTGGGCGAATCTGTCCGTCACCCCGGTTCGCTCTGCAGGAACCGACAATGCGATCTATCGTCTGGGCGAAGATAAATGCGTCCGGTTACCCCGTATTGCGGCGACCGTCGCACAGGTAGAGAAAGAACAACAATGGCTCCCCCGATTGGCGCCGCATCTGCCACTTGAAATCCCCGTCCCGCTGGCGGAAGGGATCGCGGGCGAGGGTTACCCTTTTCGCTGGTCTGTCTATCAGTGGCTTGAGGGAGCGAACGCCACCCTGGACCGCATCTCCAATCTGGATCAATTCGCGGTAGCTCTGGCGGAATTTATCGCCGCACTGCAAAAAGTCGATGCGACCGATGGCCCTCCTGCCGGAGAACAGAACTTCTATCGCGGAGCGCCGCTACGCCTGCGCGACGCTCCCGCCCGCGCGGCAATCGTAGCACTGAATGGCATGATTGATACGGAAGCGGTAATCGCGATATGGGAGGACGCTTTGAACGCGCCCATATGGACAAACCCGCCAGTCTGGATTCATGGCGATTTGCAGTCAGGAAACCTGCTTTGCCGTGATGGTAAGCTTCATGCCGTGATCGACTTTGGCGGAATGGGAGTCGGAGACCCCGCCTGCGATCTGATCGTCGCCTGGAATCTTCTTCCCGCCTCGGCGCGGAAGACTTTTCGTGAAACGCTCACGGTAGACACAGCGACCTGGCGCCGTGGGCGCGGTTGGGCGCTGTCTATCGCTCTGATCGCTCTGCCCTACTACACGGATACCAATCCCGTCCTCGCTGAAATGGCGCGGTTCACCATCAATGCCGTCCTCAATGACGCTACCGATTAGAGAAATTATTCCCCGTTTCGCACACGAAACCGCCGACGCTAATTACCGAGGGAGTGACGGCGGTACGTTCCCGGCGCGATCCCGATCTGTCGTTTGAATGTTTTGCTGAACGCCGCCTCGGAATCGTAGCCCGCCTGACGAGCGATTTCTCCCATGGGATCGCCTGTGCGGCGCAAGGCGACAGCGGCGCGGTGCATGCGCCAGCGGGTCAGATAACGTAACGGCGGTTCGCCCATCAATTGCGTGAAACGAGCGGCGAAGGTCGAGCGGGAAAGCGCAGACTCCCGCGCCAGCATTTCCACTGTCCAGTGGTGGGCGGGCGCCGCATGGATTGCGGAAACGGCGCGGCGGATATCAGGATCACGGATCGCATTCAACCAGCCCGGCGGCGGAACCTCTCCGTCATCGCAGGCATTCGGGGATGTCAGCAAGAAACGGATCGCCTGTATGAACAGAATATCGCACAGTCGTGAGATAACCGTCGGCGAGGCGGGTCTCTGACTACGGGACTCGCACATCAGGAATGCCATCGTTCCCTCCAGCCAGTCCACCGCTTTATCGTTCTCGCCCCGCACAATTACCAGAGATGGCAGAGAACGGAGTAACGGATTCATCCCTCCCCCGGAGAAACGCACGGTCCCGCAGAGTATCCGGGCTTGCGCCCCCCCACTACCCGTCCCCCCAAAGAGTACCGTTCCCTTTTCATCAAAGGTGACGCGACGAAGCCAGTCTTCCAGAGGTTGCACCAGAGAAGTCGGAGAGTCCCGTACACTGTGAGCGTCGCCATGACTGATCAGCGCAAAATCTCCGCTGGACAGGCGTATCAGGGGGGCGTTCTTCTCGGTGTCCAGACGGAGAAAACATTCTCCCTCCGTCACGATATAAAAACCGGCATCGGCGGCCTCACGTTCACGGGGCGCAAATCCGATTCCCCAAGGCGCCGCCAGCAATGAAAAATGAAGAACGGAGCTTTCCAGCGAGAAGGTCTTCAGTATGTCATCCAGCATGTCTATCGGCGGGTCGGTGTGCGCCATCAGGGTTTCTCCCAGTCGTTTCTTCCGGCATTATTCGGACGAATAGACATAAAACACGGATGAAATCACATGGATAGTCCGAATCGTCACCTGCATAATATCGATATCGGGAACAACAGTCAAGATGATGTCACCGGAACTGTCCCACAATGGAAAGAGAAGAAACACATGGCAATCGTAGTCACGACCCCGACCGGACATATCGGTCGGAAAATCGTTGAGTATCTTCTGGATCAGAACGCGGAGGTCGCCGTTATCGTGCGCGATCCGGCGAAACTGGCTCCGGAAGTTCGGGAACGCGCTATCGTTCATCAGGGCGATCTGTACGATACGGCGTTCGTTCAAAAAGTGACGGAAGGCGCGGACGCCTTGTTCTGGCTCACTCCGCCCAACTATACGGCCCCCGACTGGAAAGCGTCGTATGTCGATTCCGCCGCTTCCGCCGTTGCGGCGATCAATGCCAACCGGCTTCCCTATGTTATACATCTATCGAGCGCGGGAGCGGACCGATCGAGCGGTTTCGGTCCGGTATCGTTCCTGCATCTGGTGGAAAACGCCCTGAACGAGACCGACGCTCATGTCCTGCACCTGCGTCCCACCTATTTCTATGAAAACTATCTGAGTAATCTGGATACCATCAAGACGCATGGGGCTATCTACAGTCCTATCCCCGCTTCCATTTCCTACCCAATGATTGCGACAAAGGATATTGCGGCGGTCGCCGCACGTCGTTTACAGGCAAAGGATTGGTCGGGAAAGGAAATTATGGGATTGCACGGACCTGCCGAACAGCCAACGTTCGGCGAAGCGGCGACGATTATCGGGGAAGCCATCGGCAAGCCCATCCAGTATATCGAAGTCCCGCTCGAATCCGTGAAGCCTCAACTGTTGCAAATCGGCTTTTCTGAATCCGTCGCCAGCATCTACCCGGAATTGCTGGACGCTCTGGCGCGTAACGAACAGCCCGCCGAACCACGCACGCCGGAAACCACGACGCCGACCACCCTGCGCGAGTGGGCGACGGAGACGCTACGCCCCCTGATATAAGCGTATCCTGTGACATAAGCTGAACCGTTCGAAACGAAGCCAATGGTCGGATAAACCGCCGACCATCGGTTTCGTCTCACGCTTATCAGGGATTTAGTAATCCCGGCAATCTTCCCGCCACTCAAAAAATCCTCGGGGCGGGTATGATAACCGTATCCTCTGATAATTCGGAATTTTGATTTTCTTATGGTAAAAAGCCCCTCACTTCTGTCACTGATTCGATGCTCTCTATCGCCTCTAGGCGTTATTGGCGGTATGGCTCTCAGCGGAGTCGCCCTGGCGCAGTCCCCTACTATTACGCCCGGCGAGAATCTGACCGTGGAAGGCATTCCGGCGCTTTCGGCGACGATTGCGGAATCGGTCAGTCGCTACACCGAGTTCCGGTCGGCGGGGTTTTCGGACTGGCATCCGAAACGACGGGAAATCCTGATCGGCACCCGCTTCGCTGACACCAACCAGATTCACGAGGTCAAAATGCCAGGCGGGGCGCGAACGCAATTGACCTTCTTCCCGGATAGCGTCGGCGGAGCGACTTTCCAGCCGACCGAGGGAGATTACTTCCTGTTCACCAAAGACACCGGCGGCAACGAGTTCACCCAGATCTATCGCTATGATCTCGCCAACGGAGCCATTACCCTCTTGACAGACGGCAAATCGCAGAATGGTGGGGCGCGGTGGTCGCATCGCGGCGACCGTATCGCGTATACATCCACTCGCCGTAATGGGCGCGACCGCGATATCTACGTGATCGATCCCCGTGACCCGAAAACAGATAAAGTGGTCGCCACTCTGGCGGGCAGTTGGAGCGTCGGCGATTGGTCGCCGGACGATGAATCACTCATTATCGCCAACTATGTCTCCATCAATGATTCCTCACTCTGGCTTTTGAATCTGAAGACCGGCGAAAAGACGTTGTTGACCCCGCGTAACAAAATGCAGGAGCCGTTCGCCTATGGCGGCGTCAAGTTTTCGCCGGATGGCAAAGGCTTCTACACCACAACGGACCGGGACAGCGAGTTCCGGCAATTAGCGTATGTAGACCTTGCCACCCGCGCCCATCGCTATCTGACAAAAGATATTCTGTGGGATGTGGAAGGGTTCGACCTGTCGCCCGACGGCAAGGTCATCGCGCTGACCACCAATGAAAATGGCGTCAGCGTCCTGCGTCTGCGCGATACGGCAAGCGGAAAAGACCGAAAAGCGCCGCAGCTTCCGCTGGGAGTCATCAGCGGTCTGACATTCCACCCCAATGGCAAAGAAATCGCGTTCGCCCTGAATTCCGCCCGTTCTCCGAGCGACGTGTACTCTTATGAGCTCCGTTCCGGCAAGATAGACCGTTGGACGACCAGTGAGACGGGCGGACTTCCCGCCGCCACTTTCGTTGAGCCGACTCTGGCAACCTGGAAAGCCCCGGACGGCAAAACTATTTCGGGTTTCCTGTACCATCCCGATCCGAAGAAGTTTCCCGGCAAACGCCCGGTGATTATCAATATTCACGGCGGCCCGGAAAGTCAGTCTCGACCGGGTTTTATCGCCCGGATCAACTACTATCTGAATGAAATGGGCGTCGCCGTCATCTTCCCAAATGTGCGTGGTTCGACGGGATTCGGCAAGTCGTTCGTGAAGGCGGACAACGGTATTTTACGCGAAGGAACCTACACGGATATCGCCGCCCTCCTCGACTGGATTGGAACGCAGTCCGATTTGGATGCCAGTCGAATCATGGTCACCGGGGGCAGTTATGGGGGACACATGACCCTTGCGCTGGCAACCCGCTACTCTGACAGGGTCGCCTGCGCTCTGAGCGTCGTCGGCATTTCCAATTTCATTACCTTTCTGGAGCGCACGGAAGCGTACCGTCGCGACTTGCGCCGTGCGGAATATGGCGATGAACGCGACCCGGAAATCCGAGCCTACTTCGAAAAGACCGCGCCGTTGAATAACGCCGGCAAGGTCAAGAAGCCGCTCTTTATCGTTCAGGGCAAGAATGACCCCCGCGTACCCTACACGGAAGCGATTCAGATGAAAGAGGCGGTACAGAAAAACGGCGTCGAAACATGGTTTTTAATGGCTTCCGATGAGGGGCATGGCTTCGCCAAGAAGAAAAACCAAGACTTTCAGTTCTATGCCACTGTCGCCTTTATCCAGAAATATCTCCTGAAATAGATAGAGCGACGCTCAAAGACAAATAGCGAAGGACAGCGTGTACCGCTGTCCTTCTCTGGTTCTTGTTACCTGTGCTCTGCGCTTATTTGGCGAGTTGCTTCAAAGCGGCTTCGACCGCTGCCGTGAATTCCGGGGACATCGGATCAACATTGGACTTGAAGCGGGCGACAACGTTGCCCTTGCGATCCACGAGGAACTTGGTGAAGTTCCACTCAATCGGACCAGCGAACTTACCATTAGTATCAGCGCTGGTGAGGTACTTGTAGAGCGGCGCCTGCGCTGGTTCTTTGGTCGAGATTTTCGAGAACAAATCAAAGGAAGTCTTGTAGTTCAGGGAGCAAAACTGCTTGATCTCGGAATCTGCGCCCGGTTCCTGCGCTCCAAAATCATTGGCGGGGAAAGCGAGGACGCGAAGACCCTGCTCTTTATACTGGCTGTACAGTTTTTCCAGCGAGGCGTACTGGGGCGTATACCCGCATTTGGACGCCGTATTGACGATCAGAACTACCTGTCCACGGTACTTTTTCAGGTCAACATCCTTGCCATCAATGGATTTCACCTTAAAATCCAGCGGGCTTTTCGGTCCCGCCGCATCCGCCATAGGCGTTACAGTGGCGAGCAATACGGTAGAGACCGCTAATCCTACTCCGGCGGCAATCAGTCGGGAGAAAGACATTTTGAAAATTCCTTTCAGCATTGGCGAAAAATGGTTTCGCCGCTTCTAATCCTTTATATCTAACGTGAAAGAAAAAAGCGACGTTCCCAAAGAGACGGAATGTGGCGATTATTGGGGCGATTCTTACCGAAAAAACGATCAGAATCGCAAAACCTACCCTTATCGACAACAGCGCAACCCCCTGCTATCATCAGGTGTCCGTACCGTATGCAATCTTTCTGCGTAAAAGGCGTATAAGAAAGTGAAATAGAGAGCGGAGCGGTATAATAGACGAATCCGCTCGCGCACTTTACAGGTGAGGCAAGACAAATTATGACAGGAAGCGATACGACTCCCGCTCTGGATACCCCTCGACGACGCTACCCCGGAATCGCTCCGGAAGCGTACCGCCATCCACTGGATCAGCAGGCGACCGCCGCTCTGCGGGCGGTTCCAGGGTTTGAGTTCGCCATCTCCAAGCTCTCCCGGTTTAGCGTCGAACATCTCATATATGTTGAGTTTTGCGCTAACGGGGTCAAGGTGACGCCCAAACAGTGTAAAAGCATCTATGCCCTGTTGCGCGAAGCGTGCGCTATCATGGATGTTCCTGAGCCGTCGCTGTTCCTGTCCCAGACCCCAATCGCCAACGCTTTTGCGCTCGGAAAAGAACGCCCGACCATGGTGTTGCACACGGGTCTGGTGGAACTTCTGACGGAAGAAGAGTTACTCGGTGTCATCGCACACGAACTCGGGCATATCCATGCGGGACATTCCATTTACCGCTTGATGCTTCTCCTGATCCAGCTTGCGGCGCAGGCGGGCGGGGCGCGTTACGGTCTGGGCGATGTCCTCTCCCTGCCGATTCAACTGGCGTTACTGGAATGGGCGCGTAAAGCGGAATTCACGGCGGATCGCGCCGCGATTCTGGTGACGCAAAACCCGGAGACCGTGTTTTCCTCCCTGTTCAAGCTGACCGGAGGATCGCCGAAGATTTTTGAGCAGATGGATCGCGAAGAATATCTCAATCAGGCGGAAGAGTACGACAAGCCAGATTCCGGACGATTGGATAAATTTTTCAAGGGCATGATCGAAGCGGGCATGACGCACCCTATTCCGGTGTTACGCGCTCGCGAAGTGTTGCGCTACGGGGATAGTGACGACTACAAAGCGATCCTGTCGGGTCGTTATGTCCGACGAGAGAAGGACGGCACCCTTGCCTCCGCTCTGCTGGATGCGCCGATCCAATGTCCGAACTGCGGTGTGGAAGCGAATACTTCCTTTTCCTTCTGTACCAATTGCGGCGCCGATCTGCAACCGTCGTCCAGTAACGTGATAGACAAACCGGAGTCGTCGGCAAGCGAGAAGAGCGAGGACGCCGAATTCCGTATTTTCGATACCGCAGGGGAATTCCGTTCCGAGGAGGGTGACAATGCTTGAGGAGCGTTTCTGCCCGCACTGCGGACGCTCAAACCCAAAGACGATGCCGCGTTGCATTAATTGCGGTCAGCGTATTGTCAAGACAAATTCCGCTTCTGGAACAGAATCACTGTTACTGGAAGAAGAGTCCGCTACGCTTGAAACGTCTCATACGCCCTGGTGGCAGACGGACGCTCGCAGTCCAGTCCCACCGCCGCCTCAGGTTCGCGAGCAACGGGCGCGTGAGGAAGCTAAACAGCGTGATCTAGACCGAGTTGCGGAACAGGAACGATTGTTTGAAGAACGTCTGCGCACCCATGAAGCCTCCCGTGACAGGATTTATAATGAGAAGCAGGCGAGTTTCGGACAGCGAAACCCGTCGTCCGGTAGAGGAACCGGCAACTGCTGGCGTTGCGGAACGGCTATGGGAGAAGGCGGAGCGTCGTTTTCGTTCTGTCTGCATTGCGGCGCCGACCTTTCCGCAGCAGGAAAAACCGGCGCCACCGGTACGCAAAGCCGTTTTACCTCGGCGGCGGCGCCCGAATACCGCTCCACTTTCCAGACGACGCAAGAGGAACGATACGAACAGCATAACCGGCAACGGACGACAGTAAACGCCAATATCGCAACTACCCGGCGCACCACCAGTCCCGCTGCCGCTGCGTTGTTCTCTTTCTTTATTCCCGGCGTCGGGCAGTTCATGAACGGGCAAACGGCGAAGGGCATTTTGTTACTCCTTGCCAGTATCGTATTCGGCGCAGTTGTCATCGGCGCTCCGGCAGCGGGTTTGATTCGTCTGGGCGTCAGCATCATTGCGGCAATTGACGCTTACCGTGTGGCGGAACGCCGTCGTATGGGTAAAGAAGTCCGACGCGAAGAATGGGATTTAGGTTGATACAGGTGCGGCTTATCCGGTCTCTCCTGTATTTACCTCAGGATCAAAACCGATTTTTGTGCGCTGGATTCAGCGTCCAAAAGGGATAAGTCATGCAGGAAGTAGACGAAAAGGCGCGGACGGCAAAGGAAGCGGCAAGGAAACTCGCCACCGTTGGAACAACGGTCAAAAATAACGCCTTGCGGGCGATGTCAGAGGCGTTGGGCGATACCAGAACGGCAATTCTGGATGCCAACGCACGGGATTTAGCGACCGCCGCCGACAAGGGCGTCCCCGTACATATGCGCGACCGCCTCACTCTGAATGAGAAGCGGATCGCCGCTATGCAGGAAGGTCTGCATCAATTGATCGCTTTGCCTGATCCAGTAGGCATTGTCATGGGCGGCTGGCGTCGCCCGAACGGTCTCCAGATCAACAAGGTACGCGTTCCGCTCGGCGTCCTCGGCATTATCTATGAATCCCGCCCGAATGTGACTGTTGACGCCGCTTCGCTGTGCCTGAAAGCCGGGAATGCGGTCGTATTACGTGGCGGTTCGGAAGCGATTCATTCCAATATCGCTCTGACCAATATCATCGCGCAGGCGGCGGAAAGCGCAGGCGTTCCAGAAGGAACTATCGCCCTGATTGAAAACACGGATCGCGCCGCCGCACGTCACCTGATGACGTTGAACCGGTACATCGACTGCCTGATTCCCCGTGGCGGCGCCGCGTTGATTGAGACCGTCGTCAAAAATGCGACGGTGCCTGTCATTGAGACCGGCGCCGGCAACTGCCATATCTATGTGGATGCCAGCGGCAATTCGGATATGGCGGAAAGCATTCTCCTGAACGCCAAAACGCAACGACCTTCGGTATGTAACGCCGCAGAGACCCTGCTTGTCCATCGCGATCATGCGGGTATCCATTTCGCCCGATGGATCAGCGCTCTACAGGAAAACGGCGTCGAAGTCCGGGGATGTCCGCGAACGCTGTCCGTTACCCATGATTATCTGCATTCCCAATCCGGTTTCCGCCCCATAACGCCCGCTACTGAAGAAGATTACTTTACCGAATTCAATGATCTGATCATCGCGGTCAAGATCGTCGATTCTGTCGATGAAGCGATTACGCATATCAATCATTACGGAACACGTCATAGCGAGGCGATCATTACAGAAGATTACGCCGCCGCGCAAAAATTCACCGATGAAGTGGATGCCGCCGCCGTATATGTCAACGCTTCCACACGATTCACCGATGGTTACGAGTTCGGATTCGGTGCAGAAATTGGGATCAGCAATCAAAAACTCCATGCAAGGGGTCCTATGGGGTTAGAAGAGCTCACCACCTACAAATATATCGTTCGCGGAGAGGGACAGAAACGATGAGGTTTCACGCCGCCCTATCCGTTTGCGTTTCGCGTTCTGCCCGTCTCCTTGCGATGAAGTCCGGGCGGTGAGCAATTGAGTCGAATCGGCATTTTCGGCGGCAGTTTCGATCCGGTGCATATCGGTCATTTACGAATGGCGGAAGTGGCGCGGGAGGCGGCGAATCTTGACAGGATTATTTTTGTCCCGGCGCAGGTATCTCCCTTCAAGACCGACCGCAAAGTGACTCCCGGCGAACTGCGACTCGAGATGTTGCGATTGGCGATTGCGGATAATCCGGCTTTTGCCGTCAGCGATGCGGAACTTCAACGACCGGGACCCAGTTTTACCGTTGACACTCTGCGGACGCTAAAAGCGGAATCGCCCGATGCGGATTTTTTCTTTCTTACGGGAACGGATACGATTCGCGATTTACCAAAATGGCGTGATCCGGAGATAGCGTTATCGCTGGCGACGTTTCTGGTAGCGACACGCCCGGGGGTCGCTCCATCGGATGTGCTTGCGGCTCTGCCAGATGCATGGGAGTCGCGTATACTGTTTGTAGAGATGCCCGGTCTGGATATATCATCGTCTTACCTGCGGGCGGCGCTTGCCGCCGGACGTTCGACGCGATATCTGCTGACGGATGCAGTGCGCGATTTTGTCGCCGCTCATGGTTTCTACGGAAATCAGGCGACAGCGCCGGACTAAGGGCTACAGGAGAAAATTAGAACGTGGCGCGAAAAATTGAAATGCCTTCGGAAGAGAAGGCGAACCTGTTGTTAGAGGCGGTAGAAGATCGCAAGGCGATTGACCCCAAATTACTGGACTTGCGCGGCAAGACGGTATTGGCGGACTTTTTCCTGATCTGCTCCGGCACCTCGATTCCCCATATCAAGGCGATTTCGGAAAAGGTGCAGGAGATCGCGGATGACAACCGTCTGCCCACACCGAAAATGGCGGGCGAGCAGGTCAACGAATGGGTCTTACTGGACTTTGGCGATGTCGTCCTGCACATCATGGGTGAAGAACAGCGAGAACGGTATAAATTAGAGGAGTTCTGGTCTACCCCGCAACCCAAGGGAGCATTGCCCCCGATGCCGGGTTCCGTTTCGGAGGAGGATGCCGAATCGGAAGAGGATGACGGAGACTGGGACGACGAAGAAGATGACCTTGAAGACGATGAAGCGTTCTTCAATGAGGCCGATCAGAAAGTCGAACCTATTGACGAAGACGATCTGGATAACGAGGAAGATTCAGTCAAAAAGTAACGTCCGACAGATAGCGTCCGATACATAGCGGACGGGCGAAAGTAGCGTAAGGAAAAGAACATGGCGGAAGGCGATATTATCCCGGTCTGTAGCAAATGCGGACGTCCCAATCCGGCGCAGAATCGCTTCTGCGGTTCCTGTGGGGCGCCGCTGGCTATAGTGTCGTCAGCGGCCAGTCCCATTCCGCCTGCTGCGCCGGAACCTGCGGCGCCTGCGCCTTCCCCCGTAGCGATAGTCGCCTCCCCAGAGATAGCGCCGGTTATTACCTCCGAAGAAACCGTTGTCGCAAAAAGGGAGCCTGACGAGCTTGCCGCCCTGATCGCCGCCAAAGCGGCGACGCAAAAACCGCGAAAGAGCGTCCAACCAACACCCGCTTCGGGAGCGGTTCGCAACCTTCCGCCCGCCGCGCCGTTACCGAAAGCGTCGCCAAAGCCAGTTCAGATGATAACGCCGCCCGCCGATCCGATTGCCCGGGAACGCGAACGCGAACGGATGATCACTCAGGCGAACGCCTTTCGCGCCAAAGGGCAGGTGACGGACGCCCGCGAGACATTACAGAAGACGATTCCTTTTTTCGAGGGTCGTCCGCCTCGGGAAATTGCGCCGATCCATGAACAAATCGGCGATCTTCTGGATATCGAGGAATTCGGCGATCAAGCGATGGCGGAATACGAGACAGCGTTCGATTTAGACCCGAAACGCGTCTCCGCCGACCGGAAGCGCGCCGCGCTCGCCCTTTCTCTGGCGAATCGCCGTAACCCGAATATGATCAGTGAGGCGCTATTAAAAGGCGAAGACCTGAGTTCCATACTGGGTGAAGGCGGCGGCCCGCTGACCCGACGAAACGCCGGACTTGCGATGTTTCTTTCGGTAGTTTTCCCAGGGTTCGGTCAGATATACAACGCACAGGTCATCAAGGGCGGCGTTCTGATGGCAATCGCCATCGTGAGCTTATTTGTTGTCAGCGGCGCTTCAGACCGTGATACGCTATTTCATTATATTAAAGGGTTGTTCGCTTTACGCCCGGTAACTGCAACGCCTTCCCTGACTACTTCGTTTTTTGCGCTGTCCTATTTCGTCTCCTGGGTATACAGCATTGTGGACGCTCCCTTCTTCGCCGGGAAAGCGGGCGGGTCTGCCGTTCCGCGCCATGATGTCGATAAAAGCGGTTGGGAAGTATAAGCGCGATTCCCCGATATTGACGCCTCTTAAATTGCAGGTTTACCTTACGCTCAAGCCGGGAATAATGAGGGTTGACTGACATAGCGCCCCTATTCCCGAATGAATCAGGTTCGTATCGGGAATTTATCCTCACAAACGGCGTCTTTATTTTACACAGATTTCAATCAGACCTATTTCATTGCCACGAATCGCCAATAGCCATAATGCAACGTTGATGGTGATTCGTGCGTATCATTTACAGGAAAGGCCAAATGGCAGGCGAAACGACGTTTCAGACGTCGCCTGACGTGTAATCCGGCGGAAGTGGTATAATTCCTCTTACCAAAGGCGGTATGCAAGCGTTCTTGAAGCGTTTGATCCGCGTCCCGGAGTGCGCCTACGGTTCGCGCCGAGCCTGAGGAGGCTTAAGTTTTGAATAGATATGCCAGACCGCTAATAATGGTAGTCGCCCTGGTAGTGGCGGCTCTGATACTGATGAAAGTTTTTGTCGGTAAGGCTTTTCCGTCCTTTATGGAAAGTCCCCGATCGATTCCTTTGAGTCAGTTCCGTGAGGAAGTGGACGCCGGAAATATTGTTAAGAGCGCTGTTTTCAAGAAAGATAGCGTCGAAGGCGAATACTTCGAAAAGGCTCCGGGTCAGGTAGGTAACAATCGCAAGTTCGTTGCCGTTATCCCCCCGGAAATTTCTCCTTCGCGCACCGATTTGTACAATCGACTCAGTGAGAAGAAGACGACGTATGCTATCGCACCGACGGGCTACAGCGAGATGCTGACCAGTATTTTGTTATCGCTCCTGTTGCCGATTCTGGTCTTCGTCGTTTTCTGGGTGCTGTTCATCCGACAGGCGCAGTCAGGCGGAAATCAGGCGCTCAACTTTACCCGCGCTCGCGCCCGACGTCTTGGCGACAATGTCCCGAAAGTCACATTCGATGATGTCGCGGGAGTCGATGAAGCCAAGCAAGACCTTCAGGAAATTGTCGAGTTCCTGCGGAACGCCAAGAAATTTCAGGCATTGGGTGCAAAGATTCCCAAGGGAGTTCTGCTGCTCGGCCCTCCCGGATCGGGCAAGACATTGCTTGCTCGCGCTATTGCTGGTGAGGCAGGGGTGCCGTTCTTCCATATTTCCGGTTCTGACTTTGTCGAAATGTTCGTCGGCGTTGGCGCTTCACGCGTCCGTGATCTTTTCGATACTGCCAAGCAAAACCGACCGGCTCTCATCTTTATCGATGAGATTGATGCGGTAGGTCGTCAGCGTGGCGCAGGTTGGGGCGGTGGTCATGATGAGCGCGAACAAACGCTCAACCAGTTGCTTGTGGAAATGGACGGATTTGATCCCAACTCGGGAGTTATTCTGATTGCGGCGACGAACCGACCGGATGTTCTTGACCCGGCTCTGTTGCGTCCCGGTCGTTTCGACCGACGGGTTGTGGTCGACGCTCCAGACTTCCCGGGTCGCAAGGCGATTCTTGGCGTTCATACGCGGGGCAAACCGCTCGGCGATGACGTTAATCTGGAAAGTCTGGCGCGACGCACCCCCGGTTTCTCCGGCGCTGATCTCGCCAATCTGGTGAACGAAGCGGCACTGCTGGCGGCGCGACGTGAAAAAGCGAAGATTGAAATGATCGATCTGAACGACTCGATTGATCGGGTCGTGATGGGGCCGGAACGTCGTAGCCGTGTCATTGGTGAGCATGAGAAAGAAATCATCGCTTACCATGAACTGGGTCATGCTCTTGTCCATGAATTGCTGCCATTGGCGGATCCGGTCCATAAAGTGACTATTCTGCCGCGTGGTCGCGCTCTGGGTCTCATGTGGAGTATGCCGACCGAGGACAAATACCTGACAACCAAGCAGGAATTCCTCGATAATATCGCGTCCTTGCTGGGCGGACGCGTCGCCGAGCAACTGATCTTCAATGAAGTGACGACCGGCGCATCTAATGACCTTGATCGTGCGACCGACATGGCGCGTTCTATGGTCACGGAATACGGTATGACCGAACGTCTCGGTACGCTGAAGATCGGCAACCGGCAGGAAAATCCGTTCCTGGGTCGTGGTTCGATGCAGGAAGAGCGAAACTACTCCGAAGATATCGCCAGTGCGATCGATCAGGAAGTTCGCGCCATTATGGATGCCTGCTATGAAACGGCGCGGCTCGTTCTCGCCGGTAACCGTGAAGTGATGGATCGAATGGCAAAAGTCATTCTGGAAAAGGAAAATCTGGAGCGTGAAGAGTTCCTGCGATTACTCGTCGGAGTCAAGTGGCCGGAAGGTCGCCGACAACGAGATTATTCGCCTGAGGAGCGAGCGATCCTTTTCCCGGTCGATCCGACATCGGATTCGCCTGAAACTCCGGATCGACCGGAAAGCCCGAACGCGCCAAGTGGCGGTGATACGCAGGCTCCCCGCCCGCCTATGCCAAGGCCACGGTTAGAGCCCGGCATGGCCTGATCTCTGGATTCAGGCAACAGGGGACAGGGTCACCGGTCTCCTTCGGCATCTGTTGAAAGAATGAATAAACGCCGCCAATGAGTAGCATTGACGGCGTTTATTCATTTGTGCGGTATGATACGAACGCCTTTTAAAGAGGCTAGGGAGACAGTTTTCGGTGAGTGACGAACGTATAGCGACGAATTACAAATTGACCCGCCTCGTGCGGACGCAATCGAGCGAGATTTATCTTATCTGGGACGAAGACCGACGTCTGGGTCAGTTAGATCTTCATTTTGCTCATGACACCATTCATGGAACGCTGATCCTTGAGGCGGACCTATCGGTTGAGCAGGAGGAAGGCTTGATTGCACAGATCGATGATGATGTCGTCCATGCTTATTTGCCTTCTTTTGATCGTGAGGATTTCCTGATTACCGTCTTCCGGGGTGAAGAAATCAGCAACTACACGGACTCTTCCGGGGCAATGGATGATATGGAAGATGAGGAGGAGTAAAATTCTCCTTAGCCGGTGAAAAAAACGAATGCGCTGACCGGTTGTCAAAAATGACCCGGTCAGCAGTTGCGACGGTATTTTTCGAAACGCCTCATTCACAGAAGAGTTCGGCGACAGTGTGAGGGAATTACAGACCCGATGGTTGCAGAAAGCCAGCAGTGATGCAGGTTTTATCTTTGCTGAAGAGCATTAGACGGTATGTTTTGTAGATAGCGAAGTTCGCTCCCGTTCGCTGTCCGGTGAAGTACTTTTTGTTGACCTGCTCTATGGGCTTACTAAGAGTCCATCGTATCATTTTATACAGGAATGGCTGCCGCTGTCGCGCTAGTTCACAGGCTCGTTCCTTCATGGGTTGAACAACAGCAGTAACAAATCCCTGAGTCAGGTCAAGATTCGGTGCGGTCTGCGCCGTGATATCAATATCTGTGACAAGGGTCAGAGGCTGACAACTTATGCTGTCGTGGAATTTTGCCAGATAGTGACCACCGCCCATCGGCCCACGGTCTGGCATCGGGTTTTTAAAGAAATCACAGATGAGCAAGTACCCATCGGGTTGGAGCAGCTCACATGTATGCTTGAGGGCGATATCCAGTTTCATGTACTGGAAACTTTCGCTGAACAGTACCATGTCATATCGCTTCTCTGTTTGAAATTCCTCAAACCGAGACTCAAAAATCGGCGTGTCTGACCCAAGGCGACGACGCGCCCGCTCATTCAGGAAAGGGCTGGGAGAAACGCAATCCACCTCATAACCCGCCGCTTTTAGCCGACTGGCAAGCGCCCCTACGCCGGAGCCTACATCCAGAATTGTCTTGACGCCCGGCGGGATATGAGAAAGGAGGAAGTTGGAATGCGCTTCCTGCGCCTGCTTCAGGTTCGCCAGTTCTAGTGGGACATCACTGTCCCAATAGCCATAGTGAAGGTCATCCGTCTTTGCCAAATACTCAGCGAGGACGATTGCGCATTCAAGACCGAGTTCCTGGACGGAAAGTTTTTGGTTCTTTTCCAACAGTTACGTGCCGCGTCCGACAGAAGCCGGGATATACGCTTCATCCGGTTCGACCAGATCGGACACTGGCCCGGTGACATTGACGCCCGTCGTATGGAGTTCCGCGATGGCGCGACCGATTTCCTCAGCCGGTCCGGTCAGAGCGATTTCCGCCCAACCGGATTCTTCGGACATATTGGCGCGTCGGATATTGACGACAACCCGAAATTTCTTACCGAGGGTAAAGAGGATCGGGTTATTGAACATCCCGCGATGAAAGCTCAACTGATACACTTCCGTACCGTTAGCGCCGCCAGCAATCGCCGGGACAATCGAGACTTCGTCGCCGTCCTTGAGGGGCGTTTCCGCATTTTGCAGAAAGCGCACATCTTCACCACCCAGGTAGATGTTGACGAATTTTCGCGGGTTCCCGTTTTCGTCAATCAATGGCTTGCCCAACCCGGGATGCGCCGCATCGAGAGCCTTGAGCATTGCGCCGATGGTATCGGCATCCACAGTCACAGTATCCGCCTCGCCCGTAAACTTGCGAAGAGGAGTCGGTATTAACACCTTCACGGTGGCCATCAGTCTATGAATCCTCACGAGTAAAATCGTCGTTATAGCCCTCTGGTTATACCCCAATTTACTGCGGAGCGCCGGAAATCCTTGCCTTACCGACGCCCATTTCGACGGATTTTGGCTCCTGCTATATGTTTTTCAGCCATAAATCGACGGGTTTCACTTACTCCGCTTATCAGAGTTCCATCCCGGTTTCATGACTCGGAGAGTTTTCGTTACGTGGTTTGGACACATGGAAGATTAAAGGCGGCGGCAAGCAGCTCGTAAGAACGAACGCGTTCGACGTGACCATAGGTGAACGTGGTTATCATGACCTCATCCGCTTGCGTTTTCGCCACCAGCGCATCTATTAATGGTTTGACAGTGGTCGGGGAACCGATCAGATGCCGTTCACGCAGGGATTCCGCTACCGCCCGCTCCATCGGTGAGAATTCATAGGCGAGGGCTTGCTCCGGCGGAAGCAACAGCGATGATTGCCCGGTTCGCAGTCGCGTAAAAGCGACCACCAGGCTGGATGCCAGACGCTCCGCTTCGGCGTCCGTCTCCGCGCAAATCACGGACAGGGTCAGGATAGCGTGGGGTTGCGACAACTCCGCTTCCGGGCAAAATTCTTCACGATAGATGCGAAGCGGCTCTTCCGGCGGAAAATCGCTGAAGTGCGCGGCGAAGGCGTATCCCAGACCGAGTTGCGCCGCAAGAACGGCGCTGAAATCGCTGGAGCCCAGCAGGAAAATCGGTGGCAGGGGCGCTTTTCCCGGCACGGCGGCGATATGTCCCGGCATTCCCGGCGGGAAGGGATCGATCTTCGGATCATAGGGGTTTTTCCAACCGCCGTACTGTCGTAGTTCCGCCAGTTGAGCGGGAAACTGGTCGCCGGATGCGCCCCGCGTTCCCCGCAACGCTCGCGCCGTTCCCGGATCGGTTCCCGGCGCTCGCCCGAGTCCGAGGTCGATTCGTCCCGGATACAGCGATTCGAGCATCTTGAAGGTCTCGGCGACCTTGATGGGCGCATGATTGGGTAGCATGATGCCGCCAGAACCGAGATGGATGCGTTGTGTCCGCTCCGCTGCCAGCGCAATCAGGAGTTCCGGCGTCGTGCTGGCGACCGAGGGCATATTATGGTGTTCCGCGAACCAGTACCGGGCGTAGCCCAACGCATCCGCACGTTGCGCCAGTTCCAGACTATTTCTCAAAGCCCGACCATTGACCAGACTTTCTTCGCCTTCCGGAGCGGCGGGAAGGGGAACCAGGTCCAGAATGGACAGGGGGTATGAACTTTTCATTATCTTTTCTCTCATTACCTATACCTTCTCCGTTGGCATGGGTTCCCAATGGACGGCGTTTGACGGTAGGTTTGGTTCGAGAGCGTTGATCCGCCACAATCCGTTCCATCCGTAAAAACGCACAGGCAAGCGCACGCTCCGGCGACGACAGGGACGATTTTTCTGTAGGATTTACAACTCGCCTCGTGAGCAGGTTTCTTTCCGAAAGGTTCTATGTCTCAAAGTCACCCACCATCGCATCAATCCTGACCCCGTTCCAACACCGCGCGCGAGCGATGCCTTCAACCTGCCGCCGTGTGTAGAAGGGGATGATTTTGAAAAAAATTCCGAGAGCTTCGCGCCTATCTTAAACTATTCTCTCTTAAACTCTTCCCTGTCAAAGGGTAAAAGAGATAAAGCCAAAAGACTAACGGAGTCATGGGAGAGCGCAACAACGGAAGCCGCTGACGTAGCTCCTGTAGTAGGTTGGATTGAACCTGATCCGGAGAGCGGTACGGAAGTAAGCAGGATTAAGGTTGAGCCAAGAACCGCCGCGCAACACACGGCTATCTTTTTTGTCGTCATACCAATCCGCACACCACTGCCAAACGTTCCCTGCCATATCCAACACGTCATAAGGACTGGCGCCAGCAGGAAAACTGCCTACCGACGCTGTACCGTCTGCATCACTCCACTGGGGTTTACTATTGTCAAACGTGTCTCCCCATGGGAACCTCCGGCCTTGCGTTCCCCGCGCCGCTTTTTCCCACTGCGCCTCCGAAGGTAACGCGACGCCCGCCCAATCGCAGTAGACTTTGGCATCGTCCCATGAAACATTGACTATTGGATGGTCTTTCTTCGACCAATCAGGATTGAAACTGGGAGCAAAAGGTATCTTGGGCGCAGAAGGCATCTTTCGTCCCGTGTCCTGACAGAATTTCTCGTACATCCCCACCGTCACAAGATTTTTGTAGATATAATAATCAAACAGAATCACCTTATGGCGAGGGTTATCCTGCATATCATCGTCGCCCATCAGGAACTCGCCCGCCGGGATGAGAATCATCTCCGCGCCGTCTCTCGGGTTGATTTTCGTGACGGGCAATTGCGCCTTATGTTCTGTCATTTCAACGTTCTCTCCTTGTATTACTACCCTAAAATGTACACGCACCGTGTGAATAACGGATAGATCGTCTGGCGAACCTGCCGGGCGGGGCTGGTTCGGGAACGTCACCTTCGGGCATAAAAACGCCCTCCGCTGAGCATGACTCGAAATAGCGGAGGGCGTTTTCTGCCACACTATCACACCAGATTTTCGGGGTTCAAACCCTGCAGGTCAGCGGGGATAAAGCGACCGTCCTTGCGGATCAATTCGCCATCGAACCAGATTTCGCCGCCGCCGTAGTCTTCCCGCTGAATCAGTACCATATCCCAGTGCACCTGAGATTTATTGCCGTTACCGGGCGTTTCGTAGGCGTTACCGGGGGTAAAGTGCAGACTTCCGGCGATTTTCTCATCGAAAAGAACGTCGCGCATCGGGCGCAGGATATACGGGTTGAAAGCGATAGAGAACTCACCGATACGGCGGGCACCCGGATCGCTGTCCAGCACCGCGTTCAGACTTGCCGTATCGCTGCCGGTCGCCTCGACGATAACGCCATCCTTTAGAACGAGACGGATATCATCGTAGGGCTTGCCCTGATAGATCGTCCCGGCATTGAAGTGAATGACGCCGTTCGCGCTATCGATGGTCGGGCAGGTGAAGCATTCGCCATCGGGGATATTGCGTGCGCCGCCACAGATTTGCGCTCCGATTCCCTTGATCGAGAAGGAAATATCGGTGTCTCGCGCCGTCAGACGGACTTTATCGGCGTTCTTCATGCGCTCCGCCAGCGGAATCTGCGCCGCCGCCATTTTCGCATAATCCAGGGTGCAGACATCGAAATAAAAATCGGTGAACTGCTCCGTGCTCATGCCTGCCGCCTGCGCGAAGGAAGGCGTCGGATAGCGAAGGACGACCCAACGCGTCTTATTGACGCGATAATCCTGCACCGGACGCATCTTGCCCTGAATCAGGTTCATCTTCTCCGAAGGGACGTCCGATAATTCGAAGGCATTGTCGGCGCCGCGCACCCCGATGTAGGCGTCCATATCCTGCATTCGCGCCAGTTCATGACGGGTGCGAATTTCCATCATTTCTTCGGTCGCATTCCGGGCAAGGGCACGCTGGACGCTTTGCCGGACGGTATTCACAAACGGAATCGCGCCAACGGACGCCGCCTTCTCAATCAGCGCCGCCACCACTTCATCCGGCGTATCGAAGGCTTCGATGAGGACTTTCTCCCCTTCCTTCAACTGGGTCGAATGCGAGATAAGAACATCGGCGAGTTTGCCGATACGTGGGTCTGCCATTAATTTTTCTTTCTACATTTGTCAAATAGGGACGATAGGAACGGGTTACGCGAACGACTTCTCCGCAATATTATCTTTTACCACTTATGCACCAGAGCGAGTCGCGGCGTTTGCGTCGCGTTGCGACTGCCGGAGTGGGCGGTCAGGTAATGGTAGAACAGCACATCGCCTCGCTTACCCAGCAACTCGACGGGTTCGCCCAGATCTATTTTGCCCAGATCATTGTTCAATGTCGCCATCAGTTCGTATTTTTGCGGGTCGCTCTGCGCCAGCGCTTCGATTTTCCGGAAGGAACCCGGCCATACGACTGTCCCGGCGCCGTGCCGGGGTACATCATTCAGGTAAGTGATAGAGGCGACTCGCATCGGGCGCGGGAAGACTTTGAATCCGTCCCGGGGCAGGGCATGGTCGATATGTGGCCCATGGTGGCTCCATGCTCCCTCCTGCGGAAAGATATTGAGGGTTAATGTCCCGGTGACGGGATTTACCGCTTCTCCCGCCAGTTCCGATGCCGCCTGCATGGCTTCGGGCGTAAAGCAAGCGATAATATCCGGGTCGCTGTGCCCGCTTGCCAGCGGGACATTACCCCAGGTAGTCGGATCATCGGGGTTCGCGTTCAACCTGCGCCAGAGCGCCGCCGCGCCCCGTTGCGAAATATCATCGGCGATCAATCCAGAGACAAGGACGTAGCCTTCTTCCACAAATTGATGATGTTGTTCCGGTGTGAGAATACTCATACCTTTCGGTTCGCCGCAGAGAATGTCGTCTCCTGCCAAAAGCAAAAAAACGGTCGGCGCGATGGCTTGAAGTTCTATTCGATTTCCCGCTTTTCCGAACGTTGTCGCCGGGGAGGAACGCCCGATAGAATAGGAGGGCGATTTCTCCCCGGATTTCGGGGTATGAGAGTGGTGACGAGTTGACTCAGGGGACGATGAACGGAAAACAGGACGATTCCCGGCGTTATGTTGTGGTAGTGGGTGGCGGTCTTGCCGGGACAGCGGCGGCGACGATTCTGGCGGAACAGGGCGTACACGTCACGGTTCTGGAACGCGAAAACTTTCTGGGCGGGCGGGCGGGCGCATGGACAGATACTCTGCAAGATGGCTCCGCTTTCGAGATGGAACGCGGCTTTCATGCCTTTTTCCGCAACTACAAGAATCTGCGTTCACTGTTGCGCCGCATCGATCCCAAACTACGATTTTTGACGCGCCTGCACGACTACCCCCTGCTCGGACCGAATGGTCAGTCGGAATCCTTCGCCCGGTTGCCTAAAATTCCGCCGTTCAATATTATCGAACTGGTGCGCCGCTCTCCTTCGATTCATTTCCGCGATTTGATGAAAGCGGATCTGGATCGCACTAACGCGATGCTGGCATTCGACCCGGAACGGACTTATCAGGAAAGGGATGAAGAAACGGCGAAAGAATTCCTCGACGGTCTGAACTTCCCGCCTAAAGCGCGTCAGATGCTGTTCGATGTCTTCGCCCATTCGTTTTTCAATCCGGAGGAGCGGTATTCGGCGGCGGAACTGCTCGCCATGTTCCACTTTTACTTCACCCGAAACCCGGAAGGATTGGTCTTCGATGTCATGAACCAGCCGTTCAGCGTCGCCTTCTGGAAGCCGATGGAAAGCTATCTTCGGGATCGCGGCGTGGACATTTATCTCAATAGTGTCGCGGAGGTTATTGAAGCGCAGGGAAATCGATACGCCGTACGCTTCCGCCACGGAGACGAGTCAAATGTCCTCGAAGCGGATGCTGTCGTTCTGGCGGTAACGGCGCCGGGATTGAAGGCGCTGGTCGCCGCGTCGCCGTCTCTTTCCCCTCTGAAGCGATCCGTCGATTCTCTGGAGACGACCCTGCCTTTTGCGGTATGGCGCCTGTGGCTGGATCGTTTTTGTCATCCGCATCGTCCGCCGTTCGCCGGCACGACCGGGGTGGGTCTTCTGGAAAATATCTCGCTTTATGAGAAAATCGAGAGCGAAAGCAAACGCTGGTCGGCGGCGAATCACGGTAGCATCGTCGAACTCCATGCCTATGGGATTCCCGAATCACTGACGGAAGAGGAAATCAAACGCGATTTGCTTGCCGGGATGCATGCCGTCTACCCGGAAACCTGCGGCGCAACCATTCGAGAGGAGCGGTTCCTGCGACGACAGGACTGCCCCGCCTTCGCGCCCGGTTCACACGCCCATCGCCCCGGCGTTATCACTCCCCTGCCGACCGTCGTTCTGGCGGGGGATTTCGTCAAGTTACCTTTTCCCAGCGCCTTGATGGAAAGAGCGACATCCTCCGGCTTCATTGCCGCCAACGCCCTGCTCGCCCGCTGGAAACTGCCCGAAACCCGGGTCGAACATGGCCCCACGCATGGCATCTTTGCCAGTCGCAAGCGGTAACGCCTCTGCCCTATTTCGCTTCCAATGCGGTAAAGTAGAATTGGAGAAACCGACCTTACTCTTATGCGAATCTTGCCAGTGTCCGCCGCCTTGAGCGCTCTTTTGCTTGTCCTTGTTCCCGTTGTCATCGCGCCTGCGCAACCACCTGCGCCGTCTCCGGAAGACCTGCCGCTTGCCGGGTTACTCGACTCACGCGAAAAGCGCTTTAAAAATGTGCGGCAGATTACGTTCGGCGGCGATAATGCGGAAGCGTACTGGAGTTTCGATAGCAAACGCCTGATTTTCCAGCACAGCGGCAGCGAAGGCGTTAAAGCCGACCAGATGTTCGTCATCAATGCCGATGGAACCGGGCGGAAATTGGTCAGCGATGGGCGCGGACGTTGTACGTGCGGCTACTTCCTGAAGAATAACCGCGAGATTATCTACGCCAGCACCACCGCCTACGGCGCAGAAATCCCTCCTCCGCCCGACCGTACGCACGGTTATGTCTGGGCGGTCTATCCGTATTACACCATCTTCCGCGCCAATGCCGATGGAACCAATACCCGACCGCTTTTCCCCAAAAACGCCGGGCCGGGCATCCTCACGGGCTACAACGCCGAATCTACCGTCTCCCCAGATGGTAAGCGCATCATTTTCACCTCCGATAAAGACGGCGACCTCGAACTCTATTCCATGAACACGGATGGCGGCGATGTGAAACGACTGACCCACCGCACTGGGTATGATGGCGGCGCCTACTTCTCCCCGGACAGTAAGCGCATTGTCTGGCGAGCGGGACTGCCCAAAGATGAGGCGGAAGCGGCGGAGTATAAACGTCTGTTGAAGATGGGACTGGTGCGCCCCTCGCGTATGGAAATCTGGGTGGCGGACGCCGACGGTTCCAACGCCCGACAGGTAACTAACAACGGCGCGGCGAACTTCGCCCCCTTCTTCACGCCGGATGGCAAGCGCATCATCTTCGCCAGCAACCATGAGGACAAACGAGGGCGCAAATTCGAAACTTACCTGATCAATGTGGATGGCTCCGGGTTAGAGAGGGTGACCTACGGCAACCAGTTCGACTCGTTCCCGATGTTCTCCCCGGACGGCAAGCGCATCGCCTGGGCTTCCAACCGTAACGGCAAAAACCACGAAACCAATATCTTTGTCGCCGACTGGGTTCCCTGACCCCGCCACGAACCCGAATATTCACCCCCTGACCGCAGGGATACAGCACAGAAACAGGAGAGATAAATCGATGGATTCGATCAAAAGAATGAGCGGCGCCTTCGGGATACTGCTGATGATTGTCGCAGTTCTACTGCTGATCCCGACCTATCTGGTATCCACTACCGATCTCCAGAAGAATATAACCTACGACGGTTGGGGGCGCATGCAGTTTCCCGCTCCCGCGATTCTCACCGAAATCACCGGCGGCGCATGGAAGCATTGGGCGGGCGGTTTCTGGTTTGTAATAGATACGCTTATCTTCTGGATACTGGCGGGAACCGGGTTCAACTTCTACAACAAAATATTAAAAGGCGTTCACCGCAACGACGACTACGAACTGTACCAATCCGACTACTGGCGTCATGGTCGGTGAGATAGTCGCTCTTGAATCTCTTCAAAATTAACTATTGACAACACAATAAAAGCCGGGTATATTTCAGGCATAGGTTGATTGGTATAACCCGCTTTTGCGATGTTGCCCAATCCAGTATAAAGATGCGCCTTACCTGCGCAACGAGGGAAGACACAATGAAGAAGGAACGCATTGAGGCAGGAGCCGACGAAGGTCTGTCCAACGTAGAAAAGACATCCGAGGAGATACTCCACGAATCCCGTCGACGATTTTTGAAACAGGCAGTGACAGCGGGAGTTACCGCCGCCCTTTTGCCGGGCCTTTCCTTAGGAAAGGCGTTTGCAGCGGGAAGACCTATTCCCCCCGCGCCCGGCGCTCCCCTGCCGTGGCAGATAGGCGAGAATGTGTATTCCGGTATCCTTAACGTCGCTACAGGGAACTACCAACTCACTCAGCCGATTTGCGGGTGGGCGGGAATCGGCGGCGGGATAGCGCTGAGCCTGTACTTCAACAGCCAGAGCTCCCGTACGGACACGCCGCTTGGCTCCAAATGGAGCCATAGTTTCTCTCTCCGCATTATCGGGACCAGTCCCGCCATTGTGGTCGCCGGAGATGGAACGGAAACGAAGTTCACTCTGTCCGGTAACGCTTATACCGCCCCTGCCGGAATTTATGACCGCCTCGTCCGTAACGCCGACAATACCTGGACATTGACCAGAAAAGGCGGCTATCAGGTCTACCGCTTCAACGCCAGCGGCGTCCTGACCACCATTACCGACAATAACAATAATGTCACAACCTGCGCCTACAGCGGGAGGCAATTGGCAGCCGTCACTGACCCGACCGGACGCGCCCTCACGTTTGGATATACCGGCGGCAAACTGACCTCAATCACCGATTTTGAAAGCCGCGTCTGGACTCTGACCTATACAGGCAGTCAACTTACGCAAGTCTCCGACCCGGTTCTTTCGGGCGTGACCTACCGGACAGCGTTCGCCTACACGAGCGGCAACGTCACTGGCGTCACCAATCGCCTGAACAAGACGTGGGCGTTCACGTACGGGTCGGTCAATGATCTGATTACCATGACCGATCCGGACGGTAAAATCTGGAATTATTCTCTGACAATTCCGAGCGCCGGAGCCGGAGCGCGTACCGCTCTTCCCACCGACCCCTGGCCCAGCGATGTGGTCGCCGTCGGCGGCGTGACCGACCCGACGAATGTGGTCGTGCAATACGGATTCGACAGCGCCGCCCGCGTCAGCGCGATTCGCGGCGCGACCGACAACCGGGCGGTTTATTCTTACAACAGCGCAAACAACCGCCTTTCCCTGCAAACCGATAGCGGCGCAACCTGGAACTGGTCGTATGACACGCAGGGTAACCCACTTCAAGCCTCCGACCCGCTGGGTAAAATCACCCAGATGACCTATGACAGCGCCAGTCGTCCGCTGACCGTCAAAGACCCACTGAACAACACAACCACTTATCAGTATGACACAGCAGGCAATCGGACGCAAGTAATAGACCCTCTCGGAAATGCCACTATCACCGCTTACAATACGGTCGGTCTTACAACTCAAATCACAGACGCTCGCGGCAAAAATACGCAATTCCTTTACGATGCCTACGGGAATCAAACGCGCATCACTGACCCTTTGGGTAATCAGATTAACTTTCAGTTCCAGAATGGCAACGCCGACCGCGTATCCCGCCGCACGGACGCGATGGGTCGCATCACCGACTACAATTACGATGCGTGGGGGCGCCAGACGGGCATTCGCTACGTTACGACAGGTAATCCATCCATTCTCTCCACTTATGACGCCGAAGGTCGACTGACGCAAAGCGTAGACGGCACGGGAACGCGCACCTACTCCTACGATGCTTGGAGTCGTCGGATCAGCATGACCGACCCGATGGGTAACACACAAGCCACCTACGACAACGCTGGACGATTGAAAACGCAAACGGATGTAGCGGGCCGCACCCACACCTATGGCTATGACAATTACCAGCGCCTTGCCTCCGTCAGCGATGGTTCACAGACCGTGCAGTATACCTATACTCCTGACAACAAGGTAGCAACTTGCCTGTACCCCAATGGAACCCGCGCCGATTACGCTTATGATCTTGTAGGTCGTCCGACCGCCATCGTTCATAAACGCGTCTCGAATAACAGCGTCATAGTCGGCTACGCCGCCGCTTATGATAACGCTGGTCGCGTTATGCAAGTCACCGAAACTCCGAGCGGAGCCGTTACTACCTACCAATATGACAATGCAGGACGTCTGCTACGAGAAGAGCGCACGATTGACCCTCCGTACTTAGGTGTCTATACTTATAACGCCAAAGGCAATCGCCTTACCGCCCTCCGCTCTGAAAATGGTATTGTGTCGCATAACGGAACTTATTCTTACGATGACGCTTCTCGATTAATTCAGGTGGTTGACCTTGCCATTGGAGTGACTGACCTCTACACATGGAACAGCGATGGTACACTCGCCGCTTATCCTGGCTCAGGCTACATTCGCCGCCTTTCCTATAATGAAGAAGGTCATCTGACCGCCATCAATCGTGATTACGGCGGGGGAAACATCCAACTCGGCTATGAGTATGGCTATGCCGCTGATGGTGGACGACGTTGGGGCAAAGATTACAGCGCTAACCAGTGGACTTGGTACCCATGTGGCGTCTCTTGCTCTGGCGGTGAGTTAGTCGAGTTGCAAAAACCGCTAAACGGGGGAACATGGCAAATATCGGTTCTTTATGAGAGCATAGGGCGCCAACCTATTATTCGGAATGGTACAAGCCTTCACACAGATATTTCTGGGGCTGTGACTATGATGTATGATAGCAACAATGTTTCGACCGTAGTTTACGACAGCTTTGGGTTATCCAGATACGCTACGGGGAATCCCGGTAATCAGCGTAACCAATGGGGCCGCGAAGCGGCGGAAGGGTTGTATTACGGATCAACTTCGTATTACCTACCACAAACGGCAACAACATTGAACCAAGTCACGCCACAGCAACAGCAGTATCCCTATAAAAGGAACTGCGCAACTGTTCTGAGCACATGTATGACCAACGCATCAACCGCCAACACCAATTGCGTTGGCGCAGTCCAGATATGGGTCATGGGATGCCTTGCTATCTGCTTGCGTTTCAAGGAACCTAGGGCATTTGCGGCGTGCAGCGCTGGGTGTGCCGCGACTGGTCTGCTCTTTTTGGGCTACTGCCAATATAGGTACTATACGGATCAAGCCGCCTGCCGTGAAGCCTACTGGATATGTGTGAAGAACGGCGGAACCCCATAGCAAGCGATCTTCCCTCTGCCCGTATGTTCGAGACAAGTCTATAATCATACGGGTGGGCTTGCCACACATGACCAACATCCGTGTATCCTATGCCTGTTTGCCAGTATTATGGATAACAAAGGACGAAAAACAATGTTTTCTCTGACACCGATTGCCATTAATGCCGTAGTCGTCGTAGTGACTGCTGTATTCATTGTGACGAACTATCTTCGTGGCAATAACAGAGCCGTGATGACAATGTTTTGTTGCTTATTGTTCGAGATAGGATCGGTTTTCTTAACATTCACCTCAACAACCAGAGCGGCAAACGAGGTAATCTCGGCGCTAACTAACTCGGTGGAACAGTGTGAGTCGAATGGGAGCGCTAAACTTCATTAACTAACAATACATCTGCTCCTGTTGTTCACCCATGTTACACGCTCGCATATGGATTCTTGAGCGTATATACTCTCAAAAATACGGCTCACAGCATATTTATAACAAAGTAATAGCTATGCAATATAATTCGGCTGTGTCGCTGGCTGTTGGGCGGCTGCCGCCGCTATATGCGCCGCTATCATCGGAGCCTGCTGGTTAGGTTACGTCGCATGGAGGTTGTACTGTGACATATACCATAGAGACTGCTCTAAACGTCGGGGAGAAGCTGTGCGCTGGCAATTAAACCCACGAGAAGCCACGTAGACTAAGAACGGTAGGTCGCCAGTTCCTTACGATAGGCGACCTGCCTTTAGACACTTACCGGAATCATCTTCCAATAAACTTCTAGGTTCTGTAATTTTGGACTTAGAGCTGAACCCGAGCATCAGCAAGGCGACCATTTATGTCAAAGATATTGTTTGTGACAATCATATTAGCTATAGTAGCAGTTACGGCTGATTTTCTGTTAAAGAAGAACCTTACCGCTGTTACGGTTATTCATGTCGTAAATCTTGGTTTTTGTTGCATAGCGCTGGCGCCATACATCTGGACAGCTTTTTACAACGATAAAAACCTATTCTCGTTAACTGACACGCGGCTCTTAATTTTTGCAGGAACTTTCTTACTTCTACACTCTATTGTCGGCTTAGTGCGGATGTTTAGCAGGATATGACGTTACCATAAACTTACCGGATGAATGACGCTACTAAAACGGGGGGCTAATACGGATTCATTTCGTGTGATAAACCTAAATCATTTGTCAGATTCAATTTCTGTTCATAACAAAGTAATGTCTATGGAATATCATAACGCTTCGCGTCCGCTCGTTGTAGCGCTGACGTGTTTTCTTGTCTTGTTTCCTTATATTGCGTATTGCGCCCCCCCAAAAACGGAAAACGCACAAGAGGCACTGACGGAAATGGTAGCGTCCTATGCTACGCTGAAAACCCTACGCCTTGAAGCGAGCGCCTATAAAAATGACAGAATGGTCTCGACGAGCGCCATTACCTACGTCAGCCCGAACCGGCTCCGGATTGAGACGACGCGCCAAAATCAAAAGAGAGTCGTAATCTATAACGGAGAGAAAATTGGCGTAATGGATGCGGACGGAAATCTGCTTAAAAATCTTGTTGCAAACCCTGATGCCATGTTGGCGCGATCTGAAACATTCGACACCGCAGATGCCAAATATGTCATGCTAAATTTCCTTCTCAGCGGAAACGAAATGACACATGAAGTTCCAGAAGCCTCTCGCCGAATACGTTTCGGCGCTACAAAAATGGTTGAAGGCGCCCCCGTTCGTGAGATTATTATCGATATTGATGTCGAGGGTGACAAAAGCCGAATCATTTACGGCATTGGGATGAGCGACTACTTGTTGCGCTACTGTATTATTTCTTCGCCTCAAGACAAAGAGCATTCGTACAAGGAATTGTATTCCTCGGTTGTAGCTAATAGAAAGGCGCCAGAATCCGCCTTTGTGATTACGCCTACTTATCTGCCGGACGCGCTACTACCGCAAGAATAGTTGCGCCGAGGATTGCGGTCACGGGTTGGAGGGGTTGACCGATAGTATGGACTTCATTGAGGTTGGCGTTACCGGGGACGCCTCAGGGAAAATTATATGGTGTGGCACGCTATACTCAAAAGGAAAGACTATGAAAACAACGATGACAAAGTTTCCTTATGCCAGGGCGCTTCGTATTATGGACTTCACCGTTCGCGTCAGCGCATGTGTAATCGTATTGAGTGGAATCACTTCCTTCCTGGCCAGCACTCGAGCCTGGCGCATAGCCGACCCTAACAACCTCTGGTCGCATCTCGCCCTTGACTTCTCCATTCTGATGAAGGTAATTTTTTGTGCCGTCTGGGTTCTGTTTCTGGGGGAACTTATCAAGTTCAGGGTTGACAGGAATCAATCGCTCTTACGCTTCCTGTGGAAAAGCCATTGGAAGAAAAGGGTCAATACCTGAACTCCTCAATTGCCACCGAGGTTACGTATTGAGGTAGCCATTAGCGACAGATTCTCCCCAGCAAAGTGTAGAGGAGTAACAATGATTACAGAAAAAACCAACCGCCGCCTCTTTTTGTGGGTAGCGGGGGTTGGGTGTCTCTTTATTAGAGGTTTACTCATCAATATCCCCTATCACCTCAGAGTATTGAACAGCGCCTACGCTTCGCAGAAGGGTGATGTCATTCTTCATTGGGTGATGACGGATGGGGTTATTTTCCTGCTGGTAATCCTGTTCTGGATTTACTGCTTCAAACTTGCTCGATCCCGAATGTAGAGAGTATCCGCTTGCTCTCCAATACATCATTCCGCCCCGGTTGCAGAGGCGTGAACGCAACGATACGTTTATCCCTTTATACCGAGATTTATGGCTTTTTAGAGGTTTTGCCGCATAAAAGGGATGTGGGCGCTGAACGCGAGCGAAAGCAAGGCGACAATTTATGTCAACTGTATGGTTCGTTACGGTCATATTGATCTTAGTGGCAGTTAGTGGTGATTTACTACTGATGAGGAGAAGAAATGTCCCTCTTTTCATTTTTGGCGAAAAAGAATATCTATTCGGAACCCCTGGATAATGCCTCGCTAAGAAAACTCCAGGCAACCTATGAACGAAACGAGGAGGAAGGTGAAGAAGAAGCGAAAAAGCTCATTGACGCTTTTCCAGACAGCGCTTTTCTTTCTCACGTATTAGCGCAGTTCGCTCTCAAACGAGAAGATTGGGTTTCGGCGCTTGCATACTCTTCGATGGCTTTAAGCCTTGATCCCGATAATCCCAACCATTATCGCCTGCTCGCGTTCATAATGGATAAGAATGGCTTCAACGATTTCTCGCGGGTATTGACACAAATAGGAGTGGGAAAATACGTTCACTTAACGGGATCAAAACCATCTGTCTCTCCTCCTCCATAGATATCCTTGGTGACGGTGCGTCATTCCATGTTATTTCAGACCCGAGACCATTGAATCATAGCAATCCGACTACTGGCGTCGCGACGGGAACGTGACAAGTTGATGGCTCAGAATGCGCCATACTCAGCAAAAATTTAGGGTGTGGCGCACTGCACTCAACAGGAAAGACAATGAAAACAACGATGACAAAGTTTCCTTATGTCAGGGCGCTTCGTATCATAGCCCTTGTCGAAGCGATCATGGAAGACCCTTTTGACGGTATCGGAAAGCCAGAACCGCTCAAGTATCTTGCTGCAAACACCTGAGCGCGGCGTATTACTCAGGAGCATCGCCTCGTTTACCTGATAAGTCGTGATCGGATTGACTTCCTGCAGGCTCGCTACCATTACGAGTAAACCCTGTTTGTCTGTGGTCACCAAACGAACTGCGTCTCGGTTCGGTAAAAGGAACAGCAGGGGCGCGGCGCGGACGATGGCGAAGTCGAGGCCGAGGGTTTGCAGGGCGGTTTGCACGGCGTTCAGGGACACGTCGCCGCCTTCCGTGAGAGAGCGATACCGGGAAGGTCGCGCTCCATCAGCGGCAGGGGCGATTTCGCGCTGGGCGCGAATCATGCCGTCCGCTCCCTCCTCGTAAGCGGCGGCAAGATATTCTCGCGGGGATTCCGGGTCGCATAAATCAGCCGCGAAACTCTCTCGATAGTCCTTCAACATCGTCTTTAACGGGGGTAACGCCCGTTATTATCTGGTCGTTTTGCCCCGGAATCAGCCGGATGAATTTTTCACCCACGAACAGCAGGAGCGCTTATCAGGAATTGATAGGCGAGAAGCGCCGCCGTTCCCTCACTAACACGGAATCTGAAGAACTCGCGGTAGTTGATGGCGCGGTAATGAAGACGGACTCGCACCTTCCTCTGTGATATTGTACCGATAAAGCGTCGTCGGGGGCGGAAAGTTTGATAGAGTTCACGCTACCGGAAACGCCGAAGGTGGTTCTGGCGTTATGTAGCGATCATCTTGAGGACGAGGTTCAAAGGCGAGAGGCGCAGACCTATGCGCCTCTCGCCGGGGGATGGTGTCGTTAAGCGACAGCGGCGATGCGTCGTTCAGGGTTGTTTTCGACGCGGGTGAGCCAGTAGTGCGTGTCGTAGTGGTCGTTGTCGGTCAGGAAGCGCCAGAGCTTGATACGCTGGGCGTACTCCAGGCGGTCGTCGTTTCCGTACCAGCCGTGATTGCGGAACAGAATGTTGCCGATTTCCGGACTGTCCAGATCGTCCGTGTTCCACAGGAGGGCCTGCCGGACGGTCGGATTGATCCGCAGTTTGAACATGTAACGCATGGAATCGGTGGCGTTCGGCTGAGCGCAGTGCCAGATGCCGTGATGCGCCACGGCGACTGTCCCTGCCTTGCAGACCATCGGCATCTGTCCCCGGAAGTTCTGATACCGACCGATATCAGTCTCATGGATACGCCGCAGATGCGATCCCGGCAGGAACATCGTCCCGCCCATTTCACGGGGCGTATCGTGCGGGTAGTAGAACAACTGGATATCGAACGCGAGTCGCGGGTCGATGATATTATCCGCGTGCCAGATTTGCCCCTCGACATGGCGCGGCCCGACCTTGTGGAACGCATGATGATCGTACAGCGGTTCCGTCCCGACCAGCGAGCGGATCAATCCCTGTACCTGCGGCAATCGGAACATCGCGCCGAAGCCGTCCGATTCCGGCCACAGACCGCTCAGTTCACGCCCGGAGCGCTCATAATGGGACGGGACACGCTTTTCATCGATCTCGCGCATCGACGCCTGATTGATTTCATCGGGAACGATTTCGTCAAAGCGCAGAAAGCCGTCCGAGATGAAGTTCGCCATCTGCACCGATGTCAACAAGTCCTTTTTTTCCACCATGGGAAATGACATAATCAAACCTCCTCCAGTTTTTCCAGTACGAACTCCCACCGCAGGTAAGAGGTCGTTAATTCCATACCCGGATACGCCGGGAACTGCGCGGGGAATTGGATCACCCGCCACCCATCCTGCATCGCCGCGAACACCGAGGGATACGGCGGCTCTTCGCTGTCGCCCGTCGTGTGATGTTCTTTGCCGGTGGCGTCGTACAGCGTCCATGCGCCGACCCGGTCGGTGAGCATCGGCGTCGCCGAGTAAAGTATGAGTAGTTTCTGTCGAACCATTATCGCCCTTCGCCTTCTTCGTTGCGCTTATTGTGCCAGAAGGCGACGCGACTGACAATTGCCCTCAAACGCGATTACTGGTATATTTTCGCTATGGCGACCAACGCGACAACCGTAGAAGCGACCGGGTGGGAAGAAATTCGCTGGCCGATTGCGCTGGGGACGCCGCCCGATTTCGTCTCGGTAGGAATAGGGTTGCACGGAAGGCGGGGGCCGATAGACCGCTACCTTCTCCCCGATCTCTGGTGCTTGCATCTCTACACCTATTCCGCGACACTGCTCCTGGGAAAACAAACCTTTCCCATTCGCCCCGGTTTCGCCGGACTGATTCCGCCGAATATGCCCACTGAGTATCGGTATCGTGGCGTATCGCAACATCTCTTTGTGCATTTTCGCTGGTCGACAAACGCGCAAGCGACAGGAGAGAGCGCCGAGCGTATCCCGGCGATGCAGGATATGGGCGCAGAGTTCGCCCGCTACTACGGGCAATTGGAACGTGTCGTGCGCGGCGTCGGACGCGCCCCCTCGCGGGCGCAATCGTGCGTCTGGGATATCCTCTGCGAACTCTGCGACCGGCAGGACTCCCGCCCGACAGACGCCCCGGACGCCCACCCTGCCGTCCGCGCCGCCGTTTCCCTGATCGAACTGCGCCTTGCCGAACCGCTCAGCGTCGCGCAGTTAGCGGACGAGTGCCATATCTCCTACAGTTATCTGGGCCGTCTTTTTCAGGAAGCGTATGGAACGACGGTCGTCGGCTATATCCGGGATCGCCGCATGCAACGCGCCGCGCACCTTCTGAGCCAGTCCACCCTGCCCATCAAAGTCATCGCCGCCGCCGTCGGCATCCCCGACCTGCACCTCTTTAATAAAACCGTCCGTCACACCCTCGGAGCCTCCCCCCGCGCCATCAGACAGGGAATTGGTAGCGCAGAACGCCGATAAAATCAACGTTAAATCCACTTGCTTTTCTACGTTCAGGAACTTCACGACCTACGAACCTTTCCATTCCGCCACTGCCTGCAGAAATTCCACCGGGCTAACAATGCGGGTGTGCGGGCAAAGCCGCTGGAAGGTCGGGTCGTCGTTCAGGTAAAGTAAGTCATTGTCCCGCGTCACGATGAAATCGGCGGAGCGCTCGATGGCTAAGTTGATGGTCATGGCGTCTTTGGGGTCGCGGGGAAAGAAAACGCGCTCCGGGGCATTGGGAACGCGAGTCGCCAGAGCGTCTATGCGTCCCAATTGCGCCTCGACCACTTCAGGGTCTTGCAGCAGAGGGTATTTGCGCCGCAACTCCTCGCGGGTAAGAACCGCTTCGTACTCGCTTCGGAGGCGATTGCCAACAAAGGCGTCAGTGCGGTCCGCTGTCAAGAGTTACAGGGCGCGTTCGGCGGAACCATCGGGGTTAAGGGCGTCTTGAAGCAAAATACCAGTATCGTAAATGATGCTTGGCTTGACGGATTCGCTCGTTGTCACCGTTACGCTTCCTGATTACGGCGCTCGGTGCGATAGGCTTTGATTTCGGCGTCAATGTCGGCGGCGATTTCTTCTTCGGTCAGACCACTCTCTATGAACGCTTGCTGCGCCTTCTCCTGACTGCGCCGGAGTTTAGCTTTCCATTCGGGTTCGGTAACGGTCTCGGTCAGGGCGTCAAGTACGAACTTATCAGGGTCTTCCCCTTTGGCCCGGGCAGTCTCCGCGATGCGGGCGAACAGGTCGGCGGGAATGGCGATGGTATGCGGTTCCGAGTGCGTCGAGGTCGACATGGCTAATGCCCTTTCGTGTAACATCGAATCTTGTAAGTCCAATTATATCCCTGCCGCGTCGGGCGTCAAAAATCTTCCGCCAGATACTGCCCTATCATCTACTCTTATCTACCGATAAAAACCAATGGGGTGACGCCACTTGGCGTCACCCCATTACATTCTCAACTCAAACTATAACGCTTACCATTTGTCATAGCCCAGTAGTTTTCGACCGAGTGGGGTGAGTTCGGCGTGGGGGTACTTGCGTTCGCGGCCTTTGTAGGGTTCGGGGACTTCGCGTTCCCAGGAGAGGGTGGCGCGTTTCTCTTCGAAGGACGCGATACGGTCGGCGACGCCCTCTTCGAAGTTTTCCGGGACGCGATGCATGGTCAGGTATTGCGCGAGGCGTGGGCGCGTCCCCTCATTCCGTCCGTTACCGTGCGCCAGCAGACTGTTCCAGATGACCAGATCGCCCGCCTTCATGGGAATGGGCGTAATCGCCATACCTTCCGGCAACGGGAACGACTTCGGGGAACGGGCGGGACGGGCTTCGGGATACGCGTCCAACCATTTGTCCAGATCCTTGTGGAATCCGGGGATACATTGAAAGCCGCCCATATCCGCATCCGTGTCCGTCAGCGAGAGGACTCCCTGCACGAAGGGACGGGTCGGCAACGGCTTCGTGGTGTCCAGATCCCAGTGAATGAAACCGTTATCGTCACCGAGGGGATGGTCGGGATTGACCGGCGGCTTCATTCCGGCGCGATCCAGAGAGACCCAGAGTTTTTCCGTGCCGAGCAGATCGGTGAAAATATCATGCACCTTCGGATATTGCCGGTTCGCCCAGAGCGCCGGATGCTGATGAAAATGGACGAGCGCGCTTTTCCGTTCCGCCGGATACCAGGTGGATGGATCATTGGCATCCATTTCCAGATACTCGAAGATTGCGGATATCAAGGCGTCCAGATTTTCCTGCGGAACCGCGTTCGGTACAACCAGATACCCATTATCCTCAAAGAAGGTCATGTCCTTTTCGGACAGGACTCGTAATTCCATCGCTTCATCGCCTCTTTCAAAAAACTTTCTTCATTATTACCTCTCCGTCAGGGGAAGTCCTTTTCCGGTTTTTGCTCAGCGAACCGCCTGCGATATGAAATTGCCCTGAATCCGGCGCTCCTCAGGCGTTGGAATCCCTGCCATTATCCTTCAGCCAGAGGAAAGTGAATCGTTTTCCGCCAAATTCAGAGAGAACGGACAGGTCAAGGTCATACATTCCGGTATGCACTCCCAGGAATTTCGCCTTCCACAGTTCGAGTTTTTTATCCGCCAGATTGGCGACATCAAGCAAGATCGTCGCGCCGGTATGTACATTGTCCTGAGTCTCGCTTACCCCGACCAGAAGACCATCCGTAGTTATCAAACGTAGTCCTTTCCACCATCGAATCGGTTCAGGATCAGTCGCGGAAGTGAGGACAAATTCGATGTTCTCCGCACCGCAGACGCTATCCTCGACATTCAGACGGATAGTGTCCTCCGGATTCCAGGAAAGTCCTTCATCATCAATTGGTAATGTCAGGTTGAGCGACCCGTAAAAGACCGATCCACTCACGCCAAAAAAACGCCAATCTACTGTCATCGTTGACTCCTAATCGTGCGGGGCATCTTTTTTTGATACCAGTGCATCCCGCACGCTACCTACGATAGATACTACGGAATGCGCCGGGTAATAGCAAGGGAGTGTGAGCAAATGCATAGTGCGATGACTCAGTGACGACGCTCCTATGCTGTGAGTTACTCCTTCGTCAAATAGATGAGGAATTCTTATTCCAAATATGCCATATTAAGGTAAGGAACCTGCCCTGCATAAAATAACCTTATGCGGTATTCATAGGAGAGCGCCTGAAACGCCTCCCGATTGGTGGGCATTCCCAAGCGACGCATTAAAGGAAATGAATAGATGTACCTCTGTACAAACAACTTTCGAGCGGCGGGATTGTCCGCCTTACTGACCATTATGCTGAGTCTGACTTCGGCGGCGATAGCCAACGATGCGCCCAAAGCGGGCGTCACTCCGGCGACGGCATTGAACCGTCTGGTAGCCGGGAACCAGCGCTTCGCCAGCGGAAAGATGACTCGTCCGAACGATGATCCGGCGCGAATCAAGTCGCTTGCCAGTGGTCAGGCGCCTTTTGTGACCGTTTTGTCCTGTAGCGATTCCCGCGTCCCGCCGGAACTGGTCTTCGATCAGGGTCTGGGCGATGTCTTTACGGTGCGCGTCGCCGGGAATATCGCGGATGCGGCGGCGATTGGCAGCATCGAATATGCGGCGGCGCATCTGGGTTCGTCGCTGATCATTGTCATGGGTCATGAAAAGTGCGGCGCGGTGACGGGCGCTCTGGACGCTAAAAACGGAAAAAAGGACAGCATTCCCGGGATCGCCGCATTGCTGGACAGCATCGTCCCCGCTTATGACAGCGTGAATGCCAACCTTGGTCGTGATGCACAGGTGCATGCGGGTATCGAAGCCAATGTTCTGCAGACGGTCGCCAAACTCAAGGAGCTTCCGGAATTAAAGAGCGTCATGGTCTCACGGGGCATCTGGATCCTCGGGGCTATCTATGATGTCTCTACCGGAAAAGTGCGGTTCTTGAAGACCCCGTAATTTCTCTTGATGTCAAAGATTCCTGAAAAATGTTCAGGAACGTTTTCAGGAATCTTTGACACGACGGAAATCACGGTACAGAAGGAGATCGTAGACGATTTTAAGACCGCCCGCAATGAAGAAGGGCAGGCTTATCAGTGTCCCTACCCCCAGTAATGGCCCCGCCAGCAACGGCGCGAAGGCAGTCCCTAACGTGCGGGCGACGCCGGTTACTCCCGCCGCCGCCGAGCGCTCGTCCGGCTGTACCACCGCCATCACGTAAGCCTGACGGGTCGGCACATCCATCTGAGAGATCGCGAAACGTAACAACAACATCAAAATAGCAAGCGGCAGCGTCGGCATCAATGGGACGAGGATCAGCAACACATTCGAGGGAAGGTGCGTGAAGACCATCGTGTTGAGCAGACCGATCTTCTTCGCAAGCCATACCGCCGAGAGCGCGGAAATGCCCGCCAGAACGTTCGCCCCGAAGAAAATGCCGCCGATCAGCGCCGGAGACACGCCCCACCGGAGGTGAAACCAGTATGCCATGAAACTCTGCACCACCAGACCGCCCGCGAAGGCATCCAGCGAAAACAGAGCGGAAAGACCGAGGACGACCCGGCGCGAGACGTGCAGACCGAGCCATTGATGCCAGGGATCCTTTGGCGGCACCGGAGGCGTATCGGTGGGAACAATCTCCACACGAGGCGACACAAAAAGAAATAAGACTGCCAGTAAAAGCCCCAGCGCCCCATACGCCAGAATCACTGCCTGATAACTACTCAAGGCAGAGACGCCACGCGCCTGTAAAATACCCGTCAGTCCGCCGCCACAGAGCGCTCCCAGTGCAGTGGCGAATGACCCCACCAGGTTGTACCAGGCGAAGACCGAGGTGCGTTTCTCTTCTCCCACCGTCTGCGATAATGCCGCCTGCTCGACGGCAAGGAAAGGGCCGACTTCGCTTCCGCTCGGGGAGATGACTCCGATTGTCGCAGCCAGCGCCAGAAGCCATACGTTCCGTGTCAGCGCAAAGACAATCGCCGCCAGAAGCATCAGACCCGCTCCCACCAGTAATGTCTGGCGTCGTCCGGCGCGATCCGCTTTTGTCGTCAAATACAGCGAGATGAGGGTGTCACCGATAAGAGTGGCGGTAAAAAGCGCTCCGACCTGTGTCGTTGTCAGACCAGCGGCAGTCAGATACAACACCAGCACAACGGCGAGCAGACCATAGGCGAACAATCGAATGATGCGCGTCGCAAAGAGCAGACGCACATCCCCATTCATGGCCTTGGCGCTGAGGGCAGTAGACATAACTTTAAAAGAGAGAACCGGCGCGGGAGCGCCGGGGCGCATTGACCGATTTTTTTGACGCTATCGCAGGTTCACCTTACCATATCTCCGCTCCGGTCAGGCATTTCCTGTACGGATTTTCCATAGACGGCTTCCCGTAGCCCGGTGATATAGCCGATGGCGAGGAGACGACCGATAGTGGAGTAACAGGGATTATCGTTACTGTCTCCTTCCATGGTCGGAACGTGATCGGGGCGCAAGACCCCCTCGAATCCGATTTCCTGGTAGACCTTCATACACGCCAGCATATCGGTCTTCCCGATTTCATGGAATGTCTCCACAAAATTGTCCGGGGTTCCCTGCACATCTCGAAAGTGGACGAAGTGGATACGACCCTGTTTCCCGAAACGGCGGATTACCGGGGGCAAATCGTCCGTCATCAGTGTGAAATTGCCCTGACACATCGTGATGCCGTTCGCTTCGCTCGGAACCAGTTCCAGCAGTCGCTCGAAGTTTTCGATGGTGCGCATGATACGCCCGATCCCGCGTAGCGGCGAAAGCGGCGGGTCGTCGGGGTGTATCGCCAGTTTCACCCCTGCCTTTTCCGCGACAGGAATGACACGATGAAGGAAATATTCCAGATTGTCCCACAATCGTTCTTCTGGCACGATGCCGTACTCGGTGATCGTCCCATCGTTGAAAGTGGAATCGCGGTAGCCGGTCACCATCGCGCCACCCCGCGCCGGAATGTTGACATGCGTCCGCAACCAGCCGAAAATTGCCATAAAGTTATAGCAGATCACCGGGACGCCGACCGCACCCATACTGCGGATCATCGTACAGAACTGCTCGATTTCCTCATCGCGCCCCGGTAGTCCCAGACGGATCATTTGCATCGGCGGCGTCGCCTCGATGACCGCCAGTTCCAGCCCCGCCTTCTCAAAACTATCTTTCATGCGTCCCATAGGCGCGGCATCCCACGGCGCTTCGCCAGGTTCCACAGCGGGCAGTGTCCCGACGGCATGTGTTACTCCGGCTTGCGCCGCCAGCTTCCATAGCGGCGTCGGCGTAGCGGTGAAATATTCGGCGATTTTGATCATGATCAAGCCTCTATCCACAAGTATACCGTGCTGAAATCACAGCATATAGTAAGGAACCGTAGTAAGTAGTAAGGAACCGTAAATTTTTTTTCAGCGCCGCCATATCTTAATCTTCGCTTAACTTAATTTTATGTACGCGTAAGGTATGCTGTTAGTAGTTGGTCAGAATACTGGCGCACTTCCACTGGCGCAGGAAAATTGGTTCTCACGCCCACTCACAAGGAGAACAAATTATGAAAGAACAGGTCAGCCCAACAGTTTTAATCTCAATTGCTGTCGCTACGGCTCTTGCGGTCTGCATACTCGCCTACTGGCTCTTCTGGTCTCCCAATAGCGCTACGATTAATACGAATACGATTAATGAACGCATCGCCAAAAAGGGCGGGCATTAACGATTCGCCTGGCTACTCGTTTATCCTAAAAAGACAGACCCGCGCCGGATTCATGTCAGTCCGGTCGCACGGTCGAAAGGACTCCCTAATGAAGGTCATTAAAAACGCCTTTACACTCATTGAGCTTCTCGTCGTTATCGCTATAATCGCGATTCTTGCTGCGATTCTTTTTCCGGTTTTTGCCCAGGCGCGAGCCAGCGCACGGGCTATCGCCTGTCTGAGTAACGTCCGCCAGGTTGGTACCGCCTACGCTATGTACAATCAGGACTACGATGAAATGACCCCACATATCAATGGGGACTGGTGGTATGGTCTGGTTCCGTACTTCAAGTCGTATAACCTTTTGAACTGCCCCGAACGCAACGATCGCGCCACCCGCGGTGCCTACGAAATCGGTCTGATTGGCGGGCCAGGAGCCGCTGGTTGTGACCCCACCCCCAACTCGGACGGTTCGTACAACAACTGCCGTATCTCCGGCTATGCGTACAACTGGGGACCGGCAAACTCACGCGGCGGCGGTCTGACCGAGCAGAAAGGCTACTACGATAACACCGGAAATGATTACGCTCCCGGTATCAGCATCGCCAAGATCGTCGCACCCGCCGACACTTTCGCTTTCGGTGACACCTATGATACGCCCCGTATGAATCTGGGGATGTGGACGCAACTCTGTACTTACAACGGCACATCCACCTCTGCACTGCGCCACCGGGGCGGTTCCTTCAATATCGCCTTCGTGGACGGTCACGCCAAATCGGTCAAGTTCAAGGCAGGTTACTCCTCCGGTGGCGAGAATTACCGCTGGGCCCGACCCGCCAACACCAGCATGATCCGCGACTACTGCGCCGACCCGGACTATATCATCAACTACCAGGACAACGACCTGCACGATGATATCCAGATTCCCAAGTCTATCCGCTGTGGCGATTTGGGCGACTGGTTAGACAAAAACTTCAGCGGAACCTGCGCGGCGAACGACACCAGCAACCCCGGCTGCCTCTGGGCGAACTAAATCAGCAGGTATCCTATGCAGAATCAGGACGCACGTAGCACAACCGTAAGGGTTACGTGCGTCCCTTCAACCAGCTAATGGCATCTATTTCTAATGGCATCTATTTCCGACTATGATGAAACGCAAACTGTCTCCGCTTACTATCATCAGTCTCCTTGCGGTCACTCTCGCCGTTGTCGTCGTGGCGGAGGAAAGCGCACTGCAAGCGGATGAACAGGCGAAAAATCCGCCGCAGGTAGTGGACACGAAGAACTGTATCAAATGCCATCATGACCCTGCCTTCCTCCGAAAGATGCGTGCAAAAGAGGGCAACGGGCAGACACTGTTCGACGCCACAGGCAACCTGCGCGACGCACAGTGGGCGGAGCATTACAAAAAGTACGACACCAACCATAAATCCGACGAGGCGAAGAAATGATAGCGCAGAAAATACGATTGTATTGGGTCGCCGGTTCTGCGCTAACAGTTATCGCCCTGACGCTGGGCGCAACGCGCATGACCGCTGTCGGGATGGGCAGACAGTCAGATGGTTCTTTTCTGGTCAGTAGCGGACAGCGGATCGAGGGGGACGGACTGGCGTTCAATGGCAGACCCAGCGACCTTGCCCAGCATCCGACCGAGAATGTTGTCGCGGTGTTGAGCAACAGAGAGGTCTTTATCTCCACCGCGAAGGGCATCGTCGCCCGGTCACATACGCCACTCGCCAATAACGCCAACGCCGGATTTCATGGCATCCTCTGGACGGGCGATCATAGCGGTCACGATTGGTGGCCAAACGCCCATAAATTTCTGATTAGCACGGATCAGGGGACGCTACAGGAATACCGCTACTCCGATTTACAACTGGAAAATATCGCCACAATCCCTCTCGCTCCGGAGGGAAGCAAGAAAAACGCCTACCCCGGCGGAATGTGCGTCGCCCGCGACACGAAGACGGTTTTTGTCGCAGCCGCTGGCCTTAATGCTGTCGTTGAGGTAAATACGATGACGCATAAGCGGGTGCGCGAATTCCCGGTACAGGTCTTGCCCTATGATGTGCGCCTCTCCGACGATGAACAAACCCTGATCGTCAGCAACTGGGGGGGACGCAAACCGCTCCCCGGCGACGCCACCGCCCGTAGCGCAGATGAATCGATTGTCGTGGACAAGCGCGGCGTCGCTTCTACAGGGGTCGTGTCTCTGGTGGATCGGGCGACGGGACAGACGACCGATATTGCAGTCGGTCTGCACCCGAGCGCTATCGTGGTCAGCGGCGATAAAGCCTTCGTCGCCAACGCCATGAGCGATTCGATCACAGAAATCAGCATTGCGGAGCGAAAAATCCGGCGAACGATCCCCGTGCAGACAGGCAAGGCGCAAATCTTTGGCGCTATGCCTAACGCCCTCGCCGTCAATGGAGACACGCTGTATGTCTGCAATGGCGGTGATAATGCCCTGTGTGAGGTGGATATTCCGAGCGGAACCGTGCGTGGTTATCGGCACGCAGGCTACTTCCCCTGCGCTATCACTCTCAGCCACGATAAGAAGACAGCTTACGTTCTCAACTCCAAAGGCAATGGTTCGGTCGAGAATACTGCACATGGCAACCCCGGCAGTCCGCACGATTTTCAGGGAACCATCTCGGTCATTGACTTAACAAAAGACCTTCGGAAAGAGACAGCGCTGGTTTCGCGTAACAATCACTGGGATATTGATCCCAACGCCAACCGCCCGAAGTTAGCCGTCTACAATGGAGCTATCAAACACGTCCTTTACATTATCAAGGAAAATCAGACGTACGACTCCATCTTCGGCGATATGAAGCAGGGTAATGGCGATCCGTCCCTGTGCGTTCTTGGGGAAACCGTGATGCCGAACCATCGCGCCCTCGCCCGACAGTTTACGCTCTTTGATAACGGCTATGTTAGCGGGACAAACTCGGCGGATGGTCACGCCTGGAGTACGCAGTCCATCGCCAACGACTACATGGAGCATTTCTATGTCTCCTCCCGCACCTACCCCGATGATGGTGACTGCGCAATGTCGCTCTCAGCGGGCGGTTGTTTGTGGGACACAGCGGCGAAGAAAGGCAAGAAAATCCGCGTTTACGGCGAATACTGTGATGAGGATTTGGCGGAATACACCCCGACAAAACCCAAAAACTGGTTCGAGGCGTATGAGGACTACAAGAACGGCGAGACGAAGTTCTCCTATACCGCTCATACGCTGGTCGCCGGATTAAAGCCCTATATCTGTCCAAATGTTCATTACTGGCCCCTGATTCAGAGCGACCAATCCCGTGCCGATGCATTCCTGAAGGAATATAGGCAGTACAGCAAGACTGATTCCGTCCCTGACTTGATGATTCTCTGTCTGCCCTGCGACCATACGGAGGGACTGAACCCGGACTACCCGACGCCTCGCGCCATGCAGGCTGACAATGATCTTGCTCTGGGTCGTATCGTGGAAGCGGTCAGCAAGTCGCCGCAATGGAAAGATACCTGTATCTTCGTTATTGAAGACGATGGGCAGGCCCTCCCTGACCACGTGGATGGGCATCGCGTGCCCTACATGGCGCTCAGCCCGTACACGCGCCGTCGCGTCGTGGACTCAACGATGTACAATACCGCCGATATGCTGCGATCCATTGAGTTAATGCTCGATCTTGACCCGATGACACGCTTCGACGCTCTGGCGAAACCGCTGACGACCTGCTTCACCGACAAGCCCGACCTGACGCCCTACACGCACGTCCCCAATAATATCCCCCTCGACGAGCGAAACCCCTCCCCGGCAAAAATGACCGCGTCTCAGCATTACTGGTATGCCAAAACCCGCACCCTCGACTGGGACGAGATAGACGCAGCAGACCCTTACTGGCTCAGTCGCATCAATTGGTACTGCGCCACGGGTGGCAAAGTCCCGTTCCCGCAAACCCCCGGTCAACCCCGAATGATGAATCAGGAGTTTGACGCGAATCACTGACTCGTTACTCACAGTACGCCATACTGGCGGGAATCTTTTTTAATGGGCATTCTTCTTTAATGAGCATCCTTCCAACGGTGGGTTCCAGTTTCCTGCTGACCGAATGAGATCCACTCAACTCCAGAGACGGTCTGCGGATCTTTCGTTGTCCCATTCCGGGGTCGGTTCGAAGAAACCGGGTTCCTGTAGATGCTCCTTCACTACATCCTCATTCAGAGTAACGCCCAGTCCCGGAGCGTCCGGAACCGTAATGAAACCATCCTTGACAATGGGTTTATCTATCCCGAAAACCAGATCGTCCCACCAGGGGACATCACAGGAATGATGCTCCAGTACCAGAAAGTTCTCCGTCGCAGCGGCGCAGTGGACATTCGCCATACAGGAAATTGGCGTTCCGGCGAAGTGCATCGCCATCGGGATACCGTAATCCTGCGCGATATCGCCGATCTTTTTGGTTTCCATAATTCCGCCGGAGGTGGCGAGATCGGGGTGAATCACATCGACGGCGTGATGGCGACAGAGTTCGAGGAATCCTTCCTTGCAGTAGATATCCTCGCCCGTACAGGTCGGGAGCGCGACAGCGTCCGTGATCCGCTTCCACAGCTCGGTGCAATGCCAGGGAATCAAATCTTCCAGCCATGCAAGGTTAAGCGGTTCTAACGCCCTGCCCAGTCGAATCATGGTATTGACGCCGAAATGCCCGAAATGGTCAGCGGCAAGAGGAATATCCGGACCGATCAGGCGACGGACTTCAGCGATATATTCGACGGTCTGCGCAATCTGCCCCTCGGTCATTTCCATGCCGGTGAACATATGTTGCGTATTCATTACCTGATGCAGGGTTGTATGCGGAGGAAGGACAAGGTCGCCATAGAGCATCCCGGCGACGCCTTGCGTCGACCCTTTGCCCATCAAATCCATTTTGAGGAAGGTGTAGCCTTCATCGATACGTTCCTGAAGTCGCCGGGCGGTATCGGCAGGATGCGGCGACATATCGGTATCGCAATAGACGCGCACCCGATCACGAAACTTGCCACCGAGCAATTGCCACACCGGGACGCCATAGTACTTACCGATGATGTCCCACAACGCCATTTCGACAGCGCAAACTCCGCCCGCCTGCCGCGCATGAAAGCCAAATTGTTTGATTTTGCGGAAAAGTTTGTCGACATTGCGCGGGTCTTCCCCAACGATACGACTCTTGAGCTGAAGAGCAAAGGTTTTACTCGCGCCATCGCGCACTTCGCCCAATCCGTAGAGACCTTCCTGATTCGTATCGATACGAATGATCGGGCAGGTCATAGGCGCACGACCGATGACTGCAACGCGCAAATCAGTGATTCGGAGGTCAGATGCCATATCTGCATTGTGGAGCGCCGCCTTCCTAGCGCGCCCTCTCTCCTACATGAGATTTGGCGTTTAATTCTGTTTAAGGAAGGGGTATTCCTTGTTTCGGTCGCAAATTTATCGAATGGAATCCGTACTATCGACTTCGATATCAGGAATTCTGCAAGGGCGGCGACAGCTACTCCACCCCTGCATTCAACAGAAATTCATACAAATGAGAACGCTTAGCGACGCCCAGACTCCAGAAGTAGCCCTTGGTGTTCGGGCACGGCCTCTTCTTCCAGCAAATCGTTCCACAGACGATGCGCTTCCCACGACCCTGTCATGCGAACAGACTTCCTCTGACGGGCGCCCCGGTAATCGAGTTGCCATTTCCCGGAGATACGTTTGCCATCTTCGGAGAGGGTTCCCTCATAGGTGATCGGGTGGACGCTATGCCCCTGCGGGGGGCTGATATAGACTTTGGTAAAGGAAACGCTCCGTCCGCTCTGCAAACCTTCGAGAACCCGCGCTTCGCCCAGTACGGCGTCGTCCAGAATGGAGCCATCGAAGCGCCCTTCGCGTCCATTTCGTGAAAAAGTCGCCTCAAAGCGAGCAGGTTGATTCCCGGAGCGCTTATCGTAGTAATAGGAGCCGAGCCATCCTCCGGAGACGGAATGTTCCGTCGTTCCCGTGTCGCTCAGCAGATTCAGGTCATATTTACCCATTCGTTCTTCAGGCGTTTCCATCGCTATTCTCCCGTATCTTCTTCAAACGATCTGCATCAAACTTTTCCAAGGCATCCCTGCAGTATCAACAGTAGGAAAATGCGACAGAAAAGTTCCCTTGGCGCCGTTTCCACCGTTTGTACGGAGGGTGATACGACCGGATACTCGCTGTTATATTTCCAGACAGGAAAAATCCGCCAGACGCAAGTACAACCGATCCGCCTGCGCCAACAAAGCGAGCCGCGCTACCCTTGCCGATTCGTCTTCTGGCAGATCAGGATGTTTGTCCAGCAGGCGATGGATCGGTTCGGAAAGAGCGTCCAGAGTATCCAGCGCATCCGTATAATCGCCCGCTTTGATCGCTTGCTCAATTTGTGGAGAGATCGTACCCACAAACGCCAGTAATATCCGCTCTTCGCCGACTGTGAGAGCGGCGCGATCCGGCGCAGTCGAAGAAGAGTCAGGAGTGGCTTGCAAAATACGTCGGACACGCGTTGCAGCGGCGGCGACGGACTGCTCGTGCACATCATTCAGCAAGGAGCTCAGCGCTTCCGCCCGTTTCAATACCGACATGATTTTCTGGTAGGGTACGTAAAGCACGGCTTCGATCAGGTCATCGCGCACCCCGCGATCTTTCAGGGTTTCCCGAAGCCGGGCATCAATAGTCAGAGGCAGTTCTTCGTCCGTTGACGATTCCGTCACCCATCCAAGATGCTGGGCTTCTGCGCGGAGCGAAGCAAGGCGGTTAGCAACCTCAGTTAGCATTCTGATCCCTCCTCAGTGAATGGACACTTTAATGAAACAACGCTTTATTGTACCGAAAGCGGGAAAAATAGTAAATGTACCCCCCTGATTTTCCGCCGATAAATGCGACTATTGTCGCAAATACATCTTGACACATATTGACCGTCTCCTTATAATGACGGTCAGTGTGTGAAAGGGGGTTTGGAGCTATTCTTCAGAAGAATTTTTGCCTGGTTATGGTAGCAACGGCTTTAGTGGGAGCCATCGCAACAGCGCGACCCGCTCAAGCGCAGTCGCCGATACCGATTCGCCTGAAACTGGGCGTCCTTGCCGCCACCGATCCGGATGTGCGCGATGTCACTCATTCGCCGATGTTTTCCGGAGAAGTGGAAGTTCGGCTTCCTGTCTCACAGCTATCCGTCAGTCTTGGCTACGCATATGGTGAAAAGGGCGGAACCAATTTCCGTTCGATTCCATTGCTGGTCAATAAAATTTTTTCGCCCCCGAATCCCCTTGCGGGAACGGTCGGCAATCTGTATTATGGCGCGGGACTGGGTCTGTACTTTCTCCATCGTGGCGGACATGACTCCGGCAGTAATACCAATTTCGGCGGTCGCGGGACAATAGGTTATCAGTTCCCGAACCCATTTTTCGTAGAGGCGCAGTACCATATGGTTGCAGGCGGGGTCAAGGGGCTCAGTCCGAATGGTCTCGCGCTTTATGGCGGATATAAGTTTTAAGGCTCAACCCCGTCGGACTATACTGTTCTTCGCCGGGGAAAAAAAGACGGAAACCATGCAATTGTGCAGGAGGCATAAGTTGGCAATAGAACTTCGCGGCATCGTCCGGCGCAACGGCGCGATGTCGGCGGCGCGGAAATGTATCGGGGCGGCAAGCCTCCTTGTCGGCGCGGGAGTCATACTCCTCGCCACGGGCGGCGTAGCGCAGGCGCAAATCGTAGAAAACGATTTTCAATCTGGACCGGAACACAAAAACCTTTCCATCCATCTTGGCGCGCAGTTGCCCAGCGATAGAGATATTCGCAAGGGCGGCGGACGCATCGTTTATGGAATCGAAGCGAATTATAAAATTCAGGTTGTGCCGCTCCAAAACAGCATCGGTGAAATCGGAATCGGCTACTATGAGCGTAATGACTACCGCCTCATTCCTTTCACCCTGACGCAAATCTGGCGAGAGCCAGGCCGCACTCTGTTCGGACAGAACTATTATTACGGCGGCGGCATTAGCCTGAACTCCGTACGGTTTAACTATCCGGATACGAGTGGCAACTCTAAACTCCTCTTCGGCGCGCACATTGTGGGCGGTCTGGACTTTGGAAACACCTTTTTCGCCGAACTGAAGTATGCCTATATCTTCAAGTACGACGGAAAATTCCCCGGTGGCTTCTTCCCATCGGTCGGCATGCGCTTCTAATTCTTACCGGATATTGATTGTAGGGGCGAATGGCAGTCGGGGGCTTTCCCTCCGGAGCTGTTCGCCCTTGCCTGCTGCGAAGCGACGCCCATGGAGGCGCTACGCCAACGAATGGTACACTGACGCCGGAATGAGTTCCGCGCCGCCACAATCTACCGGGTCCACCCGAAACACACCATCTCCTGCCAGAAACGAACGCCCCGTACGCAACAAACTCTGGCAACGATTTGCCCTTTTATCCCTCACGCGTATTGCGCGTTATGTTCAGCGCATTCCCCGCTCCAGAGCCCTGCGTTTTGGGGAACGGTTCGGCGACTTCGCTTTTACTCTCTGTCGCCTCATCATCAAACGCCCCTATGATTACGCCCACCGAAATCTTCGCCTGACGGGGATGCCGCATCCGGGAGCCACTTTCGCGGAAAGAGAGGCATTTCTGCGTCGCGTTTTCCAGCATTTTGGTAAAGGACTGGTAGAGTTCCTGCGCGTTCCCGCCGTAACGCATGCAGAAAAGGAAAGTTACACCGTCCTTACCGGATATGAACATTTCCAAGAGGCTATGGCTGCCGGCAAAGGCGTGGTGATCGTTACCGGGCATCTCGGTAACTGGGAACATATCGCCAGTTTCGCCGGGAAATTAGGAGTTCCTTTAACAGTCGTTGCAAGGGAAACGGAGGAAGAAGGGTTCGCCGCCTGGATCAAAGAGAGTCGCGAAAGCGCAGGGTATCGGGTTTTGCACCGGGGGGCTTCCCTGCGCGAGATCCTGAAAATCCTCAAGCGAGGCGAAGCGATTGGCATACTGCCTGACCAGAACGCTGATGATGTTTTCACGCCTTTCTTCGGAATTCCCGCAGGAACGACTAGCGGGCCAGCGACGCTTGCCCTCTACACCGGCGCAACAATCATCTACGGTCATTGCGTTTTTGATCCGGGAGACAATTACCATGTACGCATCTATCCGCCGGTAGAAGCGGTTTCGACAGGCAATAGGGTAGAAGATGTCTCGCGCATCACAACCCGAATCAACCAGCTATTGGAAAATGATATTCGTCAGTACCCGGAGCAGTGGCTATGGGTGCACAACCGGTGGAAGAACGCCTTTGAGGAAGGGTATCGCAAGCGAGCCTGGGGCGGGGATATTCCAGAGGATATCCTGCGCCGCTGGAATCAGGAAGACTGAAGGCGAATAGCGTCTCACACCATCAACAGATGAAGACTCCCTGCTTAAAAGTCCATACCAACGGTACCGTTATTGTTGTAGAACGGGATGCACTTCTTTCGAGGATAATATACGTTAATCCAGATGAATATTCGGGTATGCTATCGCTGTGAAATGGTTCGCTATCTTTGTAAGCGCGTTCTTCCTTTGTTCGGGTTTCCATTTGGAAGCGTTCGGGCAAACGCCCGATCTTCCACCCCCTGCACAGATCAATTCAAAAGGAACAAAATCGGAGGGCATAAAACCGGCGCGAACTAATCCGACACGGATCAATCGGACTCTGGCGCCGGGTGTGGAACTGATTCAGGAAATTACCCCCGACGGAACCGTGGGCGGACCGCTGATCGTGACGGCGCTACGGGTGGATTTGAAGGCGAAAGGCGTGCGGATCGAAGCAGCTCTGGGTCAGGACAGGGTGTGGGGTGACGATCCCACTCTGGGCAGGGAGATCGTCTCGACGCTGGCGGCGCGGCACGGCGCGATTGCCGGGATAAATGCCGGATTCTTCCCTTTTATGGGCAACCCTATTGGTCTGCATATCCAGAACGGTGAAATGGTCACCGAACCGACACTGGAGCGCACCTGCTTCCTGCTGACAAAAAGCGGAACTGGCAAAATCGCCTCCTTCAGATATCGCGGAGTGGCGGAAGTTTTAGAGGGCGGCGAAAAAGGCGAATCTCACGCCATTGACGGGATGAACCGGAAACCCGGCAAAGGCGATGAATTATTACTCTTCACGCCGATCTTTTTTGACCGCACGCTCAAAGCGTCAGGTCGGGTGGAAGTCGCTCTTTCGGGCGTCTCCCTGCCGATTCGCCCGGATAAAGCTTTCACCGGAAAGGTAATACAAATCATCGAGGGAGGCGGAACTCCCCTCCCGCCCGACAGCGTGGTATTTTCCGGCAGCGGAGAAGCGGCGGAATTTTTGCGTCGCGTTTCGCCGGGTACACACATACGTTTTCGTCTGGAGACGCCGACGGTTCGCGGAGAGGCGATCGATTTCGCCAGCATACGGGAAGCGGTGGCAGGTGGCCCTCGCTTATTGCAAGACGGCAAGATCAATATTGCCCTGACTGAAGAGAAAATGAGCTCGTCGTTTTCCACCACCCGTCACCCGAGGAGCGCAGTCGGAATCACCCCGGAAGGCAAGATTCTCTTCCTCACCGTAGACGGGCGACAGAAAGGAATCAGTCGAGGAGCTTCCCTGCAGGAAACAGCCGAACTCCTCTTGAAGTTGGGAGCGGTGGAAGCGGTCAATATGGATGGCGGCGGTTCTACGACGCTGGTCGCTTTCGATTCTGTGATCAATTCGCCTTCGGAAGGTAAAGAGCGGCCGGTTTCCAATATGTTGCTGGTCTTCGGGAAGCGGTCTCACAAGACACGAACGACGGATACGGACACTACACCGGTGGAAATACGTGTGGGAGAAACGCATCTTTTCTCAAATAGCGATGACCGAACTCTGTGGGGAACTGCAGGGGGTATAGGATTCGTCAATCAAGAGGGAACGTTTCACGCTATCCGACCAGGAAAAGGCGTCGTGTATTGTACACGACGCGCGGAGACATCTGGTTTTCCGATTATGGTGCGGGGTGCAATGGAAACGGGCGCAGGAGATGCCACAGGCTTTACCGCCCAGGTTTCCTGGGCAAATCAGATCAGTGAAAACAATTATGAACGGGTGACGGTAAAAATCCGTCTGACTAACGCTGAGGGGGATTCATTGAGCGGCGAAGCGATTCGCCTGACAGTAGTTGGTGGCGTCTCGGACTCGGAAACGCTTACGACAAACGTTCGCGGCGAAGCATCAGCCCTAATACGATGGACAACGGCGCCAGTCGCCGAACGTTCCGTCACGGTCTTTTCCCCAAACAAACGATTTTTGGCGGTAAAAACCCTTTCAAAACAGTGATTTCACCGACCTGCCGCTCCGTACAAGGAGCGCCAAAATCACTTTTATCTGGATTCTTGACGCTTGAACGGCGTCTTTGTTATAATTCGACGGCAACGGCGGCGTAAGGCGGAACTTCCCGGGAAATAGCCGCAACGCCGATACAGTGAGGATAGACAATGAACAGAAACCTCCGCCTGATCCATGCGGAACGCAGCGTGATAGCGCTGAGCGGAATCGTTGCGCTGACGGCGTTTAGCGTAGCGCGTCCAGCGGTCGCCGATGACTGGTCTCAGTTACGGGGCGATGTGACGCGTCGCGGCGTGTCCAGTGAGAAAATCACGACCCCGCTTTCTTTACTCTGGCGTTTTAGCGCCGGGGCGCAGACCCAGAACCCTTCCGCGCCAGTCGTCGTCGGCGATACGGCTTATTATGCAGCGCGTGGCACGGGCGAAGGCGGCGTTCTTTATGCGCTGGATATTAACACAGGGGCGCGAAAGTGGCAATTTCCTTGGGATCCCAACGGTCTGCCGAATAAAACCCTTTTCACCTCGGCGCCGATGGTCAGCAATGGCGTCATTTATGTCGGGGCATCCAATGGTAGTCTCTACCGCATTGATGCAAAGACCGGTCAGGAAAAGTCTGCCTTCAAGACAGGTCGAGCCATTACCTCGTCCCCAGCTATGGTGGATAACACCCTTTATTTTGGCTCTAACGATGGCAACTTCTACGTGCTGGACGCCGAAACCGGCGCTCCTATCTGGAAGACCTACCGGGATAAAGCGGGAAACACTGATTTCTACAAGGCGGGTGCCGGCGTTATTTCCGCTCCGGTCATGACGGAAGATATGGTCTTTTTCGTCAGTGATGATAATAGCGTCCACGGGTTGAAGAAGGCGACAGGTCAATTCCGCTGGAAGCAACGCTTCCCAACGAGTTTGCCGCAGGACCCGCTTGTTTATGCGGATGCCACTCTGTATGTACCGTCCGGGTCGACCCTGTACGCGCTTCAGCCATCCAGCGGTCTTGCGCGATGGCAGGCAGGCTTCGTAGGCAACATCATAGCTCCACCTGTCGCTGATGATGGCATCGTCTACGTCATCACCAACAATGGCAAGGGCGGCGCCAACATGTTCGCCGTTCGCGCCAACAATGGAAAAGCGGCATGGAAGCAGGCAGCGAATCTGCCGTTGACACCCTCAGCTGGACCAACTCTTGCCGGCGATGTCTTCCTAATTCCCACCGGCAAGAATGCGATTATGGCAGTTTCCCGCGCTGATGGCAAGCTTCTGTGGCAATACAATCTGCAGGTCAGTTCTAACCGTCCCCTGCCTTCCGATCAAACCTTCGGCGCGGGCGGAGCGACGGGTGCACGCGGTGGAGGCTTTTCTGGCGGAAGCGGATTCCCCGGAGGCGGCGGCGCTCCTACGGGTAGCGGATTCCCCGGTGGCGGTAGAGGCGGACGGGGCGGATTCCCTGGCGGCGGTGGCGGCGGATTCCCTGGCGGCGGCGGCGGATTCCCCGGTGGCGGTGGCGCTCCCCCCAGCGGTAGCGGCTTTCCCGGAGGCGGAGGCTTCCCCGGCGGCGGTCGTGGCGGTAATGCTGGCGGTAACGCAGGGGGTAATGAAGGTGGAGGTCGCGGCGGTTTTGGCGGCGCGAGCGGGCGTACAACCACGCGCAACCTGAATAATGTCGTCCTGACAACGCCATTGACCGTCTCCAACGGCACCGTTTATGCGCTTGCCGATGATGGATCGCTTTCCGCATTCCGGGCGGATGCGGTAGATACCACCGGACCGGAATATCCCTATACGTATCCCCCGTCGGGTCAACAGGTCAATGGTCAACCTCCCGTCGTTATCGCGGCGCAGGCGATCGATGCTGGTACCGGACTCAATCCCGATTCGCTCATCCTTAAACTGGATGGGCGCACTCTGGAAGCCAGCTTCGACCCGGATCGCAATCTGATCATCTACGTCACGCGCTCGAGCGGTAAAATCGTCGATCCCCCTCTTGCAGATGGTCGGCACACAGTCACAGTTTCGGCAGCGGATTGGCGTGGAAATAAATCCGAGCAGGTCTGGTCATTTGTGGTGAATAATGCGCTTCCGGCAAACTCTCCGCGTACGGCTCCGGCTCCGCCTCGTTCCAATCGTAGTACAACGCCCAGGTCTGCTCCTGCGCAAGGAGGCGGAGGGACACCGCCTTCTAATCCCTGATGATCTTGGAGGAATATCCACAGTATTCCCCATAGCGTTTCTCCTGTTCGCGGACGGATATAATCCGTCCGCGAACGTATTTATAGAGATTTGCTCTTATGGACTCAGCGCCATCACAAATAAATAGTAGGGAGGCTACCGACGAGTTTCTGGCGGCGCACCGATTAGCGTCCGCTACCCTTCCCTCGATGCGCCTGCGGGCGTTGATTTCCAAAACGGGCGGATCCATGACAGAGGCATTGCGGTTATCCGACGCTATCCTCTCCCACCCTTCGATTGCCCTCACAGAAAAACAGCGTGAACGGCTCCAGATGGCGCGTACAGAGGTTCTGGCCCCCGCTTTGATATCTAACGCCCAGAGACTGGGCATATGGGTTCTCCCCTATTTTAGCGATCAATACCCGGTCGGTCTACGCGAACTCGCGGATGCGCCCCCGATTCTCTTTGTTCGTGGCGATATGCCTCTGGCGGACGCCGCCTTCGTCGCCATTGTCGGTTCACGTCGCGCCCTGCTTTACGGGCGTGAACAGACCGAGCGATTCGCCCGCGCTTTTTCTCAGAGCGGGGTCGCTGTCGTTTCTGGAGGCGCAGCAGGCATAGACACTGCCGCACATCGAGGAGCGCTCGACACCACAGGCGGCGTCACTATCGCCGTTCTCGGATGCGGAGTCGATATCGCCTACCCTGCCGCCAATCGCTCGTTATTTGCAGAAATCGCTGGAGGTCGTGGCGCGGTGATCAGTGAATACGGTATGGGAGTCACTCCGGAACCCTGGCGTTTCCCGGCGCGTAACCGAATAATAGCGGGAATCGCAAAAGCGACTCTGGTGGTGGAAGCGCCGGCGGATTCCGGAGCGATGATTACCGCACGGAATGCTGGTGAATACGGTCGCGATGTGTGGGCAATTCCGGGTTCTGTCGAATCGGGTCGTTCGCGTGGTTGCCATCTGCTCATTCAGGATGGCGCAGGTCTGGCGGATTCCCCGGAGGATGTGCTATCTGCGGCGTTCGGAATCACATTACCGTCACAGCCGGAAAAAATTGCGATATCGAAGCCGCCTTCTGCATCAGTCGGTAATCGCAATACTGGTACAAGTGATCCGTCGTATACCACGGCGCAAAATCAAGATGAGGCTCTACCTGCGGTCAGTCCTGTGGCTCCAGTACGCCAGATTCCGCCTCTGTCACCCGATGAGGCAGCTCTACTGGCGCAGCTGGGGGACACTCCGTTGCATCTGGATCTAGCCGCTCCTGCGGCAGGACTGATGTCACCGCAAGCAAGCGTCGCGGTGACATTACTGGAAATGAAAGGTCTTATCGAACGGCGTCCGGGAAACCTTTTCGTACGGCGTCCGTAATTCGATATAGAAGAAACAAAAGGGAGGAAGAAAATGCAAAAGAAAAGTAGTGGTTCCAAACCTAAGGTCAATCCACTGGCGGCGAAGATTCTGGAACAGTATCGTAATGCCGGAAAGCAATCCGGCACCGGAGTAGATGGCGGTCCCTTGGGTGGAGACGAAACGATCGTCAAACGCGAAGCCCCAACGCTCCCGCCGGTCCATCGTAGCGGAACGCGCGGGAAATAGGAAGATTGGCGGAGCGGGAGCGCTAATTCCCTCCCCTGTGCGCTAAAGAATAGCTAATGAATAAAGGAAGCCCCCGATGCGATCATGCATCGGGGGCTTTCGGTTTTATGCTCTAACCGTTCCGGTCAAAGGCGATACTGGTTACTTTTTGGTAATGGAGCCAGTGCTGAAGAGCCGACTGCGTCGGATTCACCGCTACTGTTGCTATTGACGCTCTATTTACCCGCAGTTGGCGGACGACTACTTACCCCGCCGATTTCATACTCGGAAGGAATCGCAGTCCACCCCGTCTGATCGATCCAGGCGCGGGTCTGGTAGTCCATGAAGATACCGACCAGCAGGATCAGCCAGATAAATCCAAGAGCGGCCCATAGCCATGTCAGGCGTGTCGAGTTGCGAACGTTCATGAAGATCCAGATGACTGCCGTCGCCTTGATGGCGGAGATGATCATCGCAATAACGACGTTCGTACCCACCCATCCCGTTGTATGGCTCAAATCGATCTTGTACATCACAACCGTGACGACAAGCATTACCATCAGGAAGGCAAAGTTCTTCCAGAGGTCAAGTTTGGGCGGGTGCTTGATGTGAAACGGGCTATTGGGGTCGCCATGCAACCCATTTCCGTGTTCGCTATGTCCGTGTGCGGCGGAAGCCATATCATTCTCTCTTTTATCAATCGTACCGGAGGGCGCTGAATTTCTCCTGCCCTCCTGACGGCGCTTATGGAAACGGTTCTGTGAAAACGCCTATGAAATCAAGTACATCAACGGGAAAAGGAAAATCCATACGACGTCAACAAAGTGCCAGTACAGACCAACCATTTCCGTCGGCATATAATCATCCACTGCTCGATGCTTCATCAGCGCCAAAACAATGATCGCCCCGATCAGCACGATTCCGACAATGACGTGGATACCGTGAAGGCCGGTCATCGCAAAATAGATGCTGAAGAACAGTCGGGCTTTGTTCGCTTCACGCTCGAAGGTATTCGCCGCTTCGGACGGAACCGCTAACGCAGGTCCATTTCCTTCTGAGGGAGTTACCGTCGTCAATCGCGTGTCGAAACCTTCACGCGGCGCGCCTACAAACCGGACAGTCTGTTCGTGATCCATTTCTTCCAGAGCGCGAGTCGCCAATTTATACCTGTCAGGCAATTCATGCTCGTTCAAAAAGGCGAAGGGTTCATTCGCTCGCTCTTCCGCTTCCTTATGATGCAGGTGCAGGGCGCGAGCGTAATCAAACTTGTTGCCTCCGGGGAAAAGCCCTTCGTTTATCTTGTTCGTGTATTCGACGGTCTTGATCGCCATGAATCCGAAGGCGCAGAGAACGGTGAAGGACAGTAACCCGATCATTGCCTTCCGTTGACCATGCTGGTGCGCATCGACCGCCAGCGCCATCGAGAGGCTACTGGCGAGCAGAACGAAGGTGTTGAGCGTTCCCCACCGTATATCGAGGAACTGGTGCGCCTCCATATAGGTGTTAAAGTATAGTACCCGGTACAGCGAATACGCAAGGAACAATGCCCCGAAGAACATGACTTCCGTGACCAAGAACGACCACATGCCAACAATGTAGCATTCATTCTGCTGATCGATATCTTCGAATTGATGAGAAAGGCGTTGTTCGCCCCACTGTTCTCCCAGTGGGGCGCCGCCGACGCCGGTTCTTTCTAAATTGGCGAGACTCATTTATTCTGGACTTTCTCCCCACTGAGTACACTCTGCGGAGCGCCATCTATTTCCCCATCAGAGCCGACGAAAACATCTTCACGGTCGGCATAAGCGACGGCGTGGGCATCGGGTGAGTATTCGTACGCTTCCCAGGTCACTATCGGGATTTCGGCGAAGTTCGTCGGAATGGGCGGCGAATCTGCATGGCTCCATTCAAGACCAATGGCTCCCCACGGGTTGCGTCCGGCTTTGGGACCATTTTTCAGCGACCACAGGAAGTAGAACGCCGGAATGATCATACCCACCGCCAGAATGGAAGCCCCTGCGGACGACATGATGTGCCAGATTTGATATTCGGGCGCGTAGAAGTGATACCGGCGTGGCATCCCCACATACCCGACAACGAACTGCGGGAAGAACGTAACGTTGAACCCGATGAACAGAATGATCGCGGACACTTTCGCCCAAGATTCCGGGTACATGCGTCCTGTCATTTTAGGCCACCAGAAATGAAGTCCGCCTAGGAATCCGGTCAATGCGCCTCCGACCATAATGTAGTGGAAGTGCGCGACAACGAAGTAGGTCGCTGTCAGGTGAACATCGGTCGCCAGCGCGGCAAGGAACAGTCCGGTCAGACCGCCAATGACGAACAGACCGATGAACGACATTGCGTAAATCATCGGGGCGCTGAATTCTACCGACCCCTTATAGATGGTCGTTACCCAGTTGAAAACTTTGATCGCCGAGGGGATCGCCACCAGGAACGAGATGACCGAGAAGACCATGCTCGAATACATGGACTGTGTGGTCGCGAACATATGGTGGCCCCAGACGATGAAGCCGAAGACCGCAATCGCTAGGTTGGAGAAAGCGACGAAAGGGTAACCGAAGATGCGCTTCTTACACGATGCCGCAATCAGTTCATTGATAATGCCAAGGGACGGCAAAATCATGATGTAGACGGCGGGGTGCGAGTAGAACCAGAACATATGCTGGAACAGCACCGGGTCGCCACCGAGTTCGGGTGAGAAGATTCCCAGACCGATAGTACGCTCAACTACTACCAGAAGCAATGTGATAGCGACAACCGGCGTCCCCAGCATGATAATTACCGAAGTGGCGTACATTGACCAGATAAACAGCGGCAATCGGAACCAAGTCATCCCGGGCGCTCGCATCTTGTGGATCGTGACAATGAAGTTCAGACCCGTAAAAATCGAGGAGAACCCGGCAAGGAAGATGCCCATGATCGCCAGAGCGACGTTACTGTTAGAGTAGATACTGGAATAGGGCGTATAGAACGTCCATCCCGTATCGACTCCTCCGAAAACGATCGCCCCCAGCGTCATCAGCGCCCCTATCATATAGAGATACCAGGACAGCAGGTTCAGACGCGGGAAGGCAAGGTCACGGGCGCCGATCATCAGCGGCACCAGAAAGTTGCCCAGAGACGCTGGGATCGATGGCACCAGAAAAAAGAAGACCATCAGGATACCGTGCGCCGAGAACATCTTGTTGTACGCCTCAGAGGACAATATCTGTCCTCTTGGAGCCGTCAGTTCAAAGCGCACCATTCCCGCCGCGAGTCCTCCCAGGGCGAAGATAAAGGTGATGGCGATGAGGTACATGACCCCGATGCGTTTATGGTCGCCGGTGAGTAACCAGGAACTGATATTCCAGTTCGTATTGATGTAATTTTCCGGTTCGACATCATGAGCAGCCCCTTCTGGAGCCGTCTTCGGTGCGACGCCGGGAGTCTTCAGCGCTGTTACGCTCATTTATACTGCTCCCCTCCATACATGTACCGCCACTGCTGATTATCCGTATCAGCTGCTGGCGCTTTCACGTCCGGCGAACCGCCATCGGTGTCAACCGCGCCAGGTACAAGCGCGGCGCCAGCATTATTTTGATTGGTTTTCGCCCCGGCGGGTCCCGGAACCTGTGCAGAGAGATTCGGGGTAGTGACACCACTCAGGGACTTCACATACGCATTGATTTGCAAGACCTGCTCTTCGGTCAGGTTACGGTAGGATGGCATCCCCTGCGGCCAGCCCTTGAGCGTGTACTCATTGGGATAGTACAGCACATTGCGCAGGTAGCCATCGTCCGCCTTCACGGTCTTCCCGTTCGCCAGTTGCCGATTGGTTCCATAGATGCCGACCAGAGACGGTCCCTTGCCGCGCTTAACGGCATCTCCGCTATGGCAGGAAGCGCACTGGTACTGCTGGAACAGCGCCGCGCCCGCCTGCGCCATGCTCAGACCGCCATTAGGCGTATTGAGACCGCCGACTGCCACCGCTTTGGCTCCACCGGAAGCGTACCATTTAGAATACTCTTCTCTGCTCATGACATACACCCACCCGCCCATTTCAGAGTGTTGCGTTCCGCAATACATATTGCAGTATAGGTGGTACTTGCCGACTCTGGTAGGAGTGAACCACATCGTCGAGTAATGCCCTGGTTCAACGTGTCGTTGCAGACGGAATTCTGGTACGTAAAACGCATGGATGACATCCTGAGAGATCATCGTCAGCTTGACAGCTTGACCGATAGGAACATGAAGCTCATTGTTCTCACGAATGCCGTTGGCATGTTGTAGATGCCACATCCATTGTTTGCCAATGACAAATACTTCCTTGGCGTTCGCCGGCGCGGCATAGACGCTGGCGAACAGTTTCGCCGACCAGAGGAAGACCGCGAGAGCAAGGACGAGCGGTCCTGCGCTCCACGCGATTTCCAGAGTCGTATTATGGTCGTGCGCATCGGAACGGTCTACTTTGGCTCCTCGACGGTATTTGACCGCTAGGTAGATTAGCACACTGATCGTGACAACTGTAAAGATCAGTGTCAGCGCCAGGAGCACGAAGAACAATTTGTCTACGTCATCGGCGTAGGTGGACGCCGCAACCGGGCGTACCGGAAATTCTCCCATAACTTTCGGCCTTCTAAGCCTTCCCTTCGGGCATTTGCAATGGTTGTCCCTCCGGGACGATTCTTCCGTCGGGCAGTTTAATCAACTTTGGTTGTTTGATGTCGGCGCGAAGTGCAAAAAAGATAAATGCACCGAGCAATCCGACTGTCGCGAAGCCTGCAATCTGCAAAAGCGCGAACACTTTTGGTCCATACGTTCCCGTCGCCGGGTCGTAGTGATAGCAGGCGAGTATAAACTGATCAATGACCGTCCCCACTTTTCCCTTCCCCGCTTCTGTCAGAGCGAGTTTCGCATCACGGGGATCATATCCGACGCCGAAGAAGTAACGCGAAACTTCGCCTTCCGGAGTCAGAATGACAAAACCCGCTGCATGGGCATACTGGTCAGTCTTCGGATCATAAACGAATTTGTAGCCGATGGTATCGGCGATTTTTTTGATATTTGCCTGGTTTCCCGTCAGGAAACGCCAGCCGCTCTCAGCCCCCGGTTGGTTGAGGGCATCCAGATATTCTTTTTTCTTCGCAGTCGCCAGATCCGGCCCTTCTTTAGGGTTGATGCTGATGATAATCGCTTCGAAATCGCGTCCAACTCGATAGGGAAAGCGTTCATCCTTCATCAATTCGGTCAGGCCATTCAATTCCTGTGTACAGATGCCGGGACAACGATAGAACGGCATCATCAGGATGACGGGTTTTTTACCAAAGTAGTTTTTCAGCGGAACAACCGCTCCGCTTTCATCAGTGAATGTCGTATCGAGCGGCAGGTAAGCCTTCAGCATCTGATTGAAGCTGATGTCTTTTGCCGCATTGATAGGAGTGTTCATCCGAACCTGCCCGATCTGTGACAGATCGGCGGGTCGTTGTGCATAACTGGCAGTCGCCATTAGCGCTGCTATCGCCGCTCCGGCAAGGGCGATAAAACGCCGCTTTCCGAATTTCGGGTTCATCTCAATGCGCTCCGTTTCCATGTGCGGAACCGTTCTGAGTCGTTGGCGCTACGCTCCCGGCATTCCCCATATCGTGGGTTCCGACAGGCGCGACAGCGGCAGGTGAAGTTCCCTTCAATCCTGTGCCGCCGGGATAGCTTCCTCCCGATACCGGGGAGGCATCGCCCCTGACTCCGGCGATTCCTCGTTGAGTCGCCATCATATTGATGGCATCGTTGACCGACATTTTAGCGCGATGTCCATGTCCGTCATCCGCTCTGCCCGCAACCATCTCATCTTCCGCTTCACGATACAGAACCATATCGCGGCGGGGTTCGGTCTGAAGTTGCGGATGCGGCGGCAATCGCCGAGCGGCAGGAATCGGGATTCGGGTCGTCCCTTTGTACCAATCCGGAATAAAGATATTGTACAGGATCACACTGCTGACCATGGCTATCAGGATAAAGACAAACAGGGCAGCGATGCCGATAAAGATTCCCTGAAGGCTGACATCTCTTGCCTCATATCCCATTTTCGAAAGCAAATCAGGCATCTCTGCGTTTGTTTTACGCATGTGCGTGTCCCTCCGCAACTTCCCGGAACGAATCGACAAGACGGGTATCGTGCAACGGAATCAATGCATTACGCTGTGCGGTCTTGATGAGATCTGATGCAAAGACCCAGACCCATGCTCCGCCAATCGCAGCGAATGCGGCGAAATCCAAAGCGTACCATAATAGGTTCTCGGACAAAAACCCTACTTTGAAAAAGGGCGTGATTTGCCAGAACATATCAATGATACTGGCGATGATGATCCAGACTGCGATACGCCAGAAAATGTGTGGGGCGCGTTTGTTCCGCATCCCGATCAAGCACAGGAACGGCGCAAAGAACTGAGCGATGACCAGAAATCCGCCCAGATATACCATCGGTCCTGTGAACCGGTTAATATAGAACGGAATTTCTTCCGGAAGGTTCGCCGACCAGATGATCAGGAACTGCGATACTGTGACATACGCCCAGAACATCGTCAATCCCAACAACATATTACCGACATCCGCGCCAAGTTTCTTGGTAATCAGCTCATTGAACGGGCGCGTATTCCTCAAACCCCAGACTACAGCGATACCCAGCGCAATCACCAATCGTAATCCGTAGATCATAAACCAGACACCATAGATGGTTGAGACCCAGTAGGGATCCAGTGACATGACCCAGAGTGTGATGGCGAAGGTCAGCAGGACAACATGGATGACTCCGGCGGGCGGCGCGAAACTGGCGCGGTTCTCGCTCAGCCTCTGGTCTCGTGTCTCATCCTGAAGCCGTGACGATTCATTCAAGCGCCAGGTGGTCAAAATCCAGAAAGCGAAGCAGATAAGCGATAGAACGATGTATGTCGTCGGGTTCAAAAACCAGGTCTTGCGTTGCAACACTTCGCTACCGGCCATATTCGCCGGGTTCGACCACATGTAAAGCTGCCTTGAGAGCATGCCCACCGCCATAACCAGCCAGCAAACCAGCATCAAGGGCAGGGCCTTGGTTCCTGCCTCGGCGATACGAAGAATGGAAAGACTCCAAGTTGCACGGATACTGTGATGCAAATACACCAGAGTGCAACATCCCAGCGTCAATGTCATCCAGAATACGAATCCAAACGTAAACGAAGCGAAAAACGCCTTCGTATCCCCGCTGATGAGAGCGATACCCAGTCCGATCACGCCCAGTAAAAAGAGGATTCCGCCCACGTTTTGCGCACGTTTGAACGTGGGAATTGGGGAGGTTTGATTCATTACACTCATGTTATCGCGTTCCTCCCGTTCCCGGTCGGGTGATACCTTCGGGAGTTCGGAAGCTACCCGGTAGCGGCGATGGAGCTACATCCGCTGATGATCTATTTCGCCCTGGCGCGTCTGCGCCTTCCCGATTCATATTCTCCGACGAAAGCGTGGCTCCGTTTGGAGCGGGTACAGGCAGTCCTGGCCCACCCTGCGGTCGCGGAACCGGCATGTTCGTCAGCGTTGTCGTTTTATCAGCGGGTTCCATGACCGTCTGACCGGCGACAGGTTGCCCTTCATACATCAATTGCAAGGCACGAACATAGGCGACCACTGCCCAGCGATCATTTGGATCCTGAATTCGCGATGCATAACCGTACATGATTCCGTAGCCGTTGGTGATGGTGTCATAGATGTGACCATCCTCAACTTTCCGCAGACGATCCGTATGGTAGGAAGCGGGAAGTTTTTGCCAGTAGCCCAGACCTCGTTGCGTGATGAACCCGTTACCATTCCCGGTTTTGCCATGGCAGGGAGTGCAGTACGCGTTATATCGGTCTTTTCCTCGCTCCAGCATCGCTTTCGGAGATACGAACGCCTGAACCGCCCGAACGGGTATGGTCTTGACGAGCGTATTTCCGTCCGCGCCTTTCCCGGTGTAATAGATAGGGTCTTCCGTCTTCAAATCGCCCTGCGGAACGGTGCCCTGAATCAGGGGACGACCGGAAGACTTATCGGCAAAGAAATCGTTCTGGTAGTACGGCTTCATGTAAGGTTGCCGCCACATATCGACGTGGCAACCCGACAACATCGCAGTCGTAATGAGGGCGATACCCGCCACTACGAATCCACGTTGGGCGCGTCTTCCTTCTATATTTTTAGATTGCTTATCTGGCATATAATTGCAGTTTCGCTTCACGCGAGGAACAGGAGCGCTCGCGCCTGTCACTTTTCTACTTCTCAACCTCGGACACATTGATCACGCCACGCAGTCCGCTCAAAAATGACGCCGTCTCCGACGAGTCATATTGAGGGTCGGTTTTTTCGATCAAAAGAAAGAATCTATCCTGCGTCGCACGGGCGAAATTCGGCGTATTAAAAATCGAATGATAGGGTTTGGGCAGTCCGTTCAGCGCAAACTGAAAGAAGAACGCCGACAGGGCCGCAAATAGAATCGTACACTCATACGTGATCGGCAAGAACTGAGGCCAGGAGAACAACGGTCTCCCGCCGACGTTCCACGGATAATCTACAACGTTAGTGTAGTACAGACCGAGGAAACCGATGGCGCATCCGCCCAGCCCACCCAGAAATGTCGCCCACGGCAAACGGGCGTCATCGAATTTCAACGCTTCGTCCATTCCGTGAATCGGAAACGGCGAATACGCCTCAACATGACGGAATCCCGCTTCATGCGCCCGATGCGCCGCCGATAGCAAAGCGTCTGGATCATCGAATTCTGCCACCGTTCCGAAGGTCGGGTCTACCGGTTCGTGATTGTGATGCGATGACATGATTACGACCCCACCTTTCCATCGGTTGCATGGCCGTTTCCTCCGACGCCGTTACCGCCACCCACTGTGACCGGAGCGAGGACGCCTGCATCATGATGGTCATCGTGCCCGTTGGCTTTATGATCATGATGATTGATTCGGAGCAACAGGTCACGCATCTCAAAGATATTAATCATTGGCAACACTTTGATAAACATGAAGAACAGGAACGTGAACAGGCCCATAGTCCCGATAAACAGCGCCCAGTCCCAGAAAGTCGGCGTATAGTAGCCCCAGTTGGACGGCAGGAAGTCACGGGAGAGACTCATCGGGATAATGACGAACCGTTCCAGCCACATTCCGACACCGATGATCAGGGTCAGAATCCAGACGACCGGAATATTTTTGCGAAGGTTCGCCGACCACAGAATCTGCGGCGCCAGACCGTTACAGAAGATCAGGGCGTAGTAGAAGTACCGGTACGGCCCGAACAGACGGTTGTTGACCAGAGCGATCTCGTAGATGTTGCCGGAGTACATGCCAAAGAACATTTCGAGAATATAGCCATAGAAAACGATCAGGCCGGTCGCCAGCATGATCTTACACATCCAGTCGATGTGCTTGATCGTAATGAAGTCCTTCAGACCATAAGCCGCACGGAGCGGAAGTCCGAAGGTAAGAACCATTGCAAATCCGGCGAAAACGGCTCCCGCGACGAAGTACGGCGGGAAAATCGTCGTATGCCATCCGGGTACAAGTCCAACGGCGAAGTCGAAGGAGACGATGGAGTGCACCGAAAGAACCAGCGGCGCGGACAGTCCGGCGAGAAGGTTAGTAGCCTGTTCATAGCGCACCCAGTGTCGGGCGGCACCGCGCCATCCGAGGGCGGCGGCGCCGTACGCCTTCTTCGCCAGCGGATGCGTGGCGCGGTCACGCAGGGTTGCGATATCCGGCACCAGTCCGAGGAACCAGAACAACAGCGACACGGTGAAGTAGGTGGATACCGCGAAAACGTCCCAGCAAAGAGGCGAGCGATACTGCGGCCACATTCCCAGAATGTTCGGATATGGGAACAGCCAGTAGTCCACCCAGGGTCGACCGGTATGTAACAGCGGGTAGATACCGGCGCAGACAACGGCGAAGATGGTCATCGCCTCCGCGAAGCGGTTGATCGAGTTGCGCCATTGCTGCTGCATGAGCAAGAGAATGGCGGAAATCAATGTTCCGGCGTGTCCGATACCGATCCACCAGACGAAGTTGATGATATCCCATGCCCAGCCAACCGGGATATTGTTACCCCAGATTCCGGTTCCACGTAAGACCAGCCACGTAATCGCCATCAGGAAGACATTGACGAAGACGAAGGAGAGGGCGATGATCAAAAACCAAAACATCGGCGGGCGGGGCGAAAGCACCACCTCGCTAATGATGTCGGTCATCGTCCCATAAGTATGCTGGTTATCTATAAACCGTTCATACGTTGGGCGCGTCTGGACTTGTGCGCCATTTGGGGGCGTCCGGGTAGCCATCAGTTTCTCAATTCCTCGTTCGTCTTCTCTATCAGATCGTCAATCATCGTTCGCAAAAACGGCGAACGCTTATGACCTAATTGCTGGATTCGGGTTCTTAATCCGGGCAAGATACGTTGTGCGCGGGCGAGTGTTCAACTCGGACAACAGGGAGTAGTCATGCGGTTGTTCGCGCAGTTTACTCACACGGCTTTCCGGGTTATTGATATCACCGAATATGATTGCCTGAGTCGGGCAGGCTTGCTGGCATGCAGTGACCACTTCGCCGTCACCGATATCACGTCCCGCCTTTTTCGCTTCGATACGCGCCGCATTGATACGCTGTACGCAGTAGGTGCATTTTTCCATGACGCCACGTCCACGAATGGTGACATCCGGGTTCGCCATCATCTGTAATTGCGGCTTATCGAAGTAATTAAGCGTTTGCGGTCCGCCGACTCCCGCCGTCCACTTCAGATAGTTGAAGCGTCGCACCTTATAGGGGCAGTTGTTCGAGCAGTAGCGCGTTCCGATACACCGGTTGTAGACCATCTGATTCAGCCCTTCATGGCTGTGAATGGTCGCGGCGACTGGGCAGACCGGTTCGCACGGGGCTTTTTCGCAGTGGACACAGGCGACGGGTTGGAAGTAAGATTCCGGTTTGTCCCAATCTTCGCCCGCATAGTAATGGTCGATACGGATCCAGTGCATTTCCCGCCCCTTACCGACCATATCTTTGCCCACCGTCGGGATATTGTTTTCCGCCTGACAGGCGGTCACGCAGGCGTTACATCCGGTACAGACCGTCAAATCGACGCTCATGCCCCAGGCGTTGAAGCCCCGTGAGCTGTATTCCGGATACAGAGAACCCCAACCTTCGCGGTTAGAGGAGCCACGGTCGGTGTAATCCCACTGCTTGCGATAAGCGTCCGCGGTCACCTGCGGAGAATCGATCCGGTTGTGCCCTGCCATATTAGGCGTGCCGCCCAGAGAGCCATCGAACTTGGAGCCATTCTCATTCAGCCCCTGCGCGATACGCTCACCGTGCTCGGAACTTTTTTCCGCGCCATGTCCTGCGTCTCCGGGCTTCCCATGAGACTCTTCATGCTTCTCGATAGTCGTTCCGAAACCGGTCGCTTCGGGAACGGAGGGAGCGTGTTCCCGCTCTACTACTTCCCCGTTCTTTGCAGCGTATTCCTCAAAGGTTGCGGAAGCGATGATGCTCCGGTTTTCTTCTTTTTGACCGTAGGTGATCGCCGAGTTCTTCTCGGCATGAAGTCCGGGTTCGGGCGCATGCAGAAGGTGGTGCGGTTGTGTCGATGCGATTTCATATATCGTGGCAGTCGGGGTGACCGTCACGTTGGGGGCGAAGTTCATCGTCCCGGAGGTTCGCAGTCGATAGGTATCGAAGCCCTGCCCCTCCCCTACCTGACCGCAGTGCGTACGACCGAAACCAAGCGCAACCGTAATCGTATCGTTAGGTTGTCCGGGCAAGATCCAGACCGGCATTTCCAGTTCTGCGCCATTGACAGCGAGCTTCACGACCCGCTTGCCATTTGCCTGAGCGAAATTGACCGCATCGTTTTTATCGACATCGGAAATGACTCCCAGCTTTTTCGCCGTCGCCGGGCTCATGATCGCCGCGTTGTCCCAGGTGATAGTTGTAATCGGCTTGGGTAATTCCTGTAACCAGGAGTTGTTAGCGTAACGTCCATCCCACAGGGAAGGATCGGGTCGGAAGGCGATTTCGGTAGCGCCGCCCGCAACAGGGGCAGGGAGCGTATCGACTATATTGGGACGCGCGGTCACTGCGACTGGAGCGGCGGCAGTGTTGGGAACAAAGCCATCGCGCAGGGTTCTTTCCCACCATCCGGCAAAGTTGGCGGTCTGCGCCCGACCTGCCCAGTAGCTACGCAGGTGATCGTAGCCTGATTTGATATCTCCGAGTATTTCGCCAACAAACTCGTTCGCGGACTTGCCATTATAGAGCGGTGCAATCAATGGTTGAACGATGCTGACAGAACCATCAAAGGCGGCAAGATCTCCCCATGCTTCCAGCGGATGAGCCATCGGCACATGGTACTGGCAGTTTGCAGAGGTCTCGTCTTCATACAGACCCAACC